>NZ_AP023321.1:0-670000 GCF_015140235.1 Solibaculum mannosilyticum | reverse complement strand
CAAAGCACGGTGGGCTGAGGCTTTGTGGGCATTTTTAGGGTTCTTATTTTCCCATAGCGATTTTCAGAATATTATAGACGTCGTCCCGGTAAAGAGGAACAAAATGGCCTTGGTATTCACAACCGACCAATGCTTTGTCGGCCATTTCTCCCAGACGGCTGTCATCTACACCCAACTGCGGCAGGGTGATGGGCATGCCGATACTGGTAAAGAATTGTTCCAAACGGCGGATTCCTTCTTCAGCAATCTCCTCTGGACGTCCAAACGCCAAGTCCACATCAAAGACCCGGACGGCAAACTGGACAAAACGGGCGACGTCATGATGATATACATATTTCATCCAGGCCGGGAACACCACTGCTAAACCCGCGCCATGGGCTACATCGTAAATGCCGCTGATTTCATGCTCAATGTTATGGGATCCCCAGTCGCCGATGCGTCCGGTATCCAGTAAACCGTTATGGGCAATGGTTCCGCTCCACATGATTTCTGCACGTGCATCGTAATTTTCCGGATCACGCAGCACGATCGGGGCATTATTAATAATAGTACGCAAAGTGGCTTCGCACAGACGGTCGGTCAGATCCACATGATCCACATTGGTGAAGTAACGCTCCATAATATGGGCCATCATATCGGTGATGCCACAGGCGGTCTGATAAGGAGGCAATGTATAGGTGCGTTCCGGATTCATAATGGCAAAGGACGGACGCATGATCTGGTTGTCCACAGCGCGTTTGTAGTCGCCGTCCTCGTTGGTGATGACGCTGCCGTTGCTGCATTCGCTGCCGGCGGCCGGGATGGTCAGCACGACGCCCACCGGCATCATCTTTTCCGGACAAGCTTTGCCCAGATAGAAATCCCAGACGTCACACTTAGCAGGCACGCCGATACCAATGGCTTTGGCCGAGTCGATGACACTGCCGCCGCCTACGGCTAAGATGAGGTCAATACCCTCTTTGCGGCACAGCTCAATGCCCTCTCTGACCAGCGAAAGACGAGGATTGGGTTTGACGCCCGCCAGTTCAAACACCTCGAGTCCGCTCTTTGCCAGGGAATCCTTTACACTGTCATACAAACCGCTGCGTTTGATGCTACCGCCGCCGTAATGCAACAGGACTTTTTTCCCGTAACGGGCGGCCTCTTCGCCGATCTTGGATTCCGCATCGCGGCCAAATACAATTTTAGTGGTAAGGTGCAAGGTGAAATCATTCATGAAAAACCTCTCCTATTCTTTAATATCATCCAGACAAAAACAGAATGGATGGATCACATCCAAAAATCCAACGTCATTATACGACTGTTTTGCTCTTGATTCAATGGCCTGTTGAGATTTCACAAATTGTTCATCTTTTTCCTTGAAATATCGTATTGTAAGTTAGTCACTGAGAACTTGAAAAAGTTCGGATAAAATCCTATAATATAAGTAGACTATTATAGGATAGTTCAAAACGGCGATCCTTGGGACAAATACTCATTTGTTTCCAGTTTGGCTTGCGTTTTGAGAAAGGTGGGACTTCATGGATCACATCACATTAAAGATCACCGGTATGAGTTGTGCTGCTTGTTCGGCTGCGGTGGAGAAAGCCCTGAATAAATTAGAAGGCGTCTCGCAGGCCAGTGTCAACCTTCCGGCGGAAAAAGCGACGATTGAGTATGATTCCAGCATCATCACCCCGGAAAAAATGGTGGAGGCTGTGGAACATCAAGGTTTTGGCGCTCAGATTCCTAAGCATACTGCCAAAACATCCTTCCAAGTCACCGGCATGACCTGCGCCGCTTGTTCGTCGGCCGTGGAACGCGCGCTGGGTAAAGTGAAGGGCGTCTCGCAGGCTACCGTCAATCTTCCTGCCGAAAAGGCTACGGTGGAGTACGATCCCGATCAGGTGACGGTGGAACAATTATTTGAAGCCGTCAGGGAAGAAGGATATGGCGCCGCCGCTCCCAACCGGTCCACAAAGGTGACGTTAAAAGTGGGCGGCATGACGTGTGCATCCTGTTCGGCTGCGGTGGAACGGGTGTTAAACAAAATCGACGGCGTCTCGGAAGCCACTGTTAATCTGGCCGCCGAAAAGGCGACCATTCAATACGACCCGTCTAAGGTATCCCTCTCCGACTTAAAGGAAGCCATCCAAAAAGCCGGTTTTGAGGCTTTGGACATCGCCAAAGACGCTTTGGTGGATCCGGATGATGAACGCCGTCAATTGGCTCTCAAACGGCACAAGCACCGTCTTATCTCCTCCATCGCTTTGACGGTTCCCCTGCTCATCATCGCCATGGGGCCCATGATCGGCATGCCTATGCCCTCCTTCTTCTCCCCGGAATCCACGCCTTTGGCTTATGCCATTGTCCAGATGGTACTGTGTTTGGTCGTATTGGTGATTGGGCGCAAATTTTACGTCACCGGCACCAAATCCCTCATCCGCCTTCATCCCAACATGGACTCCCTTGTGGCCATTGGTACCGCCGCCGCCTTCGGCTTCAGCCTCTACTCCACTTTTATGATCGCCGACGGTTCTATGCACCACGTCCATGAGCTGTATTATGAATCGGCCGCCACCATCGTCACACTGGTCACCCTTGGTAAATACCTGGAGGCCCGGGCAAAAGGTCAGGCCAATCAGGCTGTCAAGAGACTGATGAACCTCGTCCCGCCCGTGGCCATTGTAGAGCGGGACGGACGTGAGGTGGAGGTCTTATTGGAAGACGTCCAGCTGGACGACATTCTCATCCTGCGTCCCGGCGACCGTGTGCCGGTGGACGGCGTCGTCACCGAAGGCGCCACCTCCATCGACGAATCCATGCTGACGGGCGAAAGCCTCCCGGTGGAAAAAGGCCCTGGTGACGCCGTCACCGGCGGCAGCCTCAATAAAAACGGTTCGGTCCGGTTTAAAGCCACCCGTGTCGGCCAGGACACCGCCTTGGCCCACATCATCCAGATGGTGGAGGACGCCCAAGGCTCCAAAGCCCCCATCGCCCGATTGGCCGACCAGGTGTCGGGATGGTTCGTCCCGGCGGTACTGGCCATCGCCGTTGTGGCGGCGGTCATCTGGCTGCTGGCCGGCAAGGACATCGCTTTTGTACTCACCATTTTCGTCTCGGTGCTGGTCATCGCCTGTCCCTGTGCCTTGGGACTGGCTACCCCTACAGCCTTGATGGTCATCACCGGCCGTGCAGCTGAGATGGGCATCTTCTTTAAGAACGGCGAAACCCTGGAGACAGCCCATAAAGTCAATACCGTTGTATTCGACAAGACCGGCACCATCACCAAGGGCGAACCTGAGGTCACCGACATCATCCCCGCTGGCGCCGATGAGAATGCTCTTCTGTCTATGGCTGCGGCCGCCGAACGGGGTTCCGAGCATCCTTTGGGCGAAGCGGTATGCCGTGAAGCCGACGGACGGGATCTCCCTCATCAGAAGGTACAATCCTTCTCTGCCCTGCCCGGCAAAGGCATCGAGGCTCAGGTGGAGGGAAAAACCGTACTTCTGGGCAATCTGGCGCTGATGAAGGAACGGAACATCGACATCCCTGATACCACCCTAAAACGGGCAGAACAGTGTATGACCGAAGGTAAGACTCCTCTTTGGGCAGCGGCTGATGGACAACTATCGGGTGTCATCGCCGTGGCCGACACCATCCGTCCCGACAGCGCCGACGCCGTTGCGGCCCTGCATGACATGGGCATCCGCACCGTCATGCTGACCGGCGACAACAGCCGTACCGCCCAGGCCATCGCCAGGCAAGCCGGTATCGATGAAGTGCGGGCAGACGTTCTTCCCGCCGGGAAAGCCAGTGAAATCCAGCGCATCAAGCAGGACGGCGTGGTCACCGCCATGGTGGGCGACGGCATCAACGACGCTCCCGCCTTGGCCATGGCCGACGTCGGCATGGCCGTCGGATCGGGCACCGACGTGGCCATTGAATCGGCCGGCGTCGTCCTGATGCAGGACAACATGCACGCTGTGGCCGATGCAGTGGCGCTGTCCAAAGCCGCCATCCGCAACATTAAGGAAAACCTATTCTGGGCCTTTGGATACAATACGTTGGGCATCCCTGTGGCCGCCGGACTGCTTTACGCCTTTGGCGGTCCCCTGCTCAACCCCATGATCGCCGCCGCAGCCATGTCCCTTTCGTCGGTATCGGTGGTGACCAATGCGCTGCGTCTACGCCGTGCCAAGGGTGCGGTGCGCAAATCCTAACACGGACAATCGGTGATTTTTTCACTTGATAGTATTCATCTTAATATAAGGGAGGTTTTGCTATGACAACATTGCTGAAGGTGGAGGGTATGTCCTGCTCCCACTGTGAGAGTCGAGTGGTCAAGTACGTCACCGGTATGGACGGCGTATCGTCGGCCGAGGCCAGCGCCAAGGACGGCACCGTCAAGGTAGAGCACGACAGTACTGTGTCGGTAGACGCCATTAAAGCCGTCATCGACGATCTGGGCTACGAGGTAAAAGATTAATCCATTGCAGAAAGGGAACCGGATCTTTGTAAGGGAAATCTTGCGAAGATCCGGTTCTTTGTATTAATTGGTTAAAAATTGCATTTTATTGTTGCAATATTTTAGAGAATGTTTTATTATAACAGTATCCATAATAGACCGCTATGGGCTTAGAAGCAGAGATATTTTCTATTCGCAAAAAATACAGCTTTTAAGTGAGGAGAAAATATATGAAGAAAAAAATTGGGATTTGGTTATCAATTGTATTGATTGCGGCAGTAGCCGTCATTGCCACTTGGGGGATGTTATCCCAGTTTCGCCCAACTGCCGGTTCCGATTCCTCTGACTTTTACGCTACGTCCGTGGAGGTCAGCAGCCCCCCTGCCCCACCTCCAGAATTGCAGGAGGGGCAGTATCTTCTTGTATGTGGAGCGGAAACTCAAACAATAACAGTGGCAAAAAACATCATGCGATTCAGCCAAACCCAATTTTCCTATGACTCTCCCCAGGACAATTCAGCCTATGAATCCAGGGAAGATCGATGGCTTCTTTCAGTTTCTCCTGATGAGACAAGCAAGAATTATCGCATTACAATGGAACAGTTGGAATCTTCCATCCAGTATAAAGGCCGTCATTCCATCGATATTGTTCCTGCACAACCTATTGAATTTTTCTTTGTTTTGGATAGCAGCGGCAATGTTTCCTGGGAAGATGATAAGCAATTGGATAATACAGAGCCATTATCTTATCAGGCATATTGCCTGCTCCAGCATGCCTTATCCAGTGTGATCTGCCCCCATTTAAATCAGCCTCAAAATATTGCCCCTTTCTTTGAGATAGGTGACGGCACATCAACTTCCACAGCCCAGTATACCCCCTCCTACCAAGGCAATCAAACAGAAATTAACATCCAATATTCTCAGCAACTGGATACCCAGCATGTCAATAATGCCATGCGTTCCATGGAAAATGCTAAAATAGATCCTTTTTTTTACCACCTATTTCTTTCAACATCCAATGGACTTCTTCTCAATCACTGCCAGGACTCCGATATCCAGGCGGAAGCCTCCGGTTCTGTATGGATAAGCCAAGAAGACCCTTTCATCTCTACCACTGAGCTGGACCATTCTCGGGAAGGATATCTCACTATTCCCTGGAATGATCCGGACAGTACTTATGTCCAACGATTGGATTTTTCTTCCGATAGCCACTATCGCATTGATGTGATAAGAGTAGAGGAGTCCACGGATGTATCTGTTTCTAGAACGCGCTAAGTACAGCTTTTGTATTAAAGTCAATAGAAATTAGAATTAAAAAGCCTCCCCCTATGAAACAAAGGGGAAGGCTTTTTTTCAATCTTTTCTGTTGTGATGCCGGATTTTTCCCAAAAGTTCACGGTGGTTGCGGCGGCTGGAATGAAGGTAGGCCGCCACCGAAACAATCCCGCTGACCACCACATAGAAATAAAAGCTGATGCCCCGGCTCAGAAGCATAGCAGGAAGCAGCAACTGTGATGAGAAGAAAATGCGGAAGATAAGCATAAATCCGCTTTCTGATGCGCCTACCGCCCCAGGAAGCGGCAAAGAGGATACTGCAATGGTCAAGAGAGCCTGTACGGCCACGATATCCAAAAAGCTGTATTCGCTCAATCCAAAAGCCTTATACACAAAATAAGGTACGGAATAGGAAGCAATCAATTGTACCGCCACCGTGGCAAATACCTTGATCAGTACCTTCGGATGCTTGCGCAGATGTTTAGCCCCTTTTTTATATTCATGGATCTGCTCCTCCAGGGACTTCTCCAATTTTTCACTGTCCTTGACCAGATGTATCTTTTTGAGCATCCGGGCACACCACATAACCAGGCGATACACGATTTTATCGGAAAACACCATGACGCAAATGCCAGTCACCAACCCGATGTTGACGATCGTCCCATATAAGACAAGGAATCCCAAAGCCTGGACGTGTTCTATCACCAACTGCCCCTTGAGGAGAAATGACACCGCGCCATAGAATAACGTAGTCGTCTGAAACACAGCCATTATAATCATCAGCGTCAAAGAGGAGGGGCCTACTTCTATCTTATCTTTCTTCATGTAGTAGACCTGCATCGGCTGGCCGCCGGTGGACGACGGCGTCACGGAACTAAAGTAAAATCCCACAAACGCATACTTGAGGCAGCGGATAAATGGGATTTTTCTATCCAAGGACCTCATAATATTGCGGATGTTAAACGCCTCGCAGGATATGAATAAAAACATCATCGTAAGGCCTATGAGAACAAACCATGGATTAACCGATTGGATGACGTCAAACAACGCCTGGGGAGAACTGTCCTTAAGCAAAAAGATGAAGGTCACTGCGATGAGCAGCACCATGACGATCATACTAATGTAATATTTTCTTTTTTTCTCCATAATGAATCCTATCCGGTTCAGGGACCCAGTAATCCCTTTCCCTTTTCTCATTCATAGTCTCCCGGCAAAAAGAGCCAAGCGAATTCTATTATAGCCCGAAGCGTTCACTTTGTCCATGCATGCCATCCAAATCATCAGAAAGGCCCCGCGATTTTACAATCACGGGGCCTTTTCCTCCCATAAGACAGCGCGACGGATAGGATCACTGTTCCACCGACTGCCATACCTGCCATAAAATCGAGGCAGCATAATCCCGGGTCAGCGGTTCATTGGGCTGTGCACTTCCGGTAGGTGCATAAAGCATACCTGCATTTTCCCAATTCATATAGGTCTGAGTGGCCCATTCCGGGACCTCTGCGGCATCTTGGAGCCCCAGGGGGACACGGTCTGCATTCTGCGTCTGGGTGACGCGGTCAGCCATGACCAATGCTTCTGCGCGGGTCAGTACTTCACTTCCATTGAGGCTTTCTCCCGCCAGGATCCCCGACTGCTTGGCTGCACTGATATAGGGTTTCTCCCAAGTGGGAATGGCATCGTCGTCTGAAAGCCCGGTATTGACGCAGGCCGCCATAGCCGATGTGTCCGGATTGCTTAAAGCCGTCAGCATGACGGCAAATTCTTCCCGGGTGACGGCGCGGTCGGGATCAAACAGGCTGACACTTCCGATGGTTTCTCCCGTCATGACCCCCGCCTGACTTAATTTCTCAGCAGCATACCGGTTGGCATTGCCATCCATATCGGAGAAAGACACCCCATCGAATTTCTCCACTTGGATGGTAACGGTGGCCTGTTCGGAACAATAACCGTTCTCATCGGTGACACAGTAGTCGAAGGTATCCTTCCCCTTCTCTCCGGGATAAGGCTCATAGGTGAAAGTGGTCCCCTCTACAGTAAGGGTTCCCTTTGCAGGCTGCTTGGTGACGCGGCAGGTAAGCTGTTGACCCCCAGCGTCGCTCACAGGCAGGCGATCGGTTACAGGAATATCGGTACGGGTATTAAATTGGGCATCGGCAGCCGTAGGGACGGTAGGAGTATCCTCGGTCAAGGCGATGGACAGCACTGCCTTTGTCGTACCATCGGGTAAAATGGTCATGGAGGCTCCTTCACTGTCCGGCGCCGGCACAAAGACCATACGATCCAGATCATCTCTTTGGATGCGGGTATAACTTCCTACTTCTACGCCGTCGATGATCAGCTGTCCCTGGGACGCTTTGGGTGTGGAGAGGACGGTAATATTTTTCATAGAACCTTCCTCCATCCCCAAGCGCCGCTCGATATCGGAGGCCGAGATGGAAACCGTCTCATTTTTGACCCCGCCGATCAAGCAGGTTTGGGCTTCAATCTGCTGCTGGGAACTTGCAGGCCAACTAGTGCTGAGATCGGCAGCCGATACAGCCACCACTCCAAAACTCATCAGCATGATGCAGGTTGCGATTAATTTTATCTTGTTCAAGAGAATTCCCTCCTGTTTCTTTTGTCTCTATTTTTCACCGCTTTTACGAAAAAATACCGAAAATAAGTTCATCTTAGGGTAATCCATAAAATGGATTGGAATGAAAAAATCCGTCTGTTTCCTAAGCGAGCAAAAATATATTTGAAAAAAGTGAAAAAAATTGTTGACAGAATGACTTTGTTCCGCTATAATAAATATCGCGCCAAGGAAATGGCCAATGGATTTAGTCGAAAGTGATGAGAATCTGTTGACAACAGAAATTGTTCCTGTGAATTGAGCGCAAGAGTCGGTGTTTATGACGATGAGGGTCCACCCGTTCCCATTCCGAACACGGTAGTTAAGCTCATCGGTGTCGAAGATACTTGGCTGGTGACGGCCCGGGAAAATAGAACGACGCCGACACTTATATTCCTCAATAGCTCAGTTGGTAGAGCATGCGGCTGTTAACCGCAGGGTCGTTGGTTCGAGTCCAACTTGAGGAGCCAAAAGATGGGGTTGGCCGTCTTGGAGAAGGCGGCCAATTTTATTCTCTTCCCTCGGTGGGATCGATCTCCAATCTGTGGCTATGGGCCTTTAGCTCAGTTGGTTAGAGCGGCCGGCTCATAACCGGTTGGTCCGGGGTTCGAGTCCCTGAAGGCCCACCATTACTTCACCAACTTAGGGGTATAGCTCAGTTGGTAGAGCAGCGGTCTCCAAAACCGCGTGCCGAGGGTTCAAGTCCTTCTGCCCCTGCCATATGGCCCGGTAGTTCAGCTGGTTAGAACGCTAGCCTGTCACGCTAGAGGTCGACGGTTCGAGCCCGTTCCGGGTCGCCATATGCTGATATAGCTCAGTAGGCAGAGCACATCCTTGGTAAGGATGAGGTCACCAGTTCGAATCTGGTTATCAGCTCCATTAAAAAAACCACAACCTTTTTGGTTGTGGTTTTTTTTATTGTAAAAATATAGTTTATCCTTTTAAAGGATCTAGGTGTAAGAAATAAACTTACATCCAGGTCTTTTCCTGTTATTTATTGATAATCATTAAATAAATATTGAATTTTGATTTTTCTGTGATATAATAATGGTATCAGATCATTGATAAGGAGGCTTTTAAAATGAAAATTTTCGGCCAGCACAGTTTAGCATCCAAAACATCTGTGGGATTAAAGGTATTGTTTGGTTTATGTCTCTGCTTCCTTCTATTTGGCGCCTATTACCTTTCAAAAACTTTTGGATGCATTCTGTTTTCTTTTCCTGTTGAAGAGTCCCCTGCCTTTATTTTCCTATGTTGCATGCTCTATCTCTCTGGGATAGTATGTCTCGTTATCTTGTGGCATCTTATTCAAGTGTTTGGAAGCTTGAAAAAGGAGGAATATTTCTCCTTCTTGAATGTTTCTCACCTTAATTGGTCGGCAATTGGTATGGGCATCGTCAGCGCCATCTACTTATCTGTGACGCTCGTATCCATTTGCACAGTAGACGATCTTATGGAATCAGCCGTGGCTCTCTTTATTCTAGCCGCCATTACAGTAGCTTCCTGTTTAGGAGCCATCGGCGTGAAAGTTTTCTCCTCCATTTACCAATATCTTCTGCAAATGATCCAACCCCAATCTCAACCATAAATATAGCTGCAAATAAAAAGGAGGATGGAGCGTCAAGCCCCAATCCTCCTTTTTATTTCTCAAGGATTACCGCTTATTGAGCTCTCCCGATGAATTCTTCCGCCAGGGGTTCTTTTAAAAAGGCATCCCAGTCTTCTGGAGCTGTAAACATACCGCAAGCCATCATCACCTTCACAGCCGCACTATGGGCCGTCATATCCGGGATAGGCTTTGCTCCGGCATCCAATAAAGTCCGGGAAGAGCTATACATCTTCTCCCCGCCTTCCATAGGCGCCAAGTAGACGGGAATTCCTCTGCGGCTGCACTGCTCTACCCATTTGGACAAGTTGGATGGTTCCCGTACCGAAGCCGTCCCCGCATGATAGAGGCCATGTACCACTGCTTTGACATTGTCTAAATCGTAACGGCTATAGTCAATGCCCGGATAAGGCTGGATGCACAACACTTGATCCGAAAATTCCACTTGGGAAAAACGCAGCTTGGTCGGCTGACTCTGGATCTGGGAATCCAGAAGTTCCCGCCCCTCCTGCGTGGGATAAAATCTTCCGTCTTTTACGACGCCAAAGGACATAACGGCGCTGTTGAACCGATGTACAAAAGGCTGACATGGCATCAATCGACTGCCCAGGTGAATCTGTACCTCGCTCTCCCCTGGATTCTGATAAGCGACAAAGACGCCCGGCATAGGCGCTTTTTGGATATACTGTACAGCGGCCGCAAAATTAGCGATGCCATTGCTGCCTTCTTCATCGATGGGGAGGTTGGACCCCACCAGCATCACCGGTACCGGCACCCCCGACAGCGCAAAACTAAGGGCAGCAGCAGTATAGTGGAGGGTATCGGTACCATGGGCAACAAGGACGCCATCCACACCGTCGAACCCCTCTTCCACCACTGCCTTCCAGATGGCTTTCCAGTCTGAAACGTGCAAGTTTTCGCTGAGCAAATTGACCGGACGCCGGTCTTCAAATAAAACATTCCCGCACCAAGCCTCGCTGTATTGCTCCAGGATCTGGCTGGGACGGCTTTGATCCACATCGGCTACCCCGTCCTTACGGCTGCTGCCGATGGTGCCGCCTGTCCATACGATGCGAATTTTCGTCATACTTTTCTCGACCTTTCTCTGCATGATTCATCCATGCCTTACTCTTCTATTTATACCCCACATTTACTGTGAAAATCCTTTTTGCAAGAATGGTTTCCGCTTTTCATCAGAGTCTTCTTCCCATTCGTCCTTTTTATCAGGTACTTCTCAGTCCCCTCTCCCCATTCTCTTGCCCATTGGACTTTTTTTCCTATCATTCACCGGTATCGCAAAAGAATCCCCAGTCCATTTTGCCGAATCTCAGTATATTATAGCATACAGTATACAATTTGTAATAATCCTCTCTACTTTTGCTCCCGGCTCCAGTACTTCCGGTCTAGATTCCGGTACTGGATCGCCTCTGCTACGTGGGCTGCATCGATGATTTGAGCCCCGTCTAAATCGGCAATGGTACGGGACACCTTCAGAACCCGGTCATAAGCCCGGGCCGACAATCCCAAAATATCAAAGGCTTGGCGCAGCATAGCCTCTGCTCCATCGGTCATGGGACACGCCTCCCGGATACTGGATGGAGTAAGGCGCGCATTGCAACTAAAATCCATATCTTTATACCGTTCCCGTTGAATGTCCCTGGCCCGGTTGACACGCTCCTTGATGGCGGCCGAACTCTCGGATGGTCGTTTGTCTGACAACGCGTCAAATTGAACAGGCGGCACCTCCACATGAATATCAATACGGTCCAGAAGCGGGCCGGATATCTTGGAAAGATAGGCGTTTGCCGACCTCTTGTTGCAGGTACAGGGACGGGTAGGATGACCATAGTATCCGCAGGGACAGGGATTCATGGCGCATACCAGCATGACCGAACATGGA
Source organism: Solibaculum mannosilyticum (assembly GCF_015140235.1). Taxonomy (GTDB): domain Bacteria; phylum Bacillota; class Clostridia; order Oscillospirales; family Acutalibacteraceae; genus Solibaculum; species Solibaculum mannosilyticum. The sequence goes on along the minus strand of NZ_AP023321.1, from coordinate 658,159 downwards.
TAACTAAAAGTCCCTCCCACCCTTGAGATGGTGACTTTGCCATCCTCCAGCGGCTGGCGGAGCACCTCCAGAGAGGGACGGCTGAATTCCGGCAGTTCATCCAGGAATAAGACGCCGTTGTGGGAAAGGGACAACTCTCCCGGCCTCGGCACCGATCCGCCTCCGGCCAGTGCAGCAGGAGACACCGTGTGATGAGGGGAACGGAATGGCCTTGTCTGAACGAGGGATGATCCCGGACGCAGATTCCCGGAAATGGAATGCAGCATGGTGGTTTCCAGTTTTTCTTCAAAGGTCATGTCCGGCAAAATGGACGGGAGACGTTTGGCCAGCATGCTTTTGCCCGATCCGGGCGACCCGATGAGCAATACATTATGTCCTCCGGCAGCGGCTACTTCCAAAGCCCTCTTGGCTTCTTCCTGCCCCCGGACGTCGGCAAAATCCAGAAGCGGGACGCCGTCCTCTTGCGGCGCATCCTTCTGGGAGGCCGCCTGGATATGCTTTTCCCCGGAAAGATGGGCGATCAGCTGCTTAATATGTTCCACCGGATAAACCTGGATGCCCTCCACAACCGCGCCTTCCGCAGCGTTATCGGCGGGCACAAAAGCATGGGAAAATCCCTGTTTCTGCGCCTCGATGACCATCGGAAGCACGCCGTTGATGGGACGCACCTCCCCTGTCAGCGAGAGTTCGCCCAGAAAAACCGAATCCCCTTCGTCAAATTGGAGCTGTTTGGTGGCCTTCAGGATGGCAAGCAACAGCGGGAGGTCATAAAGCGGCCCTTCCTTACGGATATCCGCCGGAGCCAAATTGGCGGTGATCCGGCTGACGGGGAATTCAAATCCGCAGTTCTTGAGGGCTGAACGCACCCGTTCCCTGGATTCCCGCACCGCTGCATCTGGCAGACCTACCACATCAAAACCAGGCAGTCCGCTGGAGATGTCCGCTTCCACTTCCACAATATACGCCTGCATCCCAAACAGTCCAACGCTGGGCAATCTCGCAAACATGGGCATCCTCCTTTTTCCTTTGGTTTTCACCGTTTTCTTTTAAACTTTTCATAATGTACTTATTATACAACGCTTCCTCCAATCCCCGCAACCTTTTCCACCAATCTGCGTCTTTCTCCAAAAAACCAGACAAATCATCGACCATATTTTACAGTTCTCCGCCTAGACAAATTCCTAGTGTTTTAGTATAATTAAGATGTTGGAAAGGTTATTTCGAAATAAAAGGAGGTTTTTGTATGGATTTTAAACCCGGGATCTGGAATCAGACCGTGGACGTCCGCAATTTTATCGCCAAGAACTACACCCCCTACGACGGCGACGAGAGTTTTCTCACCCCTCCCACAGAGCATACCCGCCAGTTGTGGGATGAAGTATCCTCTCTGATGAAACAGGAGAGGGAAGCCGGCGGCGTTTTGGATATCGATACCCACACCATCTCTGGTATCGATGCCTATCAGCCCGGCTATATCGACAAGGAAAAAGAGACCATTGTCGGCCTCCAGACCGACGCTCCTTTAAAACGGGCCATTATGCCTTTCGGCGGCATTCGTATGGTGCGCAACTCCCTTAAGCATTACGGACGCACTCTGCCTCCGGAAGTGGAAGAGGTCTTCCATTACCGTAAGACCCACAACGACGGCGTATTTGACGCTTACACAGAGGAGATGCGCCGCGCCCGTCACTCCGGCGTCATCACCGGCTTGCCCGACGCCTACGGCCGCGGACGGATCATCGGCGACTATCGCCGGGTAGCCTTGTACGGTGTAGATTTCCTCATCCAACAGAAGAAAAACGCTTTGGATGAATACGCTTACGAGGTTATGGATGACCGTTCCATCCAGCACCGTGAGGAGATCTCGGAACAGATCCGTGCTTTGGGAGCCCTCAAGCGTATGGCCGAATCCTATGGATTCGATATCTCCCGTCCGGCTGAGGATACCAAAGAAGCCATCCAGTGGCTGTACTTCGCTTATCTGGCCGCTGTCAAAGAACAAAACGGTGCCGCCATGTCCTTAGGCCGCACCTCCACCTTCTTGGATATCTACGCCCAGCGCGATCTGGAAGAAGGCCGTTATACCGAGGAACAAATCCAGGAATTTGTGGACCACTTCATCATGAAGCTGCGCATGGTGCGTTTCCTGCGCACGCCTTCCTACGATGAACTATTTTCCGGCGATCCGACTTGGGTCACCGAATCCATCGGCGGCATGGGCACCGACGGACGTCATCGCGTCACCAAGATGTCCTACCGCTTCCTGCACACCCTGGTCAATCTGGGACCCGCTCCGGAACCCAATATGACCATTCTGTGGGACCCCAATCTTCCCGAGAACTTTAAGCGGTTCTGTTCCAAGCTGTCCATTGAGACGTCCTCCATCCAGTACGAGAGCGATGTCTTGATGCGCCGCAAGTTCGGGGATGATTACGCCATCGCCTGCTGCGTATCGGCCATGCGGGTTGGAAAACAGATGCAGTTCTTCGGCGCCAGGGCCAATCTTGCCAAGGCGTTGCTGTACGCCATCAACGGCGGCCGGGATGAAATCTCCGGCAACCAGGTGGCTCCGGAGCTGTTGGCTGTCCGCGGAAAAGAACTCAACTACGACGACGTCATGAAAAAGTTCGACCATATCTGCGACTGGCTCTCCAAATTGTACGTCAACACCCTCAACGTCATCCACTACATGCACGATAAATACTGCTACGAAAGCCTCCAGATGGCCCTTCACGACGATGAGATCATCCGCACCGAGGCCTGCGGCATTGCCGGGCTTTCCGTGGTTGTGGATTCCCTGTCGGCCATCCGGTACGCCAAAGTGAAACCCATCCGCGACGACCGCGATCTGGTGGTGGACTTTGACATCGAAGGCGATTATCCCAAATTCGGGAACAACGATCCCCGTGCCGACGAGATCGCTGTGGATGTGGTCAAGATGTTCATGAAGAAACTGCGCCGTCAGACTACCTACCGCGGTTCCATCCCCACCATGTCCATCCTGACCATCACTTCCAACGTGGTCTACGGCAAAAAGACCGGTTCCACTCCCGACGGCCGCAAACACGGGGAACCCTTTGCCCCCGGCGCCAATCCCATGCACGGCCGGGATCAGAACGGTTGTGTAGCCTCCATGATGTCGGTTGCCAAGCTCCCCTACGACTACAGTGAAGACGGTATTTCCTATACCTTCTCCATTGTTCCCGGCGCTTTGGGACGGGATGAAGAAGACAAGGCCGACAATCTCACCGGATTGCTGGACGGATACTTCAAGGAGGGAGGACATCATATCAACGTCAACGTCCTCAACCGTGACGTCCTATTGGACGCCATGGACCATCCGGAGAAATATCCCCAGCTCACCATTCGTGTATCGGGCTACGCCGTCAACTTTATCCGCCTGACCCGGGAACAGCAGTTGGATGTCATTAACCGCACCTTCCACACCCGGTTTTAATGGAACTCATCCGAGCATCTGCGTCTTAATAAGCACCCCGGTTCAGAGAAAAATGCCGACGGTTTTTCTCATCAAACGTCAATGGGAAGGAGAATTGGTATGACCGATCTTGACATCACCGGTAGGATCCACTCCAGAGAGACCTTTGGCGCTTTGGACGGCCCTGGTATCCGGTATGTGCTGTTTTTACAGGGATGTCCCCTGCGATGCCTTTACTGTCACAACCCCGATTCCTGGCGCCCTTTGGAGGGACAGGAGGTGACGGTCGGACAGATCGTGGACGACGTGCTTCGATATCAGAACTTTATCCGAACGGGCGGTATCACCTTGTCCGGGGGCGAACCTTTGGCCCAGCCACTCTTTACAGCGGCTCTCCTAAAACAATGCCGCCGTCACGGCATCCATACCGCCATCGATACAGCTGGATCCATCCCGCTCTCCTGCTGCCAGGAAGCCGTAGATCAAGGCGATCTGCTGCTGCTGGACATCAAGGCTCTGGATCCCGACGATTATAAGATTCTCACCGGACGGAGCAATACCACTACGTTAGAGCTGCTTGATTACCGGGAATCCACTGGGCGGCCGGTCTGGATTCGTCATGTCCTTGTTCCAGGGTACACATTATATCCTAAGAAATTAAAGGACTTGGCGAGATTCCTCTCCCATTATACCTGCATCCAGAAGGTGGAACTTCTCCCTTTTCATAAGATGGGGGAATACAAGTGGGAACAAATGGGCCTTCCCTATCGCTTGACCGATACGCCTGCTCCCTCGGCAGAACAGGTGGCTGAAGCAAAGGAGATCTTTGCTTCGTTCGGCCTTCCTCTTTGATCCATTTTATATGTCTTTTTCGTTCATTATCGTGCAGTAAACTACAGGGAAAAAGGGCTGAGATCCATCCGATCTTAGCCCCTTTTTCGGGAGATGTATTATACAAACAGTATATTTAAAATTATTTTTCACATTATTCCCCTTTTATTTCTGAGCATTTCCTTTTATTCTGATCCGATAAGACTATTTTTAACGTTATCTTTTCAATGCTCTAAATGTTGCATCCCAATGAATTTTCCTATTTTTCTTATACCCCTCTTTTGTAAATTCTCTACGAATTTTGCTTTCTATCTTTTACTATTGATCTTATGTGTTTTTTATTTTTCATTATTGATTTCTTCTTTTTCTTCTGTTATAGTAGATACAGTTCAATTCCCTATTATTTCAATATGAATTGGAGGAAACGCAAATGAAAGTTTTATTTGTCGGAGAGTCTTGTTCTCTTTTAGCCGTTCACGTAAAGGGTTTTGATCATATGTTCCTCGGCCGATGCCAGGAAAACGGTGATCCCTGTCTAGAAGCTCTGCGTGCCAACGGGTTTGATGTGGACTACATGAAAAGCGACGACGCTTTGATGCATTTCCCAGAGACTGTAGAGGAACTCAAAAAATATGACGCCATCATCTTCAGCGATGTGGGAAGCAATACCTTCCTACTGCATCCCAAAATGCATTTTGGCGGAGAACGTATGCCAAACCGTCTTAAGCTGGTGCGGGAGTATGTGGCTCAAGGCGGCGGTTTTCTCATGTGCGGCGGCTACATGAGTTTTTCCGGATACGAGGCCAAAGCTCGCTATGGCATGACCCCTATCGCCGATATCCTGCCGGTAGACTGTCTCCACTACGACGACCGTATGGAACATCCCGACGGCATTTATCCCCACATCGTGGATGCAGATCATCCTATCCTTCAGGGGATCGACAGTCCTTGGCCCTACTTTATGGGTTATAATAAGGTAATCCTCAAACCGGAAGCCCACTTAATCGCCACCATCGGCGACGATAATGAGGATGTCTTCCTTGCTGCTATGGATTATAAACAAGGACGTTCAGTTGTATTTTCCAGCGATTGCGTGGCTCATTGGGGTCCCAAAGCCTTCAGCGAATGGGAACATTATCCCACTTTGTTTGGCAATATCGTCCGTTGGCTGGCTAAGGAAATTTAAAAGGCTTTTTATCCTATAAAAATCAATTGTTTGGGGATCTTAATGGCTGTTCTTTGGCGGATAGGCAGTGTATCCCTTTCGCCGCACAGAATAGTACTCCCTGTGGTCTCCCATGAGATCTGACAGGTAAAGATATCCGGTTAAAAAAGTAAGCCGGCACTGCAATTGGAAGGTTGCAGTGCCGGCTTACTTGCTTTTTTGATATCCTTCTATATAAACACACATCAATGGATCCACTCAACCACGCGATCCAAAAATACGATACCATTTAAATGATCAATTTCATGGCAAAGACATTTTGCCATGTCGCCTTTCCCAACGATGCATTTTTTCCGGCCGTTCTTATCCAGATACCGCACCTTCACCACAGCCGGGCGGATGGTCTTACCCCAGCGTCCTGGGAAGCTAAGACATCCTTCTTCGCATTCCTGACGGCCGCTCGCCTCTATAATCTTGGGATTGACCATCTTAAGAAGTCCATCCCCCATGTCGATGACCACCATCCGTTTCAGGATGCCTATCTGACAAGCCGCCAGTCCTGCACCGTTGCCGGTATTGTACATGGCCTCGGCCATGTCATCCAATACTCGGCGGACAGAGGCATTGACCTCCGTCACCGGACGGCATTTCTTCCTCAAAAAATGAGGGTTATCTATTACGATCTTACGCAACGCCATGTATCATCCTCCAACAGCAGATTATGCCTTGCGCGCCACCACGCGAAGACGTCGATAATCGGCAATCCAGCGTCCCTCTTTCCACAAACGGGGTTTTAATTCCTCTTCCACCTCTTGAAAGACTTCTTCCCGTTTCTCCTGCGGAATCTCAGAAACCGGCAAAAACTGGGTCATCCAGTTGCGCAAACCCATCTCCCGCTCGGCTAAAGGCGTGGGGCGATCGAAAGCTACCACTCGTTCCGGTACAAATCCGTTTTCCACCAACAGATCCTCGTATTGGTCTTTGGAGGGGAAAAAGAAACGGTTCTCTATCTGTACCCCTGCGCGGGAAGACGCTTTCCAAAAAGCCTCTCGGATATTTTGGGTATTGCCCTGTGCTCCCAATTCGCATACAAGACGTCCGCCCGGTCTGAGCGCCCGGCAGATACCGTCCAAAAGTTCCGCTTGATGCTGGATCCAGTGGAATACCGCATTGGAAAACACAGTATCAAATTCCTCCTGGAAGGGAAGATGTGTAGCATCCCCCTCTACAAAGGTGATATTAGGATAGGATTCCTTGGCTACGGCGATCATATCCTCCGACGCATCCAATCCTACTACACGGGCTCCATGGACAGCCAGCAGATTGGTCAATACTCCCGTCCCACAGCCCACATCCAGGATGCTCTGATCCGGGTCCCGATTGACATACTGTAAAAGCTCTTTTCCATACTCCGGCACAAAGCCATGTTTTTCCCGGTATAACGTCGCGTTCCAATGCATAGGAATCCTCCTTTCGGCGCAGGACGGCGCCTTTCTATACAAAGCGGAGGGCTGTTCCAGCATCTCCACCGAAAATTTGAGATCTTAACGATCTTCCTTCATCTGGTTGACGGCGCTGATCAAGGCTTTCACCGATGCGGTCATAATGTCGGTGTGCATTCCAGCTCCCCAATAATCCGTTCCGTCCGGCGACTGTACTCCCACATAAGCCACTGCCTGGGATTTTGAACCGATCTCCAGAGCGTGTTCCTTATATGTCAAGACAGTGAAATCCAAATCGAGGCCGGTCTGCAAGGCATTGCTGACCGCATCCAACCGGCCGTTGCCTTCTCCCTTGAGGTCATAGGTTTTGCCGTCCATGGCGACTTCTACCTGAGCGTGGAACTGGTCGCCGGGCAGGAAGTGGCTGGCCTTAAAGTGAACCGGAGCATCCACATTGACGTAGTGCTGACGGAATACATTGTATACTTCGTCGGGAGTGAGCTCCTTATGCTGATGGTCGGACACGCTCTTGACACAGTATCCCACATTTTCCCGCATCTTTTTGGGGAGATCCAAACCGAATTTCTGTTCCAGCAGATAACCGATGCCCCCCTTGCCCGATTGGGAATTGATGCGGATGACATCGCCGTCGTACTGACGTCCGATGTCCTTGGGATCGATGGGCAGATACGGGACCGTCCAATACTGACAGTCGTGCTCCTCCCGCCATTTCATGCCCTTGGCGATGGCGTCCTGATGGGAGCCGGAGAAGGCTGCAAATACCAGCTGCCCACCGTAGGGCTGACGGTCGTATACCTTTCGGTTGGTAACCCGTTCGTACACCTCGACCACTTCCGGAATGTTTCCAAATTCCAGCTTGGGGTCCACACCTTGAGAATACATATTGAGCGCCAGTGTCACGATATCCACATTACCGGTGCGCTCGCCGTTGCCGAAGAGGGTACCTTCAATACGGTCGGCGCCGGCCAGCAAGCCCATCTCCGAATCGGCGATGGCACAGCCTCTGTCGTTGTGGGGATGCAGCGATAATACCACATTCTCACGGTATTTCAGGTTGTCGCTCATGTACTCCACCTGGCTTGCGTACACATGGGGCATGGACATGGAAACCGTAGCAGGCAGATTGATGATAACCGGGTTCTCTGCGGTCGGCTGCCATACGTCCAGCACTTGATTACAAATATCCAGCGCAAATTCCATTTCCGTACCGGTAAAGCTTTCCGGGGAATATTCAAACCGGAGATTCCCGTCGGCTTCGGCAGCGTACTGCTTGAGCAGCTTCGCACCCTGGACGGCGATATCAATAATCTCCTCCTTGGAGCGTTTAAAGACCTGCTCCCGCTGGGCCACCGATGTCGAATTGTACAGATGTACCACCGCGTTCTTGACGCCCTTTAAGGACTCAAACGTCTTTTTGATGATGTGTTCCCTGGACTGGGTCAATACCTGAATGGTAACGTCGTCGGGGATCAGATCCTGCTCGATGAGGGCGCGGGTAAAATCATACTCCGTCTCGGATGCGGCCGGGAATCCCACTTCAATTTCCTTGAACCCGATTTTCACCAAATACTGGAAGAATTCCAGCTTCTCTTCCAAGCTCATGGGTACGATCAGCGATTGATTGCCGTCCCGCAGGTCCACACTGCACCATACCGGCGCATGATCGATATAATCCTTCTTGGCCCATTTCATCTCATTGACCGGGGGCATAAAATACCCTCTCGTGTACTTTTCTACGTTTTTCATCGCAAACCTCACCTTTCCTCTATTGGCATTCCATCCAATCATTTTCCCGCAAGAATCAAAAAAGTCTTTCGCCTCTATCTCTAGAGACGAAAGACTTTTATCATCTTACGCGGTACCACTCTACATTCATGCCGATTCGGCATGCACTCAACGGATACGGGTCTCCTCTGCTCCTGCGTCGACCTTATACCCTCCTGCTGTAACGGTCAGGCTCCGTCTCCACCTACTCTTGCAGGAATCCTCCCACATTTCAGCGAGCTACTTCAAGGCCAGTTCACATTCCGTCCGCAACTGCTTTGCACCAACCAGCAGCTCTCTGTATGCTTTGGGAAGGCTACTCTTCCTCTTCATCGTATTTATCTTTGTTGCTAACAAGAATAATACACCCCATCTCATTTGTCAAGTGGGCGCCTCAAATTTTTTTTGCAATTCCTGTTTCGCCACACCTCATTTATCATTGATCCAGGCTCTCGATGGACAACATTTCTTCATCGGTCAGGGCAAAGTCAAAAATAGAAGCATTCTCCTGCATGCGTGTCGGATTGGCCGTCTTGGGGATGGTGACCAGACCCATCTGGACTTCCCACCGCAGCACGATCTGCGCCGGTGTCTTGCCGTATTTCTTGCACAGATCCTGGATAGCAGACAATTCAAATGATTTGCCCCGGTCCAAAGGACTCCATGCCGTCAAGGCGATGCCCTTTTCCCGGCAGAAGGCTCTCATCTCCGGCTGGGACAGGCAAGGATGCAGTTCCACCTGATTGACCATGGGCATGACTGAACTGTCTTCAGCCAATTCCCTGATCTGTTCCACACTGAAGTTGGATACGCCGATGGCCCGGATTTTCCCTTCTCCATAGAGCTTTTCCATGGCCCGCCATGTATCCTTGCTCTGGGGCTGGGGCCAATGGATGAGATAAAGGTCTAGATAATCCACACCCAGCTTCTGGATGGAACGCTCGAAGGCCTCTAATGTCTGTTCATAGCCTTGTTCATCGTTCCACATCTTGCTGGTGAGGAAGATTTGATCACGCGTCAGACCGCATTGTGCGATACCCTGTCCCACGCCTTTCTCATTCTTATAATAAGAGGCTGTGTCGATGTGACGGTATCCCTGATGGATGGCCTCCTGAACGGCCTGAGCCGCTGCCTCATCGTCCATCTTATAGGTGCCGAAGCCGAGGACGGGAATGTCCACTCCATTTAAAAGTCTAACCGATTGGGTATATGCCATAAAAACACCTTCCTTTTGCGTTTACGTCGGATTGTGGATTCTGTGTTTGACAAAGCCTTAAAACGCTGTTATGATATCCCTAGAAAATAGTATACTACAACTAGCGGCTGTTTCAAAGCTCTTTTCAGAAAACAGACTGACGTATTTTTTAGGTATTGCCCAATATCCTTGGGCGCCGAAAGGAGGACTTTTTTATGTCCATTTTGGTCACCGGCGGCGCCGGTTATATCGGTAGTCACACCTGTGTCGAGCTCCTCAAGGAGGGGTACGACGTTGTGGTGGTGGATAATTTCTACAACAGCAAGCCGGAGGTATTAAACCGCATCCGGGAGCTCAGCGGCCGTGATTTCCGTTTTTATGAAGTCGATATCCTGGACGAGAAATCTCTGGATCAGGTATTTACTGAAAACAAGATTGAATCGGTCATCCATTTCGCCGGGCTTAAAGCGGTGGGGGAATCGGTCAAGGTCCCCCTTCGGTATTACCATAACAACGTCACCGGCACGATGGTGCTGTGCGACGTCATGGCCAAGCATGGTGTCAAGAGCATTGTATTCAGCTCCTCTGCGACGGTATATGGCCTTCCCAAGAAGATGCCTCTCAGCGAAAGCGATCCGGTGGACATTGCCTCTATCACCAATCCCTACGGCCGTACAAAGCTGGTCATCGAGGAGATGTTACGGGACTTCTGGCGCAGCGACAATAGCTGGAATATCGCTCTCCTGCGCTATTTTAATCCCATCGGCGCCCATGAAAGCGGACGTATCGGCGAAGATCCCAACGGCATCCCCAACAATCTGATGCCTTATGTATCTCAAGTGGCCATTGGAAAACTGCCTGTTCTGTCGGTATTCGGAGACGATTATCCCACCCCTGACGGCACCGGCGTACGGGATTATATCCATGTGGTGGACTTGGCCATCGGCCACGTCAAAGCCGTCCGCTGGCTTGAAGGCAAGCCCGGTATAGACGCCATCAATTTGGGGACCGGCATTGGCTACAGTGTGCTGGACATTGTCCACACGTTTGAAGAGGCCACAGGCGTCCCAGTGCCCTATCAAATCGCCCCCCGCCGCGCCGGCGATGTGGCGGTATGTTATGCCGATCCTTCCAAGGCGGCTCAAGTGCTGGACTGGAAAGCTGAACGCGATTTAAAGACCATGTGTGTAGACGCTTGGCGTTGGCAGTCCCAGAACCCCAAAGGGTATGACAAATAAAAGATAACCTAAAAAAGACGTGGACACCCCTTTTATTGTCCACGTCTTTTCTTTATTTTAATAGCAAAAACCGACTAATTATGGTTGACAAACCCACAAAGATGTTGAATAATTATCACAAAAGACATTTGTCCTTTTTCGACCTGTCCGCTTTTATTAGGAACTTAACTCTTACAAGATCCCCCAAACCGTGAAGGAAAGGAGGCTTTGTCCGCCGTATATTGCGCCTGTATCGCCCAAATACAGGTGATATCTCGGCTTTTTTAACACGGGTATCCAAAGCGATCGGACAATAGTGAAAAAGGAGTTGTACCTATGCGTAAAAAATTAATGGGGAGAATACTTTCTCTCACCATGGCGCTGGCGATGGCTTTATCGGTTCTGACGTCAGGCGGTGTGCTGACGGTTGGAGCCATGACGGCCGATCAGGCCCAGGAGGCTATGGATGCTTTTCTCAGCGTATACTATAAGGAAGACGAACATCGTTTTTATAAGTTCAGCGACAATCCGCAGAACGGCGGTGAACAGACAAAGGAAACCGACTTCTGGGTATCCGGTGTGCTATGGGATACTTTGAACGACGCCTATGAAGCCACCGGCGATGAAAAATACGCTACCATGATCCATGACGTATACGAAGGCTTCCTCAACAATGAACACGTCAGTTGGGGTTGGGACGTCGACCATTGGACAGAGAATACCTATAACGATGATCTCTGCTGGTGGGCGCAGGCGGCCGCCCGTGCCTATACGCTGACTAATAACAGCGAATATCTGGAGCTGGCTACCGAAATGTACGAGAAGGTCTACAGCCACTGGGATGAGACTTTCCTGGACGGCGGTATCCTGTGGAGAATGATCCCTCCGGAAGAAAATCAGAAAAACGTAGCTACCAATGCCAATGCAGCTATCGTGGCGGCTCGTCTTTCCAAAATCTATGCCGACACCGATCCTGAGAAGAGCGCCGCTTACGAAGAACAGGCTCTGCGTATCTACAACTGGACCAAGGAAAACCTCTATCTCGGCAACGGTGAAATGTTGGACAACATCCAGTTCAACGGACAGAAAAACAACTGGAAGTTCTCTTACAACAACGGTCTATTCGCCGGCGCCAGCTATGAGCTCTACACCATCACAGGCGACGAATCCTATATGGATACTGCACGCCTGTGCCTCGACTGGGTCATTGAGAACCTGACCTTTGACGGCACTACCATGAACGACGAAGGAAACGGCGATGCTGCTGCTTTCAAAATCGTATTCCTGCGCCAGATGTCCTTCATCGCCAAGGCCAATCCCGCTGACGCAGAGAAGTATCTCCCCTTCTTAAAATCCAACGCTTCCCAGGCTTACACACATCGCCGTGCTTCCGATAACCTGTGCGGTTCCAATCTGGCCATCACCCCTGGTGAAGAAGACAGTATTTACAGCATCTCGTCTGTGGCCGCACCTTGCCTTCTATTCTTGTCCGGCTTTGACGATCAGGAAACCTATCCTTTCTACGCCACCTTCTGGCAGGCCGAAGGCGCTGAACGTTCTGACGTTGCCACTGGTACCAATCAGTCTGGCTATACCGGCGGGGGCCACATCGTATGGTGGAATGACGATACAAACCATGTAAAAGACGGTTGGGTCAATTTCCCGGTTAAGGTCCCGGAGGACGGCATTTATAAGCTGCAATTCCGTTATTATTCCCGTCAGGAAAATACCCGCCGTATGAGCGTCAACGGTGGGGATCCTGTCAAATTGACCTTCTCCGGTCAGCCTGCCAATCAATGGCTGGTTTCCAGCGAATATGTTTATCTTCATGAGGGAGAAAACTCCATCCGCTTGACCTATTACAATCCCACCAACCATCCCAATGATGCGGATACTGATCCGTGGTTCTTCCTGGATAAACTGATGGTGGAAGTATTTGAGCCTTATTCCTCTTTGCAGGATAACATCTATGTCTCCCAGACCAAACAGGATGATGCTATTGTCACCAAAATCGATAATCTTCAGGCTGAAGAACAGCCTTGCAATGTAGCACTGGCTCTATACAGTGAAGAGGGTCGCTTTATGGGCACCACAATCCAGTCGGTATCAGTTGAAGCAGACGGTACTGCTACAGTATCCACTTCCCTAGCTGATTTGCCGCAAGGAGTTGGTTCTTACAAGGTAATGGTTCTGGATCCTTCCGGAGCCCCCTTAGCTTCTGCATTTAGCGGTACGATTCAATAACCTGATTTATTTGACACAAAGAGGCGTTACTGGAAATAAAAATCCAGTAACGCCTCTTTTTTATATTTATTCCAAGCCAAGGCAGAATAGTATCTTTACCTATACGCAAAAAAACACCTGCGTGTTACGCAGGTGTTTTTTGTTCATTGGAGTCCAAAGAGCGTTGGTGAATTATTCGCCACGCATCTGGGCAAAGCACTCGCTGCAGTAGACCGGACGGTCCTCGCGGGGCTTAAAGGGAACTCTGGCTTCCTTACCGCAGTTTGCGCAAACAGCGGTATGCATCTCACGGTCAGCTTTGGATGCGTTCTTGCGGGCATCACGGCAAGCTTTGCAACGCTGGGGCTCATTCACGAAACCCTTGGAAGCATAGAATTCCTGTTCGCCAGCAGTGAAAACAAATTCAGCGCCGCAGTCTTTGCAGACAAGTGTCTTATCCTCGTACATGTTTTGTTACCTCGCTTTGAGAATGATTTTGCCCCAGGACGGATTCAAACCGACACCTTTGATACCAACGCTCTGACTTAAGCTACTCGGGCACATTATGATAAAACCGCCCTTTGGCAAGTTTTATGTGTGGATATTTCGCAGCTTTCGTCTGACGCGTTGCAGGGCGTTATCTATCGCCTTAAAAGTGCAGCCTAGTTTTTCTGCAATTTCCTCGTAAGTCGAGCCGCTGAGATAAAGCAAAAGCGATTTCTTCTCCAAGGGAGATAACCTTTCGGTCAAGGAGGTATAAATCCGGCTGGATTCTTCCCACTGAATGACCTGTTGTTCCGGATCCGCTCCAGCATCCGGAACCTCCTCCAATGCCGACGATTCCTCGCCGTTCAAAGAGAGGGATGAATGCAACATAGAATGTTTGAAAGCTGTGCGCCTTGCGCTTGACACGCGATGGCTGACGCACACCGACGCATAGGCACGAAACGGCACTCCACGGGCAGGATCAAATGTAAGCACTGCCGACAGAAGTCCCATCCGCCCTTCCTGCTTCAGATCGTCCGGCTCAAGCCCTGGCGCCAAATCAGCAGCCTTGCTCTCCACCAACGGAGCATATCGGGTAAACAATGCGGCAAAAGCTTCTTGTTCACCTTGACGGGCCTTTTGCACCAACTGTTCATCTGAAACGGAATCAAACAATCTTGACTTCTCCTGCATGAATTCCTTTGAGTAAAAACCAAAAGAACACAGTTATAAAATCTTTTGCTTTCTATTATCATAGCCGATTCACGCAGGAAAGTCAAGTGATAATTTGTGCAATTTCAAAAAAATTTTTGAACTGTCGAGGCTTCTGTTATTTTATCATGCCATTTTGAATTTTGGCAGCCATGAGAGTATTTTGCATTAACATGGCGATTGTCATGGGACCGACGCCTCCTGGAACAGGGGTAATGCATCCAGCTACAGGCTCTACGGAATCAAAATCCACATCGCCGCACAGCTTTCCATTTTCATCCCGGTTCATACCCACATCAATAACAGCCGCTCCCGGTTTTACGAAGTCAGCGGTGACAAATTTGGCCTTGCCAATGGCTGCTACCAATACGTCAGCCTCCCGGCATACAGACGGAAGATCCTTTGTCCTGGAGTGGCAGATGGTGACAGTGGCATTCTCATGCATCAGAAGCATAGCCATTGGTTTTCCCACAATGTTGCTGCGGCCGATGACTACCGCCCGTTTTCCACACAAATCCACATCCGCCGATTTCAAAAGTTCCATAACTCCGGCCGGAGTGCAGGGCAAAAAGTGATAATCACCGATCATGATGCGTCCCACATTGACCGGCTGGAATGCATCCACATCCTTGAGAGGCGAGATGACATTGAGCACAGCCTTCTCATCCAGATGCTTGGGAAGGGGAAGCTGCACCAGAATGCCGCTGATGTCGCTGCGTGCATTGAGGCTCTCGATGAGGGAAAGGAGTTCATCCTGAGTGACGTCGGCCGCCAGACGATACTCCTCCGACAAAAATCCCACCTCTTCACAGGCCCTCTTTTTATTGCGGACATACACCTGAGAAGCAGGGTCGTCCCCCACCAGGATGACCGCCAGGCCCGGTACAATTCCTTTTTTCTTGAGTTCCTCTGTTTCAGCCGCCACCCGTGCTTTGACCTGGGCTGAAACCTCCTTGCCATTGATTAATTTAGCCATTTATATCTTCCCCTTCCTCGTTGTCCTTCTGTACAGGAGCGGCGTCTTCCACTTCATCCTCCTCGTCATTTTGCTTCTGTGCCACACGACGGTAATCCTTGGCCTCTTTTTCCAGCTGAACAGCCTTTGCTTCGGCTTCCTGAGCCTTCTCCTCGGCTCCTTCTTCCCTGCTTTCCCGCAGGGTTTTGGCTGTCTCTTTCAGGCTCTGAGCCTCTTTTTCCAAATCAGACGCCTTGGCAATGAGGGAAGAGGCTTCCCTCTGCCTCTGCACCTTTGCCGCTTCCTGTTCAAGGCGGGAGGCTTCTTCGCTGGCCTCTTCGGCCTTTTTCTCAGCTTCCTCGGCCTTTTGGATCAACTGCTCGGACGTCTCCTTAGGTTGTCCCTCATCGGCCTGGGAAGGCACTTCCTCTTTGGCGGATGCTTCCTCAGAATCCGGGACTTCCTGATCAGGCTCATCCTGAGATGCAGCTTTCTGCGCTTCTTCCATCTCCTGTTTCTCCAGTTGGGCAGCCTGTTCCCGCAGGGACTGGGCCTCCTCTGTCAGGCTGGATGCAAGGGCACGCTGTTTCGCAGCCGCCAAGCGCAAATCCTCTAAGGATCCGCCCTGTTCCACCGTGCCAAACACCGGCACATAATTGGGATCTTCGCTTTCCCTTTCCTTGACTTTGCTCATGATAATGAAGTGAGCGATGACGGCGGCGATGACCACCAATCCGGACAGCAATTGAGAAATACGGATGTTGGAGCTGCCGATGTAAAGACTGTCGGTACGCAGTCCTTCGATGAAGAAACGGCCGATACCGTACCACACAACGTATCCCACAAAGACCTGGCCTTTATACCGGCGGCGTTTGCTCAGCAGATGCAAAAGGATCACGCCGATCAGGCACCAGATGGATTCATAGAGGAAACAAGGATGTACCGGTTGGGTGAAGTCTACGTCCACGCCGTGATCGGCCAGCCACTGCGTATTGGTGTAGAGATAGCTGGAAATATGGTCGCCGGTCATTCCCCAAGGGAGATTGGTGTTGGTACCGAAGGCCTCTTGGTTGATAAAGTTGCCCCATCGTCCGATACCCTGGCCGATGAGGAATCCCACCGCCGCAAGGTCGCATACGCTGAAAAAGGACACCTTGCGCCATTTACAGATGAGACCTCCCACCAGCAAGCCGCCGATCAGACCGCCGTAAATGGCTAGACCGCCTTGCTTTACATTAAAGACATCTGCAAAACTGGTGAAGTCCGAAAGGTTAAATAGGACGTAGTAAAGCCTTGCTCCGATGATACCTCCGATGATACCGCCCAGAATGACATCCAACAGACGGTCGGAATTGACGTCCAAACGTTTTGCATTGCGCATGGCGTACAGCACCGCCAACAGCATACCTAGGGCAATCAAGATCCCATACCAATAGATATCCACCTGCTGGCCGAATAAATTAAAGGAAAAAGCTACCCGGTCGATGGTAAAGGTCAAGCCGTCTCCTAGGTTGGGAAAGGATATGGTCGATTCCACGTTATGTACCTCCTCAGGTTTTTCTCATTTACAAAGAGCAGGCGGCGGATTGGCAGTCCCGATCCACCGCCTGAAAGCTTTTTCTTTATGCCGGTAAAATGATCGACAACGCGCTTCTTTTCTCGTCAAAGGATTCTTTGAGACGTTTCTCAACATCCTCTTTGGTGGCGTTTGCAATACATTCCACCATATCGTATAGGCCGCGGCCGGTGAAGTGACAGGAAGCCAACCGATTGGCAAGATTATCCACACTGTTAAAGCCCATGACCGCCTGGCCATATAAGGTGCGGCGGGCTGTCTCAAAGGCCTCGGCATCCACGCCCTGTTCCCGCATACGGACGATTTCCTTTTTAATGGCGGCGTCCACAGCATCGGGATCCTTGGATTCTCCGGCAATCAAGGGCGCGGAATAACCCCGTCCTTCAAAGTATTCAGCGCCAAAGTTATCGTTGATGAGGCCCTCGTCCACCAGACGGCGGTACAGCGGCGACGCTTTGCCGGTGAGCATCTCCAGCAAAATATTGGTATAGGCCACCTGGGAGGCCGGCACAATACCACCGTTGGAATGCTCCTTAAACCCGATGGTGAAAAGCGGAGTGGTAACCGCCAGCCTCTGCTCCACTCTGGACTGCATGACGTCGTCCGGCTCTTCCACAAATCCCCGCTCAATTTCAATGGGGGTATTGGGCTTGAGCATCCGATCGGCCACAGCCAACACTTGATCTACCGTCACCTTGCCCGCCACTGTCAGCACCATATTCTTTAAGTTATAGAAGGTGCGGTAACAGCGGTACAGAAGTTCGGCATCGATCTGGGCGATGGACTCCACCGTCCCGGCGATATCGATGCGCACCGGGTGATTCTGATACAAAGCGGCCAACAGATTAAACTGGACCCTCCAGTCGGGCGCATCATCGTACATGCGGATTTCCTGGCCGATGATCCCCTGTTCTTTGCGCACGGTCTCTTCGGTGAAATAGGGGGACTGGACAAAGTCCAGTAAAATCTCCAGGGACTGGTCGAAATTCTCCGTGCAGGAAAACAGATAACAGGTCTGGTCAAAGGAGGTGTATGCATTGGCGGAAGCTCCCGTTTTGGCGTAACGGGCAAAGGCGTCGCCGTCCTCGCTCTCAAAGAGCTTGTGCTCCAGGTAATGGGCGATGCCCTCGGGAACGGTGGTCCATTCCTTCTCCCCTTTGCGACGAAATTTGGTATCTATAGAACCGTACTGGGTGCCAAAGATGGCATACGTCGATTGGTATCCCTCCTTGGGGCACACATAGATGGTCAAGCCCGACCGGTGATCGATCTTAAAGATCTTTTCACCCAGACGTTCGTTTTGAATCTCTTGAATCTTCATGCCTTTGCCTCCTCTCCCTCCAGCAGATAGACGGTGTCAAGCGTCACGGTTTTGGCGGCGGCGATGACCTGATCCCGGGTGACACGTCCGGCCGACTCGGCAGCCTCTTCCGGTGACTGGAACCTCCGGTCAAACAGCTGGCTTTCATACCAGTTGCCCAGTCCGAACTGGGAATCGCTGACCGTACGGAAGGAGTTCTGGACGCTTAAGATGGTGGCTGCCAATTCCTCGTCTGTGAATTTGCCTTGTTTGAGATCATCAAGCTGGCGGAGAATCTCTGCCTGGGCCTTTTCTTTGTTGGGACGCTCGATACCGCTTTCCACCAGCAGTACGCCCTTCTGACGGTCGTACCGTGCGGCGCAGTAATAGCAAAGGCTCAATTTCTCCCGCACATTCAGGAACAATTTGGAAGTCGGGGTGCCGCCGAAAAGGGCCGTCATCACCCGCGCCGCCATGACCTCATCGGAGGGCTCGGCGATGGATGTGCGGAATCCCAGCACCAATTTTGCCTGTTGGACCGGCAGCTGCTCGGCCACCTCTTTGACTTTGGCAGGGGCTGGGACAATCTGAGGCGCCGGACGTTCCGGCTTTTTCCGGTTGCACCGGGAAAACGCTTCCTGCATCCGTTTGACCAGCGCATCCGATTTGATGTCCCCCAGAGTGGACACCGACACATAAGCGTTTTCCAGCGCATCCCTCCACGCCTTTGTGACCTGGGCAGGCGTCAGGGCTGCGACTTGCTCCACCGTACCGTACCGGCTGACTCCGTAGGCCTCCCCTTCGCACATGATTTGTTCACAGCGGTTTTTCGAATAAGTCCGTTTATCCACAATCTCCGACTGGATAACTTCAGTAAGGACCCTCTTTTCCCGTTCCACATCGGCGGCACGGAATTTCTCATCCTCCAGCGCAGGATCAAAAAGCAGATCGCACAGAAGTTCAGCGCATTGGTCGGAAACCGAAGTATCGTCCAAAGCATAGCGGTCATCCAGGAACAGGATGCCGATGCTGAGCACCTGGTTTTCCCCCAGACGTCCCACATTGTCAAACAGCCTCGCGCCATACAATTGGGCCAGCTTCTCGTTGAGGGCCGTCATATCGGGGTATGCCCGGCAGGTACGGGCCAGAAGCTGAGGCAGGATCGCATTTTGTGCGGCAGCTTCTTTCTGAAGCGGCAAATGCAGGCTGACGGTCAGCAAGCCGGTTTTAAACTGGTGATTTGCAATGGGTAAGAAGTCAATTCCCTCGCCGATGGAACGGCGGGTAAGATCCGGCATAATGTCATCTCCTCATCTGTAAATTCTATGGAAACAGGCAGAGACAAAAGCCATCGCCCCCAGGAAGCCGGAAACTCCAGTTCTCCAGCTTCAAAAGCAACGGTTGCCCCTGCCCTTTGCACATCATGATTCCATCCGCGCTGCATCTTTGTGCACGATGAAGCAAGGAATCAAAAATAGTACTACAACTAATTTGATATTATACCATAACCCTCCTCAGTGTTGCAACGCCATTGGCCGCCGCCCCTCCGATTTAACAGAATGGTCATGATTTTGAATCTCGACTACGCCGTCCTGATTGACCCTCGTGACCACGCCGCCTCGGACAATCTCTGCGGTAAAGCCGCTCCATCCGGTGGGGAGGTTGGGATGCACCTCAATGGCATCCCCACGGATGCGGATGCCCAGAAGTTCCTCAATGACGATGCGGTAGTACCATCCGGCGGCTCCGGTGTATTGGCTCCATCCCCCGCGTCCTGCGGCGTCGGGATGGGCGTAGATGTCGGCGGCAATGGCATAGGGCTCGGTTTGATAGGCGGCGGCCCGGTCAGGATCCCGGTATTTTTCCGCCGGACTGATAAAATGCAGTACCTTGAGTGCGTCGTCGGCCCGGCCTTCCCGCAGGAGGGCCATGGCCAGCCAACAGGCGGCATGGGTGTATTGCCCGCCGTTTTCACGAAGTCCTGTGGGATAGGCTTTGACGTATCCCGGCTGCTGCTGGGACTGGTCAAAGGGCGGATAAAACAGACGCACCAATTGATGCCTGTCGTCCACCAGGATGCGCATACACCAGTCCAGCGCCCGGGAACGTCTCTCCCCGTCCGGCATGCTGCACAGTACCGAGAAGCTCTGGGGAAGGCTGTCGATGCGGCACTCGTCATTTTCATGGCTGCCCATGGGGGAGCCGTCGTCGTAGAAGGCCCTCAGATACCAGTCCCCGTCCCAGGCCCACTGGTCGATGGCAGACCTGAGGCGTTTTGCCTCCTCCTCATACCGACGGGCACGGTCGTCCTCGCCCTTTCTGCGGCACAGCGGAACCATATTCTCCAGCACCATGGTCAGGAACATCCCAAGCCATACGCTTTCCCCTTGACCGCCGGCACCCACCAGATTGTATCCGTCGTTCCAGTCCCCGCCGCCCATGAGAGGTAGGCCGTGACGTCCCCACTTCATGGACCGTTCCACCGCCCGGACTGCGTGATGATAAAGGACCTCCCTGACGGACGATTTGACCGGTTCAAAATAGCGGTCATGCTCCTCCTCCCGAAGTTCCTCGGCGTGCAGGTAGTGGACCGGCACCTCCAGAATACTTTGATCGCCGGTGGTCTTGAGATATTCACACAACACATAGGGGAGCCACAGCAGGTCGTCGGAATAACGCGTCCGAACCCCTCTCTCCCCGCCGCCTGAACGGGGCAACGCATGCCACCAGTGCATGACGTCCCCCTCCTCAAACTGGTGGGCGGCAGCACGGATGATGTGGCGTCGGGCCAATTTAGGCCGGGTCAGCATCAGGGCCAGACAATCCTGTAGCTGATCCCGGAATCCCCATGCGCCGCCGCATTGGTAAAATCCCGTCTTTCCCATGAAGCGGGACGCCGCCACCTGATGAGGCAGCCAGGTGTTGATGAGCGCATCCAGAGCTGGATCGGGTGTGTGGATGCGGATGGAGTCCACAGGTTCTCCCCGTTCGGGACGAATGCCGGGGATACTCCGCACCGCCTCCTCCGACGCCGCCCATCCCAAGATAAATTTAATGCTTTCCCTGTGTCTGGGAGGCAACCGGCGTTCGACAATGACAGCTCCGCAGGGATCGTGGGTAGGCGCCGGAACGCACCCGTCCCAAAGCCCGGACAAAAAGTCCGGACGGCTACAGGTGTAGGCGTCGGCGCCGCCGTCGGCCGTCAGGAGCATAGCCCCCGGGACGGCTGTATTCCAGGGGTTTTGGAGGGTCAATGCGCCGTCCTCCCAGCGGGATACCTGATACCGCGCCGTACCGCGGCCTACGCCCAGCACCGGTTCCGTATAATAGGCAGCTTGAATGTCCACCGGACGATTGGGGCTTTCCATCTCCAGAAGTACCTCCTTCCACGTCCCCTTGGGCGGGACGGACGCCGTCACTGTGATGCGCACATCCCCCGCCATCCCCTCCCAGCGGGCATACCCCGGCGTGAAGGTGGCGACAGCGCCCAAGGTACAATCGTAAATGCGGCCGTCCAACCGCAAAAGAAGTTGTTCACCGCGGTTATCGGTGCGGGAATCGTTGTACCACGGGGTCAATTTATTTTCCCGGGCGTTGACCGCCCAGGTGTATCCCAAAGCCAGGTCGCCGACCATAGTCCCAAAGGCGGGGTTTGCCAGCACGTGTCCCCACGGCATAGGCGGCGTCTTGGTGATGGTAAAGGCATCCCCATGGAAGACGCCGCCCTCCACCGTGAATCCGGCGGGGGGAGCTCCTATCGGCTCCACGGGAGCCACCGGCATAGGACGATATTCTGTGGGGGATGCCGCTTCGGGCAGCAAATGCTCCGATGCGATGTGCACGGCCGACGCTTTGAGCGCCTGGATATTTTGCTCCTCATGACGCATCTCGTCCACCAAGTGGATACCACCCCGCTGTCCCAGAAGGGAATCGATGTCTTCCGTCTTGAGCACCCAACGAATGGCGTCCACTGCCGGACGGTCATACTGCCCGCCCTCCCGGTAAAGGATGCAGAGGTCCATTGGAATCCCGGCCCGTCTCAGGAGCTTGTGGAGCTTCACAAAGGGCTGGATGGACTGGACCTTCTGCGGGTCCTTGAGAATGACCAGCACAATGGGGACGTCTCCTGAGATTCCCATACTCCAAAGGGCCGGCGCACCCAGACGGTTGTTTTTGGCGGCTTCCCGGATGTCCGCCGATTCCTGCATCGGGTAAAAGAGCCGGGGCAGCAGGGTGGAACCGATGCGCTGTTCGATCCCTCCGCCCGCCAGCGGAGATACCGCCGCTCTTTCCGGAGTGATATCCCCCTCCTCCCGGATGGCAGCCAGGTTGCCGACGGCATCCTCCCTGGCGCCGGCGGCGCTGAGCAACAGCGTCAGCGCCTTTTGACCCTTGGGCGGCAGATTGACCGTCGCCCGGATGCAGCAGGCGGTGTCGGGAACCCCCTCTCCCGGCGTGAACGGTTTGGTAAACAGCTCCTCCCGCAGCAGGGATGAGACGCCGTAGGGCCTTGTGAGAATGCGTTCCCGGCTCAGGTCGTATTCATAGGCCACTTGCTCCAGGAATCCCACCGCCAGATGCATCTCATTGCCTTTTCCCCGTTTTCGCCGGGAGAAGACGAGGCTTTGAGTGGATGGATCGTAGGACGAGCGCAAAAAGAGACGGGAGAAAGCGGGATGAGCTGCATCGTCCTTGGCGGGGATAAGGGCCGGTTCCAGGAAAAACAGCACTTGAACGTCCATTGGCTTGGATGAATGATTCTGAAGCAGGATTTTCCGCTGTTCACAGGCTAAAATCGGATGAAGGCTGGCCATCATGCCGGCTTCCAGCTTGTTCTCTTTGGCGTAAAAGGCGGCGTAAGAGGAGGCAAATTCCACCCGTCGCTGCACCTGTCCTTTTTCCATGGGAAGGGGCGTGATGCTGAAGGGCTCCCCTTCCCCTTTGACCACGGCAAAGATCCCCTCCGGCCGGCGAAGCAGATCGTCGGAGCGGCGCACTACGTCCATACCGCGGAAGGTGGATACCCCTGCTCCTGTGTCGGTAACCGCCAACGTCCACTGATCGTTTTGCAGCAGATGCATGCGGGGATTCGCGGGACTAATCACCTGATATTCCTCCTTTTTCTCGATGGTCCGGCCCACCTTTTGCGGGATGGGACGGTGTTCTACATCGTCAAACACCACCGTTCCAGCCGGAGCCTTTTCCTCCAGCAATTCCACTGCCGAGGACATCCTTCCATCCCGCAGGAACCGTCGTTGAAATACGCCGTCATACAATAGATTGGCAATGGCCACCAGACTCATACCCACATGATGAGCCATATAGCTGCGCACCACCGCGTAATCGGCTCCGCTGAGGCGGCGTTTTACCGTAAAGTCGGCCGCTTCGTACATGCCGTACCGCCCGGTGATGTCCATCTCTCCCAGACGCTGCAAATTGCGGATGGCTTTCTGCGGTTCAAAGGGAAGTGTAAGATAAGTGGAATAGGGGGATACCACCAATTCGCTGTCCATCCCCCGTTTCAGTCCCAATTTCTGAACGCCGTGGGCTTTGTACTGATAGTTGAGCTGGGGATCAAAGGCGTAAAATCCGCTTTCCGAAATGCCCCACGGGGCGATGCCTCTGGTGCGTCGGCGCTGGCAGTAGGTACAAAACCGCAGCGCCTCGTATCCCAGGGAGCCTTCGTAGGAAGGAAGCACCAAATAGGGCATAAAGTACTCAAACATGGTGCCTGTCCAACTGACCGGTCCGGTGTATCTCCCCTGCCTGGCGAGGGTGCGTCCCAAAGCGCCCCAGTGTTTCTTGGGCACTTGTCGGGAGGCCACAGCAAAATAGCTGGTCATGCGCGCCTCGCTCATGAGAAGATCGTAGTAAGACCCGCTGAGCTGTCCGCTTTCCAGATCGTAGCCGATGTGCAGCAGACGGCGGCGGGGATTGTAAAAGACCCCCAGGTCGGTTTCATCGATCATGCATTCCAACCGGGCGACTAAATCCATGACCTGACTGTCCCCTGCCATCTCTTTGAGCCCCTCCTTGAGGGAGACAAGGCAGCATACAAAGTTGCCGCTGTCCACACAGGACACATACCGCGGCGTCAAAGGACGCAGGGTGAGGGTGTCGTACCAATTGAGAAGATTTCCGTTCCACCGCTCCAGGCGCTGGATGGTATCCACCATGTGTCCAAGACGGGTGACCATGGCGTCCCTGTCGATGAGGCCGAAGTCGTGGGCCGCCATAGTGGACAGCATGGCAAGGCCGATGTTGGTCGGCGACGTCCGATGGGCCGTCACCGTGACGGGCGCCTCCTGCATGTTGTCGGGCGGGAGCCAATGATCCTCCGGCGTACACAAATCCTCATAATAGCGCCACATGGCGGCGGCGTGGGATTGGAGCATATCCCGCTGTTCGGAGGAGAGGTCATGTCCCTCCTTCCCGTCCGGACGGGCGGTCGCCCATGCTGTCAGGGGCAGGGACAAGAAGGCAAGTCCCAGCAGCCATGCAAGCACCACCTTGCCCCAGATGATCAGTACCGCCCCCAACAGAACGCCTATCCCATAGGTTTTTATAAATCCGGCCGTATTGTGCTTGTGCTGTTCGGCATCGGCAGCCGTCACCCAGTCCAGCAGCCCCCGTCCGGAATAGAAGCGGCGCCACAGCGCCCGGACAATGGCGTCCAACGACACCAAAGCGGTACGGGGCAGCATCATGAGCTGCATCCCGGCTTGGAGCAGTGCTTGGGATGCCTGGGGAATGGCCTTGGAGTAGTACCGCCGTGAGAATACAAACATTCCTCCGCTGATGAGGCCGTAAACGGCGGAAAACAATCCGGCCCCCGCGCAAGACAGCACGCCCGCTATGGTAAGCGCCCAAGCGGCTCCGCCTCCTACCAGGGTGGACAGCAAAATGCACGCCATGGCGATCACCGGTGTAAAGGAGCGGCGCAGGTTGTCAAACAATTTATAGCGGGACAAGGCGTTTAACGGATTGTGTTTTCCATCGGCCGTTTTGGTGGCGGAGGAAATCCACACAATGTTTTGCCAATCCCCTCGGATCCAACGGTGAAGGCGGGCCATCCAGGGACCCATCCCGGTGGGAAAGCCATCGCTCATCTCCACGTCGGACACAAAGGCTGTCCGCAAAAAGCCCCCTTCCAGGATGTCGTGACTGAGCACTTGATTCTCAGGCAAAGCGTGGTTGAGCACTTCATAAAAGGCATCCACATCCAAAAGTCCCTTGCCGGCAAAGATGCCTTCTCCAAATAGATCCTGATAAAAATCCCCCACCAGGGTATCGTAGGCGGTGACGCCTCCTAATCCGGCCATGATGCGGGAAAAATCAGTCTGTCCGGCGGATCTTAAGTCCACGTCTACCCGCGGGGCCAGGATGCCATAGCCCTTGACAACCCTGCCCAAAGACCGATCCACTTGAGGACGATTGAACGGATGCATGGCTTTGGCCACCAAATCGGCGGCTGTATCCATCAGCAATTCGGTATCGCCGTCCAGGGCGATGATGTATCGGATGGAAGAGAGTTTTTCTTGCGGCCCTACCACCGTCAGAAAATGAGGCCTCTCCCCTTTGATCAGACGGCACAGTTCCAACAGTGCGCCCCGTTTTCTTTCCCAACCCACATAGGCCCTCTGGGTCTTGGAATACACCCTGGGCCGCACCAAGAGGAAAAACCGTTGCCCGTATTGGCGGTTGAGGTCACGGACAATGCGGGATGCCGCCGCCACTGCCGATGCATCCTCCGGGCGCTGCGGCTTCTTTGCCTCCTTGAGATCGGCCAACAGGCAGAAGTAGGTTTCCCCCCTGCCGTTTGTCCGGTAGAGATGCTCCAGCCGCCGGCGAAGCCCCGACGTCTTTTGCGCGGTGGAAAGCAGCGTGGACACCGTCACCAAAGCGGGGGCCTCTTTTGGGACCTCTCCATCCAGTTCCATGCGGGGCAAAAAGGTAGGAGGCACCCCTTTGAGGGCCAGAAAATCCACCAGCGGACGAACGGCCTCCCACAAGGGAAAAATAAGCAGCGGAATCAGCCACCATCCCCACAATGCCCCGGCTAGAATCGAGAGCGTCACAGGGAAAATCACCTGAACCGTCAAGGAGATCCTCCCCCGGCGCTTTCGTCTCTGACGGTCGCCTGTCATCTCTTCAATCCAGTACCCCACGTGTTTTTTTGACGTCTCTTTTGCCTCCTGGGCCTTGTGCAGGACGTCTCGCGCCACCTTCATTTCGTCCCGGCCCGTGCGGCGGGCAATGCGGGTGATACAATGCCGGTAATAGCCCCGCGTGTCCTCGCTCATGCTGGAATAGATCCTGGCCGGATCTCCACGGAGGATGGATTCCACACCGCTGAGCCGTTCCACCATACCGATAAAATCCATATCCTGAAAAGCCCTGAGGGATTGGATGGCGTTTCCCAGACGAACGGCATTTTCCTCTTCCTTCCCCCATTGGGAGGCCGCACGCGCCGCCCAGTGGATCAGGGCGGCGCGCAGCATAAGCTCCAGATTCTCCAGCTCGCTCCCCTGCAAAAGACGATAGTGCTGCACCTTCTGAAGCTGCCGTTCCAGCCCTTCTGGATCAGGCATACCGCCGGTGGGCGCGCAGATGGCTTCACACACGTGATAAAGGGCACAGAAAGCCTGTCCCTTTCTGGCCGGCAACGGCTCTTGATACTTCAGCTCCCGCAGAAGTGCCCGCCCGTTTTTTTCAATCAGATAGAAGTTATCGCACAGCCATTGTTCTACGTCGCTCCTCTTTTGACGTCCCAAAGCAATTTGATACTGCTCCCGCATCCGGTTTAGTTCCCGGCCGAGCTGACGGCGCAAGGCGTACATGGAAACCCGTGTAATGGTTCCCGGGCGTCCCACCGCTTCGGACGCATCGTAGAAAAATCCTCTTACTTGTTTGATTCGGCTCAACTCTCTCACCCCGCGCAGATATTCACAGGATATTGTTGCCGGAAAAACACCCCATCATTCCTCTTTGTCGGAAAATGTGGACGCATTGTTTTAAAAATCCCGCCGGGATAGGACAGGATCATTTGGGTCAAAACTATGACAGCCGGAAATGACTTTTGCGGCTATGTATGGTAAACTATCTTTTAGAAGCATGTCCGCAGAAAAGTTAGCATTTGGAGGTTTTCTATGATGGTTCAGCCTAAGAAGTTCACCCACTTTATCTTTGATCTGGACGGCACATTGATCGATACCGAACAGTCCGTGCTCGCCACTTGGCAGACTACTTTAAGACAATTCGTACCCCATAAGCAGTTCTCCTTGGAAGAATTGCGCGTCGTCTTGGGCATCACAACCAAGGAAGCTTTGAAGAAATTGGGAGTGGATGTGGGAGAAAGCTTTGAAGATCAGTGGAACGTCCATTATCAGAAAGTGGCCCACACCATCTGTTTTTTCCCCGGCGTGGAGGACATGCTCCAAGCCCTAAAGCAGAGAGGATACACTTTGGGCATCGTCTCCTCCCGGAGCCGTCAGGAATACCGGGATTATTTTCAAGGCTTTGGCTTGGATTCCCTCTGTTCTGCCGTGGTCTTAAAGGAGGATACCCAAAAGCACAAGCCGGATGCCCAGCCTCTTCTTAAGTATCTGGAGCTCGCCAAAGCCGACGCTAACCAGTGCATCTATATCGGGGATATGACCACCGATTTGGAATGTGCCAAAAATGCCGGGCTCTCCTCCGGATTGGTAACGTGGGACCGTCCAAACGTCAAAAACAGCTTAGCTGATTTTATTTTCACATCGCCTTCGGACATTCTGAACATCTAATCCAAAGAGCTAACCCCATAATAAAAAGCAGCCGATTGTCCTAATCGGCTGCTTTTTTGTTTGTCGGCTATACCTCGGCGCCATGTACGGCAAAATTTTTCCCGGCAACTAAAAAAAATAGCGTTCACTACTTGACAATACCACAATAGAGGTTTATATTTAGTATTGTTCAATATATAGTACTCGTTTTGAACCAGTATTGAGAGGTGAAGCGATGAACATCCAATTTAAAAAAGGCGTGTTAGAACTGTGTGTCCTGGCCATGCTGGAAAAGGGAGACCGGTACGGCTACGAGATTGCCTCCAACCTCTCCCAGGCGGTAGACATTTCAGATGGAACGGTTTACCCCATTCTTCGCCGGCTCAAGCAGGAGAATTACGTCACCTCCTATTTGGAGGAGTCCAGCGGAGGGGCGCCCCGCAAATACTATGCGCTCTCCCCTTCCGGACGGGAATTTCTCGAATTGCTCAAAGCCGAGTGGAAACATTTTATTTTTCAGGTAGACCAGATCATTGATGGAGGTGAAGAGATTGAACAAGCAACAGTTTCTCAATGAATTACGCGCTGCTTTGGCTCCTCTTCCGGCGGTGGAACGGGAGGATATCTTAGCCGATTACGAAGAACATTTCCGTATTGCCGCCGAGACCGGCCATTCCGAAGAGACCGTAGCCGCCGCTTTGGGTGACCCCAGGGAGCTTGCTAGAAGCTACATCGAAGGGATGGATCCCCCTCCTTTTGATCCCACCGATCCAACGCTTGGAGGTAAAGCGGCCTATCCTTATGCCAGACGTCCCCAAAGCCATGGGGGGATAACGGCGGGAGTAGTTCTATTTAATGTATTTATCGGCGTTTGGGTCTTGATAAGTCTTGTGGGAGCCTGGATCGGCCTCTGGATGGTGCCGGTCGTCCTTGTAGGGGTAAGCATAGCCTGCATTGCAACTGGTATATGCGTTCCAATGATAATGGTCAAGTGGTCCCTTATCTTAGGGGGGATCGCACTGATTGCCTTAGCCATACTGGCCATCATCGGCATGGTTTATGTGACAAAATACTTCTTCAAAGGCATCGGGCTTTACTTTAAGGCCTGTGGCAAACTTTGCAGGGAGGGAAAACTATGAAACTAAAAGTACTGGTCATTTCACTGGTTTGTGTATTTGCCGTGGCTTTGGGAGGCGCTACCATTTGTGCTACCATGTCCCGCCAGGAGATCCGCGACTATATCGAACAGACTCAGACCAATTATACCGACAGCAAAACCGCTTCTTTGAACGGCGTCAATTCCATTCGAATCAATTCTTCCTCCGATCAGCTGACCATTATCCAAACCCCCAATGTCGATCAGATTCAAGTCGACGTGGACGTGGAAACCTATGGTCTGCACATCCCCGCCCCCCGCTATCAACTGCATACCGACGTCCAAAATTCCACTCTGCAAGTCTATTTGGAATCTCAGGGCGGAGGCATCATTCTATACGGCGGCACCCGGAGCACTATGACCATCTACCTGCCCCAGTCTTATGCCGGGGATTTGGATCTGGATGCCGATTCCGATACTGTGCTGTTGGATTCCCTGTCGGGCCTCCGCAATCTGAAGCTGGATGTGGATTCCTCCAAGCTGGAAAATCGGGGTGGACTCTCGGCCCAGAACATCGAGATGGAACTGGATTCCCTGTCCGCCGACCTGACCGATGTATCCGGACGTGTCAATGTGGACATGGACAGCGGTGAACTAAACCTGTCAATGGCCCGGGTGGACGACGACATTACATTGCAGGGTGATATGTGCGATGTAGTCTTGACCATCCCTCAAGATTCCAGCATCCAGGCGGATCTGCGCTGCGAATACGGCGATCTTTCCAGTGACTTCCCGCTCAATCCCACCATGGACGAGGACAACGACGTGCTTTATGGCATTATCGGCCAAGGCCAACATGTAATCCGCGCCCAAATGGAAATGGGATCCTTCCAATTGAAACAATCGGGTGCAAATTCTATTCCACCGGTTGTAGAGGACGGCACATCTATGCCTGCCGCTTAAACTTTGACCCTCCTAAATTTTCCGCCCCAGTTAATTTGGAAACTGGGGCGGATTTTTTTGCCGTTTGCAAAAGAACAGGACATGTCTTGTACTGGAGGGGAATTGTGTGGTAAAATGCAGGAAAGAGACGAATGTCTCTCAAGGAGGGTTTTATGACAAAAAAACAACGCGCTTTAAAAGCCATTGAAGCATTGAAAGAATTGTATCCTGTGGCTCACTGTTCTCTGGATACTACAGGAGCGTTACAACTGCTGATTGCAACACGTCTATCGGCTCAATGCACCGACGCGAGAGTCAATCAAGTCACTCCTGTTTTGTTTCGAAAATTCCCAACCTTGCAGTCCTTCGTGGAGGCTGATATTAAGGATATCGAGGATATCATCCGTTCCTGCGGGCTTTATAAAACCAAGGCCAAGGATATCAAAAATATGTGTATCGATATCGCTCAGAAGTATGGCGGGCAGGTTCCGGACACCATGGAGGATCTCACCTCTCTGCCCGGCGTAGGCCGCAAAACCGCCAATCTAGTGCTGGGTGAAGTATTCGGAAAACCTGCGGTGGTGGCGGATACCCACTGCATCCGTTTGTCCGGCCGGATCGGATTGACCACCGTTACCAAGGATGCTTATAAGGTGGAAAAAGAACTGCGCGCCATCCTGCCGCCGGAGGAATCCAACGATTTTTGCCATCGTCTGGTGTATCATGGCCGAGCCGTATGTACTGCACGGTCTCCTAAATGCGACCAATGTACATTAGCGGATATTTGCATTTCATGCGGCAAAGTATAGCTGAACAAAATAAAAGTCCCCTCCGTTTTCTGGAAGGGACTTTTCCTATTCAAGTCTCTCATATTATACTTTGACGACAGAATACATCTCTTTTTTCAAAACCCAAAAAAAGAGGCATTGGAATGCCTTTGTTGGAACCTCAAAAGAGTTTCCTTACATCTTTTAAGTGGACTGGTTTTTTATAATACGCGCCATATTTTCCAGCAAGCTTTTTTTCGATTCGGTATTAAGTTTACGATAAAGCCGCAGCAAAAGTTTTTCTTCGTCCGGCAACCCGGTCATTCCGTCTTCGCGGCTTCGGTCCAAATCATACGGTGCATACTCACCGCGTAAAACCGTTTTGTTTTCCAACAGATAATCGATAGAAACATGAAAAAAAGCCGATAGCTTTTTCAAAGCTTCCAAATCCGGTTTGGTTTTTCCGATTTCGTAATAAGTGTAGGTAGAACGTTCTATATTTAAATACTCTGCTACTTGCCGCTGGGTATATCCGTTTTTTTCTCTCAAATAACGTAATCTATCAGAAAGCATTGGATCACATCCTATTTCGTTCAATTAAAGTATAATATGTCCAAAATAGTTTGTCATAATTTGTGAATACAATTCACGATTTTGATGTGAAATAGGACTATTTTTCAAAGTATTTTTTAAATATGAATTTCAGATCGCTAACTTTTTTCGAAAGTAAGTTAAAAAACCAGTTGGAATACCTGGAAAATAATTATAAAAAATATACAAAAATAGAGGGGATTGAAGTCTGTAGTATTTTTCGCACAAAAAAGAACCGATGCATTTTAGGAAATGGATTATTCTTCTCTTTTGTGTTTGACGATCGCAGTAAAAATAATTGGAATTTTTCGCCTAGAAATCGTGAGAAAATTTTTAAAAAGCACTTGCATTTTATAGCAAAATAAGGTATTCTAATGAAGCGTTTGATAATTAATAAGTTTGTCGTTCTGCCTCGTCGGGCTCATAACCCGAGGATCAGGGTTTCAAAAGGTCTATTTTGCTTTTGTCAAATGAATCTTAATTTCACTTTTCTGTTTGCTGGAGTGGCTCAGTCGGTAGAGCAGCTGATTCGTAATCAGCAGGTCGTCGGTTCAAGTCCGATCTCCAGCTCCAAGCCTCTAAAACGAAATGTTTTAGAGGCTTTTCTTTTTCCATAAAGCCATACAAGATTAGAACGCAGCTCTTCTTTCTTGACAAATTCTACATGGATGGGCTATAATCGCCTTGTGGTTAGCATTAGCTAACCAAGAGAGGGAGGATGGTCCTGTGTTTGAAACAATGCTGGAACAGATAGCAGATCAGAATTCATCCCCTAAGACGATTCACTGGGTGACCTCTATGACAGGGGTACGGGTCTGTGATTTTGCCTGTTATCCTCCTTTGGATTCCATCCCATTGATCTTGTCCACTCATCATTTTGAGGTATTATTCTGTTTGCAGGGAAATATCCGCATTGAACAAACAGACGGCCGTAGTCTTGACCTGCAAGAAAGCGAAATTTTACTGCTTTTCGATCTCTCCCAGATTCAGACGATTCATTGGTCCGACGATTTTGCTCAAGGCGTCCTTGTATCGATAGACACTTTAAAATCTTACGAAAGCCTCTTTCAACTGTGTTCTCTTA
Source organism: Solibaculum mannosilyticum (assembly GCF_015140235.1). Lineage (GTDB taxonomy): Bacteria > Bacillota > Clostridia > Oscillospirales > Acutalibacteraceae > Solibaculum > Solibaculum mannosilyticum. The sequence goes on along the minus strand of NZ_AP023321.1, from coordinate 625,593 downwards.
TGGGAGGCCTGGATTTCGATCCTGTCCAAGTGGAGGATGTTATGCGCCGCCATAAAGGTTGTGCCATCATCTCCCAGAACGGTTGGATCGACACGGTGTTTCATACTGCAAAGCAGCTTTCCCCCGACCAACGCGGCCGGTACTGCACCTTTATGACGATAGAGCTCCTGTACTATTTAAGCCACGAGAATGACTATTTTACATATAAATCCCCTTTTTCCTATTTCGATCTCCATCAGGTAAAAACCGCTCAGCAAGTACAGGACTATATTTTATCTCATTTGGATGAATCTTTAACCATCGATCGGTTGTCCCGGATGTTTCATATTTCATCCACATTGCTGAAATCGTGTTTCCGTCAACTGTACGGACAACCTCTTCACAAGTATATCCAAGAAAACCGCATCCGACAGGCAGCCAAACTTTTGCTCTCCACCAATCAGCCGATTTTACAAATCTCCGCCGCAGTGGGGTATGAAAGCGCAAGTCAGTTCGGCGCCTTATTCAAACGCTATTATCAGACCACTCCTTCCCAATACCGGAAAGAGGCAAAAAAAATGTCTAAATCCGTCTAATTCAGTCCAAAACGGTGTGGAATTCCGAACAGTGATGTCGTATAATCAGTCAGATTTCAGTATCAAATGAAGTTCCCTGTAAGGAGGTATTTCCTTGAAACATCATCGTTTCTGGGCCTGGGGTGCCGTGATCTGTATGGTCTTGGCCATCGTTACTGGGTACAAACACAGATGACACAAAGGAGGGACAAGCATGAGTTTGTATAAGAATCTGGCGCTGTTTTTTGGCGGCGTCCTGTTTGGTTCGGCGGGAATTAAACTGCTTTCCAGCAAGGATGCCAAAAAGGCGTATACACACGCCACTGCCGCTGCTCTTCGCATGAAGGATTCCGTGATGAAGACGGTGACAGACGTACAGGAAAACGCTGCTGACATCTTGGCTTCTGCTAAGGATATCAATGAGCAGCGCGCTGTACAGGAGGCTGTGGTGGAGGATACGTCCGAGGAAACTGCCCAGGCGTAAACAAAAACCATAGAGAGGGCCGCTTGTGCGGTCCTCTCTTTCTTTGCGGAGGTTTTTTCATGAAATTTCAAATCATGCACGAGAGCAACGGACGCATCCGCGTAAAGATGATTCAGCCTCGGATGACTCTGGATCAAGCTGATTTGTTGGAGGCCTATTTGCAGACCTTGGACGGCGTATATCGGGTCACGGTGCACGAGAGGACTTGTTGTGCCGTCGTCTGGTACCGGTCGTCCCGGGAGGAGCTGATTGGGCATATCAGCCGATTCTCCTACGAGAATCACAAGGAATTGGCACCGCTTCACAGCAGCCGTGCACTCAATCGGGCCTATGAGGAAAAATTGGTAGGGATGGTGATTTTTAAAGCCATTCGTTCCCTCTTTTTCCCCGCCCCTCTGCGCATGGCTTTTGCTATAGTCAAATCGATCCCTTATTTGTTCCGCGGTCTTCGATGCTTATTGCGTGGAAAGCTCCATGTGGAATTGCTGGACGGCTTGTCCATCGGCATCTCCATTGCCCGCCGGGATTTCGGTACGGCCTCTTCGGTTATGTTCCTCTTAAAGCTGGGAGAGCTGTTGGAGGAATGGACTCACAAAAAATCGGTGGATGATCTGGCCCGGTGCATGTCCTTAAACATCGATCGGGTATGGCTTAAGACGTCTTCCAGCGAAGTACTCACCCCCCTCTCGCAGATCAAAACCGGCGATCATATTGCAGTCCATATGGGCGGCCTCATTCCCTTAGACGGCGTCATTGAAGAGGGGGAAGTCATGGTCAATCAGGCCTCCCTGACCGGCGAGTCGATCCCGGTGCCCAAACGTCCCGGTATGACGGTGTACGCCGGTACGGTAGTGGAGGAAGGCGAATGTGTCCTCCTGGTGCAACAGCAGTCTGGCGACGGACGCTATGATAAAATCGTGGCTATGATTGAGCAGTCGGAGAAGCTGAAATCGGCGGCGGAGAATAAGGCGTCCAATTTAGCCGACCGCCTGGTTCCTTATACTCTTGCAGGCAGCGTCCTGACCGGTCTGCTTACCCGGAACATCACACGGGCTCTGTCGGTGCTGATGGTGGACTTCTCCTGTGCCCTCAAACTGGCTATGCCCTTGGCGGTGCTTTCGGCTATGCGGGAGGCCAGTGGATATCACGCCACGGTAAAGGGCGGCAAGTATCTGGAGGCCGTCGCACAGGCCGATACCATCGTGTTCGATAAAACCGGGACCTTGACCCGAGCCTGCCCGATGGTGGCGCAGGTCATCCCCTTTGGCGGACACAGTGAAACGGAAATGTTGCGTCTGGCCGCCTGCCTGGAGGAGCATTTCCCCCATTCCATGGCCAATGCAGTGGTCCAAGCTGCCCGGGATCGGGGCCTCTCCCATGAGGAAATGCATTCTCAGGTGGAGTATCTGGTGGCCCACGGCATTGCCAGCACGGTCGGGGATGAAAAAGTGATTGTGGGAAGCGCCCATTTTGTCTTTGAGGATGAGGGGTGCACCATCCCCGATGGAGATCAGGATCGCTTCCGCTCTCTGCCGGAGGAATATTCCCATCTCTATCTGGCCATCGGCGGCGTATTGGCGGCGGTGATCTGCATTTCAGATCCCCTGCGCCCGGAAGCCGCTGAGGTCATCCAAGCGCTGCGGCAACTGGGTATCCGCAAGACCGTGATGCTCACCGGCGACAGTGAACGCACTGCTGCGGCCATCGCCGCTCAGGTGGGGGTGGACGAATATCGTTCGGAAGTCCTGCCCGAGGACAAAGCGCAGTTTGTGGAAGAGGAACGTGCCAAAGGCCACAAGGTCATCATGCTGGGAGACGGCATCAACGATTCCCCCGCCCTATCGGCGGCCGATGTGGGAATCGCCATCAGCGACGGCGCCGCTATCGCTCGTGAAATCGCCGACATCACCATCTCGGCGGACAATCTTTTTGAACTGGTCAGCCTGTGGAAAATCGCTATGAAGCTGGAGCGCCGTATCCAGTCCAATTACCGGTTTGTCATCGGCTTCAACGGCGGGCTGATCGGCCTGGGTGCGGCGGGGATCCTTCCGCCGGCTACCTCCGCTATGCTTCACAATCTTTCCACCTTGGGTGTGAGTCTGCGGAGCATGACCAATCTCTTGGATCACTCTTCGCAGCCTGGACATCCGCACAACCAATAAGGGAGAATGGTTTTATGAGTACTGTCATTATTGTTGTCGTTTTGGCTGCACTGTGTATTTTTACCGTTTATAAGTATGTCAAAAAGCTCCGTTACGGCGGAGGCTGCTGCGGGGAACACGAGCCTGCCGAAAAAAAGGTCAAGGTTGAGGATCGGGATAAAAGCCACTATCCTTACACCGTGACCCTCACCATCGACGGCATGACCTGCGGCAACTGCGCCAGACGGGTCGAGAACGCTTTAAACCGTCTGGACGGCGTATGGGCCACTGTGGACTTGGGCGCCGCTCAGGCCAAGCTGCTTCTTAAAAAACAGCCTGAGGAAGCCGTGCTTCGTCAGGCCGTCCGGGATGCAGGATATGCGGTAACGGCAATCCGTCAAGGGGACGGACAGCATTAAAGTCCTTATCGGGAAGGGAACAGGCCTTTCGTTGACAAGCCGGTTGGATCCCAGTATAATGGTACCCATACCCTCAGCGGTATGGGAGGTGCAAAAAATGAGACAATGTATGGATGCCGACAATCTGCACCGGCGTTTGAAAAAGATCATCGGCCAGATTCAGGCCATCGACCGGATGGTGGATGAAGACGTCCCCTGTGAGGATATTCTGTCGCAAATCAACGCTGCAAAATCGGCTCTGCACAAAGCCGGCCAAGTGGTGTTGGAGGGGCATATTAAGCATTGCGTCCGGGACGGCATTGAACATGGAGACGCCGACCAGACCATCGCCAATTTCACCAAAGCTGTGGAGCGTTTTGCCAACATGACCTGACGCGTTTCCTAGAGATCAAACCCAGTCGTAATTGCGGCTGGGTTTCTTTTTTCGCCTTGACAACCCATACCCCTATTGGTACAATATACCTATACCCCGATAGGTATAGGAGATGTGTGTCATGGAAAAACTGGAGAAGCTTTTGGAATGGGGCGGCACAAAACGGGATATTGTTTTCCTGATTCTCTCAGCCGTCGCATTGATCGTCAGCATCTTTGATCTTTTGCCCCTCCCCTTCGATGCCTCATGGATCGCCATTGTATTATGCGGGATTCCCATCCTGCTGGAAGCCTTCATCGGACTCGTCACCGCCTTTGACATTAAGGCGGACGTATTGGTTTCCATCGCACTGATCGCATCGGTGGTAATAGGGGAAGATTTTGCCGCCGGTGAAGTGGCGTTCATCATGCAGCTGGGCGCGCTGTTGGAGGATCTGACGGTGGCCAAGGCGCGGGCCGGAATCGAGAAATTGGTCCATCTGACGCCCCGTACCGCCAGGGTTCTAATGGGGACGGAGGAACGGATCATCCCAGCCGAGGAGGTCAAGGTGGGAGATATTCTCCGGGTACTTCCCGGCGAGACGGTGCCGGTAGACGGTGTCATTCGGTCCGGGCAAACCTCCATCAACCAGGCTGTCATGACGGGGGAATCCCTGCCGGTTGATAAAGTCGCGGGAGATGAGGTATCCAGCGGCACAGTCAATCAATTTGGATCTTTTGACATGGAGGCCACTAAGGTTGGGGAAGACAGTTCCATCCAGAGGATGATACGTCTTGTACAATCGGCAGATGCGGGAAAAGCCAAAATCGTAGGCATTGCCGACAGATGGGCCACATGGATTGTTGTCATCGCCCTGACTGCCGCCGCCATCACCTGGCTTGTCACCGGTGAGATCATCCGCGCTGTGACCATTTTAGTCGTATTTTGCCCCTGCGCTCTGGTGTTGGCAACCCCTACGGCCATTATGGCCGCCATTGGAAACGCTACAAAACACGGATTCCTCGTGCGGGAAGGAGATGCCTTGGAGCGTCTGGCATTGGTTTCCAAATTCACCTTTGATAAAACAGGCACTTTAACCTATGGTACCCCTAAAGTCGTCCAGGTTAAAAGCTTCCTACCCGATGTTTCCGAAGAGGAGCTTTATTCTTATGCGGCCGGTGCAGAACTTCGTTCTGAGCATCCCCTGGGAAAAGCGGTAGTCAGCTGTTATCGCACAGAGGTAAAAAAGGAGCTGCTGCCGGTAGAGCAATTCCAAATGCTGCCCGGACGAGGCGTTCAAGCCGATGTCGCCGGAAAAAGCATTCTGGCCGGCAACGAACAATTGATGCAAGAGAGATGCATCCATCTCTCAAAGGAAATCCGTGATGCAGTCAAGCAACATCTGGATAACGGATGCACGGTGATTTACATCGCTGTGGAGGCAGCCGCCGCGGGATTCCTGGCCCTGTCCGATACCCTGCGTCCGGAAGCCGCCGGTATGATCGCGCAGATCAAGCAGACCGGCGTGATCCCGGTCCTCTTAACCGGGGATCATGAAAATGTCGCCCGCCATATTGCAAAGCAGTTGTCCATTGACGACGTCCAGGCGAACTGTCTGCCGGAAGACAAGCTGCGTTATATCGACGCGTGTCAGGATGAAAAACGTCAAGTTTGCATGATCGGGGACGGCATCAACGACGCTCCCGCTTTGAAGAAATCCTATGTGGGCATCGCCATGGGAGGCATTGGAAGCGATATCGCAGTAGACGCCGCCGACATTGCCCTGGTCAACGACGACATCAAAGAGATTCCACATCTGCTCCAGCTTGCCAAAAGGATGATGCTGACCATCAAATGCAATCTGACTTTTTCCATGACTCTCAATTTTGCAGCCATTGTGTTGGCCATCACCGGTATTTTGAATCCCGTTGTAGGCGCACTGGTACACAACGCCGGTTCGGTATTTGTCATCATCAATTCCGCCTTCTTGCTTAAATGGAGAAAGAAAAGGAAGTCCTCCTGACCTTTCCGGTAAAAAATACCCATCAATCATACAAAAGAGACGGCTTGTTAAAACAAACCGTCTCTTTTCCTTTTCATCGTTATATCTCTAAAATACAGCTTTTACGCTTAATACCCACCGATGCCATTGATGGCGTTGTCGTCATCTACCCAATCCTGAACATAGATGGCAGTAAATTCATCTCTGGTGTTGCGGATGACCACCCGTTTGATCCCGGCGTTGATGATGAGGCGCTTGCACATGGAGCAAGAGTTCGTCCCAGCCACAAGTTCACCGGTTTTCATATCCTTACATGCCAGATATAACGTAGCATCGATCATATCATTGCGGGCGGCTGAGATGATGGCGTTTGCTTCGGCATGCACCGACCGGCAAAGCTCATACCTTTCTCCTCTTGGGATTCCCATCTCCTCCCTCAGACAGACCCCTAGATCGGAACAGTTTTTGGATCCCCGCGGTGCGCCGTTATATCCGGTGGCGATGATCTGGTCATTTTTCACGATGATAGCCCCAAATCCGCGGCGCAAACAGGTGCTGCGTTCGGCCACCGTCTCGGCAATGTCCAGATAATAATTCTCTTTATCCCTTCGTTTCATCCCGATTCCCTCCCATGCACTCAGGTTGTCTCTTTTCATGATACCCGATTTTTCCCCTTCTGACAATTCATTTTGCGAAAAACAGCCGGTATGGTATAATAAAATTCAATTCTATCATCGTTGCCACAGCTATCGTTTTTATCATATCATTGAAAAGGGGTACGGGATCCGATTATGACCATGAATCTCTCCAATATTTCTACCATCCGCCAACTTCTCAGCCGCCACGGCTTCCAATTTTCCAAATCGTTAGGGCAAAACTTCCTAATCAACCCTTCGGTTTGTCCCCGTATGGCTCAGCAGTCGGGGGCAGACGCATCCACCGGCGTGCTGGAAATCGGTCCCGGCATCGGCGTTCTGACCACCGAACTGGCCAAAGTGGCTGGAAAAGTCGTGACGGTGGAAGTGGATGCCCGTCTTCTTCCCGTGCTGGAAGAAACAGTGGGACATCTTTCCAACGTCCAGGTTGTCCATGGGGATATCCTCAAGCTGGATCTTTCCAAACTACTTGGACAATACTTCCCCGATATGGATGTGGTGGTCTGTGCAAATCTGCCTTATTATATCACCTCCCCTATCCTGATGGCGCTTTTGGAAAGCAGGCTGCCCTTTCGGTCCATTACGGTAATGGTGCAAAAAGAAGCGGCCGACCGCATCTGCGCCGCCCCTGGGACGAGGGCGTCCGGCGCCATCAGCGCCGCCGTCCACTACTATGCCGCTCCTCAAGTGCTGTTTCCCGTCAGCCGGGGTTCTTTTTTGCCGGCCCCTAATGTGGATTCTTGTGTGATCCGCTTGGATCTTCATCCTACACCGCCGGTTAATGTCACAAATGAGCGCCGCTTTTTCGCTCTGATTAAAGCAGCGTTCGGCCAGCGCCGCAAAACGGCTTCCAACTCTATCAGCGCTGGATTGGGCATCCCTAAGTCCACTGTGTCAGACGCTTTGAAAGCGCTGGGTCTCCCTCCTTCTATCCGAGCCGAACAATTGACGTTAGAGCAATTTACCGCTTTAAATGAACAGCTTTTATAAGAGGCAAGGACCTCGCCGCTGCCGAAATTATGACAGCGGCGAGGTATCAATTTTTACATGTATAATACTATTATCTCCCAAAAAGCACGTTGATAATGCATATTATTTATGATATAATTTTATTAAGTTAAGATATTTTATATTGTTTGACAACAGGCTGTATAAGGGGGATTTTTTCTATGAAGCGGGTAGTTGATTATCTCTATTATATCGTTTTAATTGCTGGGGTCCCTTTATCCTGTATGTTCTCTAATTATTTAGCGGCAATGGTCAACCGTACATTTCAGCCTTTTCCTTTTACTTACCTATTTTACTTGGTCGTATTTTTATTTGGCATTTATTTATTTTTAGGTAGGTTCTTAAGGTTATCTGAAAAGGAATCGGTTTTGTGCAAAGCTGTTACCATTGTTATGATGTTTCTCTTTTCTATGCCGTCCCTGCTGTTTCCGATTGGGATTACAAACATTGTCGCAACAAGTAAGCTTTATATCCTGCCCTTTTTGATAGTAGGATTCCTGCTGCCCTCGATGATCTTTGACATTGTCAACATCGTAAAAGCAAAAAAACATCATACTATTTAGTATTAGATCTCCCCGCTGCCGGAATTACGACAGCCGGGAGATTTTCTTTTTGTAACTGTTTTTTATTGGTAACAAGTTTATGCGTCATAACTAGATAATTATTTTATTTTTATTTATAAATTATTATTTACATTTTTTATTTTTTATGGTATAATTTCACTTGTAAAAACAATGAAGGGAATGGTTCCAATGTTTCTCAATTCCTAAGATTTAGATCATTGTATTTTTGATAAAATTTGAAAGGAAGAGAGTCATAAAAAGAATCATTGCTATTTTATCTGCCATTTGTTTGTTATGTTGTATTTCTATTTCTGTATATGCTGAAACATCCATCGAAGCCTTATCAGATGATTTTATCACTATAGAATCCTATCCTGAAATCACTGATTTAGATAAACTGTTTGAAATGGCAGAACCAGTTTCTAGTAGTGCAGAAATTCAGACCCGTTCGTTTTCTATACAATCAGAGCAAGATGAGTACATTTGGGATACCTACGTAGTCGATCAAAAGCTCTCTCTGAAACGTAATGCTCAAACAGGTGAAGAAGTTGAAGAACATGTGAAAACCTTTTTTAATGTTGCTTCTCTGAATGATAGCAATAACAGAGGAAAGTATGATTCCACTGGAAGCGTTTATTTCTTTACAAACATTTACTTTATCTCTACAACTGTTTCTGGAGTTCCCGCTTATGATCTTACTGAAATAACGGGTGGTTATACAAACTATAGCTCGACCGCCCAAGTTGTCAGCCAGAAAATCAGTTATGGTCAAAGTGGTTTTACCACTGGAGGTTATAAGACACAGAACAGTTCATCCACTTTCGGATCGGTTTCTACAAGTTGGCGGATCTCCCCTCCGTCTTCATGGGTTCCTGTCACAAATGAGACTATGAGTGTGATAGGCGCTACAGGAGAATACACTTTGAAAAACAAGTCTGGCTCTTCCACATGGAGTTGTGTGCTTGAAAATATTCTTTAATTCAGAAGGAGGAATTTTCATGAGACGCATATTCAGCTATCTTTATTACGCCGGATGTATCGCCTTTGTCCTCTGCTTGGGTTTGCTGGAAAATGGGATGCAGGAAGCATTCTCCACCTTTTCTTTCTCATCTATGGTTCCTTTCTTTGGATTGCTTTTTCTTTTGGGCGCATTTGTCTGGCTCAAGCGGTTTGTGCATCTCTCTCCTCTGGAAATTCTTCTATGTGACGTTGTTTGCGTCCTGGCGTTCTTGATTCTGTCCCCACTGCTACCTTTCTTGGGCGTTTCCATTCTACCTCTTTCGATCTATACATCCGACTTGATCATGTTTTTTTCCTTCGCTTTTTTGGGCTATTTCCTGGCGGATACCGTTTCTGCTGTTGTCACCCTTGTGAAGCAGCCCAAAGCATAATTGCCGGAATCTTACTATTGCTTTTACACGATTCCTTTCTACGAAAAAATCAGCGCCCTCTGCACAGAATGCAGAGGGCGCTGATTTTATTTATCTCTATTCTGTTTTGGGCAATCAGGAGCGGGTACGGATTTCCTCCTGCACCTCACCGATAAACTGTTCCACCGCCATGCTGCCTTTGTCGCCCTCCTTGTGGGAACGGACCGACACCTGGCCGCTTTCGGCTTCCTTATCGCCTACGATGACCATATAAGGGATCTTTTGCAGCTGGGCTTCACGGATCTTATAACCCATCTTTTCAGCACGGTAATCGGCCTCTACGCGCAGCCCCGCATCAAACATGGACTGTTCCAACTGCTTGGCATAGTCATGATGCCGCTCGCTGATGGGAATGATCTTGACCTGGGTGGGTGCCAGCCAAGTGGGGAAGGCACCGGCAAAATGCTCGATCAAAATGCCGATAAACCGCTCGATGCTGCCAAACACCACGCGATGGATCATAATGGGACGATGCTTTTGCCCGTCCTCGCCGGTGTACTCCAGCTCAAAGCGCTCGGGAAGCTGCATATCCAGCTGGATGGTACCGCACTGCCAGGTACGTCCGATGGCGTCCACCAGGTGGAAGTCGAGCTTCGGGCCATAGAACGCGCCGTCGCCTTCATTGACGGTGTAATCCCGGCCCAATTCCTCAATGGCGCCGCGCAGTCCGTCGGTGGCCCGTTCCCAATCCTCTTCACTGCCCATGTGATCCTCGGGCATGGTGGAAAGCTCGATGTGATACTCAAATCCGAAAAGGCTGTACACCTCGTCGATAAGGCGTACAACGCCCTTGATCTCATCCTTAATCTGCTCGGGAGTCATGAAAATATGAGCATCGTCCTGATTGAAGCAGCGCACCCGCATGAGACCGTGCAGCGCGCCCGAAAGCTCGTGACGATGCACTAGGCCGATTTCGCCCATACGCAGGGGAAGATCCCGATAGCTGTGGGGTTTTGTTTTATAGACCAGGATACCGCCGGGACAGTTCATGGGCTTGATGGCAAAATCGGTGTCGTCAATGACGGTGGTATACATATTTTCCTTATAATGATCCCAGTGGCCGCTTCGTTCCCAAAGCGTCCGGTTGAGCATAATGGGGGTGCTGATCTCCTGATATCCTGCCCTGGTATGCACTTCACGCCAGTAATCGAGGAGAGTATTTTTTAGGATCATTCCTTTGGGCAGGAAGAAGGGGAATCCGGGGCCCTCTTCCATGATGGTAAACAGCTCCAATTCCTTGCCCAGTTTCCGATGATCCCGTTTTTTTGCTTCCTCCAGCATGGTCAGGTATTCCTCCAGCTGGCTGGCCTTGGGGAAGCATGTGCCATAGATACGGCACAGCATAGCCTTATCGGAATCACCGCGCCAATAAGCGCCGGTTGCACTGGTCAATTTAATGGCCTTCACAGGGCCGGTGGTCATCAGATGGGGGCCGGCACACAGATCCATAAACTCTGCCTGACGATAAAAGCTGATGCTTTCCCCTTTGCCGGCGTGTTCGGCGATGAGTTCCACTTTATAAGGTTCATCGGCCTCCTCCATGGTCTTGGTGGCCTCCTCCGGGGACATCTCAAACCGTTCCAGCGGGATGTTCTCCTTGACGATCTTCTTCATCTCGGCCTCGATCTTTTCCAGATCGTCGGTGGTGAAGGGAGTCTCCACATCAAAGTCATAATAAAAACCGTTGTCAATGGCCGGGCCGATGGCCAATTTCGCCTTGGGGTACAGGCGTTTGATGGCCTGGGCCAGGATATGGGATGTAGTATGGCGGAAAGCCCATTGGCCATCGGGATGATCAAAGGTGAGGATATCCACCTGGCAGTCCTTGGTCAGAGGGGTGCGCAGGTCGGCCATCTGGCCGTCGATGTGGGCGACACAGGCCGCTTTGTAAAGGCCCATGCCGATGGACTTGGCAAGCTCGGCCACTGTAGTACCGGCTTCCACCTGGCGGACGTCGCCGCCTTTGAGAGTGATGTTGATCATTTGCTTCAGCTCCTTGCAGCATTTTCTAGTCGGGGATGGGCCTCTTTTCCAAACAAAAACGCCCCGCCCCCAGACACTGGGGCGAGGCGACTGCCACGCGGTTCCACCCAATTTCAGCGCACGTTTTGACTCTGCGCTCTCATTGCCCCGATAACGGCGGGAGAACCGGCGCACCTTACACCTAGGTTTTCAGCGCGCACTCTGGGGCGGTAGCCTTCTCCCTCTGCCGACGCGCTCCCAGCCGACGGCGCATCTCTCTTAAGGCAAATTTCTGGAACAGGCCTTCCCCTTCGACGTTTTATTGTGTTTCATGATAGCATCCTCCCCTCCCAAAGTCAAGAGGCGGTATCCACGGTTTTTCTATGTTTTCTCATGATTGAACCAAGGGAATTTGTCTGATATAATAAAAATAGGAATGCGCGAAATTTGGGATTTGGAGGGAATGAAATTTGATCCAGAAAATTGAGTGGAAAAAGCTTCAAAACGGCAGCGATATCCGAGGTGTAGCCCTGCCTGGCGTAGAGGGTCAACCGGTCAATCTGACACCCGAGGCCGCCAGTTTTATTGGGGCCGCTTTCGGCTTATGGCTCTCCTGCCGCACAGGCAAAGACATGGAAGGCATCCGGGTGGCAATCGGACGGGACTCCCGCCTGTCCGGCCCCACCCTGTTGGACGCCGCCGCCCAAGGCCTCCAGCATATGGGCGTCACGGTCACCGACTGTGGACTGTGTTCCACCCCCGCTATGTTTATGACTCTGGTGACCGAAGGATTCCAGTTTGACGGTTCCATCATGGTCACGGCTAGCCATCTGCCCTTCAACCGCAACGGCCTTAAGTTTTTTGTCCCGGAGGGGGGACTCGATCACGACGATATCACCGCCCTTCTGGACATCTGTGAAAAAGGGGAGTTTCCCATCGCCGTCCACAGCGGCAAACGGGAGACTTTGGATTTTCTTTCGGTGTATGCAAACGGGCTGGTGGACAAGATCCGCCGCGCTACCGGCAGTGAACTCCCCTTGGATGGGCTGCGCATCGTGGTGGATGCCGGCAACGGCGCTGGCGGGTTCTATGCCCAGAAGGTTCTGAAACCTCTGGGAGCCGATACCGAAGGCAGCCAGTATCTCGATCCGGACGGCAATTTCCCCAACCACATCCCCAATCCGGAGGATGCTACCGCTATGGCCGCTATCCGTGAGGCGGTACTTCAAAATCACGCCGACTTGGGTATCATCTTCGACACCGATGTGGACCGTGCCGCTGTCGTGGACAATGAGGGACAGGAAATCAACCGCAACCGCATTATCGCCCTGCTTACCGCCATCCTGCTCTCGGAACATCCCGGAACTACCATCGTCACCGATTCGGTAACCTCCAGCGGACTGGCCTCCTTTATCCAATCGCTGGGCGGGGTACACCATCGTTTTAAACGGGGATACAAAAACGTCATCAACGAGGCCATCCGTCTCAACGGGGAAGGGATCGACTGCCAGGCCGCTATTGAAACCTCTGGCCATGGCGCTTTGAAGGAAAATTACTTCCTGGACGACGGCGCTTATCTGGTGTCCAAGATCCTGGTGCAGATGGCCAAGCTCCGCCGTGAGGGCCGGACCATCGGCCAGCTCATCGACTGTTTGGACGAACCGGCGGAAGCCGCTGAAGTACGGTTTCCAATCCTGTCAAAAGACTTTAAATCTTACGGCCAGAAGGTTTTAAACGATCTGCTGGAACTGGTCAATCAACAGCCCAATTGGATACTGGCCCCCGATAATCGGGAAGGCGTCCGGGTCTCCTTCGGCAAAGAGGACGGCGACGGCTGGTTCCTGCTGCGTCTCTCCCTCCACGATCCCATTTTACCTTTGAACATCGAATCTGATCAGCCCGGCGGTGTGAAGATCATCGCCCAGCATATCCACTCCTTCTTGTCCCAATACGATGGACTGGACATCTCCCCCCTCACTCGTCTGATCCAACCGTAATGGTTTGCGTTTCACATACCGGCAAAATGCCCGCTGAATTCTTATCATTCAGCGGGCATTTTTTCTATCTGTTAAGCATCCGGCGATTTTGTTATAAGCAGCGGTCAAAGCTGACCCAACTTCGGTATATCGGATGGAATTAAACCGTCAAATAGCTCGGAAAAGTCAACATCATAAATGACCTTTAGCAAAATCAGGTCGCTAATTTTTATGTTGCGAACGCCATTTTCAATTTTGGAATAGGTATTACGAGACATTGTACTTCCACGCAATTGCAACTCACTAACCAAATCTGCTTGGGATAATCCATAGGCTTTTCTAAGTCGTAGTAAATTTTCTCCAATACTAATGTCCTGAATAAACTTATTCATTGTATGTTCCTCCAAAAATGATACTATCTAGTACACACCGGCTTGATTATATCAGGAAAGGGCGTTATACTTGTGTACTAGATAGTACCAAATCAATAAAAAGGTGGAGTGACTATGGAGTTAGCAACAAAGTTTCGACAAGAAGAAGCCGTAAGATTCTTTCAATGGATGGCAAGTGAGCCAGGTGAAAGCGAAATTGTAGATGATGTGATTTTTCAAAATGCAAAACCCAAAGAAGTTATCAAGTGCCTAAAAATCATCAAGAACAAGCAATTCTATTTCCTAATGCCGTTTTTGTTTCGAGTCTGCAACATGAGTGGCGCACTGGCGAAAGCCAAAGAGCTAGTCTTAGTAGAAAAGCTGGAAAGGGATTTACGATTCTCATCCTTCGACGATACTCTTGAAAACTTAATCCAGAAATTATGTGTGGAGCTAGAGGAATAGTGATCCATGGGGAAAAATACAGAGTTTTGGTAGAAAAATCTAGCAAAAAACCTTTTCTAAAATTAAAAAATATGGTATAATTGCTGGAAGCATTCCGGTATCTGATTTGTGATGGGAGGAATCATACCATGTTGGTACGTGAAATCGCAGAAATCCTCAAAGCCAATATCATCTGGGCCGATGAGGAAGCCCTGGATGCCGAGGTCCATACCGCCTGCGGCAGCGATATGATGAGCGACGTATTGGCCTTTGTCAAGGATCAATCGGTGCTGCTCACCGGTCTGGTCAATCCCCAGGTGGTGCGCACAGCCGAGATGATGGAGATGAAATGCATTGTCTTTGTGCGGGGCAAAACCCCGGATGATTCCATTGTCCAGCTGGCCAAACAGCGGGATATCGCCCTGCTTGCTACGCCTTACCGGCTGTTTACGGCCTGCGGCCTTCTGTATACCCATGGCCTGCGAGGGGGATGTGAGTTGGAATGAGCCAGTCCATTCATCTGCATTACGACGTCCCCGGCGACGATTTTACCCGTGCCGGCGAAGCCTCCGGCATGGTCAAAAACCGGTTGAAAAAATTGGGGTTCCCCTCTGAGGCTGTGCGCCGTGTGGCCATCGCCATGTACGAGGGGGAGATCAATATGGTCATCCATGCAAACGGCGGCGCAGCTGAGATCGACATCGCCCCCGACCGCATCGACATCCAGCTCATCGACCACGGCCCCGGCATCCCGGACGTGGAAAAGGCCATGCAGGAGGGCTGGTCCACTGCCCCTGACAACGTCCGTTCCCTGGGTTTCGGCGCCGGTATGGGCCTGCCCAACATCAAAAAATACACCGACCAAATGAACATCGACACCGAAATCGGCAAGGGGACGACCGTATCGATGACGGTATTTGTCCCAGGCAAATAACCCATCCGGCAAACAAGGCCTCTTTTGGCCCTGCAAAGGAGTGACCCGCTTTGGATCGTTTTTTCCATTCGGTTACCCTCGATAAGGATAAATGCAAAGGGTGCACCAACTGTATCAAACGCTGTCCCACTGAGGCCATCCGCGTCCGGGGAGGCAAGGCGGTCATCATGAGCGAGCGGTGCATTGACTGCTCGGTGTGCATCCGTGTGTGCCCTTACCACGCCAAAAAGGCGCGTCCTGATCCCATCGAGTCCATCGAAAAGTTCAAATATAAAATCGCCCTGCCCGCCCCCACCCTCTACGGCCAGTTTAACAATCTGGACGATATCGATACAGTTCTTACCGGCCTGAAAAAGATCGGGTTTGACCACGTGTTTGAGGTATCGCGGGGGGCGGAGATCATCAGCGAAGCCACCCGCCGCGTCATGAGCGAAGGCAAGATCCCGAAACCGGTCATCAGTTCTGCCTGTCCGGCGGTGGTACGCCTTATTCGAGTGCGTTTTCCCGATCTTTGTGAAAATGTCCTTCCCCTCAAAGCTCCCATGGAGACGGCCGCCATCATGGCCAAACGGGAGGCTCACGAACAAACCGGTCTCCCGCTCAGCGACATCGGCGTCTTTTTCATCACCCCCTGCGCCGCCAAGGTGACCGACATCAAGATGCCCATCGGCATTGAACATTCGGCGGTGGACGGCGCCATCGCCATCAGCGACATCTATCCTGCCCTGGTGGGAGCCATGAATAAACTGGACGGCCACACAGAATCCTTGTCCCACTCCGGCATCATCGGCGTGGGATGGGCCGGTATTGGCGGCGAATCGGCAGCTTTGCTCAACGAACAATACTTAGCGGCCGACGGCATTGAAAACGTCATCAAGGTGCTGGAGGAGCTGGAGGACGAACGTCTCAGCGAACTGGATTTTATCGAGTTAAACGCCTGTCCCGGCGGATGCGTCGGCGGCGTCTTTACGGTAGAGAATCCATACGTGGCCCGGGCGCGCATCCAGAAACTGCGCAAATATCTGCCGGTATCCTGCAACCATCTAAGTGGGGAGGCTATTCCTCCCCAACTGAAGTGGACGTCGGAACTGGAATTTGCACCGGTGCTCAATCTGGCCGACAATGTAGTAGAGGCCATGGAACGCATGACCCAGGCCCAAGGCATCGCCGAATCCCTGCCGGGCTTGGACTGTGGATCCTGCGGCGCCCCATCCTGCCGCGCTCTGGCTGAGGATATCGTACTAGGTCAGGCCAAGGAGAGCGACTGCATCTTTAAGATGCGGGAACGCATCCAGTCCATCGCCAACCAGTTGACTGAAATCGAGGGGTATGTCCCTCATCCATCTATTTCTCCCAAGGAGGGTGATTCCCAATGACGGTGGCTCAAATTGCAAAGGCCCTTGATTTGAAGATTCTTGCCGGTGAAGAAGGGCTTAACCGTCCTGTCACAGGCGGATACTGCGGCGACCTCCTCAGCTGGGTCATGGGCCGTGCCCAGGAAGGCGACGCTTGGATCACTGTGATGGGCAATCTCAATTCCATCGCCGTGGCCTCTTTGGCCGACACGGCCTGCATCATCCTGGCCGAACGGGCTGAGTTTGACGCGGATGCCAAGACCCGCGCCGACGAGGAGGGCATTCCCGTCTTAGGCAGCGAGAAACCCACCTACGCTTTGGCGGTGGAATTGTCCCGGTGCCTGGGATGAAGATCCACTACGATTTGCACATTCATTCGGCCCTATCCCCCTGCGGCGATAACGACATGACGCCCAACAATATCGTCAACATGGCCAAACTATGCGGTCTCACCATGATCGCCGTCACCGATCACAATTCTTGCCTCAACTGTCCGGCGGCGGTGGAAGCGGGACGGCAGATCGGAGTGACGGTGGTGCCTGGGATGGAGCTGTGTACGGCGGAGGATATCCATGTGGTGTGCCTGCTACCCGATCTGGACGCATCGGCAACATTCTCAGATTATGTGCATCAGAAAATTCCTCCCCTGCCGGCAGATGACGATATCTTTGGCCGGCAGCTTATTATGGACGAAGAGGATAATATCATCGGCACAGAACCTCTTCTGCTGGTGACGGCCGCCGACATTGGAGTAGACCAGATCCACGATTTAGTTGCTTCCTTTGGTGGGGCTTGCTTTCCCGCCCACATCGATAAGAGCGCTTACAGTATCCTGGCCTCTTTGGGCGCCATCCCGCCGGAAGCCGGGTTCACAGCGGCGGAAATCTCCAGCAAGGGGGATGTAGAAACCCTTAAAAAGGAACATCCTATTTTGCAGTCCATACCCCTGTTTCTCAATTCCGACGCCCATATGCTGGATCAGCTGAGAGACGCTGGGCCATGGCTGGATCTGCCGGACTGTTCTATCAAGTCACTCATCGATGGAATTAACAACCGATTCCCCATGAAATGGGCTCGATAAACCAAAGCCGTTGGCGGATGCCGGCGGCTTTTTTGTTGCGAATCCAGGCTTTGCTGGTAAAAGAGGCCAGAAAATGATGGAGTTTTATCGGGAAAATTGCAAAAATAAGAGAGAAAGCGTATAATAATAGATAGTTACCATATCCGAGAAAGAAGACAGTTTCTCGGCAGCAAGCGTTGGGGATTTATGAAGCACATCCCTGCGCGGTACTATTTGGGAAATTTACATGGACAGGAGGGTGCCAACCC
This sequence comes from Solibaculum mannosilyticum, assembly GCF_015140235.1. Taxonomy (GTDB): domain Bacteria; phylum Bacillota; class Clostridia; order Oscillospirales; family Acutalibacteraceae; genus Solibaculum; species Solibaculum mannosilyticum. The sequence continues at coordinate 607,613 of NZ_AP023321.1, read as the reverse complement.
TTGGAAAAACAGTTTTTGATGGGCAATCAGGCCATCGGATTGGGTGCGATTCGCGCCGGCGTCCGCGTTGTGGCCGGTTACCCTGGCACACCGTCAACCGAAATTTTGGAAACCATCGCTAAAAATAATCCCGGCGATGTCTACGTGGAGTGGTCGGTCAATGAAAAAGCCGCTCTGGAAGTTGCCGCCGGCGCTGCCTATGCCGGCGCCCGCACTTTGGTCACGATGAAACAGGTGGGTCTTAACGTGGCTTCCGATCCGCTGATGAGTCTAGCTTATGTGGGCGTCAAAGGCGGAATGGTCATCGCTGTGGCCGATGATCCCGGCCCCATTTCCTCCCAGACCGAACAGGATACCCGGCATTTCGCGCAGTTCAGCAAGCTGCCGGTGTTTGACCCCTGTTCTCCGGAGGAAGCCTACGAGATGATCGTGGATGCCTTTGCGTATTCGGAAAAGTATCATACCCCGGTCTTATTCCGTCCCACTACCCGGGTATGCCACGGTTGTGCCTCCATTCAGGTGGACGGTGAACGGCAGGACCATGATCCCGAAGGGTTTGTCAAGGACTCTTCCCGCTGGGTCATCTTCCCCCGCCTCTCCTTCCAGAATCACAAGATGATTGAAGGGCGCAATCCCCGCATCGGCGAGGATTTTTCCTCCTATCGTTTCAATGAACTGACCGGTTCGGGCAAACGCGGTATCGCCACCGGCGGCGTCAGCTACGAATATACCCGGGAAGTCCTGGGAGAGCTTACTCCTAAACTTTTGAAGGTGGCCACGCCTCATCCCTTCCCGGAAAAACTGGCGCTGGAGTTTTTGGACGGCCTGGATGAAGTGCTGGTCATCGAGGAACTGGATCCGGTCATAGAACGGGAACTGACCTATCTCTGCGGCAAACATCATTTGAATGTCACCATCCGCGGCAAGCTGACCGGCGACATTCCGCCTGCCGGTGAGAATACGGTGGAATCGGTGCGGGAAGCGGTATCCCGGTTTTTGGAGCTTCCCTATGAAGCACCCGAACTTCCTGAACTGCCCTCCATGCCAATTCGTCCGCCAGTGCTGTGTGCCGGATGCCCCCATCGCGCTTCCTTCTACGCCGTCAAGCAGGCCATGAAGGGGAAAAAGGCTGTGTTCTCCGGCGATATCGGATGCTATACCTTGGGCAATGCCCAGCCTTTGGATATGGTGGATACCTGCCTTTGCATGGGTGCTGACGTCACTATGGCCCAGGGCCTCCATCGCGTGGAACCCGACGCCGTCAACTTTTCCTTTATCGGCGACTCCACTTTCTTCGCCTCCGGCATCACAGGCGTGGTCAACGCCGTTTACAACCAGACCGATATCGTGCTCATTGTGCTGGACAATTCCACCACCGCTATGACTGGACATCAGCCCCATCCCGGCACCGGTATCACCATGATGGGGGACGTCTCCCAGAAGATCAGTATCCCCACAGTGCTGGAAGCCATCGGAGTGAAACATGTTGCCACGGTCGATCCGCTGGACTTAAAAGCCGCTATCGAGGCTGTCAAAGAGGCTGCCGGGATCAAAGGCGTATCGGCTGTCATCTTCAAGTCCCCTTGTATCGCCGTCACAAAACCGGCAGGACTGTTCTCTGTGGACGAGGGGAAATGCATCGGCTGTCAAAAGTGCATCCGTGAACTGGGATGTCCCGCCACCACCATGGAGGGCAAAAAGGCTTTCATCGAACCCAGCTTGTGTTACGGCTGCTCTATCTGCGCCCAAGTCTGTCCGGTAGGAGCCATCGGAGGTGACCAGAAATGACCATCAATTGTATGTTGGCCGGCGTGGGCGGTCAGGGAACGGTACTGGCTTCCAAGCTCATCGCCCAATCGGCCATGAACCGGGGCCTCAATGCACGGACGGCTGAGACCATCGGTATGGCCCAACGGGGCGGCTGTGTCGTCAGCCACGTCCGCATCGGGGAGGAGATCCATTCCCCCATGATCCCGCTTGGGAAAGCCGACGTCATTCTGGGCTTTGAACCGGCCGAAGCAGTACGGTGCCTTCCCTATCTCAAACCGGACGGCGCAGTGGTGGTCAGCCAAAAAGCCATCCGCCCGGTGACCGCCTCCCTGGGCGGGCATTACGACGGCGATGAGATGCTGGACTACCTAAAACAGCATGTAAATCACCTCATCCTTGTGGACGGCGGAGCCATTTGCAAGCAGTGCGGTTCGGCCAAAGTTCTCAACGTCGCTTTGTTGGGAGCCGCCTGCGGAGCCGGTCTGCTGGGGCTTTCGAAAGAACAACTGGAAGAGACCATCCACCAGCGGCTGCCACAGCGGTTTGTGGAACTCAATATAAAAGCTCTGCACGCTGGCATAGCGGCAGCACAAGGGGGAACTGATCGATGAAAATGAAGCAATTCCAATTTGACCTGATTAAAAAACAGCTGAAGAAATTGACGTCCATACCGGGCGGCTTTTATCAGAAAAAATTTGACGGTATCGACATCGACGCCATTCAAACCCAGTCGGACTTTGAAAAACTTCCCTTTTCCTGGAAGGGGGATCTGCGTGAGGCCTATCCGCTGGGACTCCAAGCCGTGCCGGACAGTGAAATCGTCCGCATCCACTCGTCGTCGGGCACAACCGGTACGCCGGTCATCATCCCCTACACCAAGCAGGATATTGAAGATTGGGCCGTTATGTTTGAACGGTGTTACCGCACCGCCGGCGTCACCAATCTGGACCGGGTCCACATCACCCCCGGATACGGTTTGTGGACAGCCGGTATCGGGTTTCAAGCCGGTGTGGAACGTTTGGGTGCAATGGCCATCCCCATGGGCCCGGGCAACACCGACAAACAGCTTCGCATGATGGTGGATCTGAAATCGACGGTACTGTGCGCCACCTCATCTTACGCCCTGCTGTTGGCTGAGGAAATCGCCCGCCGCGGCATTGGCGATCAGATTCATCTGAAAAAAGGCATCATCGGTTCCGAACGCTGGGGGGAGAAGATGCGCCGCCGCATCGCCGCTGAACTGGGCGTACAGCTCTACGATATCTATGGCCTCACCGAGGTATACGGTCCCGGCATCGGCATGAGCTGCGACCACGAATGCGGTATGCATTATTGGGACGATTATATCTACTGTGAAATTGTCGATCCTAAAACCGGTGAAATTGTCCCGGACGGCGAGATTGGCGAACTGGTCATCACCACCCTGCGAAAAGAGGGCGCTCCCCTCATCCGTTACCGGACCCACGATCTCACCCGTTTCCTTCCCGGCGACTGTGCCTGCGGCCTGGACTATCCACGCATCGACACCCTCATCGGCCGCACCGACGATATGATCAAGGTCAAGGGGGTCAATATCTTCCCCAGCCAGATTGAGGAAGTTCTTCACGATATCCCCGGTGCTTCCAGTGAATATCAAGTGATGATCGACCATCTCAACGGCAAGGATATTATGACCCTATTTGTAGAGAAGGATCAAGGAACGGATGCCGCTCAGTTAGAAGAAATCATCGCCATTGTATTCAAGAGCCGAATTGGCATTGCTATTGTTCCAAAGGCGGTAAATATCGGAGACCTTCCCCGCAGTGAAAAAAAATCTACCCGGATTTTTGACAATCGTTATTAAGCCCTTTGGATTGAAAAAGCCCAGATGTTTCCTTCATCTGGGCTTTTTGTATTTCAAAATGTACTACATCATATTAAAATATATTAAAATAGTACAAAAAATATTTTATAAACTTAGTTGAAGTCCGGATAAATTTTTTGTATAATTTTTTCTATTTTTTAGGAATTATTTTCTAATTTAGGTTGAAACAAGAAATACTTTATGTTAAAATTAAGATAATTGTAGTTTAGTGACAGATCTAGTCGTCGATGTCGTTCATCTTGTTAAAAACAGATAAAACACTAAATTTTATCTGTTAAAAATATCATAATGCAGGAGGTAAAGATCATGAAAACCACAAAACGTTCCCTGCTGGCAAGCGGCTTGGCTGTGCTCGTATGCATCGCCATGCTGGCGGGCGCCACCTTCGCCTGGTTTACCGACAGCGTCGTAAACAAGGGCAACAAGATCCAGTCTGGTTCCCTGTCCATCGACGCCTATGCCTATGACCTTGATAAGGACGGTACCGGCGGCTTCACCATTGAAGGCGTCAACGGCGGCAAACCCTTCACCTTTGAAGAGGAAGGCCAGGATCTGAAGAAAGATCCTAACCCCATCCTCAACGAGACCCTGTGGGAACCCGGCAAATCCTCGGCTAAACTCCTGAAGGTACAAAACAACGGTACTCTGGCTGCCAAGATCAAGCTGGAGTTTGTTCTGACCGATGGCGGACTACAGGACGCCCTGTGGTTTGACTTCATCCAGGTGAAGGACGGACAAGTCACCGGACAGTTCACAAAACGTCCTATGAGCGAATTGGCAACCATCGCCCAGAATCTGGAGCTGCCTGTATTGGCGGGACAAAATGTACAGTTTATTCTGGTGTACGGCATGAACGAAGAGGCCGGCAATGAGTATCAGGATAAGAGCTTCTCTGCTGACATCGCTATCCTGGCCACCCAGTACACCGAGGAAGAAGACGGTTTCGGCAGCGATCAGTACGATAAAGACGCTGAGTACAAAGCTTGGGATGGAGAAACCACTGATACCGATTGGTTTGAACAAGCCGATCCGGACGCTCCTTCTTATGAGCTGGATTCTCCAGAGGCTCTCGCTGGTTTGGCACAGCTGGTAGAACAAGGTACATCCTTTAAGGACAAGACCATTGAACTTACCGGAGATGTCAGCCTGGGAAATCAGGAATGGACTCCCATCGGTAACAATTCCCATCCTTTTGAAGGCACCTTCGATGGCAATGGCAACACAGTCAAAAATCTGAATCCTACTACAAACGAAGGTTATACTGGTCTATTTGGCACTTTGGATAACGCTGCTGTTCAAGATGTTACCATCAGCGGCGGTACTGTGGATGCTACCACTGGTAAGACAGGAGTCTTGGCAGGTCAATCAAAGGGATCTACCATCCAAAACGTCACAGTGGACGGCGTCACTGTCAATGGGAAACCCAGCGACGATTCTTACACTGGCGGTATCGTTGGCGAAGGGTACACTGGCACTATCGATGGTTGCACCGTAAAAAACAGCACCATCACCGGCGGCAATTTCCTGGGTGGTATTTCCGGCCAAGGCTATGCTAAAATCAACAACTGCACTGTGGAAAGCTGCCAGATTACCGGTTCCAGCTGGAAGGTTGGCGGTATTATTGGCCAGCTCAATGAAGGTACTTTTACATTTGAAAACCTGTTGGTGAAAGATACTGTTATTACAGCTGGCAGCAACGGATTTGGCGCTATTGTCGGCTTCTCCAACTATGGCAACAAAACTTTTAATAATTGCGATGTGCAAAATTGCACCCTGAAAAAGTCTACGTCTTCTCTTTCAGGAGCCGCTGGTTTAATTGGCCAGATCTATGGACAGTCCGGTAATATCTTTAATTTTAACGACTGTGATGTCTCTGGTCTAAAATTCGAATCATCTTCTTCGATTTCCGGCATCGGCGGATTCGTGGGGAATGGTTACTGGCGCGGATTCAGCGGCGTTACCGTTAATTTCAAAGACTGCACCACTGAGATTACAAATATCGTTTCCAATGGCACTGCAACCAACGCTGGTGCATTTGTTGGCGATGGCAAGAGCAACACCTTCAACTTTACCGGTTCCAATACTGCTGTCACTACTGACACTGGTATTACCGAACTCATCGGTAATCAAGGCGCTACCATCACTGGTGAAGACACTGTTTCCTTCTCGAAATAATATGTTTTCTACCGCCCCAGCCTCTTCTGCTTTTTTGATATTTGAAGCAAAAGAGCATTCCCCAGTTTTTCAAGCATCTCAGTAAACAAAAACAAGGAGGATACACATGAAAACCACAAAACGTTCGCTGCTGGCAAGCGGCTTGGCTGTGCTCGTATGCATCGCCATGCTGGCTGGCACCACCTTCGCCTGGTTTACCGACAGTGTCGTAAACAAGGGCAACAAGATTCAATCCGGCTCCCTGTCCATCGACGCCTATGCCTATGACCTGGCCCAAGAAGGTACCGGCGGCTTCACCATTGAAGGCGTCAACGGCGGCAAACCCTTCACCTTTGAAGAGGAAGGCCAGGATCTGAAGAAAGATCCTAACCCCATCCTCAACGAGACCCTGTGGGAGCCCGGCAAATCCTCGGCTAAACTCCTGAAGGTGCAAAACAACGGCACTCTGGCTGCCAAGATCAAGCTGGACTTTACTGTAATTGACGGCGGACTGCAGGACGCCCTGTGGTTTGACTTTGTCCAGGTGAAGGGCGGCAAAGTCACCGGACAGTTCACCAAACGTCCCATGAGCGAATTGGCAACCATTGCCCAGGGTCTGGAGCTGCCTGTACTGAAAGACGAATCCCTGCAGTTTATTCTGGTGTACGGCATGGAAGAAGAGGCCGGCAATGAGTATCAGGATAAGAGCTTCTCTGCTGACATCATCCTCAATGCCACCCAATACACCGAGGAAGAAGACGGCTTTGGAAACGATCAGTACGACAAGGATGCTGAGTACCTGACAACAGTTTCCACTACCGAAGATTTTATGGATGCTGTTAAGAACGCTTCGGAAAACGAGACCATCCAATTGACCCAAGATATCAAGATTAACGATATCATTCCTCAGAGCCAAGCTGGCGATACCCGCATCGACTTGAACGGCAAAACATTGTCCATGGAATTTGACAGTATTACAGAGGTAAATGGTCAAAAGGTTGCCTATTGTACTCAGGTCACTGATTCTCTGACCGTTGAAAACGGCACAGTGAAGCGTACTGGCGACTTTGCATGGAACGCCTTGGACATCGCTGTTAAAGCAGGAGCCACTCTCAACCTGAACAATGTAACCTGGGAGGGCGCAGGATTCCAGCCCGAAGGACAGGATGCTACCCTTAACATTGTCGATTCCAAGATTAAATCGGGTACCTATTGCATCAGCACCAATGCTTCGGACAATGGTAAATTTGGTGGCGTTGATATCAATATCTCCAATTCCACATTGGAGTGCAAGACCGATAACTCCGACAATGCTGCCATTCTCTTTAACATCCCTGGAACATTGGATATTAAAGACAGCACCTTGATTGGCCAGCGTCAGGGCTTGATCGTCCGCGGCGGTACTGCCAACCTGATCAACTGCACCGTCAAAACTACTGGTCAGTTCGATGATCAAGGCAAATATGATAATGCCAATTGGGGCAGTGGAAACGAAGTTCCCGCAGCCGCACTGGTAATCGGCAACCGCAGCAACAGCGCTTATCGCTATCCGGCTACCTGCTACTTGGAGAATACCACTGTTAGCAACGATAATGGTGGAACAGCTGTCTATCTGTACGGAAACCCTGAGGAAGGAAATGGCGCAACCTTGACCCATTATCTCTGCGATATCGGTACGATCGTCCAGGGAGACAACGGCGCTTACTCCGAAGTAAAAAAACTGGACATTGATGAAAGTGAGAATCCTGATCCATTTGAATAAGAATTAAGACTCTTTCATCTTTGTACATACAACCGATAAAAAAGGCCGCAGACTTCCTAGGAAGCCTGCGGCCTTTTTTATTTCACACTATGGTTATCTTCATAAATCCCGCTGCATGACGTAGTCATCCATGACATATCCACTGCCGATATCGGTACATATGGATTTCACTTTGCAAAAACCCATAGCTTCATACGCAGCAATGGATCCTGCATTCTCTTTGTTGACCGTCAAATAGACGTATCGGTCGCCCCTAGCATTTGCTTTGCCGCACACGAGCTCCACAAAGCGGCGGGCGATTCTTTGTCCCCGGTAATCTTTGTGCACATATATCTTGCTGAGAAAAGTTTTATCCTCTTCCGGATGCACAGCACAGTAGCCTATCATCTTGTCCCCGTCTTCCGCCACATAATAGGTATAACCGTTTTGACTGATGTCCCTATAGATGCACGAACCGGACTGGAATTTCTCAATCATATAGTTGACTTGATCCAACCCGATGAGCGGCTCATAATGCTGTGTCCATATCTCTTTGGCCAGGGCTGCCACTTGATTGGCTTCCTCTTGGGATGCAATGGTTCTAATTTCCACAGACATAGGATATTCCTCCTCACTCCGGCCTGCCTATATCTTCGCCCAAATACTTAGCTACTGAATAAACATCCTTGTCACCGCGTCCCGACAGGCAGATCACCATGATCTCATCTTTACTCATCTGGGGAGCCAATTTCATAGCTTGGGCTACGGCGTGCGAACTTTCGATAGCCGGTAGAATGCCCTCTTTTTTATTGAGATAAAGCATCGCTTCCACCGCCTCTTTATCGGTGATGGGATAGTAGTCAGCACGGCCGCTCTTTGCCAAGTACGCGTGCTGAGGTCCAACGCCTGGGTAATCCAGACCGGCCGAGATGGAGTACACCGGCATGATACCGCCGTGATCGTCCTGGAGGAAAAGGGATTTCATGCCGTGGAGCACACCGGTGCGGCCTTTTGTAATGGTTGCAGCATGAAGTTCAGTATCCACCCCCAATCCAGCGGCTTCCGCGCCCACCAGACGCACCGATGGTTCGTCGATGAAATCACTGAAGGCGCCGATGGCGTTGGAGCCTCCGCCTACACAGGCCACCACACAGTCAGGCAGACGTCCTTCGGCTTCCATCATCTGGCGGCGGATCTCCTTGCTGATCACGCTTTGGAATTCCCGCACAATGGTGGGATAAGGATGAGGACCCACTGCCGATCCTAGAATATAGAAGGTATCCTCCGCGCGGGCAGCCCAGGTCCGGATGGCTTCATTGGTGGCGTCCTTCAGGGTACCGGTGCCCGATGTCACAGGCGTGACCTTGGCCCCCAGCATCCTCATACGGAATACATTGAGCTCCTGACGCTGGGTATCCTCAATACCCATAAAGACTTCGCATTCCATATCAAACAATGCTGCGGCGGTAGCAGTGGCTACACCGTGCTGTCCTGCGCCGGTCTCTGCGATGACCTTCTTTTTCCCCATGCGTTTGGCTAACAGCGCTTGTCCCAGGACGTTATTGATCTTATGGGATCCGGTATGGTTGAGATCCTCTCTCTTAAAATAGATTTTTGCACCGCCCAAATCCTCAGTCATGCGCTGCGCGTAGTACAAGAGGGACGGACGATTGGCATAGTTCGTCAGATAATACGTCAGTTCTTCCACAAAGGCCGGATCATTCATGGCTTCATGAAAATTCTTTTCCAGATCAGTCAATGCATGCATCAAGATTTCAGGGGCATACCGCCCGCCGTATTCTCCAAATTTCCCAATGTTCCCCATAACTAGCACCTCACCTGTTAAAATTCAAAAAATTGGTTTTATCTGTTTTTCCTGGTGATGGTTCCAGGATATTGGTGTTTTGCGGCAAACAAAAACAGCTTGCCCTTACACAAAGGACAAGCTGTAAAAACCTGCGGTACCACCTTATTTGACGCATCCTGCGCCCACTCAACCGGACGCCATCACGCCCGCTCCCCAATAACGCAGGGAATGCGTCGGGATCTACTACTCTCTACCCAAAGCCAACGGAGAGATTCGGCCCGCCCTCATCAGCCCAACGGCCTTTGTATAAACCCAGCGCCGGTTCCCAGCACACCCGGCTCTCTGAATCTGAAGCCTATACAGCCACACTGAATCAATGGTTTTTTCCTATTATCTTTAGTATAACGCTTCCCCTCGTTTTTTGCAAGGGGCAATCGATAAAATTCTCGCGGGATAAAATGTGAACAACTGTCCAAACGTCTTATTCCACGTGGGCACTGTACCAGGCATTGGCCTCTTCTTTAGTGACGGGGACCAAGTCTTCCTCCGGGTATTTGGATTCTGCACCGCCAATACCATGCAGGAAATACTGACCTTTTTTCGTCTTATAGAGGCTCTCCTCATAACCGGCAGGATCGCCGAACTGGCCTTCACAATAGGTGCCGATTTTAGTAGCGGTATTGGTATTATAAGTCCTCTTATTCACAATTTTTTTCATCGTTACGTCATCCTTTCTCAGTCCATCTAGTGCGGATGAAGCCCTCCACCGGAGCTTTTGCACAATATTTTCGTCTTTTACCCTATGCAAAAGGTAACATATAATTATGAACAAATTGTGAATAGCTTCAAGATTTTCCCATATTCATGGAAAACCCTCCAAATCGCGCTCCATCCTAGACAATTCACACAAGAAAATCCAATCAATCTGTTAATTTTTCCAGTTGCATCTCGTTCATCTTTTCCGATACAATCCCTATTTTACCGCAGTTTGGATGTCCAGGAAGTTTTGGAGGATCCGATCCCCTTGGGGCGTCAGGATGGACTCCGGATGGAACTGAAGTCCATACACCTGGTAGTCCCGATGGCGCACCGCCATGATCTCGCCGGACGGGTCCTCCCCGATGATGCACAATTCTTTTGGGAAAGACTCCCGATCGGCGGCCAGGGAATGATACCGGGCGGCCTGCATCACGGGACCAAGGCCCCGGAAAATAGGCTCGTCGGCACGGATGGACACCTGGCTTTGCTTGCCGTGCATCAACTGGGCCGCATGGATGATCTTTCCCCCAAAGGCTTCACAGATGGCCTGGTGTCCCAGACACACTCCTAGAATCGGCACCTTCCCCGCCATCTCGGTTACCAGCTGTTCACAGATGCCAGCATCCTTGGGATATCCAGGCCCGGGAGACAGGATAATATGAGAAGGCGCCAATGTCTTGATCTCCTCTATGGTGATCTTGTCGTTTCGCACCGTATGGACATCGGGCTGAATGCATCCCAGCATCTGCACCAGATTGTAAGAAAAACTATCGTAATTGTCGATGAGAAGAATCATCACTCATTCACCTCGCTTGCTCGAATGACGGCGTTCATAGCGGCTCTGGCCTTGTTGGCGCTTTCCTGATATTCATTCTCCGGGACGCTGTCGGCCACAATGCCGCCTCCCGCTTGGACCGTCACCTTGCCGTCCTTTTTGACGGCCATCCGGATAGCGATGCATACATCCATATTGCCGGAGAAGTCGATGTATCCAATGGCACCTCCGTAGATGCCCCGGGGCTCCCCTTCCACCTCGTCGATGATCTGGCAGGCCCGGATCTTAGGGGCGCCGGACAGCGTCCCCGCCGGCAGGGCGGTGACAATGGCGTCGGCGGCGTCCTTGTCGGGACGGATGTCCCCCTCCACAATGGAGGCGATGTGCATGACCTGGGAATACCGATGGATCTGCATGTATTCCTTGACCTTGACCGAGCCAAACCGGGAGATTTTCCCCAAGTCGTTGCGGGCCAAATCTACCAGCATGTTGTGTTCGGCCAGCTCCTTCTCGTCGCTTAAAAGATCCCGTTCCAATTCCGCATCCTCCTGGTCGTCGGCGCCGCGGGGACGGGTTCCGGCCACAGGATAGGTGGAGAGCTTGCCGTGCTGCAATTTGATGAGGGTCTCCGGGGAGGTACCGGCGATCTCTACGTCGCCGGTGCGGATGTAAAACATGTAGGGCGAGGGATTGGTGGTGCGCAGCACCCGGTAGGTATTCAAAAGGCTGCCCTGGTAGTCGGCCTCAAACCGACGGGAAATGACGGCTTGGAAGATATCCCCTTCGGTGATGTATCCCTTGGTTTTCTCCACCCGGCGGCAAAATTCCTCCTTGGTGACGTTGCAGGAAAACTGAGGATGCTCGTCGGCGTTGAACACCGGAAGCGGCGCCGTATCCCGGATGAGGGCGATGAGCTTCTGAATCTCCTTCAAAGCCCGGTCGTATCCCGCCTCCAGATCGCCTATAGGGACGTTGACCACCACTAGGATTTTCTGAGTCAAATGGTCGTAGGCAATGACCCGGTCAAACAGCATCAGATGGTAATCGTTAAATTGGCTCTCCCGCAGCTTCAGCACCGGCTCGGCGTACCCTACCATGCGGTAGGAGAAGTATCCTACCAGTCCGCCGGTGAAGGGAGGCATCCCCTCCAGCTTAGGGGATCGGTAGTCCCGGAGAACCTCCCGCAGCGTCTCCATAGGCCGGTCGGCGGCAAAGGATCGGACTTCCACCCCGTCGTCCGCCGCCTTCTGGACAACCACCGTGCCGTTGTGACAGATGACTTCCACCAACGGATCAAAGCCCAGGAAGGAGTAACGGCCCCATCGTTTGCCGCCCTCCACGCTTTCCAGCAAATAGCATTTTTCACTTTGTCCCATCAGCCTGCGCAACAGGGCGATGGGCGGTGTGACGTCGGCGTAAATCTCCTCGCACACCGGGATGACGCTGTAGTCTCCCTGCAACTGTTTCATTTGTTCCAAGGTCGGCTTTGCCATGAAACCTCCACTCCTTTCGCGGGATGCCCCGCATCCGTTTTACAAGAATCCGGCTGAGAATAAAAAAAGCTTTTGTCCCAAACTAAGGGACAAAAGCTCTCACTTCTGCGATACCACCCAAATTGACGGAAATCCGCCCACTCGCTTTGCATACCATCATATGCACCCGATTGGTAACGGATTGGGGTTCCGTCAGCGCCTACTGGCCGGCATATAGCCGACGTTGGGGCTGCCCTCGCAAGGCCATTCACCGCCGCTCCTGCCGCTGCAATCCCACCATCTGCAACTCTCTTATGACCTGATTCCCGGCGCTTACTCCTCTTGCTCAACGGTTTTATTATAAGATTTGCACATAGTATGACCCATTTTTCCCAGTTTGTCAATACTTTTTTCCTTCTTTTTTTCTCGTCCCCTGATTTCTCTTTACATTTAAGAAATACTACCCTATAATGATTTCGTTCCGCTATTTTCTGGCAGAGGATCTCTGCATTTTTGTAAAGGATGGATACCATGGTACAATACGAAGAACTGCGACTGCACTTGGAGGAACTGGAACCCGGCATCCGGGATCTAAAGGAAGCTCTCGGCATCAGCTTGCTGCTTCCAGAATTGGAGAAGCTGGAAAAACAATCGGCCGATCCCAACTTCTGGGACGATATGCAGGCGTCTCAAAAGGTTCTCCAGCGCATCAGCGCCATTAAGAATAAAATTGCAATCCATGAAAATTTATGCCGCGAATACGACGACGCCCATACCCTCATCGAATTGGCCGATGAGGAGGAGGACCTCTCCCTCTTAGACGAGGCCAAAGAGGCGGTCGCCAAGGTGGAAAACGAGCTGGAAACCCAGAAGCTGGCCACCCTGCTGTCGGGCGAGTACGATCAGAACAACGCCATTTTGACCTTCCACGCGGGAGCCGGCGGCACCGAGGCCCAGGACTGGGCCATGATGCTCTACCGGATGTACACTCGTTGGGCCGAACGTCACGGGTTTAAGTACAAGATCCTCGACTATCTGGACGGCGAAGAGGCCGGCATCAAAAGCGCCTCCATCCTGGTGGAGGGTGAGAACGCCTACGGTTATCTGAAATGCGAGGTGGGCGTGCATCGTCTGGTGCGCGTCTCCCCCTTCGACGCGTCCGGCCGCCGTCACACCTCCTTCGCCTCCCTGGAGGTCATGCCTGAGATCAGCGACGACATCGACATTGAGATCCGGGATGAGGATCTGAAGGTGGATACCTACCGTTCCAGCGGAGCCGGCGGCCAGAAGGTCAACAAGACCGAATCGGCCGTGCGTATCACCCACATCCCCACCGGCATTGTGGTGTCCTGCCAGGTGGAGCGCAGCCAGCACCAGAATCGGGCGGTGTGTATGACCATGCTCAAATCCAAGCTCATCGAGATCAAGGAGCGGGAGCATCTGGAACGCATTGAGGACATCAAGGGCGTGCAGAAGGAAATCGCCTGGGGTTCCCAGATCCGTTCCTATGTATTTATGCCCTATACCCTGGTCAAGGATCACCGCACCGGTTTTGAATCGGGCAATATTGGCGCCGTTATGGACGGCGATCTGGACGGCTTCATCAACGCCTATCTGAAAGCTCAGAGCGTCGGCCAGTTGGGCGAGAACATCGAGTAAACCATCAAACGTCCTTTGGGACGGATTCTGGAGACCATCATGAACATTCGGTTCGCTGTTCCTGCCGACGCCCCGTCCCTGCTGCGGATCTATGCGCAGTACATGGATACCCCCGTCACTTTTGAATGTACTCTGCCCTCCCAGCAGGAATTCGCCGGACGCATTGCGTCCATTGGGAGTGAGTACCCCTACTTGGTGTGTGAAGAAGAGGGAGCCATCGTGGGATACGCATACGCCCATCGGCAAATGGAACGGGAGGCTTACCAGTGGAACGCGGAGCTGTCCATTTATTTGGATGAGGCTGTAACGTCCAGAGGGATCGGGACAAGACTTTACCGCATCTTAATGGAACTACTCAAGCGGCAAGGCGTCAAAACGGTGTACGGCGGCGTGACGGTTCCCAATGAAAAAAGTGAAAGGCTCCATAAGTCCCTGGGATTCGTGCGCCTTGGTACCTACCGCAACACCGGGTACAAGTGCGGGAAATGGCACGATGTGGCTTGGTTTGAAAAACAAATCGGGACATATGATCCAAATCCCAAGCCCATTCTGCCCATCACCTGCATTCCAAAGGAAACACTGGAGGATATCCTTCAAGGTACATATACCAGTCATGAAGAACACTAGATTGAAAACTGATAGATAAACCAAAAGACGGACTGCCTGAAAAAGGACAGTCCGTCTTTTTTATTTTTTGTATGGATCAGGCATCTTGCCAATTCTTGCATACATCGATCCATTCCAGGCTCCTAGAGCACTGAGTAAGCTCTTCACAGCTCAGTTCCACCGCCGAATTGCCGCTGCCGCAGGCGGGAAATACGGTATCAAACCGCTGTAAGGATACATCGGTATACACTTTGACTTTATGGGGGTCCACATCAAAGGGACACACCCCTCCCACCGGATGCCCGGTGAGCTCCAGCACCTGATCGGGCGACAGCATCCTTGCCTTGCGTCCAAACTTGGCTTTAAATTTCGGATTGTCAATGCGGGCATCCCCTGCCGCTACGATCAAGATACATCCTTCCGAATCCTCAAAGGAGAGGGTCTTGGCGATGCGGGCCGGAATGACTCCCAGAGCCTCAGCCGCCAAATCCACTGTGGCGCTGGACACGGGAAATTCCATCACCGCTGTATCCTTTCCCCACTGTTTCAGATATTGCTTTACCGATTCCACTGACATTTTCATTCTCTCCCTGCCGTCAAATTCTTCCCTATTGTACCCCTTTTTCCCCATTCCAACAACCTTTTACCACTTAACTTCTTAATCCACCCGTTCTTCGCCTGATTTCACAAAAAAGCCGTTGGATTTTTTGGTTACAAGGTTGAAACCTTTTTTGAAATCTGTTACAATAAAGTGAAATTATTCGGTTTTTTTCCGGCAGAAATTGGAGATGCTGTCGTCTGCCGATGGGATGTTCTAAAAGGAGGAGTTATGGGAGCTAGAAAACGTGTGATGATTCGCATTACCGCCCTTGTAATGGCTGTTTCAGTCAGTGTGGTGGGGTTTGACGCAGCTGCTTCTTCTAATCTGGCCCCTTTTGTGGATACGCTCTATAGCGTCAGCGCCAGTTCAAATAGCGTGTTGGCGGGCAAGGACGTCATGCTCAGCGCCACCACTTCCCGCGACACGACTGTGGTCAAAGTGGTGGATCAAAACGGCAGTACATTGGCGGAATCCACCTCTTATACTGAAAAAAGCGGCCGAAGAGTCTGGTCGATCCCGGTGAATCTCCCTGAAGAGGGAATGTATAAATTGACGATTTATACCGGCGTCAGCTATGGCTACTGCTCGTTTAAAGACATTATGGTGGAAGCTGTGTCGGGTATCAAACCTACGATTACCAATGTCAAGGTATCTTACGGTGTACTTTCCTGCAGCGTAGCGGAGGTCTCCTCCATCAGCGATGCCAGGCTGGAAATCCGCAACAGTTCCGGTTCGGTGGTGTACAGCGACTATAAAGGCGAAGTGCTGGGCGCCGGCTCTTATTCGGTTGTAGCATATATTCGTGACGATCCTGCCGGACTTGCCTCTGATCCGGTTTCCTTTACCGTATCCAGTTCAGAAGCGGAAGAAGCGGAATTTATTAAATTGGCAGTTCAGATTATCAACTCGAACGAAGGCGCTTATGATACCGTAGTTGCCAATGACAACGGCGCCCTAAGCGTCGGGTTATTCGGCTGGCACGCCTACAACGCCCATGACCTAATCAACCGCATGAAAGAGCTGGAGCCGGATACTGTGGAAGAGTGTCTCGCCGGCACCAATCTTTTGTATGAATTGAGCCTCAGCAACGAGGCTTGGCGGTACAAAATTCCCAACGCTACCGAGGTGGCTGCACTTAAAAAATTGCTGCGTACCGATGTAAGCCATCGAGTCCAGGATGAATTCGCAGCTGAGTATGTTTCTACTTATATCAAGAGCGGACGCAATTTAGGCATCACGGCCCCGGGCGCTTTGCTTTACTATGTAGATCTTCACAACCAAAGTCCCCTCCAGGCTAAGAATATTACAAAAGCCGTCAAAGCCGATGGAAAAGCTCTCGTTCTGGATAACATGCATTCTTATGCTCTAGCCAACTCCGTGATGGGGAAATACACCTATCGCCGAAATAAAACATACAACACCATCAGGTCCATGGGCTTCACTTCTTAACGTTCGCTCTATCGTGTGATGTTCACTTGTCTTCCTGGCAATTGACTTGTTTTTATGATTGCTTTCCACCGCAAGTGCGGTTTTTACAGTTTTTGAAGGAGATGTTTCTGTTGAAAAAAATTTTGGTCGAAACCTCTGCCCGCCATGTGCATTTGTCCCCTGCCGATCTGGCAACCCTGTTTGGTGAGGGCTATGAATTGACCGTGAAAAAAATGCTGTCTCAGCCGGGCCAGTTCGCCTGTGAAGAGCGTGTCACCATCGTTGGCCCCAAGCGTGAACTGAAAAACGTCAGCATCCTGGGCCCCACTCGTCCACACACACAGGTTGAGCTTTCCCTGACCGACGCTCGTTCGGTGGGTATTGTAGCTCCTGTCCGTGAATCGGGCGATGTAGAAGGTTCCCCCTCCTGCAAAATCATCGGTCCGAAAGGTGAAATTGAGATCGATTGCGGCGTCATTGCCGCTCAGCGTCACATTCATCTGGATCCCAAAACCGCTGAGGAAATGAACCTCAAAGATAAACAAATCGTATCGGTTAAGCTGGACACTGCGGAACGTGCCACCATCTTTGGCGATGTGGTAGTCCGCGTCAGCCCCAAATACGCCCCCGCTATGCACATCGATACCGATGAATCCAATGCTGCTGGCGTGTCCGGCAACATGGAAGGCGAAATCCTCGAATAATTTCTTTTTTCAGTGTAAGATCAAATGCCAAAAAGCCACAACGGATGTGAAAAAATCCGCTGTGGCTTTTTTATTTATCAAAGATGCGTCCATAACTGTATGATATAATAAGACCTATCAGAGTATAAAAGGTTGGGAGGATTCACATGAAAAAATGGTACGATGAGGAATATCAATTTGATATTGAGGTCACTGGATTTCTCCGCGGCGACCACACGGAAAGATACTGCCGGAACGGCGAGGAAATTGGAGATAAGTACACCTGTACTTATGGTTGTCCGGTCAATGCGGACGGCCAGGGAATTTGCTCCAAAGTAATGATGATTCTATTTCCCATTATGGAGGCCGTCAGAAGCGGCGGCGATTTGGAAAACATCGGCGGTATCGATAAGTACTGCAAGGATATTGTGTGTCCAGATGGCTGCGTCATGTTCCGGCTGACGGCAAAGAAGCTGGGAAATGAGAACTTTTTTAAGGGAAAGTTCTTTGATTCGTTTTGATCCTTTACCCAGTGAATCCAGGATGAATTGCAAAAAGATAGCCGACATTCTTATAGGAATGTCGGCTATCTTTTCTATCGAGATGAAAAAAGGGATCACTCCCCACTGGCAGCCAACTGGTCCTTGGCCTTTTGCAGCACGGTATTGGCTACAGGACCTGCCGACTTCATGCCCCATCCGCCGTTTTCAACCACCACGGCGAAGGCCAAAGGACAGTCCTCATCCCGGACAAAACCGGCAATCCAGGAATGCGGCTCTTGATCGCCTCCCACTTCCGCTGTACCTGTCTTGGCACAGATATCGAGGCCCGGGAAACTATCCGTTCCGTAGTTGTTGACCACGTTGCTGCGCATCATTTCAGCCAACGTATCGGCCACCGATTCCTCCAGAATACGGCTGTTCTTGGAGGTCGATCCCCATTGAATGGGAATCCCAAAGGGCAATGTGACGTTCTTAATAAGGTAGGGCTTGACTCCCTGTCCCCCACCCGCGATGGCACCCATCATATTCATCATATGAAATGGGGTTGTGAGGGTGGTATACTGTCCAATCCCGGCCCATCCCAGGTCAGCCGGACCTGTACCCGAAGCGTCAAAGGAGGATTTGCTGACTTCAATCCCATCCACCTTTTCCGTGGATCCAAAGCCCATTTTTTTGGCTTGCTCATTGAGACGGTCGGCTCCTAATTCATTGGCGATGGCGGCGAATGCACTGTTACAGGATTTATTGAGCGCCGTTTCAAAATCGATCTCGCCGTGGACGCCGGTACAAGTTACATCGCCGTCCGAAGCATGATAGGCGCCGTCACAGGTGAAAGTCCGGGTTTTGATATCCGGAATGTACTCCAAAGCGGCGGCGGCCGTCACAACTTTAAAGGTGGAGCCAGGCGGATAAAGCCCCGATAACACCCGGTTGACGTAAACACCGTCGTACTTTTCCGGGGATGCATCCACATCCGGCTTATTCTGAGGGTCAAAGGTGGGAGTACTGACCGAGCAGATGATCTCCCCTGTCTTCCAATTGTAAACGCACACCGCTCCCTTCCGTCCGTTCAGAGCCTCCAGCGCAGCGGCACAGACGTCGCCGTCCACCGTCAGCTGGATGTTGTTGCCCTTGTCCCAAGTGGAGGAAAAGTGAAGTCCGGTGATAAAATTATAGCCCAACAAAGTATCGGCAAATCGGTTCTGGATGCTGCGGTCGATGAACAGTTCGGTATCTCCTACCGTGTGCAACAGTGAGGATCGGATACTCTGGCTGGAACTGTAAACCCGTGTATCATCCACCGTCTTTGCCAAGGTATTGCCGCCTCGGTCGGTGATGGTGCCTCCGCTGATGAGTTTTCCGCCGGTGTAAATATGGGTATTGGCCGAATACATCACCCAATCCCGGCCATCCACCGCCCAGCTGATGAGAAAGGCCAGCATCCCTGCCAGAAATACCCCTATGAGGGCATAGACAATGACAGACCGCCGTAGGATTTTTTTCAAACGATCACACCTCGTTTCTCTTTTTCCTCATAAGTGCGGGGATCGGCCGCCTTGAGGAAGGCGAGCAGTCCCCACGACGCCATCATGGACGATCCGCCGCGGCTGACAAAGGGAAGCGTAACGCCGGTGAGGGGCAGGATATCGGTGGCGCCAAACACGTTGAGACAGGTCTGGAACAGCATCAGACCCGCCGCCGCAGATGCGGCAATGGCGTAAAGCGACGACCGGCTGCGTTTGCAGCACCTCAAGGCATGAAGTGTCCAGCCCACATAGATGGACAGCACCGCTATGCCCAGGATAAGGCCCCATTCTTCACAGATCACGCCGAAAATCAAGTCGGTTGTGGAGGCAAACACCTTTTCCAGATTGCCGTTGCCCGGTCCGATGCCCAGAAGTCCGCCGCTGGCGATGGCCATCAGCACCCGGCTCTGCTGATAACCGGTGGTGTCGGCGTACTCCCAGACGTGCCGCCATGCCTCAAAACGTTTGGCGATGTAGGGCTTGATGGTCAGCACCAACGCCGCTCCGCCGCCGGCCCCGGCACAGATAAAGAAGATGGTGCGCAAATCGCCCGACCGCATCAATGCAATGATGAGGAAGGTGACAAAGAAGATACATGCAGTGCCAAAGTCGCCGGTATAGGCAAGAGAAGCCACACAGATGCCGAAAAAGATAAGAAACCATGTCAGATGCCGGTAAGTAAGCAGCCGCTCCAGAGTGGCGGCACCCGTCAGGATAAAGGCGATCTTTACAAGCTCCGACGGCTGCACCGTCAAAGGCCCGATTTCAATCCAGTTCTTGGCGCCGTGGCTGATGGTACCGAAGATCAGGTTGGCGGCGAACAGTCCCACCCCCAGGATGGCGGCTGCGATCTTATATTTCATCACCCGGTCGGCATCCCCCATAAACCAGACAATACAATTGAAAATAATCAATCCGGCAACCAGGGTAATGACCTGGGTCATAAGACCGTCGGCCGTGATGGCCGTTTGGGCGCAGAGCCCCATACCGCAGAGGAAAAACGCCGATACCTCCAGCTGCATGCTCTTGCGATGCAACGGTCCGCGGCTGATGCCGTAGTAGATCCATTGGATGGCCATCAGCGCCAGCAGAGGCACAAAACGTTCCCAATCCGGATCGGGAATCTGATTCATCACAATGCGAAAACCGCAGACCAGTTCAAACACCGTCACCGCCCACAACAGCTTTGCGCTGGATACGGTTACATGAACCTTCTTTGGCCTTCGTCTTTTCAAGGCTTCAAACATGGATGGAATCCTCACTTTAATCATCTAAAATCTGATCGCTGAAGGCCAGGGAGATCCCCCCCAAGGTGATGGTATCCCCTCGGACAAGCTCCGCCATCTTATCGATCTTCTGGCCGTTGACAAACACGCCCGTCTTGGAATTGGTATCGTAAATACGCCACTGGTCGTTGCGAAGGCACAGTACCGCATGGTTGCGAGACACCGCTGGGAAATTGAGAATGATATCCGACGAACGGCTCCGGCCGATGGCCGTCTCGTAGCTCATGATATGGGTGACGTCCCGGGTAGCCACATTGACCAGCACGGCAAGCGGTTCCGGATCCGGCAGGTTAAAGGCCAGGGCCCGATGCCATCGCACAATAAACACGATGACCAAAATAGGCGATATGACATACAGCACCTCCAGCGCGATCTGGACAGCTGTTTGGAAAATTTGGGCCATATCCATAATGGAATCCACCTCCCAAAAATTGTTGATACCCCTTTTAGTATAGCACTATTTTCCCGGAAAGTTATGGATAATTGGTAAAAAAGATTGTCCTCTGCCTCTTTTTCCCTGTCGGCTCACAATAGCTCAAACTTGTTTCGCTCCACCTTTAATACCCCCTCTTTGCTGAGCTTCCCCAATTCCACCGTCATGGAGCTGCGGTCTACCGACAGGTAATCGGCCAACTGCTGCCGGTTGAGCGGGATGGTAAAACAAGACGAGTTGTGCATTTGCGACTGATAGTAGAGATAGTTGAGCAGCTTCTCCCGGACGGTGCGTTGGGCAAGGATATCGGCCTTCTGGGCCAAAAATAGATTTTTCCCCGCCAGGATGGATAAAAGATTTTCCAGCAATCGGGCGTGAAACCGGCAGGTCGGGGAACAGGTTGTCAGCATCTTTCCCATATTCAAAAACAGGATCCGGCAGCATTCGGCCGCCGTCGCACGCAGCGGAAGCGGCGCCCCGGCGCAGGCGTATGATTCCCCAAACAGCTCCCCCGGCGGGATGGTGCTGAGCAACGCCGTATTTCCCCATCGGTCTTCCTTGACCAAATGGACCTGTCCCTCCAGCACCAGTCCTACCTCTTTCACCGGGCATCCGGGATGAAAAATAGTCTCTCCCTTTGGATAGTCTCGGACGTTAGCCGATAGGCATTGCAGTACCGACTGCATCTCCCCTTCCTCCAGGCCACGGAACAGGGGAACGTTTTGTAGCGGAAAGCTGTCAGACATTTCTTTCTCCTTTGTTGGAAATCCAACATACAATTTTTCTTTATTGTAATAGAATAGGCACGAAAACACAAGGGCATCCAAGTTGACGTCAAAAATTTAACTCGTATTTCAAACAGCCATTGCGGTGTTGGGAGGATTTCTTTATGATTCGAAACATTGTTAAAATCGATGAGGAAAAATGCACCGGCTGCGGTTTATGCGCCGAGGCCTGTCACGAGGGGGCCATCGCCATGGTGGACGGCAAGGCAAAGCTCATCCGGGACGACTATTGCGACGGCCTGGGACATTGTCTTCCCGCCTGTCCGGTGGATGCCATCCGCATCGAACAGCGGGAGGCCGACGCTTATGACGAAGAAGCCGTCAAGGCCCGTCAGGCGGAGAAGGCTTCAAAAAAGGAAAAGGAAGCGCAAGGGATGCCGCCTTTATCCTGTGGATGTCCTGGAACCCGCGCCAAGAGTTTTACCCCTCACGCTGCCTCCATCGACAGCAGTGCACCTGCTCAATCTCAGCTTTCCCAGTGGCCGGTACAGATTCAGCTTGTGGCCCCTCAGGCCCCCTATTTTGACGGCGCCAATCTATTGGTAGCCGCCGACTGCACTGCTTATGCCTACGGCGATTTCCACAACCGCTTTATCAAAAACCGTATTACCGTCATCGGATGCCCCAAGCTGGATCCTGTGGACTATACCGAGAAATTGACGGCCATCCTTCGTCACAACGACATCAAAAGTCTGACCATCGTCCGTATGGAGGTCCCTTGCTGCGGAGGCTTGGAGCACGCCGCCAAAACCGCCTTGCAGCAAAGCGGTAAATTCATTCCCTGGCAGGTAGTGACCATCTCCACCGACGGACGGATCTTAGAGTGATCTTATTCTCTGATAGCGAAAAAAGCAGTCTTGGGATTTTCCTTCCAAGACTGCTTTTTGTTTTGCCTCAGCTCACATTATAAAGGATGCCGCAGCTAAAGGAAAGCCGTTTATCCCCTACATCGATGGCGCCGGTGTATCCGCGCCGACCATTGGGTGCAAACAGGTCTTCCACCATCAGGCGCAGAGAATATCCCGTCGGTACGTTGAGAACCATATCCTGACCGGAACAAATGTAGAATTTATAATCTTCATCGGTAAAGAGACTTCCCAATTCATTTCCCTTCTGCAAAAAGGTGATGGCTGCCATCCCATACGAATCGGCTGTGACGGAAATCTCCTGTTCCCCCGCCTTGGCCGATAAGAATCCATTGACCTGTAGATCCCCGGAGGCACTCAACGCCAGCTTATCCCCGCCAAAAGCGAAGGATCCGCTGGCCAGGTCAATCCATGTTTCCCCATTAACCGATTGAAGACGTCCGGTTTTGACGAGGGCTGCATCCAAGGTTCCGGTGACCAATTCGTCGGCCGTAAAGCCTCGTCCGGTGCCGAAGGTGCGCCATCTCCACTCACCGTCCACCTGATCGCTGGCCACTGCCAGGAATCCCGGTCCCAGGTACAGCGCTCCATAGTCGGAACTGCTCGGATCGGTGTTTTCCAGCAGGATGCCTTTCCCCTCCAGAGGCGTAACGCTTTGAAATGCCCCGGAGGCCACAAGCTGATTGGTCAGCAGATCGATGCTTCCCTCCAGACGCGAGGTATCGACGGGGGCATCGGGACCGTTGCGCAGGGCTGTGTCGTCCCATACCGATTCTTTTTCCAGCATGCGGTCCTGCTGTCTGCCAAGCTGAGACAGGATGCTCTCCAGATCCACATCCTGATTGCTCAGGGTGATACGGGTGTTGATGGGGCTGAGATAATCCCGTTCCAGATCCACCACCTGAGCGGTAAACTCCGTCATACCATAGAGCAGAAGCCCTTGGTCCAGCACCTGGACGGTATCGCCCAACCGGATGGAACGAAGTCCATTGGGGACAATGCGTTCCAGCTCCACCGCCCGAAGATGGTAGCTGACTTTGGGATATTTTTTCTCCTGAAGGGCCTGCCATGTGGCCTGTAAGACGTCGGCGGGATCCTCCAGGTCAAAGGTGACCGATCCAAACCGGTGACGCTTTTGTTCGGAGCCCTGCCCATATCCATAGGCTTCCCGAGCCTCCTCATCCCCCACCCAAAGCTGTCCCAACGGTTTATCAGCCGGATCCCCCGGCTTCGACCATTGTACTTCACCAAAATCCACCCGTTGTCCCCGGGAGGGTTGGCCGTCCAATTGCTTGAGGGTCAGGGTCTTGCCCCTGCCGTACAGGGCGGTGACGATGTTGCGGGAATCGGTGACCCGTTCCACTTCCAGAAGATTTTTGCCCCATTCAAAACGGTAATTGACGTCGGCCCCAAGACGGGGAAGCAATTCAATATGCCGCTCTGTGACGCGGTTGTCCTCCAGAATCAGCCTGGGACGATAACACAGTCCCCACATCTCTTGTACCTGATTGAGGCAGGAGAGGGCATTTTTATAAGTGAGGTCCACGGTATGGGTGCCGAAGTTCTGACTGGAGTTGCACGTCCACCGGGTGCCGGATAAAATGCCGTCCACCACATCGTCGGCCGTGGCGTTTTGGAGGGTAAAATCGACAACCATTTCGCTGAGAAGCTCGTACACCACGTGTTCGGCGTACACCTCCACCGCCATGCCGTCGCCGTTTTGCACCTCTTCCATCCTCTTGATCTCAAAAAGCTGGAAAAAATCATCGGTATCGTAAAACCCCAGATAATATCCGCTGAAAAGAGATAGTCGGCCGCTATACTGTAACGTGACGGACAAGGTATTGAGCTGTTCGCTGTGCACCACGGACAACAGATTAGCTCCAGTTTGATTGGAAAGGGTGGCAATCAGCTGTTCCGACCGGTCAAAGGCATAGAGGGTAAATTCACTCGCCATATTCCCACCTCCTAACGCCACTGGGGACGGTACCGGAACGTCCCCTCTACCGCCTGATACTGATCCCTGTCCTGGAGCGCTTCACAGGTAATGGTCCCTGTCCCGGGAGGCATGGCAAAGGTTTGCCCTCCCAATTCCATGAGACGGTTTGCCGGCTGTCCATCCAGCTGGATATTGCCGGTCTGCATGTCCACTGAGATCACCTGTCCTGCTTTTAGGGAACCGATCAGCGCCAAGCTCTCCCCATGGCTGGAGGTGATTCTAATCCGCGACGTATCGTCAGGCAGGGTGACGGTCGCCACACCCCTGGCAGGGACGGTCCCCTTTACCTGGACGGCCGATCCCAAAGGCAGAGACTGTTCCTCCCCCAACAGGAAGGGACTTCCCTGGAACAGGACGGTAAATTCCGCCCACTGGCGGTTGACCTGTGCTTCACTCCATTCCACCACGGTTCCAGGACGGGATAGCCCCGGCTGATCCCACAAAGAAAGCTCCCCCTGCCCACGCATCCATCCGGCCGCTTGACGCAAGGCTTCCTGGATCTCTTGACGGTCGTCCCCTAGGATGGCACAATGCAAGGAGACCGTCACATCCTGATACACCGGCTGTGAAACGGCGAGGCTCCCATCCCGGCCCGGGATATCCACATAGGTCACCCGTACCGACGACGAAGCCGGTTGCTTATAATCCAGCAGCGTAATGCCTTTTTCCTGGCAGGAGACGCCGTTAAACGTAAATTCGCTCATTTGCTTCCCTCCCTCTCATGTGCTGGTGAGACGGGTGATGTTCTCCCAGTGAAGCGCCTGCTTTTTGCTGAGAGCCTGTTGAAACTCCCATCCCTTTTGCGTGTCGTTGGAAACGCGGGGGGACTCTCCCTCCTGATACGCCGGACGAGGGAATGCCTTTGTTTTCGCTGCTTTGTCTATCATGTTCCATATTCTCCTTCCCGCTGGGACTCATCCATTCTCTCCATGAGATAAGCGCTTCCTCCAAGGGTTCCCCGGCTTAGGAGGGTATAGGACGGCGACCAAAAAGCCCCGTTTTTCCATACAAACGGCAGGGCTTGTCCCCGGCACCGCTCGAAGGTCAGGCGGATATCCCCCCCGGTCTGGTCGGAAGAGGAGTTTTGTCGGGATGTGATGCGCAGAGTGATGTCTTTTCCCTCCCACGTTTGGAGGAGGTCTGGCCCCTGATAGGAGGTCCACACACCGTTTTGTTCTGTGATCTGTCCGCCGTCCACCAAGGCAAACACTTCCGGTACGACAGTCACATCCTGAAGGGAAATGCTGTATCCCACCACGACATCCTCTGGCGGCATCCAGGCCACCGCCTTACCCTCTCCCCTTAAAACCTGCTGTTCTCCCAGGGAAAAGATGGGATCCACTTTGCACTGGGTCGCCGTACGAAGCGTATACGTCTCATCTTCCACCAAAAGCTCTACCTGTTCGATACCGGTGATCCACCACCCCTCCTGCTGGGAATCCGAGGACAAATCCGGCTGCATGGCCCGATATGTCAAGGTCGCTTTATGGGCTCGGAAGTTCTGATCTACCTCGTAGACCGTACTGCCGGTGAAGGCCACCTCGCTATGCATCGGTTCCAAAGCCTGGCGGATGGACTGGACATATCCATCCAAAGCGCTGTACTGATCCACCGGCACAAAGGCGATGACCGTCAAGGTCAAATGACCTGCTGTCGTGTCTTCATCCGGGGTCACCCGATCCTGGCTCACCACACAATAAGCAGCCCCGCAGTAATCCTCATGCTGGCCCGGGGTATATACGTCAAATCCGGCGTCTTTCAGGCATTTGTATAGCTTCTGCCACACAATCTGACCGCTCATGTTCCAATCACCTCCACCACCAGGGTCAAATAAGCCTTGGCGTCGTTTTGTACGCCGCGGACAAAATATCGGTTCCCATCCTGGTCGAAGTAGTCGCCGGCTTTGATGTCCGGAAGAAAGTAGCTTTCCCCTTCATGCTGCGCCATCTGCTCGTCTGTGGCCATCACCAGATACCGTTCGGTTTTTTCCTTGGCATACCGTCCCTGCTTTTTCATGGTGACGCTGACCCGTTCGTACTTGTAAAAATGGTATCCCAACGCCTGACAGTGAGGTTCCGGAGGATCGATCGGTTCCCCCCACTGGGATCGGCCCGGACGGTAGATGGTCAGAAGCTGTATCTGATCCCCCAAGCCTTGGATGAGCTTTCGACGCTGCCGAAACAAACTCAGCATGGCAGCACCTCGTCGGCACGGGGGACCGTCCCGCTCCCGGATGGACGGTAGAGCCGCGCCAACGAGAGCCAATAGCTTCTTGAATCGGAGGTATGGGCGCCGTCCGGCAGGGTGACGCCGTCGGATTGGGCCTTTTGCAGCAGTCCTTCATAGGAAGCCGCATTGACGTCGCCGTTATTCCGATTGAGCAGGTCCTCCAATTGGCTGTAGGTAAACAGGCGGTTGGAAGAATCCTGTTCCTCCATGAGATTGCGCCGCAGTTGTTCCAATTTGGTCATCGGGCATTCTCCTTTCTGTGTTGGTAAAAGGGACGGCAGGCCGGGGAAAAAACACCGGCCTGCCGCTTTGACAAAACTGTTCTTACACCTTGATGTTGCGGAATACGCCGGCCGAACGGGTGGATTTCAGGGCGATGGCGGCAGTCATCTCCACCTCTCCCCTCTTGACGGCGCCGGCTGTCTCAAAGTTGGGCATCCACACCCGGATGGGGGATTGGCCATTCATGGAAACGGCGTGCAGGCCGTCCAGTCCCAGACGCACGGCGTAAAGGCTTGTGATGTTGCTGGAAGTCTCGATGATGGGGGTGTCCTCCGATGCATCACCCATGTCCACAAGGGGGATGCCGTCGTAGGCGATGGCCTGACGGCCGAAGTCGTCCACCGTCTGGTTGAAGGAACCGGCACGTCGGGCACAGGCTCTCAGACGGGCGATGAGACGGGTATTGCCCAAAATAGCCGAAGGACGTCCGTCCAGGCTGAGAATAAACTCATCCAGCATGTCCAGGAACTTTTTGTAGTTGGTGTCGATGCCGGAATCGGTCAGGTCAACGGCGGTTCCCGATTTGTTGTACTCGGTGGAAGAACCGGTGAGGGCCTTGTCCAAGCCGTCAAAGGCCTTGCTGTCCTCCGAAGTATCGCCGTTGATGAGGGCGTTGTTGAAGAGGGTCTGTGCGGCGCTGATCATCTGATGGGCCTGGACGTCCACCTCGTTGACAAATCCACCGGCCGACGCCAGCATACGATCGATTTCAAAGGCGCCGCCAAAAGCTTTCAGATCGACTGTCACCTTCTTTTTGGTGGCGTTGCTGGGGGTGTATTCACTGCCGATGGCGCGGAAGGCGGCGGTTGGACGGCTCACGATACGGAAATAACTGTAGCTCAGTGCGGCGCCGTTGCTGGCCGGCAGGACGGTGTCGTCAAAGAGAATGTTGTTGAGGATAAAATTCTGTCTCCGGAACTCATCGATGACCGATGCCGTCAGCTTATCCCCCGTATTCATGCGTACTTCATCCAAGGTAATGGCCATGTTTGCTTCATCCTTTCTCCCTGTAATGGAACGATAATGATGTATTTCCAAAGCGTCAACGCCTGTGGTAATGACGGGCGATGGCGTCGCTTAGGCCGATGGGTCCCATAGGCTCGATCTCCCGGCCAAAATTACCTTTGGATCCGGTGAGACATCCCTCTTCAAAAAGATACCCCTCTCTGGCGCGCAGGGCGTTGAGCTGTTCCTGAAGGCCGGTGAGGTGCCCCGTTTCGTCCAGCTGTACTTTTTCCATGTCCAAGAGCGCCAAAACGGCCTCCTTGTTTTTGGCTTTGGCCGTTTGGATGGCGGTATCCACCTGTTCATCAAACCGCTGTTTTCGCAGGGCATCCACGTGACGGGATGTCTCCTCAAGCTCTTGGCGCAGATCGTGCATCTGGCCGGCATGCTGTTCCTCCGCTTGCCCAACCGCCTCTTCAATGCGGCTTTGTACCGCCTGTTCCAGAGCGATGCGCTGGTTTTCGGACAGCGATACCTCCAGCTGTTGTTCCACTTGATCCATCCACTCCACGGTTATCCCTCCTCTTTGAGTTTGTCTGCCGGTTCTGGTTCTATGGTCTTCTCCCCGTCCCGGCCGGGCAGGATACCCCATTTCTCCTGGTAGGAAGAAACGCTGCGCACTCCGCTCTCCACCTCTTTGAGATCATTCAGGCGCTCTTCTTCCTCATCGTCAGGGATGGGATAACAATGCTCCACATGCACCTGATAATCCGTCTGGAGAGAGGGGATCCAACCCATCTGAGCCGCCATCTTCAGGATGTTTTTAGCCATCCACACCAACGCCGGTTCCCACACCGTCCACTTCTCCTCACACCGGCAGATGAGATCCCAATAAAGCGCCTTGATGGCCTTACCGGAATACACCGATCCCTGAATCTGCTGGGTGCCGACATCCGGCACCGAAAGGACATTGTACATATCCTCCTTGATGCGGCTGAGGGTGTGTTCCAGACGGGCGTCGTAACCAAACTGGGATTCCAGCGTCTGCATGGAGGCCTGTCCGCTTTGGATGGATGGATCGGTCTGCAAATCCACCAGCGCCCCCGGTGCGATGACCATGTTCTGGAGGGATTGGGGGGATGCATCCACCGCCACCCGCTGAGGGAACATGTGGAATTTTAAAGCGTCGATGTCGTCGGAACACAGGCGGTTATACACTTCCTGATTGTCCCGGAGCTCAGCCACATCGCTCTCACCCATGAGATCGCCGGTCAGACCGTCATTGACGATGACGTAGGCGGGGATGAAGGAAAGTCCAGTGTCGTAGTTGTGATACTTTTCCTCCATCAGGTGCCCGGATCCGTCGTATATCCCCTCGTTCAGGATACACCGGCCGTTTACCATGGTGTACTTCTGCCTCCAGATGCGTTGCTTGGAGGGGACGCAGTCCTGGTTGAGATGGTAGAAAAAGATGATCTTTTTGATCTTTTCCGCATCATCCTCCTCCGGCTCGTACACAAACTCCAGCGACGGGCGGAATCCCATGGCGATATGATCCTCCTCCACCCACAAGCGAAGCGCCACTCGTTTGCCGATAAAACAATCCCGGGCCGCCTTGATGAGCTTGTCCCCCCAGCGGTTGCGGATCAGGGTATCTCCCAGATACTTCTGCCAAAGCTCCATGTCGCATTGCTCTTGTCCCGGAGAATAAAGGGAAATCTCCGGTGTTTTGCCAAAGAGGAACCGCGCTTCTGACTTAATGAGTTTTTTTACTAAATTGGTCTTTTTCCGGGTGGGGATGTAGTCGAGCTGCCCATTTACCGGCCAGTCCTGCCCCCTGCCGTCGTAGAAGTCGTAGAGACGGATGATTTCACCCATCTCCCGCAGGACGGTCTGGCCGTAAATGCCACCCAGTTCTGTGCGAATGGTTTCCCAGTCCATGTCATCTCCCCTTTCGATTGGGCATACTGCATCCCTAACGTCTCAGTCCCCGGCCGGAAAAGCTCCTCCGATCGCGCGACACAACGGCCTGATGGGTCATAACGCCGTAACGCAGCATATCCATGCAATGGTCATTTTTCTTTTGCGGCGTATCGCTTACCGCCTCATCCTCCCAGACATAGCTTTCAAACTCCTCTACCGTCCTTTTGCAGGATGGATCCACCGTCAGCCTGCCCTGCTGGAGGAGGGACGCCACCGTTTGGATTCCTTCTGTCACCTGATTGCGTGCTGGGATGACGTTCCATCCCTCCTGGCGCAGGAGTGTGATCAGAGAGCTTGCCGATGGATCGATGACAATGGTATCGGCCTCATCCCGGGCAAATTTTCTGAGATCGTCCAAATATTGATTGTCGGTTTTTTGCCCGTCCCTGCGGCCGTCGTGATAATACTCCCGCTCCAAGTGGTAACAGCCGCCCTTCTCCTCCAAAAGGCCAAAGACGCAGGGATTAAAGATGCCGTAGTCGCAGGCGATCCACTTGCGCCCTTCTTTCAGATCCGGCCGGTTTTGGACGTGTCTCTCCGGATCAAACAGGTCGTATACCAGCCCCTGAGAAGCGCACCATTTCCCCTCCACGAACCGCTGATACCAGAGTCCCGTATATTCGTCTTTGAGGGCCTGACGGTAATCCTCCGGCAGATTGGGGTTGTCGTCCAACGTAAAATGCCAGCGGGTGAGGTTTAGTCCTTCCTTCTGAAGATAATCGGTCAGCAGCCAGTGACGGCTCGGCCCAGGATTGGTAGTGCCGTAAAACCGCGCGCCCGATACGCTCAGTCGGGACAACAGCATTTGAAAGACCTCACGAGGCCAGAGTGTCAGTTCATCCCCATAGGCCCCGCTGAGCGTCAGTCCCCGGATGCGCTCCTCCGCCATACGGTTGTTGGCCGATTCCAGATGCACCACCCTGCCGAACAACAGAAGCCGTCCCTGGGATTCGGAGATGCGCATGTGTTTGGGACCCACCATTTCCTCCATCAGATCCAGGATATTGCGCCGCAAGGCGAGACGGGTTTTTCCCATCATCAGGAGGGCGCCGGGAGGCGCCTTTGCCACAAAGGAAAGCCATGCCACAATGCTGCTGACCGTTTTGCCCGAACGCACGGCGCCGTCCCAGATGTTGATGCGGGCGTCGCTTTTCAGGATGGACGTGATGGCCTTGTCACCGAACTCCCCCCATCGGAAGCTCATGTCAGCTTCCGGGCGGCCTCGTCGATGGCTTCAATGAGCTTGGTCATGGGCTCCTCCTCGGACAACCTTTCCGGTTTCTCCATGGCTTTCTGGATGTGATCCAAGGTCCTGGCCAGCTCGTATACCTCATGGGTGGATAGGTCCCCCTTGCTGCCCTGATCGATGATGCACAGCAAATTATCCCAAATCCCCTGGATGCGGTTTTGTTCCCGGATGCCGTCCTTCACCGGAGGCGGAGAGGGAGAGGGCTGTCTTGAGATGGACTCCGTTGACGAGGAAATCAGCTCCCTGCCCATTTTCTGACGGAAATAAGCGGAATCCTGATATCCCTTGTCTTTGGCAAATTGCTTGACCGTCTTGTATCCGCCTGCTCGATACTCCTGGACCAGTTTTTCCCAGTGGTATTTTTTCACGTCCCTATCACCCCCTTGTTTTTCGATTGTAAGTGCATTCTATAACCGTTCTTGTAGTCTTTGGTGCAAGGAAAGTGCAAGATTTTGTCACCAGGTCCGGATGCCGTCGATGTGGATAAGACGAATATCCTCCCAATTGTACGTAAACAGGGGACGGTTATCCGCGTCAAAGGTATGGGCGGCGATGAGTATGTTTCCAAAAGATGGGACTTCCCCCACCGATACAATGACCGGAGAATGTTGGAACTGTCCTGAGCGAAAGGAAAGCTGGATGATATCCCCCGGCTGAGCCAGTGAGATAGGAGCATCGTGGCCGAAGGGTCCGACGCCTTTGTTGGTGGTCAGGAAGTTATAGAGATACTGGACTCCCGTCCATGAAGGGGATTTGTTGTTGGCGCTGTGGTAATACCAGCCAAACGTAGGTGTGGTATTCATCACCCCGCCTCCCGCCCGGAGGGTTTGGGAAGCAAAATTGGTACAGTCTCCCCCAATATCATCATAGTTGTAGTAAGCGGGATTTCGTCCAAAGGCCCATTTGTGGGCATAATCCACAGCCTTTTCCCGATCGTACGGAATGACTTTCATAAGAATATCTCCTTTTCCGCAAAGCTGTACTTTCTCCAGTGTATGCTGGGTGAGCACAAAGGGCATCAGACAAAAAATCCCCCCTTTTTTCCGGTGCAGAAAAGGAGTACAATAAGGGAGTACTGTATTTGGTTGAAACAAAAGGGGGCATTTTTGATGAAGCTCTACAGCAATCTTGATCCATCCACTTTTCCGGATTCCATCCGGCTGTATACTAACAACTGTCGTCTTTACGATACCGGCGTAACTTCCCGGTTCCGTACTTTTTTGGTGGAGGGGGACCAGCCTCTTTACTTAAAGATCGGCGGAAGAGGAAGCTTATCTCAGGAGAAACAGATGCTGTCCTTTCTGCGGGGGACGAAAGTCTGTGCCTCTGTAGTATCCTTCGCGCAGGACAGCGGCTTTGACTATCTGTTAACTTCCGCCCTTCCGGGGGAGAACGGCGCTTCGTCGCTGCATCTGCATTCTCCCAAACATCTGGCCGCTCTGGTAGGGGAAAGCCTGCATCGGCTGCATTCTCTGCCCACAGGAGGATGTCCATGTAAAGGACCCGGACAGTCTTTGGTAGAACAGGCCAAAGGCCGGCTTCCAAGCCTTGACGCCCACACCGCCAAACGCCTGGAGATTCTCGGACAGCTTGTGGTCGATGATTCCGTAGTCCACGGGGACTTTCACCTAAGCGACCTTGTGCTCAATAATTGGAGGCTCAGCGGATTTACCGGTTTATCTCACAGCGGTCTCGGTGACCGTCATTACGATATCAGCCGGGCTCTCAACGATCTCTCCCGCCAATTGGGGAGCGATCAATACCAAGACGTCATGTTGGACGCCTATGGCCGGGAATTTATCGATCCCGCCCGGCTGGAATACTTTAATCTCCTCCTTCAGCACGGATTCTAAATGGAAAGCAGACAAAAGGAAGAGACGGCCTAAAAAGATAGGCCGTCTCTTCCTTTTCTTTTCTCATCTCCAAAAAACAGAACCGTTTTAGGCTCTCGGCAATCGCATCAGATAATCCACCGATCGTTCATCTTTGGCAGACACCACGTATTTTTCTCCCGTATCGGTAAGCGCCGGCAGCAGATCGGGATTGGGAAAAAGATCCACTTGGATGGAACGGCTGTGATCCCTCACATAATCATAAACCGTCTCCTTTTTGTAGAACCCATCCAGACGTTCCCCCTTGATATAAATTGTGTCGATGTCCACCGGACAGTTGGAATTTCTGCACCCTACCTTTAGGGCAATTTGGATTGCTCTCATGTTGTTTTTCTCCCTTCTGTTATTGAATGATCGGTAATGCTTGTGGCAGCATGTATGCCGCTTCGAAATTCCCTTTTATTTGTTTATGTTACTTATTATAACATATTTACCTTATATTTACAATTAGAATCGCATTATTTTCATAAATCTTTTTTAAGTTTGGCACTATAATATAAAACCCGCCTAGCAGAATTAGCCAATCTGCCAAGCGGGCCGCTCTTATAATGGTTAGGAAAGGGATGTCAAATCAAAAGTACGGGAAAAACAGTCTTTATTCATGCTGATCAGCTCCGATACTTCGGCCTCCACTGGGGAAGTAGTATCCTCCAAGAGAAAGGCTCGTTGTACCTGCTGTGTCTCACCCGGCCCCACATCCTTCATCATATCCTGGATGCGGTACTCTTTATCTCCCGTGATGGTGGCCATACTGAGCTCATGACCGTTTTGGTAGGCCTTTGCATTGATGGCGATGAGAAAGGACATTCCGTCTTGACCATGGTTGGTAAAATCGTAGGTGACGATCAGGACGTCCTTCTGGCGGTAATCCTTGGAGAGCCTGGCCGACCGGATAGCCACTTCATAATCACCGATGCGTCCCGATCCCACCGACCCGGACGATTCCGGCTGGGAACCCTGTCCTTGACTTGACGCAAGAGAACTCTCTCCCTGAGATGGCATCTCCGTGCTGGACGATACTGCCGCTGGCTGAGAGGTTCCCGGTGCCTGCGCAGATGAGAGGTCAGAGGATACTGCCTGCTGGGAAGGCAAGGCTTCATCATTTTCCTCAGGCAGTGCATAACCGCTACAGGATGGCAGCAATAAAACAAGACAAATAGCCAAAAAGGCCGCAACAAATCTTCTCATAAGCATTCCCCTCTTCTTTGAAATGGATGACGCAGTGACGAAGGACATTATACACAATTGTGATACCCCTCGTCAACCAACGCCGCCATCTCGCCCTTTTGGGATAAACGAAGGGGAATTTCCCACACAAAAAGCGTTGATGGAGGGGAAATGACATCCTTGGCTTCCTGGACGATTGTTTTTATTGTATGCAGCCCCAGTAAAAAACTTGCCAAAAAGGGGGTTATCCTAAAACTTCTTTTGCGATATCCACCGATTGTTTGGCATCCTTGGCGTAGAAGTCGGCGCCTATTTTCTGAGCGTAATCGGGAGTGAGCACCGCACCTCCCACCATGACCTTACAAGGCACATTCTGACGATGCAGCAAAGCGATAGTATCCTCCATGCTCTGGAGGGTGGTGGTCATCAAAGCGCTGAGGCCAACCAAAGGCGCCTCGTACTGTATGGCTGCATCCACCACCGCCTGATACTCCACATCGCGGCCCAAGTCAATGACGGTATAGCCGTAATTTTCCAGCAATACCTTGACAATATTTTTCCCAATGTCATGGATATCCCCCTTGACGGTTGCCAGTACAATGGTCCCCTTGCTGACCGAAGTACCGCCCGACGACGCCAAGTGATTTTTAATGACCTCAAACGCAGCCTGAGCCGCCCCGGCCGCCTGGATGAGCTGAGGCAAAAAGATGGTTCCCTTTTCAAAGGCCGCTCCTGTTTCATCCAGGGCGGGGATAAGATGCCCATTGACCACATCCATGGCGTCGGACTCCCGCAGCATGGCTTCCGTAATGGAAGCCGCCTCTTTCTTCAGGCCGTTTTTCACCGCGTAGTTGAGATCCATGGTGCTTACAGCCGGTACTGCCGGCTTGGCCGATTCCATGGATCCATACGCGTCGATAAACTCCTTGGAATCCCTGTCGATGTTCATCAGCACGTGATAGGCCCGTACCGCTCCGGTCATGGCCTCCACGTTGGGATTTAAGATGGGGAGATCCAGTCCGCTCATAAGAGCCATGGACAAAAATGTAGAGTTGACCAGTCCCCGGTTTGGCAGGCCAAAGGAGATGTTGGATACACCCAGTACTGTTTTGAGGCCCAGCTCCTCTTTGACAAGGCGCAGCGCCTCCAGCGTCTGGCCGACGGCAGCCTGTTCAGCAGATGCCGTCAAGGTCAGGCAGTCGATGTACACATCCTCCTTGCGGATGCCCAAAGCCAGTGCGCGATCCAAAATCTTCTTGGCGATGTCCACGCGTTCCCTGGCTGTTTTGGGGATGCCGTTTTCATCCAAGGTCAGCCCTACCACCGCCGCGCCGTACTTCTTCACCAGCGGCAGGATGGTGTCCAAAGACTTCTCCTCTCCATTGACCGAGTTGACCACCGCCTTGCCGTGGTATACCCGCAGAGCCGCCTCTAAGACGTCGGCCTTGGTGGAATCAATCTGTAGAGGCGCATCCACCACACCCTGGAGGGCCTTGACAGCCCGCACCATCATCTGGCGTTCATCGATGTCCGGAAGCCCCACATTGACGTCTAGGATATCGGCGCCCGCACCCACCTGCTGGAGAGCCTGGGTCAGGATGTAGTCCACGTCCTGACGCCGCAATGCCTCTTTAAACATCTTCTTGCCAGTAGGATTGATGCGTTCGCCGATGATGCGCGCCCGATCGATCGGGACCGTCCGGCTGGCACTGCACACAGCCGCCGGGATGGATGCCGTAGGACGATGAAACTTCATCGAAGCAAGACGATCTTTGATCTCACGGATATATTCCGGGGTGGTGCCGCAGCAGCCCCCTAGGATCTTGACTCCCATCTCCCCCAGCTTCGCCATGCTGGCCGCAAATTGACGAGGGGAAATGTCATAATGACTGCTGCCCGGATCAGGAAGTCCGGCATTGGGCTTTGCAATGACGGGAAGGGTTGTCCAAGCGAGCAGTTCCTCCATGATGGGGATGAGCTCATCCGGGCCCAGGGAACAGTTGACGCCCAGCGCATCTACACCCAATCCCTCCAGGCATAGAGCCATAGAGGAAGGACAGCATCCCGTAAAGGTGCGCAGATTCCGTTCAAAGGTCATGGTGCACATCACCGGGAGATTGCAGTTTTCCTTGGCGGCCAGCACCGCCGCCCTGGCCTCGCTCAAATCGGTGACGGTTTCAATGGCAATGAGATCTGCACCGGCATCCCGTCCCGCTATGACCTGTTCCCGGAAGATATCATAGGCCTCGTCAAAGGAGAGGCTCCCGGTAGGTTCCAGAAGCTGCCCGATGGGGCCCAAATCCAAAGCGACCAGACCGTCAAACCTGTCCGCCGCCCTCTTGGCGATGGACACACCGGCCGACACCACTTCCTGGACGGAATACCCCGTTCCCTCCAGCTTATACCGGTTGGCGCCAAACGTATTGGCATAAACGATATTGGCCCCATTTTGCAGATAAGCCGCGTGGATCTCCTCAATCCATTGGGTTTTTTGTAGATTCAGGAGCTCCGGAATGGAACCGGGCTGCATCCCCTTTTGTTGCAGCATGGTGCCCATCGCGCCGTCCAACTGTATAAAATCCCGCTCCAGCAATGTCTTAAACTCCACAATGAGCACCCCTTTTCCGAAATTGACAGGTTTTATTCAAATTACAAGCGCCGCATCCCCGTCTCTGGGGAGCCACCGGACGATCGCTGACGCCGATAACAGCCGTCACCGACTTGCGTGGCGTCAAAAGGCTGGTATCGGTGGCGCACAGTCCGATTTTACGAGGCGCATCCAGTACGGCCAAAAACTTCTTTTGCAGGGTAATCGGCAGATCCCCGTAGCCTGGACTAAACCGGAAGGTAAAGAACTTTCCCGTGAGGCTGGACCGGATGTCCTCCTCTGCCTCATCGCATACCCTTTCAATGGCGGCAGTGGCACAGCAGTCCATGATCAGGCCTTTTGCCATATCACAAGCCTGGGCGGAACGAATCAGCCGATCCGCCTGGGCCGACAAGGTGGCGGCCAACAGTACAGCTTTATCGCATCCTTGTAAATGGGATGCGATGCTCTGTCCTTCCAAAACCATGCCGCACTGGGGTAACTCTATCCCTTGTGAACCGTGTACCACATCAAACACCGCCCAGCGGCTGGATGGACGGACTGCATTCTCCAGTTCATGAAGACACTGCTGTATGCTCTCCCATGTGGAGGCGTCGGCATCCTTTTGACCATATCCCAAATAGCGCAGGATCTCCCGTCGATCGATGGCATTCCAGTCCATGGCTCCACCCCTTTCCCCAAAATCACAAATTACGCGCGCAGCAGGGAAGATACACTCTCCGAAATGCGCCGGGCCACATAGGGATTGTTCATGGTGTAAAGATGGATGCCCTGGACGTTGTTGGACACCAGATCCACAATCTGGTCGATGGCATAGGCGATACCGGCATCCCGCAGCGCCTGAGGATTGTGTTCATACCGGCTCATGACCTTGGTAAACTTGGGCGGCAGACTGGCCCCGCAGAGAGAAACCATGCGTTCGATCTGCTTTTTGTTGACCACCGGCATAATGCCCGCCTCGATGGGCACCTGGATGCCGGCGATACGAGCCCGTTCCACAAAGCGGTAAAAGGAATCGTTGTCAAAAAACAGCTGGCTGACCAGATGTTCCGCACCGGCATCCACCTTTTGACGCAGATGAAGCACATCGTCCACCAAGCTGTCGCATTCGATATGT
Source organism: Solibaculum mannosilyticum (assembly GCF_015140235.1). Taxonomy (GTDB): domain Bacteria; phylum Bacillota; class Clostridia; order Oscillospirales; family Acutalibacteraceae; genus Solibaculum; species Solibaculum mannosilyticum. The sequence continues at coordinate 569,424 of NZ_AP023321.1, read as the reverse complement.
CCTTCCGGATAGCAGGCCCCCGATACATGGAAGCCTCCCTGTTTTTTGATGAAGGATATCAAATCGCTTGCATGTGCAAAATCGGTTTTGGGCGGCCGGTCGGGAGAAATATCCCCGCGAAGGGCCAGGATATTTTCAATGCCGTTTTGTTTGAGCCGTCCCAATACCTCCTTGATCTCTTGCTCGGTGCTGTTGACGCAGGTCAAGTGGGCCAGAGGTTCGATGTGATAGTGGTTCTTAATAATGGAGGCAATCTCACAGGTAGAATTGTCGGCCAAATTTCCCCCTGCCCCGTAGGTGACGCTGATAAAATCCGGATGAAGCTCCTGGAGCTCGTCCAGGGTGCTGTAGATGGTTTCAATGGGACTGGTCCGTTTGGGCGGGAAAACCTCAAAAGAAAAAACGGTGGATTTCGTTTCAAACAGTTGCGCAATGGACATGACAAAAAACTCCCCTTCGGATGATATATCAAAACCAGATCGTTTCCGACGTCTGTTTTAATTGATTTTACGTTGAGATTGTTTTTTATAATACACGTTTTTCGGCTTTTTTGCAATTGTAGCGTATCTATCTTTTGTCTTCGCACCGAATCATTTAAAAAGTTTTGTCTTAAAAGGATCATCCTATGGCTTTTTCTGACGGGGAGATTGGTGTATACTAAGGATAGCAATGTAGATGAAAAACTCTGTGGAGGGATTCCTATGAGAGACTATGCAAAAGAACTGAAAAACCGAGTGGATTTCATTCGGGGACTACTGAAAGAATCGGGTGCCAAAGGCATCGTATTTGGAAACAGCGGCGGCAAAGACAGCGCCTTGGTGGGAATCTTGTGCAAAAAGGCGTGTGACAATGTGTTGGGCGTCATCATGCCCTGTCAGTCCAAGCGGAACTTTGGGGAAGACCGGGACGACGGTATCGATTTAGCCCAGCAGTTCGGCATTGAGACCATCCAAGTGGATTTGAGCGAAGCCAAAGCAGCCGTCACATCGGCCATCCAGCCTGTGGCCTCCATCTCGGATCAGGCAGGCGCCAATATCGCCCCGCGCCTGCGCATGACCACCTTGTATACCATAGCCCAAAGCCGTGGATGCCTGGTAGCTGGCACAGGTAATCGAAGCGAGGCCTATATGGGATACTTCACCAAATGGGGAGACGGGGCCTACGATTTAAACCCCATCTCTGATTTGACCGTCACCGAAATCTACGAATTCCTTCGGTTTTTGGATGCCCCCAGCAATATTATCACCAAAGCCCCGTCGGCCGGACTGTTCGAGGGCCAGACTGACGAAGCCGAGATGGGCGTCACCTACGCCCAAATTGATGAATTTATCCGAAACGGAACCGGGGATCCCGATGCCGTAGCCAAGATCAAGGCAGCTCATGCGCGTACCGAGCATAAGCGCCGCCCGGCCCGGATGTATGGGAAGGATACGTCAGCCAAATAGCCCATGCCTCTGTATCAATCAAATGAGAAAAAACCAGCGTTCCAAAGGACGCTGGCTTTTTGATTGTCCGGGATAAAATGGGAAGAGAATTTTTGCGATTTATGTCGAATTATGGTATACTATCTCTGCGGTTTTAACACTTTTTTAAGACTTTGAGGTGGATCCTACCATGAAACACAAATCCCTTGCCTATGCCATCAAAGCGACTTTGCCGGTATTGACCGGTTATTTGGCCGCCGGCTTCGCATTTGGCCTCATGTACAATCAGATCGGTTACAATCCCGGCTTTGCCGCCCTCACCAGTGCCACCGTGTATTCCGGTTCTCTCCAGTTTCTCGCGGTGGATCTCATGGGAGCCGGCGCTTCTTTTCTAACCATTGCCCTCTTTACCATCATCGTCAATTCCCGCCACATCTTATACGGCATCTCCATGATCGATAAATTCAAGGATATGGGTTGGCGCAAATGGTATATGATCTTCGCTCTGACCGATGAGACTTACGCATTGCTTAATCATGTCGTAGTCCCCGGGGATATAGACCGCAAAACCTTTTATTTTCAACTCGCTTTGTTGAACCATTGTTATTGGATCATCGGCGGAACTCTGGGCAACGCCACAGGTGAACTGCTCAAATTCAATTACAAAGGGGTGGATTTTGCCATGACCGCCCTGTTCATCGTCACCTTTGTGGATCAGTGGCAGCAGAGCAAAACCCATTTACCCGCGCTGTTTGGCCTGGGCTGTACCTTGGCGGCCCTGCTGTTATTTGGGGCTGACAATATGCTGATCCCCGCTATGGCGGCCATCGTGATTTTGCTTTTGGCATTTCAAAAAAAGGTGGAAGGAGAGACTCAGGTATGACCATGACCATTCCCCAGTCCTTAATTTCCATCGCTATTATGGCAGGGCTTACTTTTTTGATGCGGCTATGTCCCTTCCTCATTTTCGGAGGCAAACAGAAGCCATCCCGTAAGATATTGTATCTGGGAGCTTACCTGCCGGCCGCCATTATCGCCATGCTGGTGGTATACTGTTTCCGGAACGTCACCCCTCTTGCGTACCCTTACGGCATCCCCGAGCTCATTGCCATCGTGACGGTGGTATTGCTGCATCTGTGGAAGCACAACAACCTGATCAGCATCTTCGGCGGCACCTTTCTTTATATGATGTTGGTCCAGTTTGTATTTTGCTGAATATACAAATTGTATACTACAATTTGTTTTATCCAGTCAAAAGCGGGTATCTTTTGAGACTATTTGTAATAACTAAAATATAGTATACTTTTGGTATTCTATATTCCCATTATGATTTTACAATTTGTAAATCAAAAAAGGAACCGGACTGATGGAAAATTCCCGTCAGTCCGGTTCCTTTTTTAATCCCCGATGATCTTGACCAACACCCGTTTGGGACGTTTGCCGTCGAATTCACCGTAGAAGATCTGTTCCCATGGGCCGAAGTCCAACCGGCCGTTTGTGACAGCCACAACCACTTCGCGTCCCATAATGGTGCGTTTGATATGGGCATCCCCGTTGTCCTCATAGCCGTTGTGGCGATACTGAGAATAGGGTTTCTCCGGCGCCAGCTTCTCTAAGAACTCTTCAAAATCGGCATGGAGACCGCTTTCATCGTCGTTGATAAAGACACTGGCCGTAATGTGCATGGCGTTGCACAAAAGCATCCCTTCCTGGATGCCGCTCTCCTGAAGGCACTGCTCCACCTGGCGGGTGATATTGACAAAGGCCCGCCGTGTGGGGATGGTAAAGGTCAATTCTTTGCGATAGGATTTCATGTTTTATTTCTCCTTTTCTTTCTGTCGGGCGCCTTAAGCTTTTTAAAGCCTTCGCCCATAATCTCACCGGCCTCGGCGACCATCCAGAAAGCATCGGGATCCACCGTCCGGACAATGGTGTGAAGCTTGGCGACCTCATGCCGTCTTACAGCGCATAAGAGCACTTCCTGATTTTCGCCGGTATAAGCGCCTTTTCCCTGCAAAAGCGTGACGCCGCGTTCCAACTGATCCATCACTTCTTTGGCGATCTCGCCGCTCTTGCGGGATACAACCAGGATCATCTTCCCTCTGTCGGCGCCGTACAAGAGCCCGTCGACGACGCGGCTGGAGACAAACAACATAATAACCGCGTACAAAACACTCTCCACGTTCTGGAAAACCAGGGCCGCTACCAAAATGACAACGGCATCCACCGACAGCATCAGCCTGCCCAAGGAGAGGTGCGGGAACTTTAGCGACAGCAGTCGTGCAGCCAGATCGCTTCCTCCCGTAGTAGCGCCGCGCAGGAAGACCAATCCAAGCCCCAAGCCTTCCAATACGCCGCCGAAAAGCGCCACCAGGATCATATCCCCCTGATAAGCCGGAATAAACGGCGCCGTAACGTCAATGATGATGGACATCATAAAAGTGGCCACCACAGTCTTGGCGATGAACTTCCAACCCAACAGATAAAGCCCCAACAGGAAAAGAGGGATGTTCAACAGGAACATCACCGTACCGATGGGAGCCTGCGTCACATAATTAATAAGAATGGAAAGGCCCGTCACGCCGCCAGGCGCAATATTATTGGGAGCCGAAAAGGTGTTGACCGCAACAGCATAAAGTCCGCTTCCAATGAGATAAGCCAAAAAATCAATGGATAATTCACGAACCCGTGACTTTTTCACAATCCCCAAGAAAACCGCCTCCCAACCGACATTATGGTTGATCAAATGTAGATACAATAGATTCAAATAATTCCGTTAACCGGCCCTTCTCACCTTTGAGATACAGCCAGCCAAACAAAGCCTCCAAACCGGTGGCCAAATGATATTGTCCCACCGATGCCTTCTGCGGGATCTTTCGGCTGAAATGGGCGTTGCGTCCCCGTTTGAGCACATCCGTTTCCTCCTCGGTAAGGAGGGGCATAAGATGCTGGGCCGCCTCGGCCTGAGCTTCGGCCCGGACATGGGCCACCGTCAGCGCATGGAGCTTCCCAGAGGGACAATTGCCCTTCTGAAGTAAATATTCCCGCATCATCAGCTCATATACCCCGTCGCCGATATAAGCTAAGGTAAGGGGGCTAAAGGTACGCAAATCCACTTGTTTGTCAAAAAAACGATCCATGACCCACCGCCTCAGTTGACAAAGTCAAATTCCAGGTCGTAGACGCAAACGGTATCCCCTTCCTGGACGCCGGCCTGACGCAGGGCATCGATGACGCCGCTGTTGATCAGTACCCGCTGGAAGTACTGGAGGGATTCGTAATCGTCAAAATTGACCGACTGCATGATCTTAAGCAGCCATTTTCCTTCCACAAAATAGACGTTGTCCTGCTTGCGGACGGTAAAATCACGATCCTTGGATGCCGACTCGGCCAATTCCTCCAGCGGGACCGGTTCCGCCTCATAGATGCGGATAGGCGGCAGCTTAGCGAGCTCCTGCGCCACGTATTTGATGAGGTCGTCCACCCCGTAGTGAATGGCGGCCATCATGGGGAAATAGGCGTATCCCTTGTCTTTAAAATACTGCTCTATTTTTTGAAGCTGCTGCTCGTCGGCTAGATCACATTTGTTCCCCGCCACGATCATGGGACGTTCCATCAGTTCCGGATTGTATTTTTGCAGTTCCGCATTGATGGTTTCAAAGTCCTGGATGGGATCCCGGCCCTCGCTGCCGGCCACATCCACCACGTGCACCAAAAGCCTGCACCGTTCTACATGGCGGAGGAACTCATATCCCAATCCCACGCCTTCGCTGGCCCCCTCGATGATACCAGGAATATCGGCCATGACAAAGGAAGTACCTTCCCCCAGACGCACCACGCCCAGATTGGGGATAAGGGTGGTAAAATGATAGTCGGCGATGTTGGGCTTTGCCTCACTGACCACCGAGATCAAAGTGGATTTTCCCACATTGGGAAAACCGACCAATCCCACATCTGCCAGCAGCTTGAGTTCCAGCGTAAGCTCCCGTTCCTCTCCAGGCGTACCGGGCTTTGCAAAGCGCGGGACTTGACGGGTGGATGTTGCAAAATGGGAATTTCCCCATCCCCCGCGTCCGCCTTTCGCCGCAATAAACGGTTCATCCCCGGATAAATCGGTCAAAATACGTCCCGTGGCCGCATCCTTGACCACCGTACCCCGCGGTACCTTGACCACAATATCCTTACCGCTGCGTCCGAAGCTGCGGGAACCACGGCCATCCTGACCATTTTCCGCCTTATACTTACGTTTATAGCGGAAGTCGGAAAGCGTGGTCAGATGATCGCTGACCTCAAAAATGACGTCGCCGCCACGTCCGCCGTCGCCGCCGTCGGGACCTCCAGCCGCCACGTACTTTTCCCGGTGGAAGGAGACACTTCCATTCCCCCCGTCCCCGGCCTTGACGAAAATAGTGGCATGGTCGATAAAATGTGGCATATTGTTCCCCTCTTTCCGCCCAGCGGCACGGCCGGGCTCATGTATTCCATAGTTTGTCCTAATTCTCTCTTATCAGCCTTATCCCATCGGATTTTCGCTACAGAACAGCGGCAAAAGCACGGTCATTTCGCTGTAAAGCAGATCGCCTTTTCAGCGAAAGCCCTCTAAGAAAGAAGATTTTTGACGTCCTATTTCATAAAGATACCGTAAAAAACCTCATCTTGCAAAAAATCCCGGGCATCACAGCCCGGGATTTTCATTTATTTTCTTGTGAAATTACATCTAAACGATCGATGCTTATTGCTCCACAGCGTAGATGCTGACGCGCTTGCGGTCACGGCCCACACGCTCAAAACGGACCTTGCCGTCGATCAGAGCGAACAGGGTATCATCCGAACCACGGCCCACATTTTCACCGGGGTGGATGTGAGTACCGCGCTGACGCACGAGGATGTTGCCGGCCAGGACGAACTGACCGTCGGCACGTTTCACACCAAGACGTTTGGATTCGGAATCGCGGCCGTTCTTGGTGGAGCCCATTCCCTTTTTATGTGCGAAAAGCTGAATGTTTACCTTTAACATAGCTTTACACCTCCGTATTCTCAAGTTGGATTGAAGCGGGATATTGGTCCTCAAGCTGCACAAAATGCAACCGAAGTCCCTCCATCACCTGGATTGCCTCCCTAGGCGTATCGTCCGGAAGGCTCAAAGAAAACCGAGCATCCGATACGGCAGCATCGGCCCGGACACCCATCACATCCGTGATGGTATTGGCCGCCATATAAGCGGCGGAAGAAAGCGCGGCACACACAATGTCATTGCCGCTCAGTCCGGCACCAGCATGTCCTTCCATAAGGAAGGAGACCGGTTGACCAGATTTTAAGGTAAAACGGATCTTGGTCATCGCTTAGGCGTTGATAGCCTCGATCTTCACCTTTGTATAGGGCTGACGATGGCCCATCTTGCGTTTGCTGTTTTTCTTGGGCTTGTAGGTGAAAACGGTAATCTTTTTCGCCTTGCCGTTTTTGAGGACTTTGGCCGAAACAGTAGCGCCATCCACATAAGGAGCGCCGGCCTTAAGGCCATCGTCTGCACCAACTGCCACGACTTTGTCGAAATTCACTTCAGCGTCAGCGGCAACGTCCAGCTTTTCGATGTAAAGCTCATCGCCCACTGCGACTTTGTACTGCTTACCGCCGGTTTCAATCACTGCGTACATAATTTTGCAGGCACCTGCCTTTTTCATTAGACTCGCTATTTCCTCAGGCGGGGAACTCTCCCACTTCTCAAGCCCGGAATATGCGGCTTAAGAAGTATACCATAAATACCTCCAAATGTCAAACAAAACCACCCTTTTCCGTTCCGATAATCCAACCTTTTTAAAGCAAACGGGACTCAACTAAACATTCAGTTGAGTCCCGTTTTGGTATGAGGGATTTGACTTTTATGGCTTTATGCTAAAAACTTATTTTTGTTCCTTTTTCTTCACAACGATCATAGCAGCGCCAGCTACAGCAGCCAGGCCAAGGATGGCGAAGAGAGGAGTGGACTCGCCGGTGGCCGGGTTATTGACGGAAGAAGAGCTGCTGGAAGAGGAGCTAGAGGAAGAAGAACTGCTGGTGGAAGAAGATTCCGGACTGGAGGATTCAGGAGCGGAAGACTCCGGATCAGATGTCTCGGGAGCAGAGGATTCCGGCTGAGAGGGATCGGTTTCTTCCGGCAGGCCGGTACCGCCTACCATGTCGAAGGAATAGGTGGGGCCTTTGCCTTCCGCCAGAGCGGTGGGAACGAATTCACCTTCTGTACCAGCTTCGATGAAAGCTTCCAACTCGGTGAGGATTTCTTTGGCGTAACCATAAGCTTCTTTGGAGACAGCCTTAGCAAGTTCCGTGGCCTTTTCCTCGGCCAGCTCGGGACTGTATTCATACACTTTGATCATATCCTCATCCACAGCAGCCTGCTGTTCGATGAGTTTTTCCTGATAGCCTTCCCAGAATTTTTTGACATTGGTGCCGTACAATTCGCGGTTGTTATCGCAAGTGTCGTTTAACTGAGCCATGACCCAGTAGAAGGAATCGGGAGTGTATTTCATATCAATAGGAGCGAAGATTTCATCAGTCTCGGTCATCAGGCTGCCGTAATAGGGCAGGTAAACGGAATATTCCGCGCGGGACAGGGCAAGCCATTCCAGCTGGGAAAGGGCTTCCGGCATATTTTCCCGGATTTCAAACACATGGCATTCCGCCTGACGTTCATTGCCGATGGCAATACCGGTAGTCTCCGCATCGTATTTCGTACCTTCGCCGCGATAAGCGAGCATTTGGAGGATCTCCAATGTAGAAAACTTCTTGTCGGTATCAATCATCATATCGAAAGGACCTTCGGGGGCAACCCGTTTTCCCGATTCATCGTAAGTATAGTCTACATTGACCTTAGTAGCCAGGTCGGGATTGAGGTAATGGACGCCCTGCCAATACCGGACATACTGACCGGAACCATAATCTTCCGAGCCATAGGTCTCAGCAATGTCGATGTTGCCGTTTTCATCGGTGACCAGGAAGCCATTTTCCTCCGGCAGGCTGACCAGGTTGGGGGAAGCCACAACATTTTCCGTATCGTTGACATCCACGCTGTCGATAACCATCATGTTGGGATTGACCGAAGCCTTGTCGTCGGGCATCTTAACAGCCACATATTGATAACCCGAGAGGGTATCAAAGGTCCAAACCTCATTCTGATCACTGATGGTCAGGGAATTGCATTCGCCCGAACCATATTTATCAACGATATCGGCCAGCAATTCCACACCGTGCCGGGCGCTGGTTGCCTGGGAGAGGATAACCGTACCCAGGGAGATTTCGCAGATGCCGGTGTCGACCAGGGGATCAGCCGCACGTGCTTTCTTATTGTAAGAAGTGGAGACGGTTGCACTCATCGAGACGCCGTTTTCATTGGTGCCGGCCTCAGCATAAGCTTCGCCAATGTAGTTGCCATTTTCATCCTGCATGGTTTCACCGCGCAGGGGCGAATCTTTCACTAAAGTATAGCGGTAAGTGTGGCTGGGATAGGGCATGGAAAAACCATACGTATCCTCATACATAGCACCTTCCTCATGGTCCTCAGCAGGATGCACTTCAAAAATCTTATTGTGCAGCTTGCCGATATCCTCGGATCGTCCCATAAAAGTGGAACCATTCTGGGTCAGTTCCGAACCAAAGTAGATACCCGTACAAGCCGAAGCGCCGATTGCGCTACCGAGGGTCATAACGGCTGCGGCGGCTAATGCAGTGATAATCTTAGATGCCTTTTTCATTTCAATCGCCCTTTCCTTTTATTGCCCTTCTTTGGATCTCAAAGCTTGGGATCCACAAGGAGGAACTCCTTCTAAATCCACCTTGTGGCGTTTTTTAGACGGCTTTTGTCTGCGCCGTTTAAAGAATGTATTTTTATTATATCACACATTTTAAAAAATGCAAGTATTTTTTTAAAAAAACAGTTTTTCCCCTGTATTTTTACATTTTTCACGGTTTATACGCGGATAATTATACATCGTCATTATGCAATTATATGCTTCTATCCGCGTGATATATGCATATCTTTATTTGACCCAACTTGTTTTTTCAAACTTTCCACCTCACGCATCGGCAAATACTGGAGAGCAATCCGATTTTCCGGTTTCAGATCAAAAAGATAGAGTACCGCTAAAAACAGCCATTCCAACGGCTTCATGATCAGGTAGACCACGTCGGCCGCCAGAGCTGTTTTGATGTGCCGGGAGATGGGATATCCATAGGTATCGTATACATGGCGAACCAAGCGATGAAACCGAGGCGTCCGTTCCTGGATCAATTGTTCAAAGGCATTGGCCACACACAGTTGACGGTTGACTATAATACGTTCTCCCCTGCGAATACCGTACCGGGTAGGACGCACCAATTTACGGTGTCCGCGCAGGGAGACGGTACACAAATAATGGGTATCTATCTGTACCGGAGGCGGAGAGATCTGTTGGGAAAGGGTCCAGTCACTGGTTTGTGTGAAGGCACGGATGACGGCATCAGGCGCCTGTCCAAACAGGACAAGGATCAATGTAAGCAGCAGCAGAATGGGGACCATCGCTAAAACCGCCAGCCATGGCCAGTGTCTGCTTCGGCTCAGGAGAGACGCGCATCGGGATACAAAGGGATTGCCGTACTGTTTTGCCGGCCATACAGGATAAGCCCGAATGGCCCGAAGACTTGCCGAGAGACAGCACAAGATAAAATTCGCCGGGAATAGGCAGAGGTAAAAGATTGCAAACATGTCATCGCCTGCTGTTTCAACCAGACGGCCGGCTATCTGGACAATCCATAAGATACATTCCATGCATCCAGCCATCATCATCGCAATACCTAGAACAAAGGCCAAAGGCGGCAGTTTGGAGTGACAAAATCGCACCATGGCATATCCGATCAGGCCCACAGCACCCAACAGCAGTACCGTCCAGAGGTACCAGGAAGCCACTGGAGCATGGACTTGTGTCCCTCCCCAAAGGTTGATGGGAGTTTCATAATCTTGGAAATCCAGTAGGCCGTATAAAAGCGCCGTCATAATGGAACCGCACGACAAGGTGGCGATTTCGAACCCCGCGGCATGGATAGGTTTTTTGAGGAAAAGATTGATGATATTGATCACAGTAAGTGCCAAAGGCCATACCAGGAAAAACAATGTCATCAGCAGTAGAATGAGTCCAGAATAGACGTTGGACATAAGATCACCTCTTTTGTATTTATCGAATATCGATATTATAATATTGAGGCACAAAATATTCAAGCATTTTTTGTCAAAGATCTTCCATCGGACGAAAAAAGCCGGCAAGCAGAATTGCTTGCCGGCCAGATGAAACAGAATATAGGAACAAAACGATCTTTTAGCCGCCGTTGTTAAAACCTTTGCCTATGATCTCACTGGTGTTGGAGATCAGGATAAAAGCACCCGGTTCCACGTGTTTGATAAACTGCCGCAGTTGAACGGCCTGATACCGTTTCATAGCGGTAAAAACAATATATTTCTGATCATGAGAAAAGGCGCCTTTTGCTTCACAGATGGTGGCACTGCGTTTCAGTTTATCCACAATATACCCGCAGATGGGTTCCGGATTGGAGCACACCACATTAAAATACTTGCACATATTGATGTTTTCAATGACGCTGTCCACCACCAACGACTTGGCAAACAGGCCCAGCATAGAGAAGAGAACCGTCTTAATATCAAACAATAAGAAGGCCGACAATGTAATGAGCAGATCGCTCAACAGCAGTGCCCGGCCGATATCCACACTGGTATATTTTTTAAGGATCATAGCCACAATGTCGGTCCCGCCGCTGGAGGCGCCGATGTTAAAGAGGAGGGCTGAACCAAAGGCAGGCAGCAAAACGGCAAACACCAATTCCAGCATTGGGTCATCGGTCAAGGGCTTGTCCATGGGATATAGGATTTCCAATCCCGAAAGGGAAAAGGAAAGCAGCATACTGGCGTAGACCGTCATGATACCGAAGTTTTTCCCAAGGAAGAAAAAGCCCACCGCAAGAAGAAGTACGTTGAGAATCAGGTTGGCTGTACTGGGACTGATGATGGGAAGCGCCTTTCCGATGACTACCGACAAGCCGGTGACGCCGCCAAAGGTAAAATTATTGGGGAATTTAAAGAAATAAGTTCCGACCGCCAGGATCAAGGTGCTGATGGTAATAAGGAAATACTGTTTTGCAATGGACTTTACGCTCTGATTCTTCATAAAATCCCTCCCTACTATCGGAAGCATCACGTTTTTCAGCGATCCCTTTTGCCTCCAAAGAGACACCTATATTTAGTATAGCACCAGCTCTTTTCTATGGAAAGGTTTTTTAGTGACTATTTCCATCTTTGTGGAAAAAATCAAGAACCAACAACCATTTTTTTGCAAAGCTCCTCAGGACTGTTTTTTCTCCTCCACCGTGACAATGGGTGTTCCATCCGGGTTGAGCAAGGGAGTAATCCCGGTGCTGGTCATCAGATAGTTGACTCCAGTCTGACGGTCCACCAATACGGCAAAATTAAGGCCCTGGGAATAGGATGTTTCAAATCGCTTTTGTTTTTCAGACATTTTCCAATACCTCCTACTTGATTACAATAAATCCGGAAGATGTTTTCCCTTGAGCAAGCATACCATAAAAGGGCCTACAGCGCATCTCTTTTCGTTGCATATTTTTACTTTTTTTGCTATAATGTTAGAACTTCGGTGAATGAATGTGACCTTTTCGCATTGGGATTCCTCGAGTGAATATCAGTAGACAAGGTGTGTGATTGTTTGATTCGAGAAAAGTCATTTTACCGCATGGTATTCGGCCTAGTGCTTCCAATGGCGGGGCAGAATCTGATCAATGTGGGCGTCGGCATGTGTGATACCCTTATGCTGGGCCGGGTCAGTGAAAAGGCGTTGGCCGGCGCGTCCTTGGGGAACCAGCCCTTTTTCCTGTTGACGCTGGTGTTATTTGGTATATCATCCGGCGCATCGGTGCTCACCGCCCAATACTGGGGCAAGGGCGATACCCAGACTATCCGCCGCATTTTGGGGATGGCCATCCGGTATGCTTTAATGGTGGCAGTGGTATTCTCTTTGTGTACGGTTTTGCTGCCGGACAAAGTGCTTTCTATTTTCACTTCCGATCAAGAGATCATTGTCCAAGGCATCCCTTACCTGCGTATTGTGGGCGGATCGTATATTTTCTCTGCCGTCACCGTCACCTATCTCAACATCATCCGCAGCGTGGAGAAGGTCATGGTGCCTATGTGCATCTACAGTATCTCCTTTACCATCAACGTTATCATCAACTCTATCCTGATCTTCGGCCCGGCACAGATGGGGACGTCCGGCGCCGCCATTGGTACCACTGTCTCCCGGTTTGTGGAGGTCATCTTGACCCTGACCTTTGCCCTGCGCATCAACAAAACGGTGCGCTTTAAGATCACCGACCTGTTTCAAAAGAGCAAGGATCTGTTTCAGGATTTTGTCCGCTACTCCGGTCCGGTACTTCTCAACGAATGCCTATATGGTTTGGGAATCTCCATGCATTCTGTCATCTTGGGACATCTAAACGGAGAAGCAGTAGCAGCTTATGCCATCGCCTATGTGGTGATGCAGCTTTCCACCGTTGTAATGTTCGGCGTCTCCAACGCGTCGGCCGTTATCATCGGAAAATACATCGGAGCCGGGGAAAAGGAACAAGCAAGCAATGCCGCCGGCACCCTGTTGATTCTGTCCCTGGCGGTAGGAGCGTTTGGGGCGATTCTGATTTTGGTATGTATGCCCCTTATCTTTGCCCTCTATTCCCTCTCTGCCCTTGCAAGCGAATATCTCCGCATGATGCTCATTGTATTGGCCATTACGACCTTCTTTAAATCCATCACCTGTACCATCATCGTCGGCATCATGCGGGGCGGCGGGGACACCAGGTTCAGTCTTTTCCTGGACGCCGGTAACCTTTGGTTTTCCGTACTGTTGGGATTCCTGGGAGGCTATGTATTCCAGTGGGGCGTAACAGCCGTCATGATTCTCTTAAATGTGGAGGAAATCCCCAAAACCATTCTCGGGATCTGGCGTATCCGCAGCAAAAAGTGGATCAAAGACGTTACCCGTAATCAGATAGAGCAGCCGGTAAACAGTTTGGAAGATGCATAAGAAGCTAAATAAAACAAAAAAGCCTCTTGTTTCTGCAGATAGCTCTGAGAAACAAGAGGCTTTTTATTCTGAAAGACGGAGCACTGCCCCCGCCTGCACCACATCAGGATTCTGAAGGTCATTAATAGCCGCCAGATAGCCTGCTTTATCAGGCGTTCCAAAGTACCGAATGGAAATAGAAGTCAATGTCTCACCCGGCTGGACGGTATGATAATCGGGAAGCACATCTTGTCCCGAACTGGAGGGCTGGGAAAGCTTCTTCTCCAACTGTTGTATCTGATCGGAAAGAGTGCGGATAAGCTGTTCTTGCTGACCTGTTTTGCCTTCCAGATCGGATAACTGCTGTTTTAACTGTGCGATCTGGTCATCTATGGGATCGTCTTGCTGTGTTTTGTCCTCCAGATGAGCCACACGGCTCTCCAGTTCGGCTTGTTGTACCCAAACCGGCTGTGCCAATGTGGCCTGGCGGACACCCAAAACTATTCCTGTCCCAAGCACAGCTACGAACATCACCGTCACCAGTGCAGTAAGTAACCGTACCCTTCTCCCGTAAGACCGCACCTCATCCACCAAATTCTCAGGGATCTGGGATGAGAAATGCTGTGACGGCCCGGAAGGACAAACCTCAGGTAAAACGTCGTTCTCTTTCTCTATCGATTCGGAAGGAGGCGGCGACGTCACATCCTTTTCCAGCGAAACCGGCTGATCCATCTGAATAGAGTCCTCTGCAGACAATCCATCCTCATCTTGTTTTTTAACCAGGTAATACCCAGGCGCTGGTTTCAGATTCTCCTCGTCCCATTGATAAAAGCGGCACCGCCAGCTATGGGAATCCACCGCCAGCACTACTTGCCATTTTTCACTAAAATAGCCTTTTGCAATGGTCAGAAGATCGGTGGGAATCCGGCACTCCCCTTTTTTCTGTACCATACAAATCCCTACCATATCCAGCCTGGGATATTTTTCTTTTTTCTGTTCTTTAATGCTCCTCCAAGTCTTGCCGGAGAAAAACAGATGTCCCATCTGCCGCTTGGCCTTTTTGACCCGGCAAGCCCCGCTGATGATGACGCCGTCCTCTTCCCCGTAGACGCCGTAGAGGATCGCACAAAAATTATTGTATTCGGTTGCCCACCGCATGATTTTCTTCAGCGTCTTTTCCTGGAAGTAGAGAGACGGATGCACATCCTGTGCCCTGCCGAAACTCTGGGCAGTCATGCCTTCGGGGATAATTCCCGCCATATTCTCCACCTCCACGACTGGTCTTTTTTTCATTATAAACGCGCCTATCCAATTTGACAACCGCTTTGGACGTCTCTTTTCTTCTGGATTCTTACTTCGATGTTGTATTTTTTGATTGACTGAATAACAGTCTTTTTTCTTTTATTGTTTTATTTTAGCGGCATCGGATGCCTTTTGTAATTATTTCATCGATAAAATTGACTTTTTTATGCTATAATAAGATCAGAAATGACAATCGAAGAGGTGTTTTCATGGCACGTTCTGCTGACAAATTAAAGAGCATGGCCATTGTGGGAGTATTTGCCGCCCTGTGTTATTTGGCATTGCTTCCCATATTCCGCATTCCCATTCCAGCTCCTGTGGGCGATCCGTTCCTGCACGTGGGCAATCTGCTGGTTATTCTGTGTGCGCTTCTGTATGGAGGAGTCGGAGGCGGTTTGGCCGGCTCCATCGGCATGGGACTCTCGGATATGACCACCGGATATTTGTACACATCCCCTAAAACCATCGTATTAAAATTTTTTATCGGCCTCATTGCCGGAGCCAGTTTCCGCGCTTTGTCCAAACGAAAGGAAAAGCCGGTCGCCGGACTTCTTATTTTTGCGGGAGCTAGTGTATTGTTATCTGTTTTTCTGTTTGTCTTTTTCTCAGCCCCTTCGGCACAGAGTGCTTTTGTCCCGGCTCTCCGGGTGGGACTCCTGATTTTTGCTGGTTTCCTTGTGGTATTGGCGGCCCTTTCCCGCAAGCTAAGCGTTGCAACCTTCAGCGTCGTGATGGCATCTGGACTGGCTGTCTTATTCAATCTAGCGGGCGAATTCATCTTTGGCGCCGCCTACAAGATGCTGGAAGGCAGTGCCTTTGTACCAGCCCTCATTACTTCGGCCGCCAGTTTACCTGCCACACTGTTCAACGGCATCTTTTCCATCGTAGGAGCTGCCTTGCTTTACTTCCCATTGAAGAAAGCGCTGCAATCAGCCCATCTGCTCAACGCCTAAGGGACATCAAAATGATTCCGATTAAGGAGGTCGACCATGGCTTATATCTGCACATCCACTTCAATCTTCCGCCTGCGATCCAAACCGCAGACCGTGTGGGATGTCGTGACCGACAATACCCGTACCAGTTGGCGCTCAGATCTGGACAAGGTGATCTGCGACGACGATAATCACTGGAAAGAAATCACCAATGGAGGTTACTGCACCAATTTTACCCTTTTGGAAAAGATTCCTTTTAAGAGGTATACTTTTGTATTGCAAAACGCCCGTATGCTGGGCCGCTGGACCGGCATCTTCCGTCCCCTTTCCGACGGGGGCACGGAAGCCACCTTTGTGGAAGAAGTGGAATTCGGAAGTCTTATTTTCTATCTTATCTGCCGTCTCAGCCGTTACTTAAAACGCATGCAGCATCGATATATTGCCGATCTCAAGCGGGCGCTGAAAGAAGAGGATGCCACGCCAGTTCTCGCCCCGTAATATCTGGGATCAAAGGCCGTCTGTAACAAGACGGCCTTTTCTTTTTTCAGAAAAAAACGTGACGGCAGCCTTGGGGAATTTTTATCACATTGACTGCTTTACAGGCTCCTCTTGTGGGGATGCATAACTATCCTGCAGGAAGGTGACGTTGTGAAGCTGACGGTTGCTATCCAGAAAAGCTTCCCGATTGGCGCGGATGTAATCACCGCACCATTCCGCAATGGAGAGGGATGCGCGCAGGTCATCCAGCTGACGGTTGAGCTTGGAAAATTGGTGATACAGTTCATCGCCCACCGGTCCATTCTCGTAAAGGGAATTGGCTTGACGGAGAATTTGGGCGTATTGTGTCAATCCCACCGTCTCAAAACAGACGGGTGCCGTATTGGAATAGATGCTGCTTTCGTGGGAATAGAAAGCGCGCAATCCTCCTGTGGCAATCTCCTTTTCCACCACCGAGATGACATAAATGGTACCCTGCTGTTCAGTCAGCTGGGCGATGGCACGCTGTTTGTCGTCGGCCCGTTCCAGCCTTGCGCGGATGTTGGCAGTGGCCGCCTCGTAGAGTTGGGCATGAGGGGTACTGTCAAACAGTTCCTCCGTCATGCGATGGTACTGGTCTTCCGGCCTCATAATGCTCTCCTGACGGCGTCTTTGCCGTTTTTTCTCTTTCTGCCCCATAAAAAGGCACACCGCTGCTGCCGACGATACTGCTGCCGCTGCAATGATCCACCCTGATAAACCCCTTTTACCTGCCATAGAAATGGTCTCCTTTCACGACCTGGCCCCATGTTATCTGGCCCAGCCCCTAATTGATTGTTTTCTCGCTGTGTTTTCTGTGACTATAGTCATTCCTGGACTTTTTCATCCAGTACAGCTTTATAAACCGCACTCTTCTTATACCCTGATTCAGCCGCCGCCTGTTTGGCCGCCGATGCCAATGAAGCACCCTCTTCCATCAACTGACGGGCAAGCTCCACAGCTTGTTCCAAAGTCATACTCTCTTCTTGTTCCGGCTTTGCACCTTCGATGACCAGTACGAACTCACCTCTGGGCGTGTTTTCCCTGAAATAAGACAGTGCATCCGACAATGTAGTATGCAGTATCTGCTCATGCAATTTGGTAATCTCACGGGCAATGGACATCCGTCGATCGCCCAAAGCGTCCAAAAGATCCTGTAGGGTAGAGATCAACTTATGGGGCGCCTCATAAAATACCATGGTGCGCGGTTCCTTCTGGATGGACAATAGATGTTCCCTACGGCTTTTGCGGGACATACTCAAGAATCCCTCAAAGGTAAAGCGTCCGGTGGGCAGGCCCGACAGCGCCAATGCCGTGGCCATCGCCGTAGGCCCTGGGACAGCCGTCACCACAATGCCCTTTTGACCGCACAGAGCCACCAGATCCTCTCCTGGATCTGAAATGGCCGGCATGCCTGCATCGGTCACCAAACAACAATGTTCCCCGTCCAGGATGCGGGCACAAATCAATTCGCCCCGTTCCCGACGGTTGTGCTCGAAGTAACTGACCATGGGTTTCTGGATTCCAAAATGATTGAGCAGTTTTAAGGTCACTCTTGTATCCTCTGCGGCGATAAAATCGCACTGTGTCAGTGCCTCCACCGCCCTTGGGGAAAAATCCCCCAAGTTTCCGATGGGCGTTCCCACCAGCGTCAATGTCCCTGCCATTGGCTTTCCCCCTGTTCGTCATACATCCTGCGATACTCCTCCGTAAACCGGCCGTCCTGTCCGACCAGCACCAAGGGCGGTTCCACAGCCATCCCCGGCCGACATCTTTTGCGCCCCTCTGCCAACAGGAGAATAGGCGGCTTATCGGCCCGCTGATGCACCAGCTGTATCCGTTTTGGCTCCAGCCCGGCCTCCCGCATGGCGACCATACAGTCGCACAAGCGCTCCGGTCGATGTACCATACAAAACCGGCCCCGATCCTTTAAGATCCCAGCCGCGCACCGGACTACATCCTCCAATGTGGCCGCCTCTTCAAACCGGGCCGTCCTGCGTCCTTGTTCTGCGCTGACCGTGCCTGCGCTCTCCTTAAAATAAGGAGGATTGCACGCAACCAGATCATACACTTGTCCGGGTCTGTACCGGCGCAGGTCCGCACAGATAGGACGGATCCTATGGCCCAATCGGTTGACGTCCACCGATCGTATCATAAGTTCCACTCCATCTTGCTGCATCTCCACGCCATCGATCCGGGCAGGACCATTTCCCAGCGCCCACAGGAACGAGATGATACCACAGCCTGCTCCCAAATCACAGGCCACATCCCGCTTTCTTGGAGCGGCAAACCGTGCGAGTATCACAGCATCCATTCCAAAGGTATGCCGTTTTGAGACAAATAAACCGATGTCCTTTCCTAAAGATTCCCATCGCTCTATCGGCTTTTCCATGAACCTCACCACCAGTATACCAGATTCTGGGAAATAATCAAGGCTTAAAAAGGAAATAATTGTAAAATAATCCTTTTACATCCTAATTCTTATCAAAATCCCCATTTAGGCAAAACAAAAGACGGAACGCACAGTGCATTCCGTCTTTGTCGATGCCTTTTAAGCTTACTCGGGCTGAGGAGCTCCAACGGGGCAAACACCATTGCAAGCGCCGCACTCGATGCAAGTAGCTTCGTCGATGACGTATTTACCATCGCCAGCGGAGATAGCGGACACCGGGCACTCGGCTTCACAAGCGCCGCAGCTGATGCATTCATCAGAAATCTTATAGGACATAATGGCACCTCCTTACTGTATCTGTGACTCTTATTTTAACACAACATAGGCAAATTGCAAGTAAAAAATCTGGAAAGTGACACAAAATCCATCCTCATTGATTCGACTCAATTCCAGGCATCTTTTTCTACTCACATCCGAGGGACTGACGCCGCAAATCCCTATAAGCAAGGCCGGCTGGCGAATCCGTCAACCGGCCATAATCATCGCTTTCAGAATGGCCTCCATATCTGTGAGGCTAAAATAGTAACATCCCAGACGGCCATTTTTAGTAAACTACCTAGGCATCTATTCAAAACAAGAAACCTTGTTGTTTCCCCATTATTTTACCTGACTTACATTGTTCTCCTTGAGAATAACGTCATGAGCGCCGCCTTCCACGATACTGGTAGCCGACACACGGGTAATTTTTGCATTCTGCTGCAATTCCGGAATGGTCAATGCGCCGCAGTTGCACATGGTAGACTTGACTTTATTGAGGGTTTGAGTCACATTATCCTTAAGGCTTCCGGCATAAGGGACATAGCTGTCCACACCCTCCTCAAAGGAGAGCTTGCTGGCGCCGCCCAAATCATAGCGCTGCCAGTTGCGTGCACGATTGGAACCTTCGCCCCAGTACTCCTTGACGTAGTTGCCGTTGATGCTGAGACGATTGGTGGGGCTTTCATCAAACCGGGCAAAATAACGGCCCAGCATAATGAAGTCAGCGCCCATGGCCAAAGCCAGAGTGATATGGTAATCGCACACAATACCGCCGTCAGAACAAACCGGGATATAAATACCAGTAGCTGCAAAATATTCGTCGCGGGCCTTGGCCACTTCGATAAGAGCGGTAGCCTGGCCACGGCCGATGCCTTTCTGCTCGCGGGTGATGCAGATGGAACCGCCGCCGATGCCTACTTTAACGAAATCAGCGCCTGCTTTGGCCAGGAAAAGGAAACCTTCCCGGTCAACCACGTTGCCGGCGCCTACTTTGACCGAATCGCCATAGTGTTCCCGGATCCAGTCAATGGTCAGCTTCTGCCACTCGGAGAATCCTTCCGACGAGTCAATGCACAGCACATCAGCGCCTGCCTCCACCAGAGCCGGGACGCGCTCTGCATAATCGCGGGTATTGATACCCGCGCCTACTACATACCGCTTGGAGCCATCCAGCAGCTCGTTGGGATTTTCCTTATGGGAATCGTAGTCCTTGCGGAACACCATATAGAGCAAGTTCTGATCCTTATCTACAACGGGAAGAGCATTCAGCTTATTGTCCCAGATGATATTATTGGCCTCTTTAAGGGTGACGCCTTCCTCTGCATATACCAAAGAGGAGAAGGGAGTCATAAATTCCTGCACCTTTGTATCCAAAGACATACGGCTGACGCGATAATCGCGGCTGGTCACAATACCGAGCAGCTTGCCGTTGGGCGAACCGTCCGCCGTGACAGCCACAGTAGAATGACCTGTTTTCTTTTTCAGCTCCAGGATATCGGCCAAAGTCTGGTCCTGACGGATATTGGAGTCGCTGGTGACAAAACCAGCTTTGGTGCTCTTCACGCGTGCAATCATAGCAGCTTCGTCCTCGATGGACTGAGAGCCATAAATAAAAGAAATACCGCCTTCACGTGCCAAGGCAATGGCCATTTTCTCGCCAGAAACCGACTGCATAATGGCCGACACCAACGGGATATTCATGCTGATGGCCGGCTCTTCGCCTTTTCTAAACTTGACGACCGGTGTTTTCAAGCTGACATTAGCAGGCATGCATTCTTTAGACGAATAACCCGGTACCAAAAGGTACTCGCTAAAGGTATGGGAAGGTTCCTCAAAGTAAAAAGCCATTTCATCTACTCCTTTTCTGTAATCCGCAAACAAACCGTTTCCTGTGGTATTCTTTTCATTTTAAATTATTTCTGCGGTGCAGTCAATTCTTTTTCCTGAAAAAGGGATAAAAATCGCTCTTTTTCCCCTTTAACCTACAGTATTATCGGTTTCCACCGTTAATTTCCACACAATGCCGAATCGGTCTTTTACTATGCATTGCAATCGGTTGTCAAACGTGTTCATCGGCTGGACCAGCACTTGTCCTCCCTCTTTCAGCCCCTCGTAGACACTGTACAAATCACCTGCTTTGTCGAACACTGCTACCATTTGGATCTGTCCCAGGTTTTTCTCTTCCTGTTCCGCATCGCACAAGTAGATCCGTTGTTCATCCATACTCAGTTTGGCACACATCACCTGTTTTTTCTTTTCCTCTGTCATGGACATTGGCGTAACATGAGGGACATCTCCATAATACAGCACTCCCTGGTTATAAGCATGCAGTACATTTGTGTAAAACTCGACTGCATCGGAGGCATTCCCCTCAAAAATAATTTGTGGAAATAGACGCATAGTATCACCTTCCATTTATAAAATAGGAAAAATCCACATTTTTCCTATTTCATTATGAACCTGGAATTGTGAAAAAACACGCGAATTTTGTAAAAATTAATCCAAAAATAATATTTACAGTCTGTTATTTGTAATATTTTTCCATATTATCAATAAAATGTATATCTTGTATGCTTTTCTAGAATCGTTTTTGTATTCTCTTTATATCTTTATCTGCTTTTGCCATGCTTTGATGCAATTGTCAACTATTTATTTTCTTTGATATCTCACTAATTGAGTAATATACAAATAAAAGAGCTGGACAGATGTTGCCTTTACGAAAATAACATCTGTCCAGCTCTTTGTTTATTCTTTTTGCAACAATCGGTCATTTAATTCCTGGCTAGGAGTGACATACACCGTATTATAGTGGTCGTAAATTACCATGCCTGGTTTTGCACCCTGTGGCTTTTTAACGAACTTCACCCTGGTATAATCCACGGGCACTTGGGAAGATTCCCTGGCCCTGCTGTGGAAAGCAGCCAATTGAGCGGCCTCCAAGACGGTGGTATCGGGGATCTCCGCTCCCGCCGCTTTGACGATGGTATGAGAACCGGGTATATTCTTCACATGCAGCCAAAGGTCTCCATTGTGGGCGTCCCGCAGGGTCAGTCTGTCGTTTTGCTGGTTGTTGCGGCCTACCTGGATGGGAAAACCGTCGCTGGACATAAACTCCAGTGGGCCCAACAGAGGAGGCGGTTTCTGACGGGATTTCCCCTGGCTGCGGATATACCCCTGACCCGCCAATTCCCGGCGGATCTCCTGCAGCTCCCGTTCGGTCTGTGCCCGGGAGAGGGAGTCAAACACCGTATCGATGTACAAAAGTTCCTGTTCCCCTTGGGCGATCTGATCGATCAAAAAGGCTTCCGCCGTTTGGGCCTTGCGGTAATCCTTATAATATTTTTGAGCATTCTGTACCGGCGTCTTGGATGGATCCAGTTTGATGCGCAACAAGGGAGCTTCCGGATCGTAAAAATTCTCCAAGGAGATTTCCGTCATCCCCTTTTGAATACGGTAAAGATTGGCGTTTAGGAGATCGCCGCATTGACGGAGATGTTCCCTGTCGCCGCATTGTTTAAGCTCCAGACGCTGGGCATTCAGTTTACGGGACGCCCGGTCCGAGGCATTGGCCAGCACCCGTAGGAGATCTTTGGATTTCTGACGCATCCGCTCCATCTGATCCCGCTGCGCATAAAAGGCATCCAGCAGGTCGCTAAAACGGTCAAAGGTTTTGGCCGTGGCCTTGATCCCGTACTGCGCGATGGGGAAAAAGCTAAAATCCAAGGGTTTTCCTGTATCGTTTTCCACCAGCATGGTGGGCTGGCCATTTATCTTGTCCAGGCGTTCCTTGAGCTGTCCCAAAAAGAAAGTAAGACGCTGCCGCTGATCCCCGGTCATGGAATGGCTCCGTACATCAGCGCCCCGCCCCACATAAAAAGCCGCTTCCCTGCACACCACCGGCGACAGCCCGCACAAAAGGGACAACAATGCCTTCGATAGTTCCATATCCTTTTGACGGCCGAGGCCCTCCCAGATTTCATCTAAAGAGGTCGATTCAAAATCCATGCTGTTGGCCGGAGCAGGCGGCATGGTATAAGGCAATCCCGGCAGCACCAGCCTCACCGACGACATCTCGGCATCCACCCGTTTGATGGAATCCACAATGGCGCCGTCCTCCCCGATAAGGATGATGTTGCTGTGCCTCCCCATGATCTCCACCGCCAGGGTTAAGGTGATATGATCGCCCAAATCGTTGGTGGTATCGAAGTCCAGGAAGAGGACCCGTTCCAGACCCGGTTGACGGATGCGCAGTAATTTTGCATTGATCAGCCGTTTGCGCAGCAGCATACAGAACATAGGTGGGACAGCCGGGTTTTCCGGCACAAACTGTGTAAAATGGATGCGAGGCCCAGCCGCCCGACAGGAAAGAAGCATCCGTCTCGCCCCGGCACGGCCCCGCATATGGAACACCAGCTCCTCACGGGAGGGCTGATGGATCTTATCGATGCGTGTATCCACCGCCCAATCCTCCAACTCCCGCTTGAGGAGGCTGAGCAATGCGCCGTCCAGCGCCATGGGAATCACATCCTTTCGATTTTATCCTGACCCGGACAGGCTTGTCCACAGGGCCAAAGACGGCGAGAGACCAGTCCCGCCGTCCACGTGTCTCGTTTTTACGTTTATTCCGCCTTGCGCAGAACCTTGACGATTTCACCCACAAACATGCGGTGATAGTCTTTGTCCGGATACCATTTTTCATCCACAGCCTCGTCCAAAAGATTGGAGGGATCCATGGGGCTGTCGTACAACTTGCGGCATACCAGCACCAATTTTGCCTGTTCAAAATAGGTAGTGCCCTCCTGGAACACAGGAGTCAGGCCGGTTTCCTTGGCCTTGTCGATGTCCCGGCCGGACTTGCTGCCACAGATGCCCAGTGCCGGCTTATACTGCTGGTCGTAGAAAGAGAGGGTAAACAGGTCGTTTTTCTTGACAAATTCCATGGTGTACCGCTGCGGACGGATGACGGTAACCGCTACATCCTTTCCCCACATGACGCCCATACCGCCCCAGCTAGCCGTCATGGTGTTGTATCCATTGGAGTCGCCTGCCGTCACCAGCATCCACTGATTGCCGATGAGGTCAAAGACATTTCCGTTGATGTCCTGCGGACGGATGGTTTCAAAACTCATGGAAAGCACTCCTTTATTGATAAAAGTGGTAAAAGTGATCCTCTCTATGATAGCATATTTTTTCCTCACTTCCAAGATGGGACATTGCATTGGCGGAAAACTCTGCTATAATCGGAGGAAGAAGGATATGGGTTCTTTGGTAGTATATGAGACGGTTGTGCTGTCTCATACCCGGATGGCCCAAAACCAGGAGTGATTGTTATGAACTGCACTAAATTTATCACCGGCGGCATCACCTGTCCCAAAGGATTTGAGGCGGCCGGCGTATCTTGTGGAATGAAATCCCAGGGCAAGGATCTGATGTTGATTACGGCTCAGAAACCGTGTGCTGTAGCGGCGGTGTATACCAAAAATGCCGTCAAAGGCGCCCCTCTCACCGTCACTGCCCAGAACATTCTTCATGGGCGGGCCCAAGCAGTGGTGTGCAACAGCGGTATCGCCAACTGTTGTGTAGAAGGAGGCGTGGCAGCCGCGAAAAAAATATGCAGCTTGACTGCCAAAGCTCTGCACATTCCGCCCGAAGACGTCATTGTGGCTTCCACTGGGGAGATGGGCGTCCCTTTGCCCATGGACCGGGTGGAAGCAGGCATCGGAGAAGCCGCCGGTGCCTGTTCCAGAGAGGGCGGGCACGACGCTGCCTTGGCCATTCTCACCGACGACCCCACGCCCAAGGAACTGGCTGTGGAATTTTTAGTAGGGGACGTCCCATGCTATATTGGCGGCGTGGCAAAAGGATCGGGATTGCTTCGTCCCAATATGGCCACCATGCTGTGTTTTTTGACATCGGATGTAAACATTCATCCCGAGCTGCTGGACCGGGCATTAAAGGAAGCGGTAGAAAAGAGCTTCCATTGTATGGCTTTGGGAGGCATCCCCTCCCCCAACGACATGGTGACTATTTTGTCCTCCGGCATGGCCGGAAACGGGAAAATCACCGATCTTGGGGATGGATATCAGGCTTTTTGCCAGGCATTGAGTGCCCTTTGTCTGGAGCTCGCCAAATGGATGGCCAAAGACAGCCGTCCTGGAGGACGTCTTTTGACCTGTCAGGTTCACGCCGCACGTACAGAGACAGACGCCCTCCTTGCGGCTAAAGCAGTGACCAGTTGTTCCCGTGTGGTGGAGGCTCTGTCCAAAGGTATCCCCTGTTGGACCGATATTGTATGCGCCATCGGAGGAAGCGGCGCCAATGTGGACGGCGGCGCTATGGATGTATCCCTCAGCTCCCCTGCATCTGAAGAAACGGTTCATCTGTGCAGCGGCTGCACATCCCTCTTCTTTGATGTCCAAAAAGCACATGATCTGCTGAAGGAATCAGAAATCATCCTTTCTGTCGATTGTAACGACGGTTTTTTTGACGCTGTGTCCTATGGATGCCTTGATCCTGTCCCCGAACTTTAATCCATTTTGATGATAAAAAAGGCCTCTGCTGTTTAAAAAACAGCGGAGGCCTCATTTTATTGGTTTTATTCTAGGCTGCCGGACGATGGATGGAAGAAGAACCTGAGTCCACAGGCTGAGAAGAGGTTGAAGACGACGAGGAAGCCGGAGGCTCTATAGAGGATTGGCTCTCCGATGCCTGGGAGGAAGGCGCTTCTGAAACAGCTGGACTGCTGCTGGATACCTCCTGGGAGGAACTCTCCGGTTGGGAAACAGCAGGTGTCGAGGAAGCAAGTTCACTGCTTTCATCATTTAATGCACCGTCACTGAGATTCTTATGAATCCCGTTACATACGCCGGGAATATTGGTCTTTTTATAGTAGCCCAACTTCTTGTGTGTGCAGCTATTGCCGGCTAGTAGTCCAGAATCCTCACAGTAGGTGCGCATCACCACCGAATCATCGGCAGGGAACTTAATGTTTTCCAGATCTGCATGGATCCCTCTCATGCTTTTGGCCCATCCATATTTCGCGCCGTTTACGATGGACTTTGGCAATGCCTTGGGGGTATCAAATCCATACCAAACGCCTGCTACATAATAGGGAGTGCCGCCCACAATCCAGACATTAGTGGAATCATTGTCAGCACCCGACGTACCGGTTTTCGCAAAAATCTCCATGCCCTTGCTCTCCGGCCAATAGCCATTGTTGCGGATCTCGCGGCCAGTACCGCTGGCGCCGTCCACAACCTGAGTCATCAACCGGTTCATAATATACGCCGTGTCAGAACTCAGCGTACGGCTTGCAGAAGACCCCTCTCCCTCTTTGGCCTTCTCAATGAGGACATTACCGTCGGCATCCTCCACACGGTAGAAAGAATAGGGTTCGTAATAAAGGCCGCCGTTGCCGAACGTCTGGAAAGCTGCCGTCATCTCCAGAACAGTCAAGCCCTTGGTCATACCGCCTAAGGCCAGCGGGGAACGATCCCGGTCGGTATAGGTAATGCCGTTGATCTCTTCACTGTCGATGAGGGAATCCAGATGGAAACGATCCTTGGCAAAGTCAAAACTCGCGTCGATGCCGATGTCTTCTAAGATGCGGGCCGAGATGGTGTTGAGGGACTTTTCCAAGCCCTTTTGTACAGTAACATTCTCATAAGACCATCGGTCATTATAGTTGGGGGGCCACTTTGTCAGCTTCCCGTTCTGTTTGATGGTCAACGGTTCATCGGGGTACACGGTAGAATAGGTAATCTTATCGAATTCCAGCGCCGGACCATAGGTAGTCAGGGGCTTGATGGAAGAACCAGTTTGCCTCTTGGCCATAGTTGCCCGGCTGAAGACACGTGTATCGGTCTTCTCCCCTATGGCGCCGGCAGTGGCCACAATCCGGCCGGTATAATCCATCACAACAATGCCTGACTGAGGTTCGCTGGCCGCCTTAATGGAGGGGAAATTACTGGGATCCGAGTAGACTTCTTCCACAGCTGCCTGGGCATCCCGATCCACTGCCGAGTAGATGCGCAGCCCCTGGGTAAACAGCATGGTCTGAGCGTACTTACGGTCATAGCCCAGTTCTTCCACCAGAGAATCCACCACATCTTCAAACACCATGTCCGAATACCAGCTCTGGACATGGGTCACGTCTTCCTCCAAAGTGGAACTGGGGTTAAACTCCAAAGGATAGGCGACGGCTTCGTCGTACTCCGCCTGGGAGATTTTCCCCTGACGCAACATCTCAGCCAGTACCGTCAATTGCCGCTCCTTGTTGTTTTCCGGGTAGAGCAGCGGGTTGTACCGGGTGGGATACTTGGTAATGCCGATGATGGATGCACATTCAGCCAAGTTGAGCTGGCTGACATCCTTGCCAAAGTACTTGTTGGCCGCCGCCTGGACGCCATGACATCCGCTTCCCAAAGCGATGGTGTTCAGATAGGCGCAAAGGATATCATCCTTGTTGTTCGTTTTCTCAAATTCCAAAGCCCGCATAATTTCGCGGATCTTACGGGAAAAACTAACGTCGGTATCATCGGTCAAGTTTTTGATGAGCTGCTGGGTGATGGTGGAACCGCCTTGGCGGCCTCCATAGATGGGGACAAAAGAGTTAATCATAGCGCCGATGGTTCGTTTCCAGTCTACACCCTTGTGTTGATAAAAACGTTGATCTTCGATGGCCACTGCCGCATCTTTCATGTACTGGGGGATCTGGTCGAAGTCCACCCATGTGCGGTTTTCCTGGCCGTGGTACTCCTCGGTTTTCACCCACTCGCCGGTAACGTCGTCTTTTTCATACAGGAAGCTTGTGTAGTTGAGGTTCATTTGGCCCAGGTCGATGTCGGTCCCTTTGTCCATCTTCATGATATAGATGGTCATGGCGCCGGCTACGATGCTACCTGTGATGACCATGATCAACAGAGCACTCAAAAGCACTTTGCCGATAATAGATAAAACCTTCAACGTAACGCCCACACCTTTGGGACGCTGTTTTTTCCTGTCGGGGCGGTCGGATCGGGGAGCGCCGGTTGATGTATCGTGTTGCTCGGATATGCGGTCACTCATGTATGCTTTCGCCTCCCTTAACTATTCTGATTATTATAACATATTTTATCCCGTATGCAAAACCAGGAAACATTTTTCACGGTTGGCTCGAAAAAAGCCCTGTATTTTCAGAAAATTTTGTAGCGTCCCACAGGGCCTGTGAATAAGATAGACAAATCCTGGCAAAGATAATAGCGTGAAACCTCCAAAAAAACATCATAAGCCATCCGCTTGTTGAATTCATCCCTATCGTAAAGGAGTGGTAATTCTTGGGTAACATCAACGTAAAAACCAGTGTACTAGTGGCAACAGCATCGTTGGCCGCCACTCTGTGCATCCTGATGGGTGCATCTATGATCGGCAGCAGTACCCAGGCGTCGCCATCCTCCTCAGCTGTCACAGGGGGATGGGTCATGCGCGACTACCAGGGTAAAATTGCCGTGTTCCAGGACGGAAATGACGATCCCACCCAAGTCCTGGACATCTATGTAAACAGCCTGCCGGAACACGATCAAGATCTCCTGGAATCCGGGATCCGCATCGACGATCAAAAAGAGCTCCAGCAATTAATTGAAGACTACACCGGATAACCTGCCTTCCTCCATTCATCCGCGAAAAGCCGCTGCCATTGTGATGGATCAGCGGCTTTTCTGTCGTCCAAAGGATGCACAAAGTGATAGATGCTTGTCTTTTTCGCTTTTTTCCCCGACGGACATGCAAAAATCCCGTTCTCCCGCATAGGATGGAAAGACATCCCATGCTTGGGAGAAGGGGGGATTTTTTATGGTCACGGCTTTGATCCTAGCAGCTCTTTCCAATATTATCTACTTTGCACTGCATATTTCCCATTCGGGTTCTTTTCCCCGGCCCCTCTCATCGGCCGAGGAAAAGGAATGTCTGGATGCCTATCATGAAAATGGGGATCTGGAAGCCCGTAATAAATTAATTGAACATAATCTTCGTCTTGTTGCCCACATCATCAAAAAATACTATTCCAATATCCGCGATCAAGACGATCTCATTTCCATCGGCACCATCGGCCTGATCAAAGCCATCAATACCTTTAACAGCGGACGCAACTGCCGTCTCGCCACCTACGCTGCTAAATGCATCGAAAACGAGATTTTGATGTATTTTAGAAGTCAGAAGAAGACGGCTCAAGACGTCTCTCTCAATGAACCGATTGATACTGATAAAGACGGCAACACATTGTCTCTCATGGACGTTATCGCCACAGAGGACAATATTTTAGATAACCTGGATATCCGTTTAAAGTCCCAACGTCTTCGTAAATATATGATGGAAAGTCTCACTCCACGTGAGCGTATGATTCTAGAACTGCGTTATGGTCTGGACGATAAAGATAGTCTGACCCAGCGGGAAGTGGCTCAAAAATTAGGGATTTCCCGATCTTACGTCAGCCGTATTGAAAAAAAGGCCATGTCCCAGCTCAAGAAATTATTTGATATGGAGGGTTCCCCTCTCGTTATGCGGCAAAAAAAACGGGTATAATTTCCCTTTCAGATCATGAAAAAAAGGACACATCTTGAAGATGTGTCCTTTTTCGCTCTGATAAATCGTTACAATTAATAGTTGAGGGCACGAACCTGGAAGAAGGAACGGGGATGAGCACATACGGGGCAGATCTCAGGAGCCTCGGTACCCTCATACACATGGCCGCAGTTAGCGCACTGCCAAATGACAACTTCGTCTTTCTTGAAGACCTTGCCTTGGTTGACGTTGTCCAACAGAATGCGGTAACGGGTTTCATGCTCTTTCTCGATCTTGGCAACAGCCTCAAACAGATAAGCGATCTTAGTGAAACCTTCTTCTTTGGCTTCCTTGGCGAAAGTGGCATACATATCAGTCCACTCATAGTTCTCGCCTTCTGCAGCATCCTGCAAATTCTCAGCGGTGGTGCCTACGCCGTCGTGAATCAGCTTAAACCAGATTTTCGCATGCTCTTTTTCGTTGTTGGCAGTCTCAGTGAAGATGGCAGCGATCTGCTCGTAGCCCTCTTTCTTTGCCTGAGAAGCATAGTAGGTGTACTTGTTTCTTGCCTGGGATTCGCCAGCAAAAGCGGTCATCAAATTAGCTAATGTCTTGGAACCTTTCAAATCCATAATTTTTTCCTCCCTGGCACTCGATAGAGTGCAAATTATTATTTGTCTGACAGTCTTTGCAAGTACCTTTGATGACAATGTCACATTCTGATACTTGAAATCCTGTAGTTGCCTGAATGTCATGCCTCAGACCGTCCAATTTAGGCAGTTCCACATCGTATATCCTGCCGCAACAGCAGCACTGCATATGGTAATGTCCATCAAGGCGGCCGTCAAACCGGTCGCTGGAATCGGGCATGTGAATTTTACGAAGCAGGCCATGCTCTGCCAGAAGATTGAGATTGCGGTATACCGTTCCCAAACTGATGGTAGGATGTTCCTTCTTCAAGCAATGGTATACTTGATCGGCCGTAGGATGAATGGGATTTGCTTTCACCGTCTGGTAGATCAGCTCCCTCTGCTTTGAATATCTCATAACTTGGTTCTCCATAAGTAATAGTAATCGTTACTATTTATTTCTTCTATACTATACCACTTCATTTATCCTATGTCAAGAAATTTCACAAAAATATTTTTACATTTTTATGCCAGAAAACAAAAAGCTGGGTGCAGAATGATTCTGCACCCAGCTTTTCAGCAATAAAGTCTTAGTCTATATCGGTCTCCCACAGGCCGTGGAGATTGCAGTAGCCGTATACCTTGAGCGGACCTTCACCCGGGAAAAATTCAGCCACCGGTTCATCGTCGGGGGTCAGATGAGCGCGTCCCACCTTGTTGTCAAATACCACCCAGATGTAGGGGATATAATGCTCCTGGGTCATGGGATGATGGACGCTTCCCACTTCCACGATGAGCTTGTCGCCTTCACGGCGTACAACCGGTACATGCTTTTCCTGAGCAGCATCTACAGTATTGGGTTTGAGCAGATCCATGGGCTGGCCGCAGCAAGAAGGTGTGACATGGCCGTCGATCAATTCTACAATGTTTCCGCAATGGGCACAACGATAGATTTTCAGTTCCTTTTTCATGTTAATACCTCCCAAATCAGTATACAATTAAGTGTACCACTCATTTTTCAAAAAGGCAAGTAAAATTCCGACGACTCTGTCACAGCATATTTCTCGTTGAATCCCTGTGAGATCGCTGATCCATATCCCAAAATGTTACCGCCCATGAGCCAATATTAACGCTTATATTTGGCAAGCATCAATTGTTTTTCCTCCCACAAGGACTTAGAGAGATCCACATAATAAGTGTGGGGGTTTTCAAACCGCTTGACTTCATCCCACAAAGTTTCCACCTGCTGTTGGCAGAAGGTACGGATTTGATGCACGTCGGGACGGCTGTATACCAGTTTCCCTCCCTCAAAGATAAGCTGTCGGATAGGTTTTGCCGTAAAATCGCTGACTGTTTTGCTTTTCCAGGTAAATTCAGGATCAAACAATACATAAGGTTCTTCCGACGAAATGACCTCATCATGAAGGGTCACCACATCAGCGATGGCTTTGCCTGTTTCATTCTCATAAAGGCGCCATACTTCTTTAAACCCAGGGGTGGTAATCTTGCCCACGTTTTCACTCAGCTTAATCTTTGGGACAATCCGTCCCTTGTCTTCTACAGCAGCCAGTTTATATACCCCGCCAAATACAGGGTCGCTGGAGGAGGTAATAAGCCTCTCCCCTACGCCGAACAAATCCACCTGAGCCCCCTGTTCCAGCATCTCCCGGATAAGATATTCATCCAGGGAATTGGAGGCTACAATGCTGCAGTCGGGGAATCCAGCTTCATCCAGCACCTTGCGGGCTTTACGGGAGAGGTAGGCAATATCGCCGCTGTCGATCCGGATGGCGCCGGGACGGTATCCGCGCGGGACAATCTCCTCTTGAAAGGCGCGGATAGCATTGGGCACGCCGGATTTTAACGTATTGTAGGTGTCCACCAACAGGGTACAATTTTCAGGATACTCCTTGGCATAAGCCCGAAAAGCGGCCAATTCGTCGTCAAAGAGTTGGATCCAGCTGTGGGCCATGGTGCCCAGAGCCGGGATGCCAAAATCCTGCTCGCACACCGTACAGGCTGTCCCTACACATCCCCCGATATAAGCGGCACGGGCACCTAATACAGCGCCGTCGAAACCTTGAGCGCGTCGGGAACCAAACTCCATAACTTTGCGTCCCTTGGCAGCCCGGCAGATCCGGTTCGCCTTGGTGGCGATCAGAGACTGATGGTTGATGCACAACAGGGCCATGGTCTCAATAAACTGGGCCTGGATGACTGGGCCTCGAACCGTCAGTACCGGCTCCTGCGGGAAGATCGGCATTCCTTCCGGCACCGACCATACGTCGCAGGAAAATTGCAAGTGCTCCATGTAATCGATAAAACGGGGATCAAACATGTTTTTCCCACGCAAAAATTTAATATCTTCCGAGGTAAAGTGGAGATTTTGTAGGTAATCAATGAGTTGATCCAGTCCGGCAAAAATGGCAAAACCGCCTTCGTCGGGGATCTTTCGGAAAAAAAGATCAAAATAAGCAATGGTGTCGGCCATGCCGTTGACCAGATATCCATTGGCCATGGTGATCTCATAAAAGTCCGTCAACAGCTCCAGTTTTCGATGTTCCATCTGGGATCCTCCTTTACCACGTCAGGGAAGACGATACTTCCACACCATTGCTCGACATACTGTATAAACTCAGGGCATTGACGAAATCCGCCCTGTGTCCAGGGCCGTCGAAGGTATCCACCAGACCGGCCGGGACAATAATCCGGCTCTTGCGGTCCTGACGGTTAAACCACGTCTTAAGGCCCACTGCCAGCTGGTAAACACAGATGTCGGTACAATCTCCGCTCAACACAAAACAGTGGATGTGAGGATGTTTGGTAAGCCACTCTATAAATTCAGGTTCCAATAGGCCATTGGTGGAATTTTTCTCAATGAGGACGTGGGGTACAGCGGCGATCTCTTCCACCACTTGACTTTCCCAATCCCCCTTGACGCAATGAATTGGATAAGCCTCAAATTCCGGACTCTGTCCGCCGTGGCAGTCGGCAAAATTGACCACCGGGATGCCTGCTTTGCAGAAGGCATGGGCCGCCTCCGTCACAGCCGGGATCAAATCCTTCACCCGGGGGCCGGACATCGCTCCTCCTTTGGCAAATCCATTGACCATATCTACCACCAGCAAAGCGCTGTTTTTAGGAGAGAGTTCTCCCACAGAAATTGGTTCCAGCGACTGTACCCAATCGTAGATCTCATCCAGAGCTTCGGCACCCTGTTGTAAAAAGTCCTGTCGGCTGCCTATTTGCATGCCTATCCCTCCCTGGGATACTCTTTCTCCTGCGCTTTGTCTAAAAGCGAAAACAAAGAGTAAATTTCTCCATAAAAGTAGTTTATTGCAGATTCAGCGCACTGAAGGCAATTCAGTGCGCTGAATGCGGGAAGTACTCATACCATATCGTCTTAAGCCTTTGTAGCCGACTACTTTCTACAGATAAGGTTCTCGCAGGCTTCAGAAGACAGCTCTATCTTTTTCCCACTCTGCTCGCGGGACACTTCAAGAAAATATCCGAATAAATTTCATGCGCATCATAGCTGTGGGCACTGCCCGCCTAGCGTATCGCCTAATCCTTTGTAGCCGACTATCCTCTATGGATAAGGTTCTCGCAGGCTTCAGAAGACAGCTCTATCTTTTTCCCACTCTGCTCGCGGGACACTTCAAGAAAATATCCGAATAAATTTCATGCGCATCATAGCTGTGGGCACTGCCCGCCTAGCGTATCGCCTAATCCTTTGTAGCCGACTATCCTCTATGGATAAGGTTCTCGCAGGCTTCAGAAGACAGCTCTATCTTTTTCCCGCTCTGCTCGCGGGACGCCTCAAGAGAATATCCGAATAAACTCCATGCGCGTCATGGCCGCGGGCACTGCCCGCCTGACGATTACTTTACCTTTTTGGCAAATTCCTCGCCAAAGGCACGGCATTGTTCCAAAGCGTCTTCATCCGGAACCCACATAGTACGAATACCATCCTGCACGATCTCGAAACCAGCTTTCTCCAGATGTTCGGCCATGACCTTGGCAGCCTCGCCGCTCCAACCGTAGCTGCCAAAGGTTGCAGCTTTTTTGTCCTTGATGTCCATGGCGTTGATCAGGTCCAGAACCGCCACAATAGGCGACAAGGGGCTGCGGATGACGGTAGGCGATCCGAAGAGGACGGCTTTGGAATTGAACACATCTGTGACAATGTCGTTTTTATCGTGTTTGGAGGCGCTGCGCACCACCACTTCCACTTCAGAATCAGCCTGTTTGATACCGGCGGCAATGGCCTCAGCCATCTTGCGGGTGGACTGCCACATGGTATCGTACACAATGGTGATCTTATTGTGATGATAATAGCTCGACCATTTCTCGTAGGCCTCGACGATCTGGCCGGGGTTGTCCCTCCAGATGACGCCGTGACTGGGGCAGATCATCGAGAGCGGCAGGT
This sequence comes from Solibaculum mannosilyticum, assembly GCF_015140235.1. Taxonomy (GTDB): domain Bacteria; phylum Bacillota; class Clostridia; order Oscillospirales; family Acutalibacteraceae; genus Solibaculum; species Solibaculum mannosilyticum. The sequence goes on along the minus strand of NZ_AP023321.1, from coordinate 534,836 downwards.
TCATCGCCTTGACTTCTTTGAGTTTCATGGCAGCCATCTTGGAGAAAGGAGCCACGATGTTGGCATAATATTTTTCCGCTTCGTAGTAAAGGGCATCCTGATTGACCTGGTCGTTGTACATAAACTCAGTGGCAAAGTGCTGACCAAAGACGTCGGTGGAGAACAGGATATTGTCTCCTGACAGGAAAGCCATCATATTATCCGGCCAATGGAGCATGCGGGCCTCCACAAAGGTGAAGGTCTTACCGCCGCCGATGTCCAGAGTATCACCGGTTTTGACCGGATGGAAGTTCCAATCCTGATGATAATGGGCTTTGAGCATCTTAGCGCCGTTCTGGGAACAGTACACCGGAGTCCCCGGGATCTTCTCCAGCAGGGCCGGCAGGGATCCGCTGTGGTCGATTTCCGAATGCAGGGAGATGATATAATCAATCTCCTTCAAGTCGATCACAGACTCCAGGTTTTCCACAAACTGATAGGCATAAGGGCGCCAGACCGTGTCGATCAAGACAGTCTTTTCCCCACGGACCAAATAAGCATTGTAAGAGGAACCTCTATGAGTAGACAATTCCTCTCCATGAAAATGAGTTAATTCATGGTCTATTTTTCCAACCCAAGTGACGCTGGGTGTAATAGCGAACGATTGATCCATTTTTGATCTTCTCCCTTCGGATGCTGTATTGATTCTTATTATACTGTTTCAGTAGGAAACATCAAGCTTCCCGCCAAATTTCGCCATTTTAACTAGGAGCCGTCTCAAATCCCACCAGGGTTTTGCACGACTTGCAGTTTTTCCTGGATGGCTCTTCTCTTTCTGTCACAGAAGATCAAACGGTCTCCCTTAGTATGCAAAATACCTCTGGGATTATACCAATTTCTGTACCATCTCCATCATCCGGATACAGTGATGCAGCGCCTCCTCCCCCTCCAATGCTGGAGGACAGTCCACCCAAAACGATAAATCCGACGTGACTCCGGCATCCAGCAACGCCTTTATGCTGTCCAGCACCGGCACATCGCCAAATCCCAATAGACGGAACGACTGGATCCCCGCTTTTATCAACGAGTCTCTTACAACCACCAATCCGATATTTTGTGCCAGAGCATCTACCACCCGATTGGGACGGCTATAAAGCGGCTCATGGAGAAACGTATTGTGGACATTCCATGCGATCTTTAAGATATCCCGACCCACACAGGTGAGAAAATTATTCATACTCTTGTAACTGGTGAGCGGACCGGCCGTCTCGATCAACAGGGAAAGGCCATGTTCCTCAACCTTGTCGCACAATGCGGCTACATTGGAGGCCGCCTGAATCTCCAGGAACTCCTCTTCCGGGATCTCAGGATGTAGCATCACTGTTTTCACCCCTGCATCCGACGCCGAGGAAAGCCATAATGTCACCTGCTCTTGCTGCCACTTTTCCACCGGCAGCGGAAGGGACAAAGCCTCCAATGTCATACCCTCGTCTTGTACCAGGCTGCATCCCCAGCCGAACGCCTTCTCCCACCGACTAGGCGCACCGGTTTCTGGGATAACCAGTCCGATTCTCCCAATGCCTTGGCGGGCAGCCGACTTTATCCTGCGGCCCATGGATTTTTCACTTTCCAAGGGCATCCAAACCAATGGATTCATAGTAAGTCCCCTCCTTTTCTCTCATAGTAGTATGGCACATTCTCCAGCGCTCATGTAAATTTTACCGGCTGGAAGATTCATTTGAACCAAATAAACTATCCCAAAAACTCCCGCGGGAGGAACTGCTCCCTTCCTCTTCAGATGGATTGAGCTCCGATTGACTGCTTCTGGAAGAAGATGCTCTACTGGAGGATGATTTCGAGGAGGCCGGCGGATTATAGTCGCTGACGTAGACAAACACTTCGGATCCATATTCCATCTCCTCCTTGGAGGGAGGATCGGTCTGGATAACCTGACCATCCGGTACCGTATCGCTGGACTGCTCCACCACCTGACAGGAGAATCCCTCTTTGGTCAGCTCCAAAATGGCCTCCACTGCGCTTTTTCCCCGTACATTCGGAACTTTTCGCATATAGGGCCCCTTGGACAAATAAACCTTGACAGTCTCTCCCGTCTCAATGGGGGTATCCGGTTCCGGCTCCTGTTTTGCAATGGTCCCTTCGGGGACGCTGTCGTCAAACACTTCTCCTGCCAACTCAATCTCTACGTAGGACCAAGGGTTTTGTTCCATCAGATCCTCATATTCGCGTCCTACCATGGTGGGGGTAATGTGGTTGAGCGCTGGATCCTGGCTGGACTCTTCCGACGATACCATACTGGAAGCCTCCGACGACACTTCCCTGGAAACATCCGCCCCCTTATCCCCCTGGGCAAACAACACGATCATCAAAACCACGCATAATACAAACAACAGTCCGGACGAGATCCCTAAAGCGATGATCCACTTCTTCTGCTCCTTTTCCTTCCGGCTGGGCGAGGACGGAGATACAGCAGGGGCTGCTGCTTTCGTACTATCAATCACCTGAGTGGCCTGTGTTTTTTCCTCCCGTTCCATCTCCTGGAGAACGCCTGTCACATTCGGGGATACGGACAGTTCCTTTCGCATCTGTTCCACTGTTTTGGTACGATGGGTGCTGTCCAGCCGCATGGCCTTTGCCATAGCCGCCGCCACCTGCTGCGGAATAGACGCCGCCACTGACGACGGGATCAATAATTTTTCATCCTCCTGACGGGCCACCGCATCCTTGGGGATGTACCCGGTGAGCATGGTGAACAACGTAGCTCCCAGGCCGTAGACATCCGACCATGGGCCGATGTCCTGATCGGGCTTCATCTGCTCCAAGGCGGTGTATCCGGGATAAAACACCGGGGTCAGGTCGCTGCGGGCGATATGCACCTGGTTGATGTGGAATCCAGCCAATTGCATCCGGCCGTTCTGAGTGACCACCAGGTTCTGGGGACAAATTCCCAAATGCAGCATCCCCATAGAATGAAACGCCTCTACTGCATACAAAACCGGCATCAGCAACGCCCTCGCCTCATCCCACGACAGATGACCGCCGTGTTTGGGAAGCCACTGATCCAGATGGACGCCTTCCTCCCAGCCCGATACATTGTAGGCCGTCCCGTTTATCTCAAAGATGTCGTACACCGGCACAACCGCCGGTTGATTGCGCATACGTCCCAGGATCCGGGACAATTTTAAAAATTCATCCAATCCATCCTGGAAAGGGCCCTCGCATCCGGCCAGCACCTTGAGAGTGAGGCCATCTTCGTCCCGCTGCGCCAGAGTTGTTGGGAAGAATTCCCGGATAACCACCGGGCTCATGGACGATTCATCCCAGCCCAAATAGGAGGTCGCAGCTCCATTGCTGGAAAGCAACTTTCCCACCAGATACCGCTTTTGCAGGAGGGTTCGCAGCGCCAAAGCCGGGGCCTTTTGTTCTGTTTCCTCGTACCCGCAGTGGGGGCAGACGGCCTTACCGCCTTTTTCCTTCATGCATCCAAGACAGAGATCTTCCATTGAGGGCATAATTTCACCTTCCCTTATTTTCAAACACATGTAACAAAATATCCCTGATGATAATCAGTTTTATTGTACCAAGCCTGTCGAACGTTGTCAATGAGACTTGTCCTTACCAGCCCTTTCCCCGTATTCCCAACAGTGGTATACTAAAGACAACCAATCCATCGCTTTTGACCGCAGTGTTGCGGTACAACATAATAAGGAGTGATCTTTCATGGATGTTATGCATGCTATTTTAGAACGGCGGAGCATCCGCCGGTACCAGAACCGCCCCATTGAACAGCCGGTTCTCAACAAAGTGCTGGAGGCCGGGAGATTGGCGCCGTCGGCACGCAATCAGCAAGATTGGCGTTTTGTGGTGGTAAAGGATCCGGATCTTCGGGCCAAAATGGTGGACGCCTGCTGTGGACAGCGTTTCATCCAGGACGCGCCGGTGCACCTTGTGGTATGCGCCAACAATGTGCGGGATATGGCCTGCGGTCAGCCTGCCCGGACGGTGGATTGTTCCATCGCCCTCTCTTTCATGATGCTGGAGGCCATGGAATGCGGCTTGGGCACCTGTTGGCTGGGCAGCTTTGACAACCAAGCTGTCAAGACGCTGCTCCGCATCCCTGACGATTACCAGGTAGTAGCTGTCACTCCCCTGGGGTATCCTGACGAACAAGTGGACGCCCGTCCCCGCAAGGCCCTCGATCAGGTTGTGGCCTACGACGACCAGTGGACAGACTAAAAAGATCTTATAAAAAAGCGGCCGCTTTCCTCTGTGGAAAGGGCCGCCTTTTTGTTACTCCAGCAGGACGCGGATGACAAAATAATGCACTGCATTCCAGTGGGATTTAAGATACTGTTCCAAATGGCGGTGGACGTCCTGAGCCACCTGTACGTCATGGTCGGTGACAGGCCGTTCCCCATACCTCCAGTCCATAAGCACCTGCATCCAATCGGACACCGTGTTTTGAGAGAAGCTTAATTTCTCGTCGGCTCTCCGGCCAAACTGAAGCCATGTCTCCTCCGGATGGATGGACAATCCCAAATGTTTTAATTGACGGGTCATATCTTTCCCGTAAAAAGCAGCGATCTTATCGTTCCCTTTCCCTTTTTGGCGCAGGCGTTCAAGCTGATACCGGTGTTTTCTGCGCCAAATCCTCCAAGTGATCCATGCCGCCATAAGCAGCGCCGTCCCCAATACGATCAGAACCGTCCGGATCACTTCCGGATCCATGGTGTGATCTTGGGGATCTTGATCCGCAGAAGACATAGAGGTGCTGTCAGAGGAGGGCTGGGATGAAACCGGCTGAGAGGAGGAAAAAGAATTATCAAGGCGGTCCAGCTCCTCTGAATCATCCGATTCAAAAAAGTTGAGGGAATTTTCATATCGTGTAGTTGGATCAAAGGGGATCCAGCCGATGCCTTTGAGATAAATCTCCGCCCATGCATGGGCTTGGGCATTGCGCACCGTGAATCCGTCCTCGACATCCATATCGGCCGCGCGTACGCTGAACCCCACCACATACCGGGATGGGATGCCCAACGTCCGCGCCATCACCGCCATAGCCGACGCCATATAGGTACAGTATCCTTCCCGGGTCTCCAGAAAATGGGCTACAAAGTCCTGATCTTCCGGCGGCATAGGGACATCCTGGGAATAGGTGGTGTTTTCATTGATCCACCGTTCCAAAAGGGCCGCCTTTTGATAATTGGTATCGGCCCCGGCTGTTACCATCCGGGCCATATCCGCCACCTCTTGGGGCAGATTATCGGGGAGCTGGGTATAGCGTTCCACAATGCGGTCGTAATCCAGATCCGGCTGATTCTGCGTGATGCGTTCCAGCCTCAGAATGCCGCTTGCGAACCCTTCCAGGTCCCGGTTGAAGAACCGGCTGACAATGGTATACGATTCCCCTTGACTGAGAGGGCGTTTGACAAACATCTCGGACTGCATGTCAAAATACACATCCTGATCGCTCAAAACCGACTGCGGCCTTCCCGCCACAAACAGGGCGGAGACATTGTCCTGCACCATGGTGATCTCGGTTGTGGCGTTTCTGGTAATGTCGTTTAAAATCTGACGGCTGGCAGAATTAAACCGGTCGGTTCCAAAGGCTGCCTGGAAATCGTCGGAATCCAAGGTATCTTCGTGGAAAAGATGGGTGCCGTCCTTCCGGCTGTCCTCCCATGAGTACCCGGTGTATTGATCCATGACACTGCCCCGTACTGCCAGGGGATAATCAGTCCTGACAATCATCACAGGATCATAATTGAGATCAATAGGGCCGCCCATGCGTCCGCCGGCCGGCTGATAACCAGTGCTCTCCAGGCTAAAGCTGTTGCGTTTGGCGGTAAAGATATTGCTGAAATATTGTTTGATTTCCATGCTCTGCTGATAAAGAAACGGGGATTGAAACTGCCGTGTGTCTTGAGGGGTGATAAACAGAGCCAGCATCACCGCCAGGACTCCCACCGGCAAAGCTAAAAACTGCATATAACTTCGAGCCGGCGCTAAAATCAGCCTGTTCTTTTTGAGCATGCTTTTGTGAACCGACCGAGGCAACAGCATGGAGAGTCCTACCAAAGCGATGCACAAGGGGATTACCAGCTCTTTGTAATTGAGAATGTACAGGGTGATAAACACCGCGCTGACGGCAACAGCCGTCATGAGGAAACTGTACGCCCGGCGGATCATGAGGAAGATCAGCACAACGACTCCGGCCGTCAACAGGATCTGTACCAACAGAGGTCCTCCCCGCGTCCACCAGTCAGAAGAACGCGGAAATTTGCTCACCCACCAAGTGAAAAAGCTGACCACTTGATTCCATTCCCGCCTAAGGGTAAATCCATTTTGGTACCACAGTACCCCTATGGATAGAAGTCCCAGCAGGATAAGGGAAGTCCAAACCCACCATTTGCGGCTGAGAAGCACCACCAGCAGTACCATCCCGCCGCACAGAAGCAACGTCGTCCCCATGAACCGCGGGAAGGGCAATACAATAAATACCGCCATTAAAACGCCGGCCGATAAGAAAAAACTGGACAATGCATCGGCCAATAAATTGAAGGCCCTCTGTCCTATGGTGAGGGCGGGCAATTCCCGCTTCGGCGCTTTGGGATGGGATGCCTTTTCTATTTTTTGTTTTTCTTTTTGTCGTCTCATAGGCTTTTCCTCAGCACTTGGGGTACGCCGTCCATGGGGACGGGCACCAACTTGACTCCCGGCCGCACCTCACTTTTCTGCCGTTCAACCCCAGGCACCTGTACCTCCAGGCATACGGCCCTGCATCCCAGGGAACCGAGCAGAGACAGATTCGCCATCATATCTGCGTCGGACCGCGCGGTAATGACATACGCCATACCGGGACGCTTTTCCTCCGCCGCTTCTCCCCGCAGTATATCTGATACCGCTTGTCTCCCCTCAAACGGGAGGCAAGCCAGCCATTGATACACTTGAGGGAACCCATCCGGTCCGGAGCACCATTGCCAAGGACCGCTGCCGGCCATCACCTTGACATTGCGGCCGGACTCCGCCAAACTGGATACCACAGAACATGCAAGCTGACATGCCACTTCTCCGTAGGCGAGACTCTCCTCCGTCGCCAGCCCATAGTTCTGATTGTCCAGGATGAGCAGAATATGCCGTTCCACAGCGATCTCGTATTGTCTTGTATAAAGTTCTCTCGTCTTAGCTGACAGTTTCCAGTGAATACGTTTGAGGGAATCGCCCGGCTGATAACTTCTAGGAGCCGAGAAACTATCCCCCGCGTCGGCGGGACGGGCATCATTGGCAGCATCCTGGCCTGTCTGGGATGAGACAGGCTGTTCCGGCACCACTGCGGGAAAAATACGGGGGCATACCGTAAGCGGCAAAAGATCGTCCCCCCGTTTTCGGCCCGAGAGTACCACCCGATGCAGTCCAAAAACATCCTGCACCTCAACAGACGTTACCCCTACCTTATAGTTCCCCCGGTATGGATACTCCACCGATAAATCTACGTGATTGGATGCCCCGGGCAGCCACGGAATCAACGCCTGGGCATCGTCGCCTTGACCGGTATCCACATTGATTTTCAAAAGAGTAAAAAACCATTTTTTCCCTGTGAGATCCAAATGGAAACGGGCTGAAGATCCCGCCATAACGATGCCCGAAGAAAGCGATTGTTTCCAACGCAGCCGGCGCGCCACCCAGACATTGCCCAGCACTGCGCTGAGGAATACCGCCAGTAAAATGCCGAACACCACAAAAAAATCACTTTTACCGCTTGCCATGCCGCCGATGAGGAATACCAGCAACAAAACATAGCAAAACCATCGCCGGCCTCTCATGATGAGACTCTCGGCACCGGCACTGTGGCAAGTACTTTTTTCAGTATATCCAAAGGCCCTGTTTTCTCCAGCATTGCCTGAGCCGTCATGACCAGCCGGTGGCTTAGTACGGGTTCGGCAAGCGCCTGTACATCATCGGGGATGACATAACCGCGTCCTTCTATCATGGCCCTGGCCATCGACGCCCGCATCAAGGCGATGGAACCGCGGGGACTCACTCCCAGATGCACGTCGGGATGCTGCCTGGTGGCCTCCGCCAGACGGACAATATACTGTTTGATCGCGTCGGAACAATGGACATGATCCACCGCTTCCTGGAGCAGCAGTACCTGCTGTGCGGTAGCCACTGGTTTTAATGCCGGTTGTACAGCGCTGTTCTGATGCCGGGTGAGGATTTCCACCTCTTCCGCTTCGTCCGGATATCCCATGTGGATGCACAAAAGGAACCGGTCCATCTGCGCCTCGGGCAGCGGATAAGTTCCCACCAATTCCACCGGGTTCTGGGTGGCCAAGACCATAAAGGGTCGGGGAAGCTCATAGGTTTTGCCGTCGATGCTGATCTGTCCCTCCTGCATGGCCTCCAATAGGGCCGACTGCGTCTTGGGGCTGGTGCGGTTGATTTCATCGGCCAGCACAATTTGGCTCATGATGCTGCCGGTATGGACTTCCTGTTCTCCGGATTTCATATTGTACATGGTGAATCCAGTGATATCCGACGGCAGAACGTCCGGGGTAAACTGGATGCGCCGGAAGGTACATCCCAGCGATTGAGCCAGACTTGCCACCATCGTGGTCTTGCCAAGGCCTGGCACATCCTCCACCAGCACATGGCCGCCGCAGATCATAGCGATGAGAATTAAATTAATTTCTTTTTGTTTGCCCACCATATTTTTCGATACATTGATTCGTATTTCGTCCAGAAGTTGCATATAGTTCATAGATCATCCCTCATATTTCCATAAATTCCACATCAAAATTCCCTCAATTAGAACATTTTGTATTTAAAATTATCATAACAAAAATTTTTATCGAAGTCAAAGACAAAAGCTCCCAAATATCCGAATAAACTGTAACGAAAGCATAACAGTTCTGTAACATTGGAATGCATGCATTGACTTACCTTTTCAGGTAGGGTATAATTTGTCTGCATCTTTGTTTTTTTGTAAAATTCTTGATATTTTATGAATGTATGACATTTTAAAATAAACACAAACTAATTGAGAGTGAAATTAAGGAGTTGCATTCCATGAGCAAACACGATTCGTTCCATGGCGCCCCCTATGATAACGATGATTCTTCGAGGGATATCTATTCCAACAGCCGTTCTTCGCAAAGCTCTTCCGGCCGCCGTCCCCCCAACCGAAAGAAAGGCAAGACAAAAAAAATCCTGATCCGCGTCTTGCTGGTGATTCTGGCCCTGTTGATTGTGACAGGCGTAGCGGGGGCTTTGTATATCAACTACCTATTGGGACTGCGCAAAACGCCGGATGATTTGGAATCGATGGGAATTGCCCAATTGTCCTCCAGCACATCGGTATCGGGGTCGGACGTCTCGCAGCCTCCAGAGGTAAAGGATATCATGAATGTATTGCTCATCGGCAGCGATACCCGCAGCCAGACAAACCGTGGCAATTCCGACTCCATGATTATCTTCACGGTGGATGGCGTCCATAAAAAGATCAAAATGACATCCATCATGCGTGATATCTACGTTTCCATCCCCGGCCATAAGGAGCAGAAGATCAATGCGGCTTATGCCATCGGCGGCCCAGATCTCCTGATGGATACCATTGAGCAGGCCTTTGACATCCGGTTGGACTATTACGCAATTGTGGATTTCTCCATGTTTGAGAATGTAGTCAATAAAATCGGCGGGGTGGATATTGAACTGACCGAGGCTGAGGCCAATTATATGAATAAGAAAAACAATCCCGACATCGATCAGACTACCACCGTGTCGGTGGGCCTCAACCACATGGACGGCAAGACGGCTCTTAATTACTCCCGTATCCGTCACTTGACAGGCGACGACTTCCAGCGTACACAGCGCCAGCGCAATATGCTGCGCGCCATTGTGGACCAGAGTAAAAACCTGAATATTCTTGAAATCAACGGCCTTGTGCAAGAGATATTACCCAATGTCACCACCAATTTGAGTGATTCCCAGATCCTCAGCTTGGCTATGCAGGCCGGTTCCATCCTGAACTACCCGATCAATGAACTCCGTATTCCGGCCGACGGCACTTGGACCAATACGGACCGGCAAGTCACTGGTACCGACGCTTTGGACATCGACTTTAAAACCAATAGCGATTTGATGAAGGACTTTATTTATGAAGGAGAAAATCCCGATAAAGTCAGCGCTGAACCTACGTCGGTGGAAAAGACCGGCAGTGAAGTGGATAACAGTTCCGGTTCTTCTGCGAAGAAAACCTCTTCGAAAGCAAAATAATACAAGGCGTCTTGTCGTGATTGCTGTTTCATGAGAATGTCGGCCCTGCCCGCGCCCGATTGTGGGCATGAGGACAGGGCCGTATTTTTCATATAATTCGTATAAACTGTGTAAGGATCCCATCGTTTGATCCAAACGAATCGTACGAGGTTTCCTGATTTTTTGTTCTGAGGAGGTGCATACCTTTTTATGGTTGACATTCACACCCACATTTTATTTGAAGTGGACGACGGTGCAGAAAGCCGTGAGGAATCCCTCATGATGTGCCGTATCGCCCAGGAAAATGATATCCATTCCATCATCACGACATCCCACTTTATTGATGTGCGTACCGCCCAGGAATATGTGGATATCCGTCAAAACCGTATCGACTCCTTAAAGGAGGAGGCGGCTCAACGGTTTGATGTCCATCTCTATCCCGGCGCGGAAGTACACATCACCGCCCCCATGCTGGAACTCACGGATTTCTCCCCTTTTACTCTGAATCACAGCCGTTATTTACTGGCCGAATTCCCATTTCGCTTGGAACGCCCTGAGCTGATCCTCGACCAGGTGGATGCCCTGTTTGACCGCGGCGTTATCCCAATTTTGGCCCATCCGGAACGTCTTATTTATCTTCAGAAAAACTATCAGCTGATCAATGAGCTAAATGATATGGGCGCCTTGTTTCAGGTGACGCTCTCCAGCTTGGCGGGCAACTTTGGCCGGGAAGCCTGTCTTTTGGCCATGGCGATGGCCAAAGCCAATATGATCGACTGCCTGGCTTCGGATGCGCATCGTCCTTTGGGACATCGAGGCATCGATCTCCTGGAGCAGGCTGTGTATATTCGCCCCCCTCTGCCCGAGTATCTCATGAACCGCATGCTGGTGGAAACCCCTACTCAGATCCTCAATGATCAGCCTGTATCGGCCCGGCCCGTAGATCCCATCCGTCCCCGGACCACTCTTTTTTAATCGGGTCAGTTTGTAGGTATTCAGCCGCTTTCTTTTGGAGAAGGGAAAGCGGCTTTTTTATGTCTTTGTGCGGGATACCGTGCGGATGGAATCCTTGTATCCCGGATAAGCTGTGGTATAATATATCATAAAAGAGGATGTCTGATGCGGTATGCGTTTTTCGCACAGCCGTTCCATCCAACATATAAAATCGAGGGATGCTTTATGAAATCCACTATGAAGGCCTTGGTCTGCCATAAAGACGGTTCCATTGAACTAATGGATCGGCCCATGCCGTGTATCCGGGATCCTAGGGATGCCGTGGTCAAAGTGACATTGTCTTCCATCTGCACGAGCGATTTGCACATTATGCACGGCGCGGTCCCCCGCGCCAAACCGGAGACTGTGTTGGGGCACGAGTTTGTAGGCGAAGTGATGGAAGTGGGACCGGGAATTCACAATCTTCGTCCCGGAGACCGGGTGGCCGCCAACTGTATCACCTTTTGCGGCGACTGTTGGTTCTGCCGTCAGGGATTTATCAACAACTGCCGGCAGGGCGGCTGGGAACTGGGCTGCCGCATCGACGGCTGTCATGCAGAGTATGTACGCGTCCCCTTTGCCGATATGGGCCTGACTAAAATCCCCGACAACGTCACCGATCAAAACGCTTTGTTTGTAGGGGATATCCTATCCAGCGGCTATTTCGGCGCTGAATTGTGCTCCATCCAGCCCGGGGATACCGTAGCTGTCATCGGGGCCGGACCGGTAGGGCTTTGCGCCATGAGCTGTGCCAAGCTATTTGGTGCGGCCCAGGTCATCGCTTTGGATATGGATGAATCCCGTCTCGGCACCGCCCAAAGACAAGGCCTTTGCGAAACGGCTGTCCATCCCGGGAAACAGGATCCCAAGCAGGTTGTGGATGCTCTTACCGGCGGAAGAGGCGCTGACGGCGTCATAGAAGCTGCGGGATCCAAGGAAAGCTTCCAGATGGCATGGGATATTGCCCGTCCCAATGCAACGGTGGCGGTTATCGCTATGTACGAAGAGGCTCAAATGCTTCCTTTGCATCAGATGTACGGCAAGAACCTCATCTTTAAAACGGGCGGCGTAGACGCCGTCCATTGTGAGACATTGCTCAAGCTGATCGGGGCCGGACGTCTCTCCACCGATTTTCTGATCACCCATACCTCTCCTCTCAACGATATCCTGGAGGGATACCGCATCTTCGGTCAGAAGTCGGATGGATGCCTTAAATGGGCCGTCACGCCGTATCAGGACTGATCTCATTTTTATCATTTCTATTTGCTGATCAACGTCTTAAAAAGAAAAGCCCGATTCCAGAGTTGGAACCGGGCTCTTCTAGTATGGTGATAGTATGGGGAAATGTTGGATGTTGTCAAATCATGCGATAATAGGAGATGCTCGTGTTTTAATTTAATGCTTTACCCAATGCTTTGCAAGCTTCACTTGCTTCATCGTCAGGGGCCTCGTTGCAGATGACGCCCTGATTGACTAAGGCAGCACCGTCGCCCTGGCAAGTCTCTTCCCAGGTACGCATCCATTCGCCGTCGCCCCAGCCGTAGGAACCGAACAGTCCAATCTTTTTGCCGTTCAATTTGGCGCGGCACTGATCAAACATGGGTTCAAACTCACTTTCCTCCAGCTGTTCCGCCCCCATGGACGGGCATCCAAAGGCGATGGCATCATACTGGTCCATCTGATCGGCTGAAAATTCCGCACTGGTCAATACGTCCACCTCTGCCCCGGCTTCCTTGGCGCCTTCTGCCACCAAGTCGGCCATGGCCTGGGTGTTACCTGTACCGCTCCAGTATACCACTGCTACTTTGCTCATAAGGTATGCACCTCTTTCCATAAGATGATTGAAATACCTACACGATGGATGGATTCCACTGCAGGTCAAAAAACTCAGCGTCTCACCGTTTTTTACGGAGAGATGCGTGAGAAAAAATAGTGTGGAGCACTATTCTTATCGATATTAAACAGCCACCGTCAGCTGTAGGACCGTCCGTCCCTGCTGGAAAAGACGGGTGTATACGTCCCGGCACTTCTTGAACTTGGCAAACAATTTTACCGCCTCGCACTCGTCGCAATACACTTTCCAGCATCCTGCACACTTGCTGTTTTTTCCTGCATTCTGGATAAATCCCTTTACATCTCCCAGGGGATATCCCAAAAACAGCCCGATTTCATGGGGGAACTCTTCGCCTTGTTCAAAACGTCCCTTCAGCCTGGCGATGGCCTCTGTAACCGACAGATTCTCATACCCATAATCCTGCAGAAAAGCGGCGGTATCCGGATGACTTAAATCCTGTCCCAGCCTATCCCGGCGGTAGACGTAGATCAGCGCTACGTTGTCCTTTTTGCGCAGCACTTCCACCGATACTCCCTTTACGGAAAGCTGCTGATGCCAGGCTTCCACATAGCGATACAGCATATCCTCTGACGGATAAGAATAAGAGAAAAGATTGGCTGTCTTAAGCGATGCCAGGGTAGGGGAACAATGCTCCACTAAATATCGTTCCAACAAATCTTTCTTTCCTCCTTTCCTATCAAAGAATCCTGTATTTTGACCGGTTCTGCATGTTAGTTATAACTAACTCATGGGCCAAAAAATGACGGACGTTTTTTACATCCGTTCATTCTCTAAGTTAGTTATATCTAACTATTGGGAAATATACCACATCTTATTTCCCATGTCAAGGAAAAAGTTTTATTTGCCGGGGTGAAATTTTGAAAGATTTCCCTTCCTCCCCTTTTAGAATCCTGTTATCGCCCTTTTTATCCGCCAAAAAATAGAGCAGGTGAGGAAGATTCCTCACCTGCTCTGCCAGATCATTATTCTCTTTGTTTCCGGAAGTTTTCAGCGTCTGTGTCAGGATACGATGGTGATCATATCTTCCACCGATGCATTTAACATCGTTCCGTCTCTCCCCACGGGATAGAAGGAGAACAAACGGGAGCCGGCGGTGCCTACCTCCATATTGAGGGTCCAGATGCGCCGATCGCCTTGATCGTAGTATCCTACCACTTGGACGCCCATGGCCCGTCCAAGCTCATTGCGGACTTTTACATCGATGACGGAGGTGGAGGTCTCTACGATAACGGGGAATTTTTCATTTACATGGGCGCTGTCGGCAGCGATGTCGGCACGGTAGATCTCAGGCTCTGCCTGTGATACCGGAGGGATCCCCACTTGGATATTGAAGGAGATACCGGTATCCTGCCAGCCGGAATCGGTCCGGGTACGGATGGAGATGGTGCGGTCGCCCTTGGTGCCTACGGAGAACTGAACGGTCCAAACCTTCTGCAGGCCATCGTTGGAGGATTTGATGGAGGTCAGGCCCAGCCCTTTGCCGATCTCATTTCTCAGCCCGATGGCACGTACATCTGAACCGGTGACCACTGTCAGGGTGATGGTCTCTCCAACCTCATAATTTTGTTTATCGGTGCTGGCTTCGATGGAAACAGTCTCTTTGACCACAACGGTCCGGGTAGCGGTGGCCTCGTTGCCGGCTTTGTCGGATACGCGGTAGATAAGATCGTAACTGCCGGCCACCTGAGTATCCACTTCCCCTTCTACTTGGATGGCATCGGTCAGGTCTCCGTCCACATCGTCAGTAGCGGTGACGCCTTCCATGGCATCGAATGTATCGCCCACCTGGATCTCGTTGTCCTCCGGCAGGGTGATGACCGGGGCGGTGGTATCGGTGGTCTTGTTGATGGTAAAGGTATCGATGACGCTCAGGTCATTGCTGCGGTAGGTGGTGACGGTAAAGCTGCTGTCGGTGACCTGGATATTGCTGAAAGAGGGGGTATGTCCTTGTTCCTTCACAGCGGCATAGGGGAAAGCCTGGTTGGAAAGGATCTCATAGTATTTGCTGCCGGAAGCTGAGTTTGCAGTGATGTACAGCACCTGGCCGTCTTCGGGATTGGTGACGCTGGAAGCCGGTTTGCCGTCCTCCGGCACTACCGGGGTGACGCCGTCCATCATATAGCTGCGGGTGTAGACGTGGTCGTGGCCCATGAGCACCACATCGATGCCCAAACGGGAGAATTCCGGGGCCAGTTCGTTGCGGCGGCCTATGATGTCGGATTCGGTGGAGTGGGATGCGGTGCTGTAGATGGAGTGATGGAAAGTAACCACTTTCCATGTGGCATCGCCCTGTTCTTTCAGGACATCTTCCATGAATTGGACGTGCTGGGCGGTGCTCAGCTGGTTGGAGTTGATGGACATGATCAAGGTGTTGCCGTAGCGGAACCAGTAATCGCCGCCCACCTGGCCGGATACCCCTAAAGAGCTGCTGACATTGGGCATGTTGAAATGCTGATTATAGGAGGTGCTGCCCACGTCGTGGTTGCCGACGTTGGTGGCAAGCGGCAGGGATTTGAGGATCTCAGGGCTTAAGAAACCGGCATACTCGTTTTCATTGGAAGCGTGTTCCACCTGATCGCCGGCGCTGAGTACGAAACTGGTGTCCGGGAACTGTTTGACGGCCTGGGTCAGAGTGTTGTTCCAGCCGGTGGTATCGTTGCCTACGTTGCCGCTGGAACCGATCTGGGGATCGCCGGCCAGCAGGAAGTTAAACCCGTCGCTGATATCCTGTGTCTCAAAGGAGTAGATCTCCGACCATCCTTGTTGGTTGCCCACCCGGTAGACGTACTCTTTGCCGGGCTGTACTTCCACGGTGGCAAAGAAGCTGTTGAAACCGGAGTCGTTGGCCGCCTGAGAGGTGGCGGTAAATTCCTGATAGGTTTCCGGGAAACTGTCGCCGGTCATATCGGCTTTTTCAGCCAGCTGGACAACCCCGTCTTTGGTGGAGTTGCTGTACCACGTGACGTTACGGGTGGTCTCATCACCGCCGACGTTGAGGGAAACGGATTTGACCTGAGCGGTGCCGTCCAGATCTCCCCGCTGCTTGAGGGAGACAAAATCGAAGTAGATGTCGGAACTGGAGGCGCGGCCTTGATGCAGTTCTACGGCGATGGTGTTGACGCCTTCGTTGAGCAGGGACTTATCGGTAACGGTGAACGTACCGGTGAGGGGATCGCTCTTATTGGAACCGCCATAGGAGAGATTGGAATCAAACCCGCCGTCCGGTTCATAGAAGGACGCTACTTTGTGCCCGTTGATGTACACAATGGCGGCATCGTCATAGAGCAGTTCCCCGTCCAAGGCGACCAGGGATTCCAAATCCTCGATTTCAAAAGTGGACCGGAAGAAGAATGCGGGGATATCATCGCCGTCTTTTCCGTTGATGTACTGGTTGAGGAGGGTGTTAGGATAAAATCCATCGCCCAAATCCTTCTGTTGCCCGTTTTTGGCGCCGAAGCTGCCTTTGGCGGTCTTCCACTGGCTGTCGTCAAAGGAGGCCAGGGTCCAGCTGGTACGGCTGTCACTGCCAGCGGCGGGATCGGTGTTGTTGTCCAGATAACGCCATTCGGTGGCGGAGGTCGAGATCAGTTCGCCGTTTTTCAGGGAGCTGGGATCGCCGTTTTCAGACGGGCGGCCGCCCATCTCGCCCAACACAATGTCTTCAAAGTAGATGGGGCTGGTCCAGGCATCCCCCAGCCGGTTGCTGGAGAAGGTGGTGTTATTGCGCACGCCGTCGTCGTTTGTATCGTCATTGACCTGGAAACCAATGCCGATCTTGGGATGCTGTCCATCGGCCAGCTTATCTTTGAGGGAATCGCTGAGAGCCAGACGAAGCTCTACGGTATAACCGGTGGCAGTCCGCTGGGTCTTATAGGTCAGTTTGTCGGCATCCCCCTTGTAATCGGTGAATCCATAGGTGAGGAAGGGAGTCTTTTCGTTGTTGTACAGCATCATGTAGCCGCTCTCATGCTTTTGGGTGCCGTCGTTGCTGGAGTAGGTATAGGTATCGGCCATATCCAGAGGGGTATCGGTGTTTGCGAAGTCGAAGAACAGCTGGACATTGTCGATGCCGTAATTGGTGTAGTTATCCTCGGGCTGGGAGGTGGAGGGGTCATTGACGGCTGCGTCTTTGATATCGTTAAAGACGTAGATATAATTGTCGTCGTACAGGACGCGGGAGGTGCTGGTGGCGGCGCCGTTGGTGGAGACGGCATTATTCCCGTCCTTGTTGACAGCGATGGTGGGGGCATACAGATAAGCATCGTCCAGATAGCCGTCCACGGTGGGGGTACCGGGTACCGCCATGTAGTAGTATTTTTCCGTGACAGAGGGATCGGTAGCCGATTCCGGGCTGCCGGCCAGGATCATGTTGGACATGTAGTCGGGGCCTTTCCAGGCCGATTCCAGACTGGGATTGTCAAAACACATGGCGTCACGGGTGCCGTCGTCGTTCTGATCGTCGTTGATCTGGAATCCCACGCCGATCTGGATGTTGTCCTCGCCGGCGGCATAGCGTGCACGGATGGTGTCGGGCAATGCCACGCGGATCTCCATGGTATAGCCGTCGTCGGTTTTCACACCGCGGAAATCCATCTTGGAGGTGTCGCCTTTGAATCCGGAGAAGCCGCCGGCCCAACGGGCGATATCCTGACCGGGCGTCCCGTCGGGACTGGTCCAATGGCCGCTGCTGGTGAGATCCGTGATAAAATATCCGCTGTGGTCGGTCGTCCAGGCGGAACCGTCCACATTCTTGAAGTCATAGAAGAACTGGACGCCGTCCACACCATAGTTGGAATTTGTAGGATCGGTGACATTGACGTTGGGGGTGGAATCCTTGACCTGGACAAAGGAGTAAATGTAGTTTTCATCGTAAATGGTACGGGCGGTACCGGTGGCGCCGGCGGCATCATCGCCGGAGGAATCCAGATTGACGGGCACTTCCTGGGCACGGCTGTAAGCGTCATCCATCTGGCCGTCCAGCTGGGCGGTGCCATAGACAGCGCGGTAAGTATCGGCCGGGGCCATGAGGGTCATCTCGGAGTAGATTCCCAGATGGTCGGAGATGTAAGTGCCGTTGGATTTTTCATCCAGCACCTGGTAAAGGGACACTTTGAAATCGTCCTTGGAGACGAAGGTGAAATCGATGGGCAGCTGTCCGGATACATCATTTTGGCCGAAGTTGGACATGGTTCCGCCTTCATTGACCTTCTTTTCCGCCATGTTTTTGGTATCCTGCATGAAACCGCTGGACAGCATCAGATTGTAGACGTCCGAGCCTTCGCTGACGTTAAAATCGCCGGTGCATACAACCGGCATATCCAGTGTGTTCAAAAAGTCGATGATCATGCGCATGCTTTTAATGCGGGCGGTGCTGCCTACATGATCGAAGTGGGTATTGACGTGGGCATAGGTTTCGCCGGTCTCCTTGTTTTCCAGGATGGCCCAGGTACAAATGCGGTTGTACATGGCATCCCAGCCGATGGAGGGAACATCCGGGGTCTCCGACAGCCAGAAGGTCCCGGAATCCACCAGATTGTATTTATCCTTCAGGTAGAAAATAGGGGTGGCCTCGCCGCTGTTTTCATCGTTGGTTCCGTTTTCACGGCCTACGCCGACGCAATCATAATGGTCGGACAAACCCTCTTTCAAAGCGTTCATCCAGGAGACGTTGGCTTCCTGGAGGCCGATGGAGTCGGGCATGTACTTCTCAAACAGCTGGACGGCTCCTTCCGACCGCTGATCGAAGTTGGTCATCCCGGTGTACACATTGTGGTCGATGACTTTGATGGTACTCCCCTGAGGCTTGGCTGAGGGGATGAGGGGGTTGTCGGTCTCGGCCGCCAGTCCTGTGGGCATCACGCCGCTGACACAGATCATAGCCGCTGCGAGGACACATGACAACGCACGTTTCAGTGTCTTTCCTAGTTTCACTGCAATACATCCTTTCCTTTCGTGATGCTTTTATGGTATCCCATTCTTTTCCTTTGTTTCAATCATGGTTTGTTCAAATTTTGATAAAATTTATGTAAAGTGAAAAACCGCCCTTCTCACGGATTGGCCGAAAGAAAAACGGTTTCCCCCCTTGGTATTTGTCCTATTGTGTTCAGGATTTCCCCGCCGATTTTGCAAAAAACATCCCGGAGAGCAGCGCCGTAGCAGGCACCGACAATACCACCGCCATACTTCCTGTGACGGCATGAAGCAATTCAATGGCGATGTAATCGGAACTGAGCAGCTGGTCAAACTGGATGCCGTAGGACACCAACACCAGCATGGTGGTCAGCGCCGTCCCGACGAAGGCCAGGATGAGCGTCTCGCACATAGTGCCGATCATATCCCGTCCGATCGCCATGCCGGATTTCACAAGCTGTCCTTTTGTGACGCCGGGCGATACCTGCTTCATCTCGTAAAGGGAGGACGCAATGGACATGGTCATATCCATAACGGCCCCCAATGAGGATATGAGCACCCCAACAAACAGGACTTGTCCGATTTTGAGCCCTGTATTCTGCGATACAAGAAGAAGATCCTCCACCTGCTCCATCTGGTATCCCGACAAGTGTAAAATAGCGGTAAATACGCCGTATAGAGCGGCCGATATCACCAGTCCCGCACCCGTGGATAAAATAGCCACCAGCGTCTTCTTACTAGGCCCGTTGAGCAACAGCATGGCAGCCAGCGTCACCAATACCGCCACCAGCAGGCTGCTGAGAATGGGGGAATATCCCTGATAGATCATGGGGAGAAGAAGCCCTACCACCAGAAAAAGGGTAAAGGCCAGGCCCAGCATACTTTTGACGCCTTTGCGCCGTCCCACCACCATCAGTAGCAGGAAGAAAAGGGCTACAATGGCGACGATTCCAATAGTACGATCGTAGTTGTAGATGGTAAAATACGGCTGGGCATTCTGTGGACTGTCCACTTTGACAATCACCGATTGTCCCGGCTTGACTTGGATATTGTGGGTGGTGCTGAGGACGTTCTCAATGGTGATGGTCTGATCCTTATATTGGCCGTTTTTCATTTTTACTTCCACCGTCTGGGTACCCAGAAGCCGGTTGGACGGCGCAGGTTCCTGTTCCAGCGATTGAGCCGTTACAGCCGTGACAGTCCCTTTGTCGTAATGGATGGATTCACTGCTGTAGATTTCATAGTCCATAGGATTTTGCATTTGAAACAGCACAACCAAAACCGCCACCACAGCCATACCTGCCAGTACAATCATCGATGCCTTGCTGGGCGGACGTATTTTTAAACGGTTCATAATGACAGCCTCTCTTTTCCATATCTTAAAGATTCTTTCCAATCAATGGTTTTCATTTTATTGTCTTTCCAGCCGCCTTTCCACCATAGCAAGGCCAAATCTGAGTAAATTCTTTGTAAAAGAGGGCTGTATCAAAAAGAAAAGGACCGGCCTGTCCTTTGGGACAAGCCGGTCCTTTTTGCGGATCTTTTCACCCTATTCAAGATCACATCAGTTTGCGGAACAATTCTTTCAAGTCCTCCACATTGGTATCCTTGGGGTTGCCGGGACGGCATGCATCGGCAAAGGCCGATTCCGCCAAGAAGGGCAGATCCTCTTCCCGGATAGCCTCCAGCTTAGCCGGGATCCCAACATCAGCCGACAGTTTCTTAACCGCTTCCACCGCTGCTTTGCGGTACTCGGCCTGGGACATGTTCTCCACGTCCTCTACGCCCATCGCACGGGCAATCTCGCGGTATTTTTCGCCGGTGCATTCGGCGTTATACTCCATCACAATGGGCAGCATCATAGCGCAGGCCACGCCGTGAGGGGTATCATAGACCGCCCCCAAAGTATGGGCCATGGAATGGGCGATACCCAACCCTACATTGGAGAAACCCATGCCTGCGACGTACTGGCCCAGCGCCATGCCCTCGCGGCCCTCTTTTGTGTTGGCTACGGCTCCCCGCAGCGATCTGGAGATGATCTCAATGGCCTTGAGGTGGAACATATCGGTCATTTCCCATGCAGCTTTGGTGGTATAGCCTTCGATGGCATGGGTCAAAGCGTCCATACCGGTGGAGGCGGTCAGGCCCTTGGGCATGGAAGCCATCATATCCGGGTCCACAACCGCGATGATGGGCATATCGTGGGGATCGACACAGACGAATTTGCGTTTCTTCTCCACATCAGTGATCACATAGTTGATGGTGACTTCAGCAGCCGTACCAGCCGTGGTGGGGACGGCGATAATCGGGACGCACGGCTTCTTGGTGGGAGCTACGCCCTCCAGACTGCGCACATCCTCAAATTCCGGGTTGGCGATGATGATGCCGATGGCTTTGGCCGTATCCATGGAGGACCCGCCGCCGATGGCAATGATATAATCGGCTCCAGAGTCCTTGAAGGCTTGTACGCCGTGCTGGACATTCTGGATGGTGGGATTTGCTTTGATATCGGAATAAATCTGATAAGCAAGATGTTCCCTATCCAGGATATCGGTCACCTTGGAGGCGACTTTGAATTTGATCAGATCCGGGTCGGAGCACACAAATGCTTTCTGGAAACCGTGGGCTTTGGCTTCGTTTGCGATCTCCTCAATCGCGCCGGAACCGTGGTAGGAAGTCTGGTTGAGCATGATCCTGTTTGCCATGGACGATCTACTCCTTTTCTGAAACTTTATCTATCAGGAAGATGAATCTCACATCTCACTACCCTTATGGTAATCACAATTCAGGGAAAAGTAAAGTTACAAAATCACCCACTTGTAACATTCCTCAAGATGGTGAAGTCCGGGATTCCTCCCCCGGCAATAGATGAAGCCGGACAAACAATCTCGTCAATTTTTCCGGCATGGCATCCACTAAATTCCGCGCCATCTCTTTTGGAGCCTTCGGCATCCCTCCCAGCACCCATTTGACGGTCATATAGATGGACCCACGGCAGTACATCTCCAGAAGAAACTGTGTTTCTTCATCCGGCGGACGTCCGGTTTTCTGCTCGATCTGTTTTGAATAAAATTCCAGGATCAAGGCGAAATCATGCTCCCTCAGGGAATTGTGATCATCCGATCGGAAGGCCCCTGTAAAAAACACCTGTTCCTGTTTGATGTATTCAAATTTGCGCTCCAACCCTTCCAACACCGTCCGGCCGCTTCCCATATGGGCAAACGATTCCAGAAGCAGCTTGTCAAAGTACCAATTGATAAGATCATACTTATCCTGAAAATTACGGTAAAAGGTCTGGCGGGTGACGCCACAGACATCCACAATCTGTTGGACGGTGATTCGATCCACCGGCGTGCGTTTCATGCAGATCTTGACGGCCTCTGCAAGGCGATATTTTATGGATCCCTGCCGAATTTCCCGTTTATCCATGCCCTGCCTCCTTCTTAAGACCATTCCTCTGCCTTTATTGTAACAGACTCCGCCGTCTTTTTACAACTCCTTTTCTCCTTACCCAAATCCATTATCACTCCCAGTCATAAAAAGTAAATAAAATATTAAAATT
Source organism: Solibaculum mannosilyticum (assembly GCF_015140235.1). Lineage (GTDB taxonomy): Bacteria > Bacillota > Clostridia > Oscillospirales > Acutalibacteraceae > Solibaculum > Solibaculum mannosilyticum. Next base: position 512,265 of record NZ_AP023321.1, on the reverse strand, counting down.
AGCACTCTACTATTGACAGTGCTAATTGCGGTGTTATAATAAAGGCGAACTTGAAAGAGAGGTTCCACAGAAAGCAAACGTGAGAATTTCCCTGGAGAGTAAAAAACATCTACACCGGATGAGAATCCACGGTAACAAAAGCTCGCCACCGCGAGGATAACCTCCCCACAGCTACGAGTGAAACACATTGAATTGGAGGAATGATTTATGTTACCTAGCATTTTTGGTGAGAATCTGTTCGACGATATGTGGGACGACATGTTTGATACCACATCGATGTTCGGCCGTCACAATCCTCTGTACGGCAAGCATTCCAAAAACTTGATGAAAACCGATGTCCGCGAAACCGATCACTCTTATGAACTGGATGTGGATCTGCCCGGCTTCAAGAAAGACGAGATTCAAATCAACTTGGAAAACGGTTATCTGACCATCAGCGCCGCTAAGGGTCTGGATAAAGACGAAAAGGACAAAAAAGGTCATTACATCCGTAAAGAACGTTACGCCGGCCAGTGCAGCCGGAGCTTCTATGTGGGCGACGGTATGCAGTCCAAAGACATAAATGCAAAATTCGAAGATGGCATTTTGAAAATCTCCATGCCTAAGGCCGCACCCAAACAGCTGCCTCAGTGCAATTCCATTCCCATTGAATAATCCCCCTGAGAAAGGCCGCCCCTAATGGGGCGGCCTTTCTCTTTTTCTCTTCTTTTTATAGACCTCCGTCTAAGCTGCCGGTCTCTTTTAGATGCTTCCCTCTTCCCACGCCGCTAGAGCAGCCAATTGTTCAGGGGTATGAAACCAGTGTTCCCCCTCTTCCAGTACGGTCAAAGCTACATTGTGTTTCTGAGAGAATCCATGGATGGTCTCTCTGGAAGTCAAGTTATCACGCCCTGCATATAGGATACAGATAGGGCAGTTCCAGTCGTGAATCCCGTGTTGCCGGACATAGGTCAGGTACTGCCAGGAGAGCGTTTCTCCAAAATTGGTGGGGATCTCCCCTTTCTCCTGCAGCTGATATTCCTTGACGCCGGCCCACAGCATCATATCCAGGATGAGTTTCTGCATATCTACAACAGGAGATACAAACAGGGCCTTTTCGACCTCTTCAAAGGCCAGCATGGCAAAGTATGCGCCGATGCTGTTGGCGCGTATGGAAACGCTGCTCCACCTTTTCTGGGCATAGCGCATAACGGTTCGCAGCTCTGGGACGACCACCCATGGATAAAAGGTATCCTGCGTTTCTTCACGCGCACCATGTTGCGGCAGGTCGATGGACAGCACCTGATATCCTTTGGGACAAGCTATCTTTGCAAAGGCTTCCGCCTCCTCTTTCCGGCCGCATTTGCCGTGGAGGAACAGGTAAACTTGACGGCTGTCTTGTCCATACAGCACGGCGGGGATGGCATTGATCTTGAAAAATTCTTGTTTCATCAAATTAGAATCCCCTCGCAATGGTCGATTTCATGCTGGATAATTTGAGCCGTCCAACCGGTGAACGTCTGGTACCGGGTTTGGAAGGAATGCGTCTGGTACTGTACTTTAATGGATTTCCACCGCTTGGTTTTGCGTGTACCGGCGAGGGATAAACATCCTTCCTCGGTCTCGTAGGGCTGGGATCTCTTTACGATCTCCGGATTGAACATAACCATAGGCTGTCCCTCCTTGTCAAAGACGATGATCCGCTTCCCTACGCCGATCATATTGGCCGCCAATCCCACACATCCTTGTTTATGGGCTTCCAATGTATCCAATAAGTCCTGTGCCACCGGCAGATCTTCCTCTGTAGCCTTTTCCGCCTTTTGGGCCAGGAAGATGATATCCTTTACAATTTCCCTCACCATGTTTTTTCCTCCCAGCCAGTCCTCGGCTTTTCGTCCTTGATAAACACCATATGATCCTCTCCGGATAAGACGGCGTCGTAATGATATCCCAAATCAGAAAATTCACACAGATCCCTGGGATCTACAACCTTATTTTCCGCCATCCAACGCACCATTTGTCCCCGCGCCATCTTGCATAAGGTGCCTTTCTCGATTACTTTGTCACCCTTGCGTTCCCCAAAAGTACAGGTGAAAAACCTCACCTTGGACGGCAAATATGATTTTACCGCCCGGCTGTATTCCTGGGAGGCTAAATTGAGTACAACATCGGTTTCCCGGGCCAAAGACTTTGCCAGCTTGTCCCCCCAGAACGCATACAAATCCTTACAGCCATCCACAGACAATTTGGCCTGCATCTCCAAGCGGTAAGGGGTTACGCCGTCGAACGGACGCAGGATGCCGTAAAACCCGGAGAGAATCCGCAAATGCTGTTCCAAAAAGGTGAATTGTCCCGTTTCAAACACTCCTGGAGCCATATACCGATACTGAATCCCTTCGTAGGACAAGATGGCCGGTGTCAGCCGGGTGTACAAATCCATACGCCGCACCCTCTCCACATTGAGCGCCGCAATAGCGTCATTGCATTTCCAGAGGGTCCTGAGCTCCTGATCCGGCATAGAGCGCAGAGCCGATAGCAGCAATTCTGTTTCCGGCAAAAAACGCGGCAATCCGCCTGGTTCCAGGCTATCGAGATCTACATTCATTTTCTTTGCCGGCGAGATGATGATCCGCATACCTCAACTCCTCTGTCACTTCTTCGTATCCTTCAGACGGCTGGGCGTTTGGCAAAACAGCCGCCTGGTCTTCTTATATCTCCTTATCCGATTGCGGTTACCCTCTTCAGGAGATCCCGCAGCGCGCGGGAGAAATCCTCATCCTGGACAGGCTTTCTCCGTGACGGACCTTTTAATCTTCCGCCGGCGTTTCGGATCTTTTTTGCCGTATGGCGCGCCAGAAGGAGACCATCGATGTTATCGGCGGTATACTCCATTCCATCCTGGCTCAGTACCCGCGCCTTCCTGGCCAGACACATGGCGGCAAGACCATAGTCCTGGGTGACGACCACATCTCCGGGACACAATAAATTTACCAAAGCAAAATCCACGCTGTCGGCCCCCTTGGAAAAGGTCAAGGTTTTGGCGCCGCGTTTTTCAAATTCATGAGAGGTGTCGCACAGGATCAGGCATTCTATCCTGTTTTCGCTTGCAATGGACACAGCGATGTTTACCACCGGGCATCCGTCGGCGTCGATCAAAAGGCGCATAAAAATCTCCTATCCAAAATAGTCGTAAAACTGAAACTTCATATCGCTCTTTTTTATTATACCATGGTTTCGTCGTCCTTTCAAAGCGATGGTACCTCTCCCTTCCGTCTTCTGTCCAGCCAATTTTCTAATCTTAAAATTTCCTCTTGACTTTGACGCAGCGTCAACCGCTACAATGAAAACAGCAGCAGGCTTTGGAATTACAAAACAAGATTTTGATCTGTCTGAAGCGGCTGCATCATCAAGGAGGGAGAAACCCATGGAATATTCCATTCAGGAACTGTCGCGCTTGTCCGGAGTGACCACTCGCACTTTGCGCTGGTACGACAAGATCAATCTGCTGAAACCAAGCCGTGTCGCAGAAAGCGGATATCGTTACTATGGTCCGGCTCAAGTGGACCGGCTGCAAGATATCCTCTACTACCGGGCTCTTGGAGTGGGACTCGGCCGTATTCGAGAGTGTTTGGACGATCCCTCCTTTGACCGTCTCTCGGCTTTACGCAGTCATTTGACGGCTCTGGAAACGGAGAAGGCGCGGTTAAGCCGATTGATCCAATCGGTCAGAGAAACCATCGAGACGCAGGAAAGGAATGAGATTATGAACGACGAGCAAAAATTTGAAGCCTTCAAGCAACGAACTGTGGATACCAATGAACGCAACTACGGCGGGGAAATCCGGGAAAAATACGGCGATGCCGCAGTCGACGGCGTCCATTCCGCCGTGTTAAACTTGACACAGGAGCAATATGAACAGTGGATGGGGCTGAGTAAAGAAATCCAATGCCGGTTGGAGGAAGCCGTTAAGACTTCCAAAGATTCTTCCTGTCCGGAAGCCAGAGATATCACACAGCTTCATCGTCAATGGCTGACCCTCGTCAGCAACGGATATGAGACCAACCGGCACAAGGGCATCGTTCAGCTCTACGTAATGGATCGGCGTTTTACCGATTATTACGATAAAAATGTCCCTGGATGTGCCCAGTTCCTCCGGGATGCTGTCTGCCGTTGGGCTGATCAGATCGAAATGCTCTAGTCTCTGCAATCCCTGTCTATTTCACAGTCAGAGTAAAGTTTTCTTTCAAACGCATCAAAAAAGAGCGCCAATCCAAAGGATCGGCGCTCTTTTTCTATTTCATCTGTTGACAGACTTATTTTAAGAGTTCACTTTTCTTTTCAAGAATCGTTGCCACGATCGAGCAGGCTGGACAGTCACAGTACCGCGCTCCCGCCGCTTTGATCTCTTTTGCATGCGCTGCAATATTGGCAGCAGCATCTGCGCCGAAGTATTGCGCTCCCTGTTCCGATTGGGCGAAATTAATTAAATTATCAATCGGCATAATATCTGCTTCCAGCTCGTCCACATATTTTTGGGTTTCCTCTTTTTCCGCATCCGTTCCCACTGCATCCAGCCAGCGCTGGGCTGCTTCCTTTGTTTCACTGCTGCAGGTAGGAGACTTTATTAATTCATGTGTTTTCTCAACAATCTCGTTTAATACCGCTTTATCCATGATTAATGCACCATCTTTCTATTAATATTTGTTCATATTTTACCATAATTGTCCAACCGGTACAAGACCGAAATTCACAATAGTAAATCTATTTTTCCACACCCAATGCCACTGAGAAATCTTAGGATCTAAAGTTCGTTATACTTTCTCTTATTATCCCGGCTTTTTTCCACAGGGTATTTTACCGCGTTTTTTTTAAGTTTTTCCATCACAATGGTATCCATATCCAGTCCCAGATCATCGGCAAGCATCGCGCAGTAAATTAGAACATCCGCCAGTTCTTCTTTCAGCGCATCTGCTTTTGCTTCAACAACCTCCTCATTGGTTTTCCACTGGAAGAGTTCCAGCAATTCAGATGCCTCAAGAGAGATGGAAATCGCCAGATCCTTGGGATTGTGAAATTGCCTCCAGTTTCTCTCATCCCGAAACCGGTTGATCTCATTTACCGTTTCCTTCTTCATGATAAACCAACCACCTCCATAAAATGCCGTTTCAGAGCCTCATCCTCAAAGTAGATCCGAACCCCGCGGATCCCCCTGCTGAGGAGAATGTAATAGATTTGCTTGATATACTGGGTAAAATCTTCGTGAACAAAATCTTTTTTAGCCGGAATTCCATTTCTATCATAATAGTGTTCTTTTACAACTGTTACTTTGCCGTCTGCGAACGTCAAATCTTTGGCAATGATTACGCCTGCATAGTCCAAGTCAATTCCCTGGATCGCATGGACACAGCCGATTTCCTCTTCCGAGCCGGGACGGCCGATCCAGTTTTTATTGGTGGAATTCCATTTCCAGCGCTCTTCGCCCTCTATCCAGTCGAATTCCGTATATCTCTTATGGCCGGGTTTGAATTTGCTGCCCCAGGGACGCGCATATCCCGCCAGAACCCTGCACTGCGCGGTGGGATGGTACTGTCTGCGCTCTTCTACATAATCAAACAGTTCACAAATGGAATCCGTCACGCCAAAGTAGGCATCCGGCGCTTTGCTGCGGAAAACGTCCTTGTCAAAAGGCATGTCGGACAATTGCAGAAAAGAGAAAATCCCGGCAAAATAATCCTCCGCCGTGTAAGACGCGCCTTTTTCATGGATTTGAATGCGGAACTGCTTCATCATCATTCTCCGCTCAAATCCATGCTGTTTCCCATAATCCTCAAAAGTGCGCCAGGGGATGTCCGAAGGGCGGATGATCTGCAGCTTATCGTAAAGCAAAATCATTCGCTTGGATATTCTCCCCAGGAAATCCAATTCCGTTTTGAGCGGGCTGCCCTTAAAAGTTCGGGAAACAGAGGGATGCTGTTTGGAATACTTGCGCTGCAGGCGGTGCGCCTCATCCACTACGATGATATCAAACTCCTCTCCCCTTTGGATGAGCTGGCATGCGCTTCCCAGAGACACATGCTCTTGGATACCATATGCTTTGAAGATCCGTTGCGCCTGGTTGATCCAATTGCTCTTCACTGCCACGCCGATTTTTTTGCCCCGGTATCTCTCATCTGTACACAGGCGCGCCACCAGATTGGTCAATACTGCCGTCTTTCCTGTGCCTGCGATCCCTTCTACCAGATAATTTTTTTCATTGCTTGTCATCTCGTCAATCAGGTCCAGCTGTTCCTCTGATAGTTCCTGAAATGGGGAATATTTAAACAAGATACTCTGACGAAGATTGTCCAGCAGGACCTCCTCAATGATCCCGGCCTCTTTCAATTCGTTTGTCCAGAACGGTACCAGTACCTGGCTATAGACCTCTTCTTTTGTCCTGTAATCCGGTACCCTCCGCCACAACTGGCGATTGAGACAACCCCCGATTTTTGTTCCCAAACGGGTTTCCCGCTCTGTGATCAGATATGTAATAAGCTGCCGTTCCAAATCCAGCTGGGAATTCCTATCCACATACTGGCCGAATAAAACAATCACGTGCGTGAATTGCCGATAATCTGTACCGGTTTCTTTCAAATGTTCCTCATGCCTTCCGAGAAAGCCGCTGGTCTCTCCTACATACAGCACATTTTTATTGTAGTAGATATAAACCACCGGTTTTCTTTCCAAAAGATCCATCTGTTCTCTAGTCAAAGCGGTTTGATCCAGTTTTCCGTCTTTGATTTCGATGGTCAGCGTTCTGTATTTCCTGGATGCCATATTTGCGCCCCCATCACCTTTCTGAAGTGTTCTGCTGTCGCATTGTCTTTGAACCAAATGGATACCCCTTTTAAAGCCCGCGTCAGGAGCACCCAATATGTGTTTAGTACCAACTCCTTGATCGCATCCATATCCGCACCCCTTCTTTGCAGAAAAGTGTAGATATCCCAAACGGTTCCTCCATCCCGGACTTGCCAGGGGCTCTTGTCACTGGCAAGCTTTCCGCCGTAAAATTCCACAATGGACCTTATAAACTGCCAATCCTGACTGGCATTCAAATCGATCTCCCAGTCCGAACGCGCCTCGTTCCATCGAAGGTCGTCCCACCAGATTAGACCTGTGTGTTCAAACTGCAGGCCATGGGCTGTATAAATGCATCCAACCTGGTCCAAGTCGCTTTCACGGGCCCCCTGATACCACTCATACTGTTCGTGCTCCGGATTCCAAGGCTTTTCAAATGTCCCCTCATCTGTCTGAATGGAAATATCCTTTTTTTGGGCGTCTCTTGACCAGGGCCAGCAAAAAGGAGCATACCACTTAACATGATTTTTATTTTCCTGCATCTGATGCAGATATTTGTCCAGCCCCAGCAGGGAATCCCAGCAGATCAGTTCAATGCCGTCACACTCCGGGATAGGCGCGTCGTATCTCTCATACAACAACTTGTGCAGGCACTGCACATAGTTGCTCAGATATTGAAGCCGTTTCTGCACGGTCAGGCAAAATGTTTCGCACGCAATGCCCTCCTGCCCGGCAAACCGGACGAAATTTTCCACCGTCCCCTCCTCGCTCAGGCGGACCCTTTGATGGTCATCCTGGAGGACTACCACGATCTTGGCTTTGGTAAACAGGGTGCGCATCGCCTCATCCAGCCGTTCGATCCGATGCGCCTCGTCGATTACGGCCATATCCATACCGGCGGCGATATTCTCCAGGTAGACGATTGGGATGTGGGACGCCCCTTGTATCACTTGGGCGAGCGTACGGCTTCGGGGCATAGAAAATACGCACTTTAAACCGTGCTGCCGGGTTTTTTCAAAAATGATACCGTATAGCCACAGCATATGAAGCCCTATCACTGTTTTGCCGGTTCCCGGCGCGCCCGAAATCACAACCAGTTCCCGATGAGACGGATCTTCCTTCAACTGCTCTAATATCTTATAGACCCGCTTGTTTATCTCTTTCTGTTCATCGATCATGACGGCGTTTTCCTTGCCTTCATTTACGCTTCTAAGAGCCTCGTAATCACACGAGCCAAACACATATTCCCCATTCAGAAACAGGTCTACCGCCTCCTGATTTGGCGAACTGGAAAAAGTATCCCTTAAAAAGGCCTCCAGTTTTTCCTCTTCCCCCTTGACGTAGGTCTCTTTCTTCAAGAAAGCGTAATCCGAGTAATTTCCCTCAAAGAGCTGTTCCTTCTGTTCAAAATTATGGAGGAACTGGCAGCATAACACATCGATCTTTCCGGACGACACATTGCTGTGGTTTCGTTTCAGATGCTTCTTATATGTCAATGTCTGCTGGACCGGATGTTCCCGATCCTCAAACAGTTTCTCCTTTGGCGAAATGCAGACGCGTACAAAGGTTTCCTTTCCCTTTGTGTTTTCCCCGATGAAACTCCACTGCTTTAATTCAATAATCAGCGCCAGGGGACGGTGGGTCACCCGTCCCTCGCCCAGCAGTACCGCATCGATCCGTTTTCCCAGCGGCGTTTCATACTCCAGGGCAAGCGACAAACGGTCCATGCCGGCCCGGTGCAAAACGCCAAGAAGGATGGGCAGAGAACGGCACCAGGACTGGTATTCTGACTCCGACGTATGGCCCTTGGTGATCTCTTTCAGATGTCCGGCAATTTCGTAGCTCTTCATTGCCAAGAGGTCTTGGACTGCGGCGCAGTAACAACGGGAATCTTTGCACATAGTCTCACCTTCTGTCTAAATTACCGCTATTATATCAATTTGGTCACAGGATGTCGAGCGTTGTATCCGAGTCCAAATTGTACTCATCCATCTATCCCGGCATCCTGCAAAGGATGTCTCCGAGATAGAAAGGAGGAGAACTTAACTACAGGGAAATCAAAAAAAATCCAAACTCTTCACCCATTGGGGCGATGGAGTTCGGATTTTCTCACACTGAGTTCCTTCAACGAAAAAAGATCCCCTCTGCAAACCAGGGACAAAACAAAACGCACCCCACAAAGTGAGGTGCGCGACTTGGACGCGGCAAGTTGCCGCTGGTCGGGATGACAGGATTCGAACCTGCGGCATCCTGCTCCCAAAGCAGGCGCTCTACCAAGCTGAGCCACATCCCGATTTTCCCTTTGTTTTTACAGTGTCGTGTACTTTATATTATACTACAGACAGGTCAAAAATGTCAATCAGTTTTATAACTGTGTCCCCTTATAATACCGTAAGTCCCAGAAACCGGGCCAGGTCTGCAGCCTGGAACATATCCACTATGGCCCCCTTTAATTCCGGACCAGCCAATCGGATCCCCTGAATATCGCAGCTGCGTAAGTCTATTCCCTCTAAACTCGTCCCCAGCAATTCGCTCTCGGTTAAAGAACAATCGGTTAGTCTTACTTTCTTCAAACGACAACTGCAAAACCCTGTCTGTTTTAAATTGCTCTCTGCAAACAATACCTCCTGAAAAGCCCCATCGTTTAAATTTGCGTACTGGAGATTACACTGGATAAATTCTACATGATGGGCTGTAAGTTCCGCCAGATTCCCTCCTACCATCTTGCAGTTCTGGAACCGGACCCGGAGCAGATCCACCTCTCTCCAATCCACGTTGGATAGATCGCAGTTTTCAAATACCACATCAAAAAAACGTCCCTGCCGCACTCTGCTGCCCGCCAAACGGCATCCTGTAAAACAGCAACCGTCCCATTCCAGGAAAGAGGGCCCCTCCTCACACCAGGTTTCCCCTTCAAAAATCCTTGCTTTCGGGCTTTCCCCTTGCGCTGTAAATTCATCTACCGCCTCATCCATCGTCATAGGCTGCAACTGTTTTGGAATTTTAGGCAAATCCATTTTTTCTCCTACTCCCTTGACAATCAGTAAAGAATCGCTTGGTACCAAGGCGTGTTGCGCACCACTAAAAACACCACTGCAAACACCGCCAGCAGTATAATCTGATACCTTTTTATACGGATATGCAATGGGTGATAATGCGGCCGCAATGCATTGATGGTAAAAATCATATAGAGGATCACGGCCGTCAACGCCGCAAGAAAAAACAGGGGATTATAATAGAAACTTTCTCCCCAATCCCCCCGCAGAAAACACTGAATGGATCGGGTTCCCCCGCATCCCATACAGCGGAATCCTGTGACCACCCGGAAAAGGCATGGAGGCAAGATGCCGGTTATGGAAATTACTCGCGTGTGAAACAGGAGTAAAATCAGCACTGCCGAAAGAGCCAATACCACACTTACGGTCCAATTCCCCCGTCGCGTCGTCCAAAGACGGTTCCATAACCCACTGGAGGAGGAAGTTGTTCTCTGGTCTCTTCCCACTGATTTCCACCCCCTTCGAATTATCCCTAGCGGCAACTATTATAGCACAATCCTGTCGTTTGAACATCCTGAAAATATTGCTGATCTATTTTCCTCATAAAAAATCCCCTGTCCAAAAAGGCAGGGGATTCTTCCTTTTCATAACGCCGCAAACTAGAAACGGTACGTATAATAATAGTACCAGCCCTCATCAAAAATATCCGGATTGGCTGCAACCACTGCAATCATTGTCACAAAGCAGAGGAATCCCACAATCGAGAGGATCAAGCCCGCAATGGCCATACCGCTTCGGTTGCCTTTGGCCATTGCGATGACGGCGCAGATAATACCGGGAAGCCCTAAGAAACCGCCAAAGCACAGGCAGAAAACTAGGCTGACAATACCAAGGACCAAAGAGGCGATGGCGAGTCCATTGGCCGGAGGAACAACTTTCTGAACAGGGGGAACTCCAGGCTGATAGTTGTACGGCTGATAAGGATCAACCACTGGAGGGACCGGTGGTTTCTGGTACGGGTCGGTATCCGGCTGGCTCTGCTGGAATGGATTGCTGCCGTATGGAGTCGACTGGCCCTGGTTGGAAGGATCCGGCTGCTGGTCAGGCTGATATGGATTATATGGATTCTGATCCATGGCAATTCCTCCTCAAAACTTTCTTCAGACATAGTATACCAATTTACGATTAAAAAAGCAAGCGTTTTTATACTGATTTAACGGTCTCCTAATATTCCCTTCCAGCCGCCTGGATCCGACAGTCTTCACCAATCGTCCCCCCCTTTCATAGAATAGTATCGGATGTGATAACATCCCAGAAAGGAGTCTTATCAACATGGCAGATGCTTGCAATACCTGCAAACCCTACGGCACTTGCCCTCCGATGGTCGACGACAGGACACCCTTTCCCGCTCATACGCCCGTCGCTATGGCCTATGTCCCTTACCAGAACATGACCGAAGTTTATGAGCCGGAACACGCCCTGCAAGTCGGTACGATTTTCCCGGAGCTGGATAAACCGTTTCTCGCCGGAAAGGGGTGCCGCTGCTAATGGATGACCGTATGATGCTCATGCGCAAGCGGGCCGCAGCCTGCTTTTCCATGTGGGAGACCCACCTCTATCTTAACACGCATCCCAACGACACGCAGGCCCTCCAAATGCTCCGGCAGTACGAGGCCACTTGTGACAAGCTGACTCAGGAATACGAATCCAAATACGGCCCTATCTCAGCCAGCAGCGCCGATATGGGCTGCCGCTGGTCCTGGCTGACCGATCCGTGGCCCTGGGATTACGATAAGGGGGATTGTTAAGTCTATGTGGAGTTACCTCAAACAATTACAACATCCGATCAAAGTGTCTACGCCCAACGCCGCCCTGGCTAAAATCATCATCAGCCAATACGGCGGTCCCGACGGCGAACTGAGCGCTTCACTGCGTTATTTAAGCCAGCGCTATTCCATGCCCTATCCCGAACTCAAAGGGCTACTGACCGATATCGGTATATCGGTCCCGGAAATGTTCCGGTATGGAAGACAAACCATGAAATCAAGGCCAGCAGGAGAATTTTAGGGCTTTTTTGCCGAAAAGAGAAAGAAAATGCCGAATTAGGTAGGAGAAATTTTGCTTTTTATTGAAAAATAACACCAGTTAGAGTACAATAGGAGAAGTATACGTTTTGTCAAATCCAGGAATGAACCTATGGGGTCAGGATTGATGAAGCAGGATCAGAATGAAGGATTGGAGTGTCACAGGATCTATCCCCTGCCTCAACGGAAGTCTGGATGGGGAAAACGGTCCAAAGGCGGAACATGTTAAAACAATATTTTGAAAATCTTTATACAGGTAGCCAACCGGAATTTTTCAAACGGGCGTCGCTTGCCATGGATCAGGAAGAAAAACTCTTTGTGGTAACAGCCAATCCCGAAACGATGATGATCGGTGTACAGGATCAAGATCTGGACGCTGTGCTTTGTAAACCCAGTACAGTCATCGTACCGGATGGAATCGGTGTGGTCAAAGGCGCCCAATCCCTTGGAATTGAGACCCAAGGTCGAGTGACGGGTGTGGAATTGGCTGCTCACCTCATCCGGCACGCCGGGGAAACCAATCGGAGTATTTATCTATACGGCGCTAAGGAAGAGGTTCTACAAGCCTTGGTATCACGCATTCAGCGGGAACATCCCGGTGCAGTGATCGCCGGCTGCCGCAACGGATACGGCCAGGACGATGACGAGGTATTTGAGGAAATCCTCCGGCTGAAACCAGACGTGATATTGGTGGCCTTGGGGATCCCCCGCCAGGAATTGCTCATCGACCGATGGCTGCCGCGTTTTTCCAAGGGGATTTTTGTGGGAGTCGGCGGATCGTTTGATGTGCTCAGCGGAAGCAAAAAAAGGGCCCCGCAATTTTTTGTACGCTGTAATTTGGAATGGTTGTATCGGATCATGAAGGAACCAAAACGCTTTGGGCGCTTTTACCGCAGCAATCTTCGCTTTTTTCGCGAGGTGAAACAACTGAAGAGGCTAGGGAGATAGCATGAAGATTAAAGTTATGACGATTTTTGGGACACGTCCAGAAACCATCAAAATGGGACCACTTGTCAAAGAATTACAATCCCGGGAACAAATCGAAGCCACTGTTTGTGTGACGGCACAGCATAGGCAGATGTTGGACCAAGTGCTGGAGGCCTTCCACATTGTTCCCGACTACGATTTAAATATTATGAAACAAGGTCAGACATTAGCCGATATCACCACACGGGTACTGTGCGGAGTCCAAGAGGTCATCCAGGCCGTCAAACCGGACATTGTGTTGGTACACGGCGACACAACTACTACATTTGCAAGTGCATTAGCGGCTTTTTATCAGCAGGTGGCCATCGGCCATGTGGAGGCTGGACTGCGTACTTATAACAAATACTCCCCTTATCCGGAGGAAATGAACCGGCAGATGGTGGGCAATTTGGCAGATATGCATTTTGCCCCTACCCAAGAGAGCCGGGAAAACCTGCTTCGGGAGGGCAAACGGGAATCGGATATTTTCGTCACAGGCAATACGGCAATCGACGCATTAAAAACCACTGTCTGCTCCGGACATCAAAGTGAGCTGCTGGATTGGGCAAAAGGAAGCCGTTTGATCGTTCTCACAGCTCACCGCCGGGAGAATCTGGGAGAACCTATGGTGCGGATGTTTCATGCTATCCGTCGGATCTTGGAAAAATATCCAGACATCAAAGTGGTTTATCCTGTGCATCTCAATCCTGTCATTGTCAAAACAGCGGAGGACGTGTTCGGCGGCAATGACCGTGTGCGTCTGACCAAACCGATGGATGTCATTGCATTCCACAATTTGCTCAATGCATCCCATCTGATCTTAACCGATAGCGGCGGTATCCAGGAGGAAGCGCCTTCCTTGGGTAAACCGGTTATCGTATTGAGGGATACTACCGAACGTCCCGAAGGCATTGCTGCTGGAACCTTGCGGCTGGCCGGTACAGAAGAGGAAACGATCTTTTCCATCATCGACGAATTGTTGAGCAATCCGGAGGAATATCATCGGATGAGCCATGCTTGCAATCCTTATGGCGACGGATTTGCCAGCCGGCGTATTGTGGACGCTATTTTGGATCGTTTTTCTGCGCATATATGATGGGCAATAGGTTGAGAAGAAAGGATGTGCTTTTTCTATGCAGGCAATTATCTTAGCGGCAGGTATGGGAAAACGTCTGAAGGAATTGACCAACGACGTGACCAAATGCATGGTCAAAGTCAACGGAGTTCCTCTGATCCAGCGGATGCTATCCATTTTGGATCGAAAGAATTTAGAGAAAATTATTATTGTGGTGGGATACAAAAGCGAAGTCCTGATGGACTATATTAATTCCCTCTCTGTTCAAACTCCCATCGAGTATGTCACCAATCCCATCTACAACAAGACGAATAATATTTATTCGCTTTATCTGGCACGGCATTATCTTCTTCAGGATGACACCCTTCTTCTAGAATCGGATCTCATTTTTGAAGAACGGGCTTTGGACCGTCTGCTTTGCAATCCTTATCCCAATCTGGTACTGGCCGCCAAGTTCGAGAGCTGGATGGACGGTACGGTATTGGAATTGGATGAAGACGACAATATTACAAGATTCCTCTCTAAAAAGGAATTCCGTTTTTCCAAATGCAGCTGTTACTATAAAACAGTCAATATCTATAAATTTTCCAAGGCCTTCTCCTCTACTCACTATGTCCCCTTCCTGGAGGCCTACAGCAAGGCCCTTGGATACAATGAGTACTATGAGCAGGTGCTCAAAGTGATTTCCCTGCTGGACAAGCCAGATCTAAAAGTGGAAAAATTGGGAAATGAGTCCTGGTATGAAATCGACGATATCCAGGATCTCAAAATTGCAGAAACCATCTTTGCCGAACCTCACGAGAAACTGGAAAAATTCCAGCAATGTTATGGAGGATATTGGCGGTATCCTAAAGTGATGGACTTTTGTTATCTAGTCAACCCGTTTTTCCCCAATAAAAAGTTAATCCGCGAACTTCGCACCAATTTTGAGACACTGCTTTGCAATTATCCCTCTGGCATGGGTGTCAACAGCCTGCTGGCTGCTAAGTATTTCTCCCTCCACAGTCAGAATATTGTGGTAGGAAACGGCGCAGCAGAACTCATCAAGGCTTTGATGGAAAACATCGTTCGCGATAAGATCGGGCTTGTGTTCCCCACATTTGAGGAATATCCCAATCGTCTAAGGCCGGAAGATATCGTGGCGTTTTATCCGCAAAATCCTGATTTTTCCTATACGGCAGACGATCTAATGGAATTTTTTGATGACAAGCAGATGTCTATGCTGGCGCTTATCAATCCGGACAATCCATCCGGCAACTATATTCCAAAAAACGATGTATTACGTCTTATCCAGTGGTCCCACGACAAGGGGATCCGTCTGATTGTAGATGAATCGTTTGTGGACTTTGCAGAGACTTCAGAATCATCCACCTTGCTGGAACAGTCACTTTTGGAACAATATCCGTATTTGATTGTTGTAAAAAGCATCTCCAAATCTTACGGAGTACCTGGACTGCGCTTGGGCGTTCTGGCCAGTGGCGACAGTACCCTCATCGATCGCATCAAGAAGGATGTATCTATCTGGAACATCAATTCTTTTGCTGAATATTACATGCAGATTTTTGAAAAGTACCGCTCTTATTATAAAAATGGCATGGAGCGCTTTTACAAAGTACGGCGCCAGTTTGTAGAACAGTTAAAGAATCTTCCAGGACTTCGCGTCATCCCCTCACAGGCCAATTATGTGATGTGTGAAGTGATCCATCCATGCGGATCCGCTCTGCTAACGGAGCAGCTTCTGACCAAGTATAATATCCTCATTAAAGACCTATCTTCCAAAAAAGGATTTAGCGGTCGTCCTTACGTTCGTATCGCCGTAAAGCGGCCGGAGGAAAACGAAGCCATTGTGACTGCTCTCAAAGAGATTCTACAATAAAATAAAAAACTGCCCTGGTCTGAGCATTCCGCTCAAATCAGGGCAGTTTTTTATTCAGGAGAATTTTTATCTATTACACACGTTTTTTTACATTTAGAAGTGCTTTGGAGACACGATACAAGCCGTGATAATTAAGGAACATGACAATTCGCTGATTTTTATTAAACTTGTGATAACCCTCACAGCGGGAAAGACTTGGGACATTTCTCTTTACATACCGGAGCATCTCTTGGATGACCTCTTCTCTCTCCGGATGTTTTTGGGCGGCGACTCGATTGATAGTCGTCCAAAGCAAATGCTTCAATACCAAATAGTCAAACACTGTCTTCCATTTTTTCGGTGTGGGAAGCGTCTGGATATCAGCCCGGATATCCTCCAAAACGGTAACCATATCCAAGTTTTTAGGCGCATTGTCGTTGTGCATCGTAGAACCTGGGCGGCAATGGCAGTGATAAAAGCCTTCATGGATACTTTGGATATTGGTAGCTCGCATGAGCATCTTTGTCGTAAAGTCAAAGTCCTCATACCAGAGTCCTCCGAGAAAACGGATGGCTCCGATGAGTTCCCGACGGAAGAGTTTGTTACACGCAGAGGGCGTCACTTCAAAGGGGGACTGAAAGACAGACGCATCGTAATAGGTCGTTCCTCCATCTTCAAAATGATCCAGCATATCGCACACAACAATATCTGCATTTTTCTCCCTTGCAACACTGTACATCTTTTCATACATCGTGACGTCTACCCAGTCATCACTGTCCACGAAGCCGATGTACTCTCCTTTGGCAATCTCTAATGCCATATTACGTGCGCTACCTTGTCCACCGTTTTCCTTCACCAGAGAAACTACTTTCTCAGGATAACGGCGGCTGTATTCATCAATAATATCCTGAGAACGATCAGGAGATCCATCATTGACCACAAGAATCTCAAAATCATCTATGGTCTGGCTCACCAGGGAATCCAGACATTTTGGCAGATACTTTTCCACATTATAAACCGGTACAATGATACTGACTTTCATTTAATGTTCCTCCGGCAGTTCAGGGATATCGGCATCTACAGAATCCGGCGAAGAGTCTTTTTTCCGTTTTTTACTTAAGGGTGCCCTCACCGTCTGATAATAAATCAGTGCTAAAATCAAGGAGAGATAAATCGAGACATTCGGCCTGCGTAGAATGGCCCCCGAATACTGCGCCAGGCCCAATTGAAGCCCAAGTGTAATGAGAAGGGCAAAATTATAGAGGTTTAGGCTACCCTTCCAGTCTTTTATAAGCCTCTTGATAATTAAGAAAGCAAAGTAGGCGATGAATAAAATATACAGAGCCAATCCGATATAGCCGTAATAATAGTAGATGGCTGGCCAGTCGTTTTCCAAGTCGTAACTCTCGCCTGTATCGATCTGGGTGTATTCAAAACCGACCAATTTCGTGAGAAAATCACTTTCCTCCCAGAGCAGATGCGCATAGATCAGCTTCTTCATTCTCATGTCTGAGAGTTCATAAGCGGCCGGTGTGACACCATATTCCTCCAGCACCTTCTCTATTCCAAACCGTTCTACTAAGCCTTTATCCAATTTGTCCTTGTAGATTTCTATCACTTGCTGCTTGAGCACAGGATCGGCCATAATCTCTTCTGGTGTAAGAGGTTCAGGCTCCTGTGTGCCAGAAGAATCACTCGGTTTCTTGTTGGGATGGATCTTCTCCAGATCCTTATCCACTTCCTCTTGGGTAGTGGTCACGGAACTTTCGTAGGAATCATCCACCTGCGCCCGAGGGGTGTAGGGATAGACCACCTTAGTCAGGATCAATAGTACTGTAAACAAGCATAAGGCAATCACCGGCAGCTTTTTACCGTCTTTGCGTTTGATCAGATATTCCAACAACAAGAATACTGCAAATCCACCAAAAATCAAGAAAGACGAGTAGTAACACGCCTTTGTACCGTTTAAGATCAGCGTCGCAAACACCACAATGGGGACGGCGATTGTCAGCAGCTTGCGACGGCTTTTGACGGCGTAGTAAAGCACGATAGGGGCCAGAGAGATAATAATGATGCTTTGGGAATTGGCATTGCTGATCCATCCAGTCCAGCCTACATTGTAATGAACATAGGTATAGACGCCAGTACCCGTCAGATGTGCAATGGCAGTCGTGACTACAATGATGGTCCCACTGGCTAAGAAGCCGTAATTGACGATATCCCGTGTCTTCTCATCCCGGATATAGTGGATAAAGCAGATGGCCAAAACCGGCATCTGGATCACTCTCAGCAAGTAGGCCACATCCTGGAAGAGGCTGATATATCCAACGCGGAATCCATTTAAAATATGCAGGACTGAGAAAAGGGCGATAACACCCATAGCAATGAGAAACTTCTTCTTATGTTTGCTGGTGATGAGAATATGGACGGGCAGCACAACCATAACGGCAAGGCGCAGGACACCTGCTGCTGTGCCAATAGAGTTTTGTTGCCAAAAGGCCAGAATATCCAACAATGGTTGGGCGGCAATCAAAAAGAACAGCCAATATTTTCGAAAAAATTGCAGGGCATTCTTGAGCATGTTGCTGGTACCTCTCATTCCTCTAAAATTCTATCCCAAAGCGTTCCTACCTTTTCTTTTGAAAAATCTTTCGCTCGGTTATAGGCATTTTCAGACATCTGATAACGAAGCGGATCATCCTCCATCAGTTTGAGGCATTGATCTACAAACTGTGCCTCATCGTCGTCCGGCACTAGAAAGCCGCTGACTTGGTCTTCAATCACGCCACGAGGGCCGACCCTCACATCATAGGCCACAGCAGGCAGGCCGCAGCTAAATGCTTCAATGAGTACAAAAGGCAATCCTTCGCTATGGGAAGTCATTGCATAAAGGGAAGCTTCCTTCATCATCTGCTCGATTTCAGAAGCATTTTTTCGTCCTGTCAGCACCACATGATCCTCCAGGGACAAGGAACGGATGCGGTTTTCCAGGACTTCACGTTCTTCCCCCTCCCCCACAATGTGAAGCTGCCAATCAGGCGCTCTGTCACGAATGTGCCCGAACGCTTCAATCAAGCGGTCAAATCCCTTGACAGGGTCTAGACGTCCCACTGCCAGAACGATCTTTTTTCTCTGGGATGCATCAACCTGTTCTGGTATCCTCTCCAAAAAATTAGGAATGCACACAATACGGGTATGGCGGTTATCCTTCATGATATCACGCACTTCGTCAGCCAACTGAGGCGTCAAAAGGGCAAACACATCGATGTTCTGGTATCCATCGGCAAACCCTTTGACATAGGTTGGATCAAAACGGTGATCATGATGGAGTTGTGCAATTTTAAATACACCGGGCCGTCCATATTTGGAAAGCGCCAGACTATCCTCATGCCGCGTAGTGATGACAATGCCGTCGGAAATGCTTTGGACCGCCCGGCGGACGCATCTCTTTTTCCCCAGCAAAATGCGGGCTGCCTTTACACTTTCCCGCACAATAGAGAACGGATTCTTGGAGCGAATGCTCTCTTTCCATTGCTGGCGATTGGGCGTATCTTTGAGCAGATAAGTAATTTTCACCCGCGGATCTAAAGGGAAAGCTGGACTATCCGGCATATCGTATACGCAGAGGATCTCCACCGGATGCCCTTGTTCCACAAATAAGTTGGCCATATTGACGATGGCCTTCTCCACACCTCCAAAGGCAAGATGCAGAGCTAAAATCCATATCTTCTCTTTCAAGCCGATGGTCACACCCCTTTAACCTGCGTCTGGTCTTTTAAAATCCACATCCTTATAAAGGTCATAGGGCTGATCGCTGTAAAAAATCCCATGGAGGGAATGAGCGATCTCCTCCTCGCTGGGCGGGGTCATATAGTCCCCGTACAGATCGGTCAGAATCCTCTTAAAATGATGGGGAACGTAAAATTCATAGGAAGCAAAGGGATGCAGTTCCAACGGGAACAAATCCTCTTCATTCATTTTTTCATGGGTGACCAGCTCCAGACCGGCCATCATGTCCCGGTTGACTGCCCGGTCATTATCCACTACCTTCTGAACCTGTTTCATCTCCCAACGGTAGATGGCCTTAGCCGGGATCAATTTACACACAAGCTGCATGGCGATGCGTACATAGCGCTTGATGCCCGACAACTCATGCAGAGAAATGCGCATTTTAAGGGAACTCATCAGCGCACACTTTTTCTTCAAAGCCAAAAATGCCGCTTGATCGTCCCCCATATAGTCAAAGGGGAATATATCGATAAAAGAGCCCTGGTAGTATTTCTTTCCAGGCTCCTCGATAAGTGTGGCGCGTTTGCTGCGCACCTTCAGCGGAATATGTAACAAATTATAATACCGATCGCTTTCAGGTGTCTGGATGAAATAATCCTTGTTAAAATACTGGGGCGCTAGGGAAAGAAATTTTAAATAATCGCGGCGGGGCATCATGACGTCCACATCATCGTCCCAGGGGATGCATCCCTTATGGCGGATGGCTCCCAACAAAGTCCCGTAGGCCAAACAGTATCGTATTTCATGTTCCTCACAGAAATCATGGAGGACCTTTAGGTCGTCGGTTAGAATCTTTTGAATTTCGCCGATGGAAATGCCTTTTGGCATGGAGCTTTTCATGACTTAGCCATTCTCCTTCTCATTTTCACATAGCATTTGGTAAGAAATACGCTGGTTTTTATCCACCGTTCCACAATAGAATTGTCTTGCCGGAAGTGGGGATTCTTTTTCCACAAGGGGAACTTCTCGTTTAAGTAAGCAAAAGAACGGTCGATGAACGGCATCGCCAGTTTGGCTTCCTTTTGATAGGCCTGCTGCAAATTATAAACCGTCAGCCGGTTGGCACTAAAGAATTCTAAGTAATCCTGTAAAGCCTCCCGATCCGGATGCCTCATGACCACCTCATAGATCTGATCCAGGATGGCAAAGATATCAAAAACGTGCTTGTCCACTTGCATCGTCTCGCCCGATTGGCGGATACGATAAAACAGCAGTGTTTCATTTACCTTTACAATCTTCTTCGCCATAACCATGGCCGGCAGGACAAACGCAGCGTCTTCATACTTAAGCCCCTCCGGGAACCAGAGCTTGTTTTTCACAAGAAAAGACCGCCGGTATATTTTATTCCATGGGCTGGAGTTGACTTCAAACAAAAGCTGCGGATTCTCTTTTAGGCATGTCCGCGGGAAATCCGGGATCGATACCACCCGGCCCAGCTTTTCATCGGACGTCTCTTGGTAATCGCACACCGCCATATCGGCATCCCATTGGGATACCGCTGAAAACAGAGCCTCTAAATAATGATCTGCCACCCAATCGTCGCTGTCCAAAAAGCAGATGTATTCCCCTACTGCCTCCCGGATCCCCCGGTTACGGGTATAGCTGATGCCGTGGTTTTCCTGCTCAATGACCCGGATCTTCTCCGGGAACTGGGTCTCATATTCCGCTAAAATCCGGCCGCTATCATCCTTGGAACCGTCGTTGATCAGGATGACTTCAAAACTCTCAAAGGTCTGGCACAGAATGCTGTCGATACATTGCTTCAAATAAGAAGCGGTCTGATAAACCGGGACAATGACGCTGATAGAAGGCATAACCGTTTCTCCTTGTTTTATCACAATCCGATGCGGGATTATTTCTTCTTTCTCAGGAAGGGGACGCGTGAAACCAATTCTGTAAGGAAAGGATCTTTGGTGGTCAGAAGATACCCACCGTACACACCACAGCAGACCACCATAATGATGGCAATATTGGCCCACATACCGAGATTTAAGGCCCGGATGCCCAGCGAAATGGGAATAAAAAGTGCGCTGACTACAAAATATCCACAAATGCGTTTGGAAAAAAGGTTGTAGCGGATCCCTAATTTTTTCTGGGTATAAAAATAACAGGTGATCACAAACAAAATGACCATGATAGCAGTGGATCCCATAGCAGTAGCTGGGGTAAACCAATGAAGCCATACCAGCACAAAATTAGTGATCAGGTTGAGCACGCCAAATGCCGCCAGCATCGCCACCAACTGGCGTTCCAATCCGTTTACATACATCACAAGATTGCTGACAATGGACTGGAAGGAAAAAGCGATACGGGCTAAAGCGGCCACCACCAGCACCGGATAGGCATAAGTGTATACCCCCCTGGAGTAAAGATCCATTACCTCCGGGGCCAGCACCGCTAGGCCAAGGCACATGGGAAGCATCATGGCCATATAATTCTGGATGGTTTTGTTAAGCACACGGATATAATCGGTGCGGTTGTTGTCCGCAATGTAGGCCGATACCCGCGGGATGGCTACATTGACAAGCGCCAACGGCACCGCCGCTATCATACCCACGATCGTAAGAGGAATGTAGTACTCGGTAACTGCGATATCATTGACATAAGGGGAAAGCATGATCTTATCCAACTGTGTGTAGAGAATCTCCACATTGGTCAGCAGCAGGCTGACGATCAGCGGCGCAATATGCCGCACAATCTCGATATTTTTAAAGTTAAAACGGATGTTCCGCTTGAGATACACATAGCTGATGAGGTTGTTGAGAAGTACCGTGGCCGAGACCACAATGGCATAAGGCAGGATATCGTCGGCCTTGCGCACAAAAATAAAAATTGAAGCTAGGTAGAGCAATCGGACAATCATGGTCTTGACCATGATAAATCCATAGTTTTCCTTGGCTTCATTGACAAACTCGATATAAAACACATTGGCCACGATCTGGATAATCATGACTAGATAAAGGCCTACCTCATACTCAGCCTGGGAACGCACCAGCGCATAAATAACGTATACACCGGTCGTAAGCCCGTTGGTAATGATGCCGATGAGGAACAAACTGGAAAACAGCCGGTTGAGCTCAATGGGATCATTGCGCACACGGCTGATTTCACGGACACCATAATTGTAGATTCCAAAGGATGCGATGACTAAGAATACATTGAATTCCGAAAAAACACGGTTATAAGCGCCGTATAGTTCCGGCTCCAGCAGGCCGGTGACGTAAGGCCCCACCAGCAACGGAATGACCAGATTAAAAACATTTAAAGTCGCTTTGTAAAATCCGTTTTTAGCCAATGATTTTTGTTGCATAACTTGCCTTTCCAAATAAAGTAAGATATAATGACACAAAGTGTGTCCCGTCAAAGCCACGATGAATTTGTACTTATTGGCTAGTTGTGCTCGTCAAATTCAATCAAAATTCCCGTTTTTAACAAAGTCTATAACATTTTTATTATATCATTTTTCCCCACAGATGTAAAGTTTGAAACCATGCTGAAAGGCTTCGGCCATCTTTTGAGGAGTGAGGATATCGCTATGTTTCAGATTATTGTTCCGACTGGTTATATGGGTTCCGGTTCTTCAGCCATCACCGATTTGATCTCTGAAATCGAAGGGTATGACGCGCCCAACGGTACATTCGAATACGTCTTTTTACACTGTCCAAACGGCGTCTTTGATCTGGCGGACAAGCTCCTCATCGGCAACAACGCCCTGCGCAGTGATGAAGCACTCCATTCTTTTTATCACACGATGTGTGAACTGCATTCTAAAAAGTACTGGTGGGTAGCCAACTATCGTACCCGTGTCAGTCCCAATTTCCTTAGGATCACAGAGGAGTATATAGAACAGCTTATCCAGTTTAAGCCTAATTTCTACTGGTACCAGCAGGAGAATACCAATACACGGATGTTTTGGCAGCTTTGTGTCAAAAAAGCCGTATCGCTGCTGACCTTCCATAAGGTACAGCTTCCAAAGCCGCTGCTTTATCCGGAAGTCTGGCTTTCCATCCCCAGCCAGGAGGAATTTTATCGCTTGACCAAGGAGTATATCCGCAAAATCATGGTGGAGATCGGGGTGGAAAAACGCAACTTGGTTCTGGATCAATTGTTGCTGCCCTTTAATCTCTTCCGGGTGGACGACTATTTTGACGATAACCTTCATGTGTTCAGCGTCACCCGTGACCCTAGGGACGTCTTTATCATCAACAAGTATGTGTGGCCGGCAAAAAATGAAGTGGTGCCCTTCCCCACCGATGCGGAACAGTTCGCTCAGTTTTACCGTCGCATGAGGCAGAGCGAGCAGCAGAGCGATAGTTCTAAGATCCATCGCTTTGCCTTTGAGGATCTCATCTATCGTTACGATGAATCACTTCAGAGGGTATATGACGCTCTACAGGTTTCTTCCCAGGCTCATACTGCCAAACGTCAGTGCTTTGATCCGGATCGGTCTATCAACAACACTCAGCTTTTCCTGGTCAAGGACCAGTACCGCAAAGAGGCTCAGATCATCGCAGATCTCTTGCCGGAATATTTATATCAATTCCCTTATGAGCGGGTCCCAGAGATCGGAAGAACTTTCTAGGATATTCCACTGCTTCTTATCCTTTCCGGAACAGCTTTGGATTATTTACGAGGAATCAGGTTCCAAAGGCCTGATTCCTTTGTTTTTTCATAAGGCTTTCTCTCATGTCCCCCTCCGTTCTATGGCGCACGGCTCCCTTCATATATTGAAGCGAAAGGGGGTTCTCCCATGACAAGAAATCACGATTTCCGCTGTATAAGCGATCCCATCCCTAAATTGGATGAAAAACAACATGCAGCTTTTTTGAACCATGTGGAAAAGGCCCTGCTCTATGTACTGGAGAAAAAAACGTTGCTGACTCATTCCCAGTGGGAACGCTGTATGGAAGAGCTTGAGAATCCACCGTCAGCCAAGCGATAACCGATTGGTTTTTTGTTTGATCCAGAGCAAAAGGGGGATTGACTACGGATTTCTTGGAATATCTGCATCCAGAGAAGGAATCGGCCAATGCGAAGAAACGGGTGGCTGTCTATTGCCGCGTCTCCACCGACAAGGAGGACCAGGCCAATTCGTTTGAGAGTCAGAAACGGTACTTTGGCCTCTATGTCCAACGGCACCCAAATTGGGAACTAGTCCAGATCTTTGCTGATGAAGGCATCTCCGGCACCAATACCAAAAAACGCAGGGCTTTTCATCAAATGATAGAGCGCGCAAAACAGGGTGACTTTGATCTCATCGTCACAAAGGAGATTTCCCGATTTGCCAGAAACACGTTGGACAGCATCTATTATACCCGTGAACTAAAAAAATACGGCGTCGGCGTGTTCTTTATGAACGACAATATTAATACGCTGGACACTGATTCGGAACTTCGGTTGACTATCTTATCATCCATTGCCCAGGAGGAGAGCCGTAAGACATCGGAACGGGTCAAGTGGGGACAAAGACGTCAAATGGAACAGGGGGTTGTATTCGGCCGGAGCCTGCTCGGTTATGACGTACACGGTGGTAAATTGTACGTCAATGAGGAGGGCGCAAAGATTGTACGTCTCATCTTTCATAAATTTGTGGAGGAGGGAAAAGGTACACACGTCATTGCCCGGGAGCTCCAGGAGGCCGGAATCCATCCTATGCGCGTTAAAAAATGGCAAAGCAGTGTGATTTTGCGCATTCTCCGCAATGAAAAATACTGCGGTGATTTAATCCAGAAAAAAACCTTTACACCTGACTATCTCTCACACGAGAAAAAGTACAACCGTGGGCAAGAGTCTTTGATCGTATTAAGGGATCATCACGAACCTATTGTCCCCCGTGACTTATTTGATCGTGCAAACCGTCTGTTAGACATCCGCTCCTCTTCTCAAAAGGGGCAGACAAAACACAGCTGTCGTTATGGCCTATCCGGAAAAATCAAATGCGGGTATTGTGGATCTAGTTATGTGGCGCGGTATAAAACCAGAAAAGATGGAAGTCAATACAAGGCATGGCGTTGTCTGGAGGCATGCCGGCATGGAAACCCGCACACCGATCCAGAGGGAAACTGCATCGGTTGTCCGGGCCTCGGCATACGCAACGACGACATCATGCATATTTTATGTCTTACCTGGCAAAACCTTTGCTTCGACCGCCAAAAAATCACGGATCATCTGATTCGTATCGTCCAGCATGTGCTGGAAACCGATGCGGCTGAATCGCCCATTGCGCCATGGAAACAGCAGATCCATCTTTTCGAACAAAAACGTATACGTCTAATCGATCTTTACTTATCCGGCCGAATCGATCAGGATGAGTTTTTATCGGTAAGGACAAAATATGAACAAGAGTTTTCCTCCCTCTGTTCCAATATAAAGGCCGCTTCTAAAAAGGAATCCGGCACAAATCAATATGAACTTATCCGGCAGATTCAAGACACCCTTGCAGAAACGATAAACGGTACGCAATCTCAAGAAGATTTCTATCGATATATTCTGGAAAAAATCGTGGTCAACGATAAACATCATGTGAACGTTCAATTTCGCTTTCTCCCTTTTTCCTGGAGTTATTGTTCCATATGATTTTCTAATAAAAGACGTCCTCCCTATTTGGAACATTTTCATGCTTCTGTAGGTACAGAAGAGCTGGCCCATCTGGAGATGGTGGCTACCTTGGTCCATCAGCTGACCCGTGATCTCTCGATGGAAGAGATTAAAAAAGCCGGCTTCTCCGACTACTTTGTGGATCATACCACTGGAGTCTATCCGGTAGCCGCTTCCGGCGCGCCTTTTACCGCCTCTTACCTCCAAGTCAAAGGCGACCCCATCACAGACCTCCACGAAGACCTCGCTGCCGAACAAAAAGCACGGAGTACTTACGATAACATCCTCCGTTTTACCGATGATCCCGATGTCCGTGATCCCATTAAGTTCCTGCGGGAACGTGAAATCGTCCATTATCAGAGGTTTGGCGAAGGGCTTCGCCTCGTACAAGAAAAATTGGATTATCGCAACTTCTATGCCTTTAATCCCTCCTTCGATAAACCTACTGGTCCTAATTGCAAATAGCCTTCCTTTATCCTCTCAGCCTTCCTATCAACCTCCTGTACAAAGAAAAAACACGCTGGATTATCATCAATCCGGCGTGTTTTTTCTTTTATTCCCCCTATTTTTTACCTCTTCCATTGTTTTATTGACGAAACTTGGCTTTTTTTCCTGTGCAATGTTACTATTCTCTCCTAAAATAGAAAATATGTTCTTGCTTTGTTTTCCCCTGTGTGATATAATACCACTAGAACTAATGTTCTTTTTTCGGGAGGAGGTGTCATTTTGAAGAAGGTTTTCCATCCATCGTGCTATTCCGACAGTTATCCGAATCTCTACGTCCTCTGCTCTTTTTTGATGAAACAAAGACGAATCCACTTGTGTGACAAAATCGTTCCTCTACTCGTCCACATCCTCCAAGACGATACGAAGTACCCGTAGGATCTTCTCCAATTGTCCCTGTGTCAGATCTTCCCCTTCCTTTAGTACTCCTGCTTTGATCAATTTCTGCGCCAATTTTATGGTGTTCTGATCCAAAATGTCCTGCACCTGTTTTTCCTCTGTGAGTACTGGACCTCTTTTTAAGGCCTCTTTGCCAAAAATCAAGTAGTCACAGCTCACTTCTAAAACATAGGAAAGTTTCTGAAGCATCTGGATGTTGGGTTCTCTCTTGTTTTTTTCCCAGAAGTTGAGTCGAGTGGGTGAGATATGCATTCGTCTGGCCAAGTCAATTTGTTTGTATCCCTTCGCCTCTCTGGCCGCTCTAATGTTTTCCCCTATCATATCGCCTCACATCCTTTGGTTTCATTGTATCGGACTCGATTTTACAAGTCAATTATAACATTGTCAGATTGCTAATATTTAACCCTTATTCCCTTGCAGTCTACAGAGATAAGGAGGTTATTGTACTTATAAAATTATCATTTTGCTAATTTTTTTCTTTGAAGGAGGCATTGCAAAATGAATGTATCATCCTCATCTTGCTATCCTTGTCCGTCAGAAAATCATCCGGTTTCCTTCCGTACCCTATGCCCTGGATGCTATTGGGCCTTCCACACCGGAGGAAAAACATTTACCTGCCTTTACTTGGGATGTCCCCGTCAAATCCGAGTGATGAGCCGTCCTGCACGTCCATGACGCTGCTATCAGGAAAGGAGTGAAGCAATCGTGCAAGAACATAACATTTTTCGCGCCTACCGCATGAAATCCGGATTTACACAATGTCAGCTGGCCGACTTATTGGATGTAGATCAAACCACCATCTCCAAATGGGAAAATGGCGTGGCATATCCTCATGTAGCGGTTCTGTTGCAGTTCTCCCGCCTTGTCCGGGCCGATCCGCGGCAGCTCTTTGATGGTATTGTCAAAATGGAACGTCAGAAATCCCGCCGTTCCGCCATGTGACAGAAGGAGTGATCCTTTGACTGCA
This sequence comes from Solibaculum mannosilyticum, assembly GCF_015140235.1. Lineage (GTDB taxonomy): Bacteria > Bacillota > Clostridia > Oscillospirales > Acutalibacteraceae > Solibaculum > Solibaculum mannosilyticum. The sequence continues at coordinate 484,220 of NZ_AP023321.1, read as the reverse complement.
CTCTCCCGCCAACAGTTCCGTATCGTGGAGGCCAAATTACACGCCTGCTTTTCCCAGCCGAATTTCCCATTGAATGTATCCCATCCCTCTGGCCCATGTGACTTGGAACAGATGATCTGGCGTAAGGTATCCCTCTGTGTGTACCAACGTTTCCAAAACACCAGTGGACAAGCTCTTTTTTCCGTATGGTTTGGTCAACCCCGTCAAACGGTGGAAGACGCTTGTGAAAAAATCCCGCTTGGCAAAAGCATGTTCCTCCAGTGGAGAGAACGCATTGTGCTTGCAGCCGCTTTGTACGCTTCTCAATTGGGCGTCTTTCAGCCGCTGTCCCCTATTGTATCAAACCCTTCCTGTCCCCACAAAAACCTCCCTCTGAAAGGAGACTGATTATGAAACGCACCTATCCTCTCTCTCTGGATTTGTATCAATCCACTCAGGTCGCCCCACTATCCCTCAAGCAAAACGATTCCACCGTATTGTCCTTGACCCTCCTGGAACGTGGGAAGCCCTTTGATTTACAGGGATGCCGGCCAATCCTCTATGTCAAGAAATCCGATCTCACGTTGGTCATCCAGACAGATGGGATCTCCATCACCGACGCCGCTTCAGGGGTTCTCGAAATTGAACTGGATGATCAATGTACGGCCTGTGCCGGATGCGCCCGTTTTGAACTTTTTCTGGTGAAAGAGCAGGAGAGCATCTCGTCTTATGTCTTTGACATCCTTTTTTTACCCAATTTAGAGGGACAAGAACCTTCCGAATCGGCAGTTGATTTTTTGCCTCAATTGAACCAGGCCGTTTTAGAAGGAAGAGAACTCCGGGATGATTTGACCGATCTCATCGGCCAAGGACAAACCACACAAGGGCAATTGCAGACCGCAGCTGAAAATGCTCAGAAAGCTGCTGACCGTGCCAATCAAGCCGCTGAATCGGCTGAATCCCTCGGTGATGAGGCCATCCAAATCGCCAACCAGGCGAAAACTCTGGCACAGCAGGCCAAAACCACAGCTGACAGCAGTGCAGAAGACTCCAGTACCGCTCTCTCCACGGCACAAGATGCCCAAGATACCGCCAATTCCATCGCCTCTGAAGCCAGCAGTGCTCAGCAGACAGCCCAGTCCGCCTTGAATATTGTGGAGAGCCTACAGTCAAATCTGGCCAACCATCTGGCCCTCCAGTCTGAACTGGGCTCCGCCGATTTGGACTCCATTACCACCATGGGTATTTTCCCTCAGGGATACTCATCCAATGCCACAGCTGAACGTCATTACCCTGATACCAGCGCTGGTTTCCTACAGGTCCTGAGCAATGGAAGCAAGGTCTATCAGATCTATTATACGCAAAATACCTCTAAAATCTTTTGGCGGCATCTCTATTTGGCGGCATGGGAACCGTGGAGTCAAATTTATCCATCCATCACCCACCAAGCGGCTAAGAAAACATCGGTTTGCACACAAGGCCATTCTTTGACGGGTATGCTGTCCTGTACCATCTCCCAATATCCCGATGGGTATATGTCCATCGACGGCATCTGTACTTGGAACAACATGAACTTCAATCAGCTGCATACCGACGGCCGGCGCATCCCCTTACAGAATTCTATCAGTATCGTGTTTCCCAAGACCTTTACTGAGATCCCTTCTGTTACCGTCCAACAAATGGGATCCGATTCCTATGTCTCCCCTTTGTGGATCCCTATCAGCGTGGAAAAAGACAGGGTATCCGGATATCCCAGCATCTGGGATGGCGGAAAAGACATCGTCGCTCCTGAAGTTCTCTTTCATGTATCCGCTTTTGGAAAATATCAAGCTTAATCAAAAGGAGGTCTTTTTCATATGAAAATGCAAAGCGACGTATATCCTCAGCCTTTTATAATCAGCCCCCGCGGTCACGATTCTTGTTACCTCCTTTTCACCGATCAGGTCACTCCCTTTGAAATGGATGGTCAGACCTTTTATCAGTATGAAGCCTATGTCTTAACCGAACCGTGCCGAGATACCCTGGAACAAGAGATTACCGATCAATACGATCTGTGGCTCCAAAAGGCTAAAGATGCCGACCGCCAGCAGCAAGCCCTCCAAGTCCGGCAGCGGCGCAACCGTTTGCTTAGCCAATGCGATTGGACACAGATGCCTGACGTCGATTCCAATATCGCTCAGGGTTTTCGAGACTACCGGCAAGCATTGCGCGATATCCCCCAGCAGGAACAATTTCCTTATGATGTCCAATGGCCCTCTTCTCCCAGCATCAATGAATAAAAAGAAATTCCCCAGCAGTATTTTGAAATACTGCTGGGGAATCTTTTAAGCTTTGATTATCACAAATTATTTTGTGATAACGATGCTATCCTGAACATTTACCGGTGCCCATTCGCCATTTGCATCCGCAGCCAGGAAGTTGAGGATACGCATGCCAGCGGAACCAAAGGACATCTCAACAGTCCATACGCGCTCAGTCTCAGTATCCTCGTAAGTAGCGTTGGTGATGGTAACCCACTTGTCACGCTCATTCTTTACGCCAATCTTTTCAGTAGCCAGATTGGTACGGACCTTAACCTGAACGGTCTCGTTCACTGCAATGCTGTCAGCCTGGAAGTCTGCCTCGTAAATCTTAGCAGCCTCAACAACGGCCTTGGTGATAGTAACATTCAGCTTAGCGTCTGTTACAGTCCATTTGCCACCCTGGTTGACCTTCAGGCCAAGCTCACGATCGCCAGCGGTACCAACGGAAATCTGGACTTCCCAGATCTTCTGAGTGTAATCGCTGTTGAAGTAGCTCTTAACCTTCAGCAAACCGATAGCTTTGTTGTTCTCATTGAGAATACCAATGCCGTTGACATCTTTCGGAGTCGTGATGGTCAAGTTCATGATCTCATTGACTTCATAGGTGTCTTTGTCGGAAACGATGGTATAATCCGGAACATCTTCTTTGAACTGGAAGGACTGGGTGGTGGGTCCGCCGGACCAACCAACGATCATCAGGTATTTGCCGGCAACGGCTTCTTCCCTGGTCTGGAAGGTGATCTGGCCAGCGCCAGTTTCATCCAGAGTGATCTGATCCAAATAGCTGATCATACTCGGATTTGCAGCCCATTGGTTGACATCAGTGCCCTCGAAATCGGGGGTCATGCAAATGACAGAAACTTCTTCATTGGCAGCGTCGGGGATCATGATATCCACTACAGCCGAAGAGGTGTCTGCGTCAGGTGTTACATTGATGGCAGGTTCTGCTGCCATGGATGAAATCACAGGTAATGTAAACAGGATGCACAGGGTTAGCAAAACGGCCAGACCCTGTCGGATGCGCTTACTCATCTTCTTCACTCCTTTATTTTGCAGCAAATGCAAATTTGCACGCCGTATCAAACGGCAGCCACAGAGCATCGTAATGCTCTAAAGGAAAGGGTCGTCCAACAATATACGGTTTTTTCCGCATTGCCGTTTAGCACTCTCAGAAACTTTGCTTCATAAAGATTCTTTCATGCATCCGGTGCAGCCATATCTTATGTTGAACATCGACCTCCTCCCGCTTGATATGCGAGTTCAAACCAACTTAGGCAGTCTTACTGTTAGCCCAATAACAGCAAAACGCGATTCATTTTTGCCCGCAATAAAAGGAACCAACTCTTGTAATGTATTATAGCATAAAGAATCCAATTTGTGTAGTCGTTTTTTTAGGGGAAAAATATAAAAAAATTATGGGCATTTCGACGAACGAAATGCCCATAATTGTAAATCGTCTCAAAAAGCGTCGATTAGTTTTCCGCCTTCTGGACTTTAACATCTTCCTGCTTCTTGAGCTTATGACGGCGCCATGTCACCCACAACGGTCCTGCGATGCACAGGGATGTGTAACAACCGCACACAATACCCACCATCATGGGAAGGGCGAAACTGATGATCGAAGTGACGCCTGTAATGATCGCCACTACAGCCACCGTCCCAATGGCCACAAAGGTCGTAGCACTGGTGAAGATGGAACGAGTAAACGATTGGTTGATACTCCGGTTGACCACTTCGCCGATCTCGGCCTTCGGGCCCATCAGACGGCGGTTCTCACGAATACGGTCGTAGATAACGATGGTACTGTTGATGGAGTAACCCAAAATGGTCAGGATAACTGCGATAAAGTTATCATCCACCGGAATGCGGGTTACTACAAACACAAAGTAAACAATGGTGATATCATGCAGCAGGGCGATAATGGCCATGATACCGGCCGAGATACCGCCGATCTTACGGAAACGGATGCCAATGTACAGGATCAGGAAAATAGCTGCTAAGCCGACTGCTACCATACATTTGGCAAAGAACTCACTGCCCATCGTCGGGTCGACCGAGTTTGCTTCCAGGAATTCAATCTGGTTATCTGCATATTTCTCGCTCATGGCTTCTGAAAGCTTATCCTGATTCTCAGGGGTCAATTCCTTGTCGCCGGGCAGGTCAATCGACATTTTGTTGGAATTGGTGGCACGGTCATCGGTGATGGACACAGTGACCTGCTGGCCAATGGTATCCTCCACTAATTTTGCAGCCTCATCCTTGTCGATATCACCCTGGAAGGTGTAGGAGACCATGGTACCGCCCTTAAATTGGATATCCATCTGGGTTCCGAAGATGATGTTAAAAATCAGGCCAAGAACAATCAAGGTCAAGGACAAAATGAAAAAGTACTTTTTCTTGCCGACATAATCGATGTTCATTTTCTTTTTCATTTCGCATCACCTCCATACAGCCAGGGCTTTCTAAAGATCTTAAACCTGGCAATTGACTTGAGCATCAGGCGGGATGCGCCGAGGCCAAAGATAAAGTTCAAGATAACGCCGCACAGTAAAGTGTAACCGAAGGAGTACACAGCGCCGGTTGCGGCCGGACCGAAGAACGAAAGAATGGGACTCAGAATTTTTGCAAAGAGACTCTCCGGAGGGCCAAATACGCCCATCAGGATAACTGCCACAATGACGTTTGTTAAGTTGCCGTCAAAGATGGCTGCAAAGCTGTTCTTATTACCGGCGTCGATGGCGCCGTCGATGGTTTTGCCGGCTCGGATCTCTTCCTTAATACGTTCATTGGTGATGACGTTACAGTCGACGCCCATACCAATGGATAGGATGATACCGGCAATACCCGGCAAGGTTAACGTAAAGCTTGGGAAGAAGGAGAAATAACCCGATACAGCGGCGATGGCGCCAGCGGCCTGACCAATCAAAGCGATGGACGCTACTGCACCCGGCAGACGGTAGTAGAGTACCATGAATACCACGATGAGGGCCAAAGCGATTGCACCGGCGATTGCCATGGAATCTCTGGCTTTCATGCCCAAAGTGGGATTAACAGTGCCATAGGAATCGGTTTCCAACTTGAAGGGCAAAGCGCCGGCTTTGATTTTGCTGGCCAGTTCTTTGGCGCTGTCGGCGTCAAAGTTACCCTGAATCTGGCACTTGTTGTCGTTAATCTGGGAGTTTACAGTGGGGGCCGAGATCAGCTGGTTGTCCATCCAAATGGAAATGCTCTTGCCAACCAGACGGCCGGTGGCTTCTGAAAACTTCTCTTTGCCTTCGTCGTCAAACTCCAAGGATACGACATACTGAGCAGTACCACTGGAATTGTCGATAGCTGCCTCGGCATTGACGACATGCTGGCCGTCCAAGATGAGCTCCCCTGTAGGTTCGCCGTTCTCATTGGTATCGGTTCCCTCGCGGAAGCTTAAGTAAGCCGTCTCGCCCAATTCCTGAATTGCCTTAGAAGCATCAAAATCGGTTTCATCCGACTTCCACGGGAATCGCAGGATGATACGGTCTTTGTTGTAGTCGACATACAGCTCGTAGTCGGTGATGTTCTGGTTTACCAGACGGGTTTCAATGATGGATTTTGCTGCATCCATGTCCTTGTCCTCGGCGTCATAGCCTTCCTCTGGACGGAAGGTGACGTCTACGCCGCCTCGGATATCGATACCCCAACGGATATCCCCGGCTCCCTTAATGACCACATTGTCCGTGTCGCCATAGCTATAGTGGATGCCGCAGAACGACGTCACAGCTAAAGCGACAATCAGGATGGCCACAATGAAAAATACCGGTTTTCCAACTCGCTTCATTGCCAATCCTCCATATTCTACTGATCTGTGTTCTCGTAACCAGACAGGAACAGCTATACCGCCAAAGAAACGAAACACTAATGTCACTATTATATGCATAAAGCTGGAATAAGTCAACAGACTTGGCCCGAAATAATATATTTTTTTTGGAATTTTGCTGAAAAACAAGCCCTTTCTGTCGACTTTTCCCTGTTTTTACGTCGGTTTGACCGGCACCTGTACAAACCGGAAAAATGTGCTTTTTTGATGTTTTTTTCTCTTTTTTCTCCTTTCAAAAAAGCAAAAGAGACATGCCTCCTAAAACCAGCTTGTAGTTTTTGGAGAAGGCTGACAAAATTCCAGATTCCTTTTTCCCTTTCTCAAAAAAATCCCCGGTGCCGCTGAACTTGCAGCACCGGGGAACGTTTCCTTTTAAAGATAAACCTATTTGGTTACCAAGATGGAATCCTGAACACTGTATCCCAGCCATTTTCCGGATTCATCGGCAGCCACAAAATCGAACAGGCGGTCTCCTGCCGTTCCAAAAGACAAGCTGATGGTCCAAATGCGCTCGTCCCCCTCGTCCACACAGCTGTCCACTGTGAAGCTGACGGCCCGGCCGTTTTCGTTTCGGACGCCCAGTTTGGTCACTCCCAAGGAAGTGACAGCCCGTACCTGAACCGGTTCATTGACAGCCACTTCATCGGCTTGGAAAATAGCTTCGTACAACAGCGCTTCTGCCGTCGCTTCGATGGTCACATTCACCGACTTCTCCGAATCCTGCCAATAACCATCCTGTTTAGCCGAGATGCCAAAGGTGCGTTCGCCGATGGTTCCCACGCTGGCTACCAGAGTCCAGACACGGTTATCGCCGGAATCGTCGTAGGCGCTGGATTTCAGGCCAATGGTCTTGCCGCGCTCATTGGTGAGCTTAAGCTGCTCCACATCCTTGGATGTGGTGATGGTGAAGGTGATGTCTTCATTGATCTTATAAGCAGCCGGGTCACGGTCCACTTTGGCCTCCAGAACGGGCGACACGGCAAATACCGCCACCATCAGAACGGCATCCACACCGGAATTCTCAATCATACCTCTGTCATCCTTCAGGAAGATGCGCAGAGTGCGGTCTTCTCCAGGGGTGCCCAGGGATGCCTTGACAGTCCAGGACTTTGTTCCGTCGCCATTGTTGACCGACTTGATAGCGGTCTTGGAAATCCATTTGCCGCCTTCGTTTTGAAGCAGGATATCACTGATAGAATCGGCGGTCTTAAAGGTCATGGTGAAGTTTTCATTGATCTCGTAGATCGCCGGATCACGATCCAGTTTCAGATCGATAACCGGTTTATCGTCCAGGGATTCCTTCTCGTGGAAAAGGAAGTAGTCAAAGTTACCGACAAATTTGCTCTCCGCCTTGAGCACAAAGTAAATGGTATGGGTGCCGGTGATGGTCTTATCCAGTTTACCGGTAACCTCCTGATAATTGCTCCAGCTTCCTGTGGGCGGTACATAGATGGTACCCATCAGTTCTCCGTCAGGGGAATCCAGACGGACTTCCACACGGGCGGTGTCGTCTACGTCACCGTTAGGTCCGGAATGGCGGATGGTAATGGAATCGGTGCCGTTAGTTCCGGTGAAATCCACATACTGATAGCCGATGTAGCTGTCAGGATAACAGGAACCAATGTTGATCAGGTCACCGCTGCCTTCCACAATGATGGTGCCCTTCATATCGTCAAAGGACTCGGCTTCGATCTTCTCAAGGCCGTTCCGCATGGGCTGGAGGTTGGCGATGGCGGCATTGATCTTGTCGATCATGTCGAGAATCTGGCTGACGGTCAGATCTTCCTGGGCGTACAATGCCTCGGCCTCGGCGATGACGCTGTTCAAAGCGTCGATGCAGGGCTGGGCATAGCCGGTAACATCGTAACCCTTAGCGTATTCAATGGCAGCACCCAGGCTATCCTTATCGGTGGATTCCGAGATGTAACCCAGAAGTTCCATTTCTGAGATTTCCAGTTTATCCCCGCCGGTGACGTCCAATTTATAGTACTCGTACTTTTCATCGTTGTCGATGGCGAAGGGACGTACGGTGCGATCCCAGCGATAGGACTCGTTCGAACGGCTGTCAAGCTCCACCCAGGTCTCGCCGTCGTTGGAGGCGGACAGAGTCCATGCCGTGGGGGCGGTGGAGGAAGAGACGTTGGTTAAGGTGTACAGTTCTACTTTTTTGCCGTTGTTCTTGCCAAAGTAGTAGACAATGGATGTGTTGTTCTGCGAGAATTCAGGCGAACCTCCGTCGGAAGTGTTGTTAAAGAGACGGGCGGATTCTTTCGTCAGGTTGGAGGCATAAACGCCGGCATTGTTGCCGGTCAGTTCATCAGCCGAATCCACAAACTTGACGTTGGCGGAGGTGAAATCATCCATGGGTTCTGCTACCTCGTCATCGGTGGTGATGGAGGTGGGCAGGGATTCTTCTGAAGTGCCCCAGGCGGAGGGTTCACTGCCCATTTCGAAGTCCAGGGTGATATTGCCGTCGCCGTCTTTGTCGCCGTTGATGAGATCACTGTGGGTGATGAAAGTCTTATCGTAATCTTCGCCTTCTACCTTCAGGCTTTGGACATACAGATTTTCTTTGCTGTTTTCCGGGGCATTGATGATCACATCGTTGCCGTTCTCCAGATGGATGGTGGCCTTTTTAAACAAGGGTGAACCGATGGCAAATTCTCCACTGCCCATGTTGACAGGGTAAATTCCCAGAGCGGAGAAGAGATACCAAGCCGACATTTCACCATTGTCCTCATCGCCGGGATAGCCCTGGCCGATGGTATTGCCCACATACAGACGGCTTACGATATCGCGCACCACTTCTTGTGTCTTATAGGGCTGGCCTGCGTAATTATACATATAGGGAATGTGGTGGGAAGGTTGGTTGTTGCCGCCGTACTGGCCCAGTTTGTTGTCCCGTGCCTCACGCTGCTCGTGGATGACGCCGCTGCCGCTGGACAGATGATATTCTGTACTGGTGGTAAAATACTCATCCAGTTTCTCCGCCAGCTTATCCCGGCCGCCGTAAAGATTGGCAAGGCCTTGGCCGTCCTGGGTCACAGAGAAGGCCATATTCCAACCGTTGGTCTCGGTATAATCGCTGCTCCATTCAAACGGATCAAAGTCTTCATCGCTGGTGGTCCATTTGCCGTCGTAGCTCTTGCCGCGGAACCAACCGCCTATATTGGGGTTAAAGAGCTTGACATAGTTCTGGGCGCGGTTCATATAGTAGACGTATTCATCATTGAAGTGCTTATACTCGGCGCTTTCGGTATCGGCAATCTGGTCCCGCTGGATTTTCGCCATGTTGGCGATGCCGTAGTCGTTGATGTAACTCTCGATGCTCCAGGACATACCAGATCCGTAGTTGTTGCCGGTATAGCCGTAATAAGGGGAATTCTGAACCTCGGCACGGCCGCCGTTGGTCAGATTATTGGTAACGCAGCTGGCATTTCGCACCGATGCCAGATATGCACTGTCCACATCAAAGTCGATGCCACGCATCAAAGCGTCGCCGAAAATGACGTCGGAACTGGTGCCGACCATGGAGGGACTTCCGCCGGGGGCGATCCAACGGGGAATCCATCCCTGGTCGATGTAGTGCTGGGACAATCCGTTGAGAAGCTCTGCATCCTTGGTGGGAGTGAAGAGGGCATAGGCGGCCCAGGTGGTACGGTAAGTATCCCAGAAGCCGTTGTTGTAGTAAAGAATGCCGTCCTTGATGGGCTTATTGTTGTTATCGCTGCCGTAGGGGCTGCGATACTGCCACTTGGGATCTTCGTTGGTGTTCACATTCTCCGACAAGGTGTTGGGGAACGAGAACAGGCGGTACATACCCGAATAGAAGGAGACCATCTGCTCATAAGTGGCATCTTCGATTTCAACGATCCCCAATTGATCGTCCCAAGTCTGCTGGGCGCGTGCCTCGACGGTATCAAAAGTATCGTCCTCGGAAATCTCAAGCTCCAGATTGTGCTTGGCCTGGTCGTGGCTGATGTAAGAGGTAGCAACCTTCAGGTTGACTTCTTTGGTGCCGTCCGGGAAGGCAATCAGGGCCTGTCCGTGGGAGGCGTCGGTGACGGTGGGAGTACCGGCCACGTCGAATTCACCATAGACAAAGATCTTGCTGGCGCCGTTGTTGCCCACATCGTGGTGGGAAATGGCCTTGAAGCTCTTGCCGTCTTCAGAGAATTCTACACTGGCTTCGCCCATGGTGCTGTCCAGAATGACGTTGCGATGGGCTGCCGTGTCGTCAAAGGTGAAACGCATCATGGCGGCGTGATCGGTGGGGGTCAGTTCCAGTTTGGAACCGGATGCCGGTGTCCCCTCATTAAAGGTGACGCTGTAATAATGGGCCTTTGCCTCTTCGTTCTCGTGGGTGTAGGCCGAACCGCGAGCTGAAGCCTGAACGTTGTCCTTTGTGGGATTGTCCACAGAGGTGTTGACCATGAACTGATAGGTACCACGGTCGCCGATCCAGAAGCTGGCCTCGTGGCTGATGGTGATATGCTTAAAAGTGCGGTCCTTGGTTAGCTGGTAGTCATAGTGACGTGGGCTGCCGGAATTGTTGGCAGGTACCCAGAAGTTAAAGGCGTGGGGGGTATTGACCATGGGGACGGTAAGTCCGCGGGAAACGCCCCATTCATAACTGCTGGTGCCGCGGAGAATGTTGACGTAGTCCGACAGGTGCTCATATTCTACCGGCTCCACCTCTTTGATGCTGATGTCGTCAAAGAATGTCTGGAACCAGCTGCCGTCGATCTCCTCGCCGGTCTCGGCATCCTCTATCTTATTGCTGTTGGAGGGTTTGTTATAGCTTACTAAAATCTTGTCGATGACCTTTCCCTCTGCTACGTCGCCGATGTTGGAATAAATGTGGTTCCACTGGCGCGTGGTTAAGGTTTTGGACTCACCTTGCGCTTTGGCCTCTACTACGTTGCCGTTTTGGTCGATGGCATTCAGCTCACTCAGATAGGTGCCATCGGTAAAATGCAGGTCGATGGCGGCGTACATACTGGTATATTCGTAATCATAGTCCTCATCCCCGCCCTGGTACTGGGGGAAGATCATGTAGGAAAGCTGCGTATCGGGTTTTACCTCGATGCTTAAATTGTCATAGATGACATTGTTGCTGTAAGCTTCTCCGGTACCCATATGGATACCGCCTGCCACATAGGTCTTATCTCCGGTCCATCCGCTGGTGGAGCTGTGTCCGCTCACTGTGGAGCCGGGACCGCCGCCTAATTTGGCGGTCATACCCACCACTTCGGTGGAGCCTCCTTCGCCGATACCGGAGCCTACGGCAAATTCCGCCATCTGGGTAAGATTTTCACCGCCGTTTTTGCTGATCTCCAAACGGTAATATCCATAGGCTGTTTCATTTTCAATGGCATAGACATTGGTCTGGAAACGGTTGGCAAAGGAGGCATTGGTTTGAACATCCAGCTCCACCCAACTGCCGTCCTCACCGGTCTCGGAACCGTAAAACTTCCAATCCACGGGATCGCGGCCTGGGATGTCGTTGGCCGAGGTGATGGCGTAGTTGCGCACCACAACAGGTTCGGTCATTTTAAAGTTAATCCACAGGGGATCCTCCACTGTCGGCTTCGCGGAACCAAAAACGCTGGTCAAATATTTGGTGGAAGTATCCCGGTCGGTCAACTTAGCCAGACCTTCACCGCTGCCATTTCCGTCATAGCGGGCGGTTACCTCGTCAAAGTAGCCGATATACTCGCCTACGACCGATTGGGAACCGGGCGCCTGCTCTACATTCTTATAGCGCAGCGAACCGTCCTCTGCTACATCGACGGTGTTTTCTTTGACCGATCCAAATAGATCCTCATCCTCCTCAAACGACGAGAAAAACTGATCGGTTTGACCTTTGTCCTGAGCGGAGACAACCACTCCGGAAGCCGCTATGCTGCTTGTAATCATACAGGTAGCCAACGCGACCCCTAAAACTCGTTTTGTCAGCGAACTCATTTTCACAACTCCTTTTTCCACAATTTCTAGAATGCACATTCTGTACAAACACGTTCCTTCCCGACGTCTTTGCACAAGTTTAGATTTATTATACGAATAAAATAAAATTAAGTCAATTATTTTAAGCTTTATTTCTAAATAAAATCTTGTTTTGAAATAAAAAGTTTATAACAAATACCATTGAATGATGCAAAACTTTTCTTGCGGAGTTTTTATATAAATTATTCTTTGCTAAAGGCTCCTCTTTTTGTCTTATTGACACAGCAACGGATCCCCATAAAAGCAGCGCCTCAGCACTTTTTCAAAGTGTGAGGCGCCCAGCTTCATCTTATTTTTTTGAAAAATTGAAACTAACTAAGTCGATTTACGGACCAGACAATATTGCCGGCATTTCCGCCTAAATTGAGGCCTATGGTCAATCCTTGCGATTCATAGAACAAGCCAAGTACATCACCGGCATTCAGTGCGACTTTTCCCGCCAAAGTGACGGTACCATTGCCGAGTACTGCTCTTAATGTCAACAACGTAACGCTGACGTTCAAAATCGGGAATAACCCCGACACCAGATCCGTTGTTGTCGGAGCGGTCCTTCTGACAACAAAAGCAGGATTTACATTATTCCCCAACGATACACTGACTGACGCCGTTGTCGTATAATTGACGGTTGCCTGAATGGAGTATACCCCTGTTACGGGAACAGTGTACTGACCAGTCGTCGCATTGAAACTCCCGGTATTGTGATACGGAGCTGCTGCGTTCCAACCCGTCAGCTGACTGCTCGTGGTAAGCGATTGAGCTGGCAAGGACGCTGAAAATCCCTCATTGGTAACAACAGGTCCAGTGGCACCGGTAGCACCTGTCGCTCCGGTCACACCGGTGGCGCCTATTGCGCCTGCTGCACCTGCGGGGCCGGTCGCTCCTGTAGCTCCCGTCGGACCAGTGGGGCCGGTGGGACCGGTGGGGCCGGTCGGGCCAGTTGCTCCTGTTCCTGTCGCTCCGGTGGCTCCTGTAGCTCCCGTCGGACCAGTGGGTCCGGTGATACCGGTCGGGCCGGTTGGACCGGTGGCTCCAGTACCAGTGGGACCCGTTGCACCGGTTGCTCCAGTTACGCCGGTGGGGCCAATGGGGCCCTGCAGACCGGTTGGACCAATCAAGCCCTGAAGTCCTTGTATGCCAGTTGCACCGGTAGCACCTGTGGCGCCGACAGGACCCTGTGCACCAGTAGCACCTGTCGGGCCGGTAGGACCAGTCAGTCCAATCGGACCCTGCGGGCCGGTGACACCAGTCGGGCCGGTTGGGCCGGTTGGACCTGCGATACCTTGAAAACCAGTTGGGCCGGTAGCTCCGGTGGGACCGACAGGACCTGCAGGTCCTTGCAAACCGGTTGCACCAGTAGATCCTGTGGCACCGGTAGGACCGACAAATCCTTGCGGACCTGTCGTACCAGTGGGGCCGGTTGCTCCAGTAGGGCCGATTGGGCCCTGGGGACCGGTTGCACCTGTAGCACCGGTGGCACCGGTCTCACCAGTCACGCCCGTAATACCTGACGCACCAATGGGTCCTTGAGGTCCCATTGGGCCGGCCGGACCTGGTTCACCTTGTGGCCCGATTGGCCCTTGGGGTCCCATTGGACCAGTCGGGCCCGGGAATCCCCTTAATCCCTGGGGACCCATGGCGCCGGTCGCTCCTGTGGCACCGGTGGCACCCCTTGGACCCTGGGGACCCATCGGCCCGGTCATTCCCGTTACCGGGCAGCAGCACTCCGGAGTACAGGGTGGCGGTGGACAAGGCGGCGGACAGGACGGCGGGGGGCAGGAAGGCGGGCAAGAACACCCTTGGCGCTGGAAGGAAGCGTTTTGAAACGTCCGAAAAGCATTGGAAAAGTCCCTATTGTAATCTGCGCAATTGTATTGATTCATGTTTCGAACAGCCTCCAGTTGTAGTTGGGATACGTGTTCCGTTGTGTCATATCCTATAGCATTGTATGATGCGCGGTAAGAATGGGTGCTTATCCGCTGATGAAAATTTTAAAAAACATCCCCTTTTGTTCCCCTCCTCCTTTCAAAAAGACTCCTGTTTTCTTTTTCATTCTATGGCCTTATCTCTTAAAATGTTTTTGCCTTTTCCGCTTCTGGACGGCTTTCTCTTCCCCTTTTGCCCCATCTTTTCCCGCAGGCGGGAAAATGAATTTGTGCACAAAGACAAATTGCAAAGATTAAGTTAAAAGTAGTACAAACAGCTTGTCTTTTTTGGCTTTTTGAGATAAAATAATAGTATCAACAAATTATTGGAGGTAATCAACATGGGCATTAAAGTTGGTATCAACGGTTTTGGCCGTATCGGCCGCCTGGTATTCCGCGCTGCCGTGGCTCAGCCTGAAAAGTTTGACGTCGTGGCCATCAACGATCCTTTTATCGATCTGGACTACATGGTTTACATGGTCAAGTATGACTCCATGCATGGCCGTTTTAAGGGCACTGTCGAAATCAAGGACGGCAAACTGGTCGTCAACGGCAAGGCCATCACTGTCTTCGCTGAGATGAATCCTGAAAACATCAAATGGGGCGAGGCTGGCGCTGAATACGTCGTCGAGTCCACCGGTGTCTTCACCACCACTGAGAAGGCCAGCGCTCATCTGAAGGGCGGCGCTAAGAAGGTCGTTATCTCCGCTCCTGCCAAGGATAAAGAGACTCCCACCTTCGTTTGCGGCGTTAACCTTGATAAATACACCAAGGATATGTTGGTCGTTTCCAACGCTTCCTGCACCACCAACTGCTTGGCTCCTCTGGCCAAGGTTATCAACGATGAATTCGGCATCGTTGAGGGTCTGATGACCACCGTTCACTCCACCACCGCTACCCAGAAGACCGTTGACGGTCCTTCCAAGAAAGACTGGCGTGGTGGCCGTGCTGCCGCCGGCAACATCATCCCCTCTTCCACCGGTGCTGCTAAGGCCTGCGCCCTGGTTATCCCGGAAGTCAAGGGCAAGCTGACTGGTATGGCTTTCCGCGTTCCCACCCTGGATGTCTCGGTTGTTGACCTGACCGTCCGCCTCGAGAAATCCACCACTTACGAAGAGATCTGCGCCGCTGTTAAGAAGGCCAGCGAGACCACTATGGCTGGTGTCCTGGGCTACTGCGACGAGGACGTTGTTTCCTCCGACTTCCTGGGCGAGGATCACACCTCCGTGTTCGATGCCAAGGCCGGCATCATGCTCAACCCCAACTTCGTGAAGTTGGTTTCTTGGTACGACAATGAGTGGGGTTATTCCAACAAGGTTCTCAACCTGATCGCTCATATGTACGAAGTCGACAACAAATAAGTCTGTCCCTTTGGTTGAGTGGCTCTGCGGCAGTGAATAGTACTGCTGAGAACAAAACACAAAATGATACCTCTTTCTGTCCGCCTTTGTACGGCCAGAAAGAGGTATTTTTTATGCTTTTCAGCTGTTTCAAGTTATATCATTCCATTCATAGCTAAAATAAATAGAATGCAAGTAATAGCAATCATAATTGCCAATAAAAAGAGGCCTGTATGCCTTGTGCGCTGTTCTCTTTCCGCTGTGGAAATATAACCGCTTTTTCTCAATGCGGCAGTTACAGGCCGATACAATAAATATGTGAAGGCTGCATTTAGTCCACCTTTTAATAAATTAAATGGCAAAAAGGCTGGAAGCAATAATTCTACGACCGCTTCTCTCGGATATCCCATATAGAGCGGTGTAATTAAGTAATTCCACAACATCATAACAGCTGTTGATATGATACACCCGCTGACCAACCCAATAACTGCACCGGATAAGGTCCGCTTCTTCTTATAGATAACAGCCACCGTACAAGCAAATGAAAGAGATTGGACTATGTTCATGATACATCCTAAAATCCCTGTGTCACTGACGGTTATCATTTCGATCATGGCTACAACAATTGCTACAATACAAGAAGTCATCGGTCCCCAGATCAGGCCACCTAATGTGACGATAATATCTGACGGGTCATACTTCAAAAATAAGACGACGGGAACTCTTCCGACAGCCATTACAACATAAGTAATGGCGCATAGTATAGCCGTAGTTGTGATTTTCTTTGTTCTGCTGTTCATGTTTGTTTTTCCTCCATAGCCTAAAAAATTAACACCTGAAAGAAAATGCCCTTCAGGTGTTAAATAACAATTAGACCACAGAAAAATATAGCTTTGCTACAAACTGTGGAAAGCTAATCCTATCTTCTTTCATCCAGACTATACTGTTGGTTTTGGAATTACACCAAATCATGCGTTTAACGCTCGCGGACTTTACCGCCAATCGGGAATTTCACCCTGCCCCGAAGACACTTCTATTCATTTGTCTTCCGTTATTATATCTTTTGCATTTGGAACTGTCAATGAACAGTTTCACAAGACCTGTCTTAATCTGAAAAAGGAAAACTTTGTTGTTCCTGGATGAGTAATTTTTCCATATGGGCTCTACTGAAAAGTTCTGATATCCTTTTGCAAATATGGGTTAAATTCCATATTTTATTTACACTGATGATATAGAAAATTTTCTGTTTTTTAGATTTTCCCCCGGAATAATTTACCAACGTTGACAGCCTAGAAAAAGTGTGATACCGTAATTTAGCAGATCAGTTAGTATTAACTAACCAGGATAGGAGGAAAAATATGAAGAACTGGAAAACATTCGTAAGCGCTATGTGCGCTGTCCTTCTGGTAGCTGGGACAACTCCTGTCTCCACCGTCAGCGCAGCAGGCAGTGAAACATGTCCTAACTCGGCCTCGGCATTGGATAGCCAAAGCGTGAATCGTGCAAGCAATGAGCTGGTGATCGATGACAACTCCTTCAATTTGGACAGCCTCATCAAGAGCGGTCTGGGAGATAGTCCGACTATTAAAATCGGCGTCGATCTGACCGGCGTCGGCCAGACGGTTCTTCCCAAACAAGTGACTCTGTTGACCGGTTGGAAAACCGGCAATTTCTTTGAGCCCGAAGAATACGAAACCGAACGACAGCTGGGCAACAACATCCAAGGCGCTGCCTTCACCTTTGAAGAGGGCAGCAATGTCACTGTGAAAAGCATCCGCTTCAAAATGCCGGAAAAGAGCATCACCATTCCCGCCGGCGTCACCGTCAATTTTGAAAATTGCAGCTTTAACAGCACCATTGTAAACTACGGCAACGCTACCTTTCACAACTGCACCTTTGGCAACGGCCAGATCGAGAACCACGGCAACGCCTCTTATACCGGAACCACTTCCGAACCGGAGAATACCGTCGAACCTCAGCAGCCGATCGGCGGCGAGCTCATCATTGACGACAGCAATCCGTACGACTTGGACGAAATCTTGGCCTCCAGCCTCGGCTCCAACAACGTTGTAAAAATCGCCTACAACATGTCCAGCGTCGGCAATACTGTCCTTCCCTCCCAGGTGAAAACTCTCATGGGATGGCAGATCGGCAACATCTTCTACGACGAAGGCGAAAAGGTGAGAACCCTTGGCAATAACCTCAATGACGAAACCTTCTCGTTTGAGGCGGGAAGCAATACCACCGTCAGAAGCATCGATTTCAGAATGAAGGAGAAGGCTTTCACCATTCCGGAAGGCGCTACGGTTCAATTCGTGAATTGCAGTTTTTCCGATACCATCGTCAACAACGGAACCGCTGTGTTTGACAATTGTACCTTCAAAAACGGCAAAATCGAAAACAACGGCGCCGCAGAGTACATCAACGGCACCAAGGAACCGGAAAATCTGGGAACACCTTCTGAAGCTCATATCCCGTTGGGCGTGGTCATCCACAAGTCCGACGTTCAGGATGCGGTTGTCGGAACCCAGTACGCCGGGGAAATCTCCTACGAGGTCAGCGGCTCCAACAAGGACCAGGCCGATGTGACGGTGGAGGTCTCGCCGTCCGATATGGGAATTCGAGCCGAAGTAAAAGAGGGTAAGATCGTTTTGTCCGGCACGCCTACCAAGGCCGGCACGGTCGACGTCACCCTGACGGCAAAAGCTCAAGGGGATACCGATGTCTCCGACACCGTCCAGGTGTCTGTCAACCAGCCCTTGACCGTCAGCGTAGAGGGTCAGCTGGACTGCGTGACAGCCGGACAGAGCGGTTACTCGGATTATCTGGATGTCTACGTCGCAGAGGGGGACGGAGAAAAGGTCAACTACTACGACTACATGCAGGGCAATTCCGATGCTGAATTGGAGGTCAGCCTCTCTCCCGAAGGAAGCGGTATGACTGCAAGCTGGCTCTTTGATCAGATTTCGGTCTCCGGCACTCCGGAAAAAGCCGGAACCTATTATGTCTCGGTCACCTTGAAGGACAAGGGACAGGTCGTGACCAGCAATCAAGTGGAGCTCCGCATCTACACCGGCGACGAAACCTTGAAGGGTCAGTTTGAAACCTTAGACGGTTCTCAGTCCACATGGGATATGGAGCCCTACGAGATCTGGAACAGCGATAATGCAGTGGTCCCCACCTATCTGAAGACCATCTATGGCTCCCATGAATCCGGTCTCTACGGCATCATAGGCAACAACAAGTCGATCGGCACTGACACATTGGTCATTCCGGATGGCTGTGATGTCACGCTGGAAAACATCAAGGTCTACAGCAGCGTCAAAATCATTGTGGAAAAGGGCGGCTCCCTTACCCTGCGCGACTCGGTGGCTTACGGAACCATTGAGGTAAACGGCGGCACCTTCTCCATGGATCATTCCGCCGGCCTGGTGGATCAGCTGATCCTGAACGACGGAAGTGTTCTCAAGGACGCCGACATCGTCTCCAACGGCCGCTTCCTGACCGACGGTTCGGGCAAAGAAGTGGTGGATACGGTTGTCATTGTAAATGGCACCGTCACAGCACAGGGCATCAATACCATTGAAGCGGAATGCGGCCATGGAGACGAACCCGGCCAAACTGCTTTACAGGTAAACGGTCAATTGGTCATTCCGGAAGGAAGCGTTCTGACGGCCATCGGCGGCGGCGATGAGCTGTACGGTCCCGGCTGGAACGGCGGCATCGGCGTCTATTTGAACAACGGCGTCATCTCCGGCGAAGGTAAGCTCATCGCGAAAGGCGGCGTCGGTGTAGACGGCCCTGGCGGAAATGCCATCGACGGCACCGGTAAGATCACCGTAGCCGAACTGGAGAGCACAGGCGGTGATTCCATCAAGCTGATCGTCGGCCAGGACAAAGGCGGCGATGCCGTAGGGGAATCGGTTATCGTGACCACCAAGAATCCCGTGCTCAAGGGCGGCGATGGAGACCCCGTTGGTTCGGCCGTCGTCACCTTGAAGTCGGACAAATCAGTTTTAAAGGATCTCCTCTCCCAGCTCAAAGAGCTCAATGAAGCCGATTATACCGCTGAATCCTGGACGGTTCTGCAAGAAGCCATTGCCGATGCTCAAGCCGTTTTGGACGACAACGACGCCACACAGGATCAGGTGGATCAAGCTGTGAGCGATCTTGAGGCCGCCCAGAAGCAACTGGAGAAAAAACAGGAGCCCTCCCAGGAGCCCGACGATCAAGATCCCGAACAGCCGGGTGAAAACGAAGGTTCTCAGACACCGGGTCAAAATACCGGCGATGATTCTTCTCAGGGTAGTACACAGGGTGGAAGCACTTCCAATCCCTCCACAGGCGAGTCCTCCCCGGTAGCTGGAATGGCGGGATTGTTGGCCGCTTCCGGTTTGACACTGGCTATCCTGAAAAAGAAAAAATCTCAATAAGAACGTCCATACATAAGGGATTGCCTCTGTAACATCCCATCGAGATTCTTTTCTTTGACACAAATAAAAACGTGTGGGGCCTTGTCCGCTTGAGTGGATCGAGGCCCCACACGTTTTTCTCTCAAAATACTGATTGGCTTTGGCGGAAGGATGTGTTATAGTAAGAAAGCTTTTTTGATCCATCTTCCAAAAGGAGGAAGTTTTTTATGATCTTAGAGACCGAACGCCTTGCGCTTCGGGAAATGACGCAGGATGATTATCCTGCCCTGTGCGCTATCCTACAGGATCCCGAAGTCATGACGGCCTATGAACACGCCTTTTCCGATGAGGAGGTCCAACGGTGGCTGGATCAGCAAATCCACCGGTACCGTCAAGACGGCTTTGGATTGTGGGCCGTCCTTCTAAAGAGCACAGGGGATATGATTGGCCAATGCGGTATCACCATGCAGGGCTGGGACGGACAATGGGTATTGGAAGTGGGATATCTGTTCCGTAAGGACTGTTGGCACAAGGGATATGCGACCGAAGCCGCCGTCGCCTGTAAACAGTACGCCTTCCAGACACTCAACGCTGACCGGGTCTATTCCATCATCCGGGATACCAATCTCCCCTCCCAGAAGGTCGCCATGCGCAATGGGATGTCCATCTGCGGCCAGTTTGTCAAGCACTATTATGGCGTGGATATGCCCCATCTTGTATTCTGCGCTGCCAAAGAAAAAGACACCCATCCACAATAAGGATTGGGTGTCTTTGTCTTACTTCCACGCGTTTTCAAAACGCTCCATCAGCTGCGAAAGCTCTACCTTCTGTCCAAGACAATAAAATGAGGTCAGAGCATCCTCCGGATCGTAGATCATAACCGGCAATGTCCCTGTCTGGCAGTCGGGATGAAGGTCAAACATATCCCGCTTCATGCAAGAGGCATCCGAAAAAGCTTTATCGTAATACCGTGTGGCCAGAATCTCTCCCTGCTTTACATACCGCAGGATGATAGCCCGATCCGACCGGGATAAGCTCAGATAGCTCTCGCCCTTGCTTCCCATATATTGACACTGTTCTCCCCAATGGATGATACCCGCGCCGCATCCATAAAAAAATCCCAGCAGGAGATTGCGGTCGGTTTCAATGGCATCGTCGGGCAAACAGACGTAGAAGTTGGGCTTGAAGATGGAATTGGACTCCTTCTTGAGCAGCTTCGTGACCTGCTTTTGGATCGTCTTGCCGGTATCCAACAGATAATAATAAAAAGGAGTGTTCGGCACACGGCCCGGTTCCTCTACAGGGAAGGTCTTATATTCCTTGCCATCCTCCTTCTGATAGACAAATCCATTGTTCTGGACTAAAATAAAAATTTTGGGCGTCAAAACAGCATCGCTCCCTTCTCCCCTATTATACAAAAAAACCTGGGCTTTTCCAACCGGAAAGCCCAGGTTTTTGCATGTTGATTCTCCAAAACAATCAGTGAACTATCGTAATACCGCCGATGATGGGCAAAGGCTTCATCTTGCCCTGAGCTGCATTGACCACGCCCATAATAAACAGCACGAGGGTAAAGATACCTAGCAGGCCTGTGAGCAATCCTGTAAACCAACGGATGACCGGGATAAAACCTAAAATAAACCGGGCTGCACTGATAACGATCTCCAAGAGAAAAAGGACAAGGCCTTGATTGACATGGAAGCGGACATAAGAATCCTGCGGCGCCGCTACCAAGCCGATCACCCATAAAAAGCCGAAGTAGGATAAAACACTGAAGAGTTTGGAATTGCTATTCATCAAATCATTCCTTTTTATCAAATTCTATGTTTGACATTATACCAGACCCCCGTCCGATTTGCAACGATTCTCCTATTCTTTGATTTTTTCTTCTTTACTTTCTGTTGTTTTTGATGATATTGCAGCACATCAGCCTTTTCTCATCCTCCAGATCTTTCAACAACTCCTTTTCTCTCCCAGCAAAGCCTCTTGAACAGAAGGGAAAATGGTGGTATACTGAAGAAAATGAAGTCGATTCCGGGGAACTGGTGCAAAGCCGGTTGAGAGGAAGCTGTTACCGCTTCGACCCGCCCACCTGACCCAGATAATACTGGCGTAGGGAGAACGAAGGAAAAGCTCTTTTGGAATCTTTAGAGGGCTGTTTTGATTTGCTCGCTCTGCCAGTCGGTAGGGCGTTTTTTGTTGCAATGCGCAAAGGACGGAATCCCCCATCCATGAGACCAGAGAAAGGATGTTTTACCCTATGGCAAACACTCAAATTACCGCCGCTCGTCAGGGCATCGTGACCCCTGCCATGGAAGCCGTCGCCAAAAAAGAAGGGCTCTCTCCGGAAATTGTACGCCAGCGCGTGGCCAAAGGCACCATCGCCATCCCGTGCAACCGTCTGCACACCTCCATTTCTCCTACCGGTGTGGGCGAAGGACTCACCACCAAAATCAACGTCAATCTGGGCATCAGCCGGGATTGTCAAAGCTATGAGCTGGAACAGCAGAAGGTCAATACCGCTGTGGCGCTCAAGGCTGATGCCATTATGGACCTCTCCTCCTACGGCAAAACCCGGGAATTCCGCAAGTGGATTGTGGAAACCTGTCCGGCCATGCTGGGCACTGTGCCCATCTACGATGCCGTAGGGTTCTTAGAGAAGGATCTTCGGGACATCACCGCCGAGGATTTCCTCCGCGTGGTGGAGACCCATGCCAAGGACGGTGTGGATTTTATGACCATCCACGCCGGCATCAACCGCAAAACCGCCCAGCGGTTCAAGGACAATCCCCGCAAGACCAAGATCGTATCCCGCGGCGGTTCCCTGCTCTTCACCTGGATGGAGTTGACCGGTCAGGAAAACCCTTTCTATGAATATTACGACAAAGTCATGGATATTCTCGGGGAATACGATGTGACCATCAGCCTGGGCGACGCCTGCCGTCCCGGCTGCATTGCCGACGCCTCCGATCCCTCCCAGCTGGAGGAGCTCATCACCCTGGGCGAGCTGACCAAGAGGGCTTGGGACAAAGAGGTCCAAGTCATGGTGGAGGGTCCCGGACACATGCCGCTCAATCAGATCTCCGCCAATATGATGCTGGAAAAACGTCTGTGCCACAATGCTCCCTTCTACGTCCTTGGCCCGCTGGTCACCGACATCGCCCCTGGTTACGATCATATCACCAGCGCCATTGGTGGCGCCATCGCTGCCGCCACCGGCGCCGACTTCCTCTGTTACGTCACCCCTGCCGAACATCTCCGTCTGCCCGATGAGGACGACATGAAAGAGGGGATCATGGCCGCCCGCATCGCCGCTCATGCCGGCGATATCGCCAAAGGCATCCCGGGCGCTTCCGATTGGGACGATCAGATGAGCGACGCCCGTCAGGCTCTGGATTGGGACAAACAGTTCGAGCTGTGCATCGACCCGGAGAAGGCCAAAAAATACCGTGCTTCCTCATCCCCGGCCCTCCACGATTCCTGCTCCATGTGCGGCAATATGTGCGCCATGCGCAACATGAACCGCATTATGAGCGGTGAAGACGTCACGCTGTTAAAATAAAACTACGATCGTTTGGGGAAGGGACACGTCCCCTTCCCCTTTCCTCTGTTTGAGACGTCCCCATAAGGAGTGTTTTCTTTGAGCTCTGTTAAAACCAATTCCACTCTGGCAAAATCCACACCGCTCTTTCGCATCACGACCGCCGCACTTCTCACCGCCATCGCTGTGGTCGGCGCCAGTACGGTGGTCATCCCCTTTGATGTGGCCAAATGCGCGCCGGTCCAGCACATGGTCAATGTGTGTGCCGGCGTACTTTTGGGCCCTGTCTGGGGCACTGTGATGGCCTTTGCGGCCTCTCTCATCCGCGTCCTGCTGGGCACCGGTACCATTATGGCCTTCCCCGGCAGTATGGTGGGCGCCCTTTTGGCGGGACTTCTCTTTCATCTGACCAAAAAGACATGGGCTGCCGCCCTCGGCGAAGTGGTTGGGACAGGCATCCTAGGCGCCATAGCAGGGAGTTTTCTCTCCCGCCTGGTACTGGGAACCGAGGCAGGCATTTTGCTGTACATCCCGTCTTTCCTGATCAGCTCGGCGGCAGGCGCCGCCATCGCGCTGATTTTGCTGCCTCCGGTCCGGCGGGTGATCGGACGGCTCTCCCATGATTCTTCCAACGCTTGACGAGGTGATCCTTTTATGAAACATGTATTGACTATCGCCGGTTCCGATTGTTCCGGAGGAGCCGGTGTCCAAGCCGATCTCAAGACCATGTCGGCCCATCGCTGTTTTGCCATGAGCGTCATCACGGCCATCACCGCCCAGAATACCCAGGCGGTCAACGATGTGCTGGACATCCCTCCCGCCATGATCGAAGCACAGATCGACGCTATTTTTACCGACATCCGGGTGGACGCCGTTAAAATCGGTATGGTGTCGGTGTCCGATTCCATCCGCGCCATCGCGGGCAAGCTGAGACAATATACGCCTCCCTTTGTGGTGGTGGATCCTGTGATGGTGTCCAAAAGCGGTTATGATTTGCTGCGTCCTGAAGCGGCGTCGGCCCTTAAAGAGCTTCTGCTCCCTTTGGCCACCATCGTAACACCCAACGTCCCGGAGGCCGAGAAGCTGGCGGGCATGTCCATCCGGTCGGAGGACGATATCAAAGAGGCTGCACAGCGCATTTATGCCTTGGGCGCCAAACAAGTGCTCATCAAAGGCGGCCATTCCGACGGCCAGCCCACCGATTGGCTGTTCGACGGCCAGAAATTTACCGCTTTCCCCGGCAAACGCATCGACACCCCCAATACACACGGTACCGGCTGTACCCTCTCCTCTGCCATCGCCTCCAATCTGGCTCTGGGACATCCGGTGGAGCAAGCGGTAGAATTGGCCAAACAGTATATCCAAACCGCCATTGAGCACTCCATTCCCTTAGGTCATGGCCATGGACCAGTCAACCATTTCTATGAATACTACGGAGGCGAATGTTAAATGCTACTAGCCGATCCCATCCTTTTAGAACAGTCGGCGGACCTTTTGGAAAACGTCCGCCGCGTGCGCCCTCTGGTGCACTGCATGACCAACCGCGTCACCATCAACGACTGTGCCAACATCATCCTGGCTGCCGGAGGTTCCCCCATCATGGCCGAGGATGAACGGGAAGTGGAGGAAATCGTGGCGGCAGCCGGTGCCCTGGTCATCAACTTAGGCATCCTGAGTGAAACCATCTTCCCCTCCATGCTCAAGGCCGGACGCGCCGCCAAACGTTTGGGCGTACCGGTGATCCTGGATCCTGTTGGATGCGGGGCGTCAAAACTCCGGGATGACTGTTGCAGGCAGTATATCGACGAGATCCATCCTGATATTGTCCGCGGCAATATGTCGGAAATCAAGGCTTTGGCCGGTATGACCTCCTCCACCAGGGGCGTAGACGCCGGTATCGACGATGCCGTCACGTTGGACAACGCCCATCAAATGTCACCCTTGGTGACCGATCTGGCGAAAAAGCTCGGCACAGTGGTATCCGCCACCGCCGCTGTGGACATCATTTCTGACGGCAACCGCACCGCCTTTGTGGCAAACGGTCATCCTATGCTGTGCGACGTCACCGGCACCGGATGCATGGCGTCGGCCTTGACAGGCGCCTGCGCCGGGGCTGGGGATGCCTTCACCGCCGCTACCGCCTGTCTTATCCTCATGGGATTGGCCGGCGAGATGGCCCAGGAAGCCGTCCAGGCCGAGGGGCGCGGCATCGGCACCTTCCGTATCCGTCACCTGGACTACATCTACACCATCCAGAGGGAAGATATCTTAGAAAGGGGGAAGGTATATGAATCCCGCTGACCTCACTCTTTATTTGGTTACAGACTCCGATCTATGCCCTCCCGAAAAGGTGCCGGGAGTGGTGGAGAAAGCCATCCGCGGCGGTGTGACTCTGGTCCAGCTGCGGGAAAAGACCGCCTCCTCCCGCGAATTTTATCAGCGGGCTTTGGCGGTCAAAGCTGTGACCCAAGCTTATCACGTCCCCCTCATCATCAACGACCGGTTGGATATCGCCCTGGCGGTGGATGCCGACGGTCTCCACATTGGCCAGGAGGATCTTCCTGCATCGGTAGCCCGCCGCATCTTGGGGCCGGATAAGCTGCTTGGGGTATCGGTATCCACCGTGGAGGAGGCCATGGCCGCCGCTCAGGACGGCGCCGATCATCTGGGGGTGGGGGCTTTGTTCCCCACCGACACCAAGGAAGTGGATCATCTTGTGGATGCCCTTGCCATCCGTCAAATCCGGCAGCAGTCGGGCCTTCCCTTGGTGGGCATCGGTGGCATCAAGGCATCCAACATGGACGTTTTGCGAGGATCCTTGGCCGACGGCGTGGCAGTTGTTTCGGCCATTATGTGTTCCCACGATCCGGAAGCAGCCGCCCGGGAATTGGGTGAAGCCTACCGGAAAGCGGGGGTAACCGATGAAATTTGATGGATTTATCTTTGACTTGGACGGTACGTTAGCCGATTCCATGTGGTTGTGGGATGGGCTCCTGGATCAATGGCTGCTGGAACGGGGATTTGGTCCCCAGCCAGGTCTCGCTGAGGAAATTGCCCATCTGACGACCCAACAATCGGCCCAATTGGCAGTGGAGCGGTTTCATCTGGACGAATCCCCACAGCAGGTTATGGATGAGTGGACGCAGCTCTCGATGGACGCTTATGCCCACAAAATCCAACCCAAGCCCGGGGCTGTGGACTTTTTAAAACGTCTCAAGGCCCAGGGGATGCCTGTAGCTCTTGCCACCTCCTGCATCCCGGAAACAGCCTACGTCTTCTTGGATGCCCACAGCCTACGTCCGCTCATCGATGCAATTGTCTTTACCGATCAGGTGGCCCGGGGCAAAGAATATCCCGACGTCTATTTGGAAGCCGCCCATAGGCTGGGAGTAGAACCTCAAAAATGCGTTGTATTTGAGGATATCCCTCAGGCAGTCAAGGGCGTCGGTGCAGCTCATATGGCATTGGTGGGGGTATCGGATCCTCACAGCGATCAGACGTATCTAAAACAGGAAGCCGATCTTTTCCTTCCCGATTTTACCCATCCTTCCCTCCATTCTTTTATCGGATTCAGCCAGGAATAAAAATTTTCCGTTCATTTAGAAAGAAAAGCCTCAGCGGATTGCTAAAATCCGCTGAGGCCTTTTATGTTCCATTGATTTTTACATGGAGCTGCGCTTCTTCACCAATACAACGATGACGATGGCCGACACCACCAGGATGCCCACCCATACGTACAAAAGCCATGGGCTTTCCCCTGTATTCGGGGACTGGGTTGTTCCCGAAGAAGACGAATCACCCGGCTGCACCGGTACCGCCTCTTTTATAAGGGCAAAGTCGCTTAACCCATCGACTTCAAAAGATAGAATGCCGTCTGTCACAGTGGCTTTTACTTCCTGAATGGAGCCGTCTTCGCCCAGAAGCACTGCCTTCAACTGTTCGCTGTCTCCCCATTTGGAATCGAGCTTGACCGAAACCTTGAGCTTCCCTAAGCTGCCGCCGCCAAGGTTATCCACCGTCACTCCAAAGGACGCTGCAACAGTACTGGTAAGACCGTACTTTGCTTTGAGGGCATCGGCCATCTGCTCAGAGAGAGCCTTTGTCTCCACCTGGATGGAAACACCTTCCGGCACAGCACCGGGGGCTCCCTCGATCAGAATCATACCGTCTAAGAAGCTTTGGCTATAGGGACTGTATTCCATCCCATCGATCCGTTTTAAAGCAGCTTCCAGATGCTCGTAATTGGTGACGGCTTCCTGCTGTACCGGGGCCATTTGATCGTACTGCTCCAAGAGCTTCTCCACCAGCTCCCGATCGGATACCGTCAGCTTCTCCAAGTCAATCTGATCGATGGCTGCCGTAAGCTCCTCCACGGGCGCTTTGGACAGGACCGTCACATCAAAGGAAGCCGACTGATCCCCGATCTGGACAGTGACCGTTTGCTTTTCAATCGCCGCTGCATCGTAACCGCTGACCATGGACGATTCCACTGCCAAGGTTTCACTTTCCCCATTGTCATAGGTGACTTTGACCAATGCGCCGGTTACATCCAAAGCCTGACCCTCCAGATACTCCACCTTATCGGGCGCTTTCTCAAGAGAGATACTGGTCACGGTTCTCTCTTTGACTACAATATCAAACTGGGTGGACTGAGCCATATATTGGACGGTTACCGTCTGCTTTCCGGGTTTGCTCATATCATAATCGGTGCACATGTCCTCCGTCAGATCGATTTCCTGATTTTGGCCGTTGTCAAAATGAACCACCAGTTTACCGCCGGTGACGTCGAGGCTTTCATTTTGAATATACTCTGTCTTATCAGGGGCTTTCTTGAGAGACAATCCCACCGCGCTTTTTGCGTTTACCAGGATATCAAAACTGGTGGTCATCCCCTCATAGGTGACGGTGATGGTCTGAGTTCCTATCTTGCTGCCGTCAAACCCTGTGCACATCTCGCTTGTGAGGGAGACGTCCTGTGTGGAACCGTCGCTGTACCACACGCGGACCGTTCCTCCTGCGACATTCAGCTCCTCGCCCTCCACATAGGTTGTCTTGGTGGGATTGTTCTGCATGGAAATGCGCTGTGCTTTTTTCTCCTCCACTGTGATGCTGAAGGTGGTCTGACTTCCCTCATATGTCACCACAACCTGTTTTTCACCGGCTGTGGTCATATCCGGGACAGTGCACATAGCGTCGGTCAAGTCCACATGAGAGACCGCGCCGTTTTGACGGGTGACCTGGATCATTCCTCCCTGGGCGGTAAATGCTTCACCCAGCTGATAGATGGTCTTCTGGGGATTCTTCTCCATCTTAATGGCGGTGACGGCATTGGCCTTTACTTGAATGTCAAAGGAAGTGGTCTGATTGCCGTAGGTCACGATTACCTTCTGCTGGCCCACTGCATCCATATCCACCGTGCACATGGAAGCTTCCAAAGCCATCTCTTCTTGAGAACCGCCCTGGTAGGTCACCAAAATCTTGCCGCCGGATACATCCAAATTTTCCCCGGCGAAATACTCCGTCTTAGTGGGAAGCTGTTGCATCTGGATGGAGGCCACATCTCCCCGCTCCACACGGATGGTAAAGGTAGTCGTTTTTCCTTCATAAGTAACGGTTACCACAGTGCTATCCGATACTACACTGGTATCGGCTTCACACTTGGCCGCTGCAAGATCAATTTCTTCCGACTTGTCGTTGTTATAATGCACCAACAATTTGCCGCCGGTGACGTCCAGGCTTTCATTTTGGATGTAAACCAATTGATCCGGCATCTGAGCCATCTCAATAGAATCGACGGCCTTCTCCTCGATGTTGATCTCAAAGGAAGCCTGTTTGCCATTGTAGCTGACGATCACCACTTGCGGGCCCAACTGGTCCATATTCACCTTGCACATACCGGTGGTCAAGTCAGTCTCCTGGGTGGTACCGTCGGAATAGGTGGTGGTTACTACGCCGCCGGTGGGATCAAATTCTTCGCCCTGGATATACTGGGTTTTGGCGGGCGGGGTAAGCGAAATGGAGCTGACCGCCACGATGGTAAAGGTCTCTTTTGTCTGATTGCCGGCAGCGTCGGTGACAGTGACGGTGTACACCCCGGGCTTATCCACCACGGCTCCGCTCTCCAACGAAGCTCCCTCTTCCCCATCCTTGCTGAGGGTAGCGGTGCCTTTGTCGAAGGTAACCGTCACAGGGCCGTCATAGGATAGGCCGGTATTTTGTTCGCCGTTGAGCTGAATGGTGGGATTCTCCACCAGTACCGGTATCTTGACCGTATCCACGCTGGACTCTATGGTCTGATTCTCCTGATCCTGGGCGATGGACTGGATGGGCAATTCCAAAACCGTGTCCTTATCGTACTGTCCCGTCACCTCGACCCGGAAAGTCAGGATGTTTTTCTCCTCTTTGGAAAGAAGCTGTCCATTGTAAACATAGATCATCGTAAGCTGCTGTGTCTCACTATTGTAGCTCACGCTCTTGTTGCCGTCGGCATTGAGCAGTACTTTCGCCGAACCCTCCACATACCGGAGGCCATCGCCTTCCTTGGGCAGCGGCACATTGAGCTGCAGTCCGGAAATCCCGGGGACATTGTCATCACTGTAGTTTCCCAAATCCACCGTAATATCCACAGTCTGTCCCGGTTTTACTCCTGCTTGCGATACCCCTGCTCCCAATTCCAGCACCGGCTGGGCCGCCATCAGCGACAAAAACGGAACCGATACCACAATGTTCAGCAGCACCACAAATGCTACCGAAAGCGATACTAGCTTTTTCTTCATTTTCAACTCCCCCAATCATTTTGTATCCCTATCTGTTCGTTGTCTACAGAATCTAGCAATGTCCTATTTTAGAAAGAAGGTTCCCCTACTAAATCTATAGGATTTTAACGAATAACTCCTGCCGGGAAGATCTTTCCAGGTATACGTTGATAGTATAACACACTTTTTCTTACCCTGTACAGAGCGTGGTTTTCCTATTTATAGAAAAAAGCAAGATTCTAACTCGTTTATTTTTTGGGAATATTATACAGTTTTTCCCATCCGAGACCGAATCTTGCCGATTTTTGTATTATTTAGGACTTGCGCACACTCTGTTTAAACGCGAATGTCAGGAAAAAGATGGCCGCTCCCACCAATACAATGGTAGGACCTGCGGCGGTGCCCGCATAATAGGAGATAATCAATCCCGCTACGCCGGATACCATGGAAAACAGCACTGCCACACCGTTATACTGCCTGACATTGTGGGAGATGTTCCGGCTGGCAGCAGCGGGAAGAATCAACAGGGAGTTGATGATGAGGATGCCCACCCACTTGATGGATACCGTCACCAGAATGGCGATAAGGGTGATAAAGGCGGTTTCCACGAAACGTACCCGAATCCCCCGGCTCTTGGCCAGGACGCTGTTGACACTGAGGATCAACAGTTTATTAAAGAACAGGAGCCAGAAGACAATACCGGCCACCAGTACAGCTACTAAAATCAGAAGCTCCTGGGGACGGATGGTAAGGATATCGCCGATGAGATAATTGGAATACTGGCTGAATTTTCCTCCTGCCGACAAAAGCACCAGTCCCAAGGCGATGGCTGTGGAGGAAAAGACGCTGATAATGGTATCGCTGGAGGAAACCTTGGAGCGTTTAATCTGGGCCAGCAAAATGGCGAAGATCACGGCGAAGATGGTCATGGCCACCATGGGTTCGGCCACTCCTAAGAGTACGCCGATGGCGATACCGGTCAAGGCCGAATGTCCCAACGCATCCGAGAAAAAGGCCAGTTTGTGATCCACCACCATGGTGCCGATCATGCCGAAGAGAGGGGTGATGAGCAGCACCGCCAGCAAGGCGTTTTTCATAAAATCGTACTGGATCCACGAGAAGGGCAGGATACTCTCCATCACTTGATAAATAACGTCCATCATTGGTTGTCCCTCCCCGGCACGTAAAGAGAAAAGGCGTCCTGGAATTCTTTGCTCCCCAGGACTTCCTGCGGCGTCCCCTGACATAGAACCGTCCGATCCAGCAGAACCATACGGTCGGCATAGGGCGCTACGCTTTGAAAATCGTGGGATACCAATAAGATAGCGATATCCCTTTCCCTTTTCAGGGAGGTGAGGCGCTCGTAAAACACTTGGAGTCCATTGCGGTCGATGCCCGATACCGGTTCGTCCAAAATGAGCAGCTGAGGGGCAGGCGTAACGGCCACTGCCAACAGGACTCGTTGAAGCTCCCCGCCCGACAAATCGCACAGACGCCGGTCGATCAGGTCGGACGCTCCAAATTGACTCAGTTCCTCCCGCACCCGCTGCCGCATCTTTCGTCCAGCCTTGAGGAATACTGGGGAACTGGACAGCATAGCTCCACAGAAATCCAACACGCTCACCGGTGAGTTGGGGTCAATGTGTAAACTTTGAGGCACATACCCGATGCTGAGCCGTCCCTGCCTTCCTTGGGGATCACAGAAGGTGAGCCTCCCTGTATGGCGCATCTCCCCCAAAAGAGCTTGGATCAGGGTGGTTTTTCCGGCGCCGTTGGGGCCGATGACCACCGTCAGCTGTCCGCAGTGGAGGGAAATGGTGACGTCCTCCAAAATAGTGGTGCGTCCGGCTGAGACGCACAGATGCTCCACCGTGGTGCAGCAAAATCCTTTTTCGTGTTTCACGCTAACGCCTCCAAAAGCACCTGTAAATTTTGATCCATAGCCCGCAAATAGGCATCCTTGTCGGTGTCCCCCGATACCGCCGGATCCAGCATGTAAATCTGTGCTCCCGTCTCCCGGGCGATGGTATCGGCCACCCCGGACGAATACTGAGGTTCGGCAAACAGGGCCTTACAGTCGGTGGATTTGACCGTTTCAATGATATCGACCAGTTCCCGCGCCGTGGGATCGGTGCCGGGTTCCCTCTGGATGACCCCTACCACATGGAGGTCAAATTCCTGGGCGAAATAATCAAAGGCCTCGTGAAAGGTGATGATATCCCGATGGGATACGTGATCCAAAGCCTCGTGCATCTCATCCTTGAGCCGCTGTATCTTCTCCAGATAGGCCGATGCGTTGTCCTGATACTGCTGGGTATGGGCGGGATCGGCGGCAATCAGGCCGTCCCGGATATTCTCCACATACTGCATGTACCGGGAGATGCTGACCCACACATGGGGATTGACCGTCTCCTCTTCCAAAGGACCGTGTACCTCTCCCTCCGCATGATCATGGTCGTGGTCATGCCCTTCCCCCTCCATCATGTCGATGCCGTCGCTGGCTGTCACAATATTGAGCTCCGGGTAGTTGTCCATCACCTTATCCAGAAAGGATTCCATCCCAGCCCCGTTGATGAGCAGGCAATCGGCCGTCTCCAAGCTCATGAGCTCCTGGGGGGACAGCTGATAGTCGTGCAGACAGCCGGTGGTGGGCTTAGTGAGATTGGTCAGCTGGACGCCATCCACGCCATCCACTAAATTGGCCGCCGCCACATACACCGGATAAAAGGAGGCCACCACCTGTACCGATGCCGTATCCTCCCGCTGTGGTTTTGCACTGCATCCGCTCAGCGCCGTCAATATCCAAAAAGCCGCTGTCATCACGGCAATGCATCGTTTGATCCGCAAAGGGCCGTCCCTCCTCTGGTTTTCCATCGCTTCCGGCCAATACGACATCCGCCGGCGCTTTTATTGCAAGTTAATTGCAATAATTGTACCACCATCCCCAGGACTTGTCAACGCCTGGACAAACTCCTCGGTTGACGGTATAATGTGTCCATACTACAAATGTATGTCCAGAGGTGAGGTTCCATGGCATCCACCCGCAACACCAAGCAAAAAAAAATTATCCTCTCCATCCTGAAGAATGCTGAACGTCCCATGTCGGCCGGCGAAATTCACGCTTTGGCTCTTGCCTCCTGTCCCTCCATGGCCATCACCACCGTCTACCGCAATTTGGAGGCTATGGCCGACCGTCATGAGGTGGTTTGTCACCGTCTGTCCGACAATCAGGTCAGCTATGAGCTGGGCCAGGGCGCCCACAGCCACTATTTGGTGTGCCTGGGATGCAATCGGCTCATCCCCCTCCACCAGTGCCCTCTCCACGGGTTGGAACAAAAGGTGCTGGAGGAAACCGGGTTTCAAGTCTCCTCCCACCACGTGGAGCTTTTTGGATACTGCTCTAAGTGCCGCGCCAAAAAAGAACAGCAGAGTCCCAATAAGCAGGACTGATCCCATCTCAATTGTCTTTCACAATAACACTCCCCGCAGCTCACCGGATAGTATCCAAAGGAGCTGCGGGGAGTGTTTTTATTTTATTCTTTTTGTCCCGTTCGTCACAGACGGTCGGCAAAAAATTGCCGGATATTGCCCAACGTATGCTTTAAGATCTCAATTTCCTGATCGCTGAGGCCGTCGACAGCTGCTTTGACCATCTCCCGGTGGAAACGCTGATGGGCTCTGACGATGATGCGGGCTTTATCGGTCAGGCTGAGACACACCACACGGCGATCCTCCTCCGACCTGGAACGCACCACCATCCCCTTGAGCACCAGCCGATTGATGGAAGTGGTCAATGTACTGACGGTAATACGCAACGCCGCAGCCACCTCGCTCATACTTTTATGGGCGTTGGTGCCGATGGCCTCCATGGTGTGGATCTCATTGGCCGAAATAAAGTCTTTGGTGGAAACTCGGACGGCCGATTCCTCCACCTTTAAGATCTCGTTAAAGGTCTGGACCAGCAACCGGTCCACATCCTCATGGGCGTAATGCAATGTTTTCCCTCCACACTTGGGGCGGATGTCCTGCATCCGTCGGCATTTTTGCGCATCCATTGCCAAAGAGCTTGTCCTCATCAGAATGCGCGGAACCGTTGGTACCGCTGATGGCTCAGCTCCTGAGGGGACATGGCCTTCATGGCTTCCAATTCCCTCAGAATATACCTCTTTACCGCTTGGGCGGTTTCGGCCGGTTCTTCCCCTTCCGGGATAATCTGGTCCACAACCCCTAATTCGTACAGTTCGTCGGCCGTGATCTTCATGACCTCAGCGGCCTCCTTGGCCCGGGAAGCGTCCTTCCACAGGATGGCGGCAAAGCCCTCCGGGGAAAGGATGGCGTAGATGGCGTTTTGCAGGATGGCAACCTTATTGGCCACGGCGATGGCCAAGGCCCCTCCCGAACCGCCTTCGCTGATGACGACAGAGATGACCGGCACCGTCAGCTTCATCATCTCTTTCAGGTTGCGGGCGATGGCCTCGCCCTGGCCCCGTTCCTCCGCCCCAACGCCGCAGTAGGCGCCTTGGGTATCGGCCAGGCAGATGACCGGACGGCGGAATTTCTCCGCCTGTTTCATGAGGCGCAGCGCCTTTCTGTATCCTTCCGGATGAGGGGAACCAAAGTTGCGGCGGGCGCGGTCGGCAGGATTTTGTCCTTTTTCCTCCCCGATAACCGTGACGGGCTGCCCGTCCAGCAGGGCGATGCCGCCAATGACCGAGGCGTCGTCGCCGTAGTGACGGTCGCCGTGCAGCTCGATGAAATCGTCAAAAATGGCGTCGATGAAGTACTGGGAGGTGGGACGTCCCGGCATACGGGCCGCTGTGACCCGGTCCCATGCCGTCAAATTCTTCTGCTCCATTATTCCACGCCTCCTTGCTGTTCACGACGTTGCTTTGCCTCGCCTCTGGCTTCCGGAGGCATATGCATGTAGAGGAGCTTCCACAGGGTGTCCTTCATCTTGGAACGCTCCACAATAATATCTACAAAACCGCATTCCTGGGCGAATTCCGCACGCTGGAAATTCTGAGGCAGACGCTGGTTGATGGTCTGCTCAACCACCCGTTTTCCCGCAAACCCGATAAGGGCGTTTTTCTCCGCCACGATGACATCCCCCAAGGAGGCAAAGCTGGCGGTGACACCGCCGGTGGTGGGATCGGTGATCACGGTGATATAAAGCAGTCCCGCATCGCTGTGATGCTGCAGGGCGCCGCTGATCTTGGCCATCTGCATCAGGGACACAATACCCTCCTGCATCCGGGCGCCGCCGGAAGTGGCAAAAATTACAATGGGCATGTTGTGCTCGGTGGCATACTCCACCGAACGGGTGATGCTCTCGCCCACTACGCGGCCCATACTGCCCATCATGAAATGGCTGTCCATGACGCACAGAACCGTCTCCAGGCCGTGGATCTTGCCGACGCCGCATACCACCGCTTCCTTGAGCCCTGTCTCCTTGCGGTAACGCTTGAGCTTTTCCGGATAATCGGGGAAATTTAACGGGTCGGACACCTCGATCTCAAAGGGGAATTCCTCAAAGGAACCGGGATCCACCGTCATTTTGAGACGTTCGCCAGCCGTCAGACGGAAGTGATGTCCGCAGGCCGGGCACACCTGGCCGTTTTCGATCACCAGGCGCTCGTACAGCATCCGCTTACAGGAGGGACATTTAACCCAAAGCTGTTTGGTCACCTTGCCCGACGTCTTGGCGGCTGCCGCTTTCTGCGGCGGAGGCAGGACGTCCTTGTTTCGGATAAACAAATCTTTAATGTTCATTTCTCTTCACCCTTCAGCATGCGTTCAATGGTGCCGGTATCGTAACGTCCCTGCCCAAAGAACTCGCTATTGATGATGCTTTTCTGGAAGGAAACATTGGTATCGATTCCATTGACAATCAGTTCAGACAGAGCGCTCTTCATGCGGGCGATGGCTTCGGTCCGGTCGCGTCCCCACACGATCAGTTTGCCGATCATGGAGTCATAATAACAGGGCAGGTCATAACCTTGGTACAGCTGGCTGTCAAACCGCACGCCGTTGCCTCCTGGGATAAACAGCACATCCACCGTGCCGCTGTCCGGCCGGAAGTTTTGTTCCGGATTCTCGGCATTGATGCGGCATTCGATGGAGTGTCCCCGAATGATGACATCCTCCTGGGT
The DNA here is from genome assembly GCF_015140235.1 of Solibaculum mannosilyticum. Taxonomy (GTDB): domain Bacteria; phylum Bacillota; class Clostridia; order Oscillospirales; family Acutalibacteraceae; genus Solibaculum; species Solibaculum mannosilyticum. The sequence goes on along the minus strand of NZ_AP023321.1, from coordinate 447,960 downwards.
AAAGCTGAGTGCCTGGCCCGACGCCACCTGGATCTGTTCCTTTACAAGATCCAAACTGGTCACCATCTCGGTGACGGGATGTTCCACCTGGATGCGGGTATTCATCTCCATAAAATAGAAGTTGCCATCCGGATCCAGCAAGAATTCCACCGTGCCGGTGTTGTGATATCCCACCGCTTTGGCGGCCTTGACAGCCGCTTCGCCCATGCGGGCCCGCAATTCCGCCGTCATCACCGGGGAGGGGGCCTCCTCCAGCACCTTCTGACGGCGGCGCTGCAAGGAACAGTCCCGTTCTCCCAGGTAAACCACATGGCCGAACCGGTCGGCAAAAATCTGGAATTCGATGTGGCGGATGCCCCGCAGCAGCTTTTCCAGATACACGCCGCCGTAGCCAAAACAGGCCACTGCCTCTGCGGTCGCCGCTGTAAACGCATCCTCCAGATCCTCTTCCTTTTCCACCACCCGGATACCCCGGCCGCCGCCGCCGGCCGCCGCTTTGATGAGCACCGGATATCCGATTTCCGACGCCAGTTCCCGGGCTTTGTCCAAATCGGTCAGTTCGCCGTCGGATCCCGGGATGGTGGGGACGCCGCATGCCTTCATGGTATCCTTGGCCCGGGCCTTATCCCCTAAAAGACGGATGCTGTCGGCCCCCGGGCCGATGAAGGTCAGACCGCACTGATCGCAGATCTCGGCAAACTCCGCATTTTCCGACAGAAAACCAAATCCCGGATGAATGGCGTCGCATCCCTTCATCAGGGCGGCCGAGATGATATTCTGAATGTTCAAATAGCTGTCCCCTGCCGACGGGCCGCCGACACATACCGTCTCATCGGCCAGGTAGGCGTGCAGACAATCCCGGTCGGCCTCCGACACGATGGCCACCGACTGTACGCCCAATTCCCGGCAGGCGCGGATAATGCGTACCGCAATCTCCCCGCGGTTTGCTACCAATACTTTTGAAAACAAGGGCATCCAACCCCTTTCTACCAATTGCAAAAGCCGCCGGTTGACCTCTTTTCTCCTTACCGGCGCCGTAATGCCAGCAGAAGACGAAATGTCCATCGGCGTACTCTTTCTAGCCCCGACGGCTGGAAACATTCCAACCGTCTGAGGCCGATTTTTATCTCTTTATTTAATCATGAATGTGATCTCGCATTCACAGGCCAGTTCCCCATCTACAGTGGCTTTGCAGGAACCGACGCCCACCGGACCGCGCATACGGGTCATCTCGGTCTCCAAACGCAGGGTATCCCCTGGCTCCACCATCCGGCGGAAGCGGGCCGACTTGATACCGCCGAAGAAGGCAATTTTACCCTTGTATTCCGGCACCGACAACGCGGCGACTGCACCGGCCTGAGCCAGAGCTTCCACAATCAGGACGCCCGGCATCACGGCATGTTCCGGGAAGTGGCCCGGGACCCAGAAATCCTCTTTGACCACATGCTTTTCGGCCACGCACCGTTTGCCCGGCTCCAGTTCCAGCACGTCGTCCAACAGCAGGAACGGGGCGCGGTGAGGGATGATCTCCATAATCTGCTGACGGTTCAAAATCATACTCAATTCCTCCTGATGCGGACCAGAGGCTGTCCGTATTCCACCTGATCGCCGTCTTTGGCAAGCAGTTCCACAAAGGTTCCGTCTACGTCGCATTCCACTTCGTTGATCAGCTTCATGGCTTCAATGGCGCATACAATGCTGCCTTTTTTAATCTCGTCGCCCTCTTTGAGTTCAGGACGGTTCATGGAACCCAGGCTATAGAAGATCCCCACCATGGGGGCCTTTACTTCGTAAAACTCCTCTTTTGGTTCTTCCGCCTCTTCCGTCTGGTCGGAGACCGCCACAGCCTGAGCGGTGTGTACCTCTACCGGCACGTTGACCACCGGCGCCGGCACGCTGACGTTTTCCGTGCGCACAGCCGGGACAATCCCTCCGCCGTTCTCCAACTTGATGCGCGTACCGTTTTCCTCTATCTCAAGCGATGCCAGGCTTGAGGTAGTCACCATGTTGATCAGCTGCGCTACTAACTGCAAATCCACTGGATCAAACCCCCTTTTTATCGTTACATCAGTCAAGACTACTACTCTGTCGGAATAATACAAAACGTATTATTCCGACATTATATTACATATTACCCTATCTTCTTACAGGTTCTTTTGTGTCGATCTCTGTATAAATCCACTTTATTATACAAATTGGAATATTATTCGCTCCATTTTTTCAGGATAATAGCGCCATTATGTCCGCCAAAGCCCAGGGAGTTGGATAAAGCATACGTCAATTCCGCTTTACGGCCCTGATTGGGGACATAGTCCAAATCAAGCTCTTCATCGGGAACCTGGTAGTTGATGGTGGCGGGAATAAATCCCTCCTGAAGCGCCCTAGCACAGATAATGGCCTCTACTGCCCCGGCCGCTCCCAGCATGTGTCCTGTCATGGACTTGGTGGAACTGATGGGGACATTCTTTGCCTCGTCGCCCAATGCACGTTTGATAGCAACCGTCTCATACAAATCATTGTAGGGAGTAGAGGTGCCATGTGCGTTGATGTAAGACAAATCCTTCGGCGTGATCCCCGCTTCTTCCATGGCCATGATCATGGCGTTGGCGTCCCCTTCCCCAGTGGGATCAGGAGAAGTAATGTGATGGGCGTCGCAGGTGGAACCATAGCCTACCACTTCTGCATAAATATGGGCGCCGCGGGCCTTGGCATGTTCCAGATCCTCCAGGATGAGCATACCGGCTCCTTCACCCATGACAAAACCATCCCGCTCCTTGTCAAAGGGAATGGATGCCCGCTGTGGATCCTCTTTGGTGGAGAGGGCAGTCATGTTGGTAAACCCTGCCACACCCAGGGGGGTGATGGTGGCTTCGGCGGCGCCGGCGAAGATGGCGTCGGCACGGCCGTCCCGGATCATATAGTAGGCCTCGCCCAGGCAGTGGGTTCCGGTCGCGCAGGCCGTAACAAGGGAATGGCACAGTCCCTTCGCCCCAAACCGGATGGCGATATTGCCGGCCAGGATATTGCCGATGATCATGGGGATCATCAGGGGGCTGACACGGCGGGGACCACGATCCAGCAATTTGGTCTGTTCATTTTCAATGGTGGACAGTCCCCCGATTCCCGAACCGGTCATGACGGCCAGACGATGGGCATCAATGTGGCCTTCCAAACCGCTGTCCTGATAGGCCTCAATGGCAGCCGCCATACCCATCTGACAGAAGCGATCCATCCGGCGCTCCTCTTTTTTCTCCATCCAGTCGCCCAGGGAGAAATCCTTGACCTCAGCGGCCAACTTTACTTTAAAATCGGTTGTGTCAAAATGTGTGATAGGGCCAATGCCGTTTTTCCCCTCTTTGATGCCCTCCCAAAAGGCAGCGGCATTGTTTCCCAGAGGGGTGATGGCGCCTATGCCGGTGATGACAACCCTGCGATTCATATTGTACCTCCACAACTCCCGCCGGGTGATGTACCCTGCTGGGATCATATATCTTACTCGCTTTGGAAATCCATTGTTTGATCAGCGAAAGGAATGGATTAGATGCTCATACAGCCGTCCACCCCGATGACCTGGCCGGAGATATAGGACCCGGCATCGGAGGCCAAGAACACCATAAGACGGGCTACGTCCTCCGCCTTGCCCAGACGGCGCAGGCTGATATGGCTATTGAGCTCGGCCTTGACCTTATCGCTGAGTGCATCGGTCATGGCAGTCTCGATAAAGCCGGGGGCAATGGCGTTGGAAGTGATATTACGGGAACCAAGCTCCTTGGCTACCGTCTTGGTCAGGCCGATAATCCCGGCCTTAGAAGCTGAGTAATTGGCCTGGCCGGGGTTTCCCACTACGCCTACGATGGAGGCCACGTTAATGAAGCGGCCGCTGCGCTGGCGGGTCATAATGGGGGCGGCGTGACGAACAAAGTTAAAAGCGCCCTTCAGGTTGACGCCGATGACGCTGTCAAAATCCTGTTCCTTCATGCGCATGACCAGGCCGTCCTTGGTGATGCCGGCGTTGTTGATCACCACGTCAAGAGAGCCAAATCTCTCATGGGCGGTTTTGACCGCCTTTTCCACTGCGTCGAAATCGGCCACGTTGCAGGCGATGTATTCCACCTCAGCGCCTGTCTGGGCGATGGCGTCTTTCACAGCCTGGGTGCGTTCGCCCCAGTCCAGATCCACCAGGGCCAGTTTTGCTCCCTCCTTGGCAAAGGCCAGGGCGGCTGCACAGCCGATTCCACCCGACGCGCCGGTGATCAGTACGCATTTTCCATTGAGACCCAATTCCATCTTATAGTACCTCCCGAACCGCTTGCAGGCTTTGGGCATCCTCCGCGCCGTAGAGCGCTGCTTGCGGGATTGTCTTTTTGATCAGGCCCCGAAGCACTTTGCCCGGGCCTAGTTCTACAAAGGTTTCCACGCCGTCCTCGGCCATATTGCGCACCGTCTGTTCCCACAAAACAGGGCTCATGACCTGCCGGCGAATGAGATCCACCAGATCCTCTTTCTCCATAGGACGGGCCGTCACATTGGAATAAAGGGGACAAGACGGGGCGTTTAATTCCACATGCTGCAAATAATCCACAATTTTTTCCGCCACCGGCTGCATCTTCGGACTGTGGAAGGGACCTCCCACCTTCAAAGGGATGCACTTGAGACGATAGCCTCGAGCTAGTTCAGCCAGACGTTTGCCGGCCTCATCGTCATAGGACACCACTGTCTGACCAGGGCAGTTATAATTGACAGGGATACACATACCATCCCCCGCCGCCTCTTTGCAGCACTGTTCCACCGCGTCCAGCTTACCCAGCATAGCGGCCATACCGCCTTTGCCGCCGGATGCTTCCTGCATCCATTGGCCTCTCAGGCGCACCAGTTCCAATCCCTTATCAAAGGGAAGGACGCCCGATGCCGTCAAAGCAGCGTATTCACCTAAACTGAACCCCGCCATGACAAACTGAGCATCTCCCTGATATCCGTCGGTCAGCGCTGCGTATGCGGCCACTTCCATGGTATAAATACAGGGCTGAGCCATATCGGTGCGGTTTAACACCTCTTCCGGGCCTTCAAAACAGGCCTTCTTGATATCCTCTCCCGCCTGGTCAAAAATACGGCGGGCTGCTTCGGAACCTTCATACAATTCCTTGCCCATACCCACGAATTGGGCGCCTTGACCGGCGTATACAAGAGCCACTTTCATACCGTCTGTTCCTCCCTCTTACAGCAGCGTACCGGCCTGCCCCAGCAAAGCCGACGCCTGGGAGAAAAGATCCTCGATAATGCGCGACACCGGTTTGATATCCTGGACAAGCCCTGCAATCTGACCCGCCATAAAGGATCCGTTTTTCACGTCGCCTTCCCGGGCGGCACGCCGCAGGGATCCTGCCATCATTTCCTCCAGCTTGTCGGCATCGGTGCCGGCCTTCTCGGCAGCCACGATCTCACGGACAAAGGCATTTTTCAGCTGACGGACAGGATGTCCGCCCACCCGGCCGGTAACAGCGGTATCGATGTCCTTGGCCTTGAGCACCATTTCCTTGTACTCCGGCGCGATGGTGCATTCCTCAGAGGCCAGGAACCGGGTTCCCACCTGGACGCCTTCCGCACCCAGCAAAAAGGCCGCCGCTACGCCTCGGCCGTCTGCAATGCCTCCGGCTGCCAGCACCGGGATGCTGACGGCATCCACCACCTGGGGAACCAACGTCATAGTGGTCAGCTCGCCGATGTGCCCACCGGCCTCGCATCCTTCAGCCACCACAGCGTCAGCACCCATGCGCTCCATGCGCTTTGCCTGGGCCACGCTGGCCACTACCGGGATGATTTTAATGCCTGCCTCTTTCCATGCGGGCATATATTTGGCGGGAGTGCCGGCGCCTGTCGTCACGACCTGGACGCCTTCCTCTACCACGATCTTTGCCACTTCTTCTACATTGGGGCTCATCATCATGATGTTGACCCCAAAGGGTTTATCGGTTAACATCTTAGCACGGCGGATTTCTTCCCGCACTACGTCAGCCGGCGCATTTGCCGCTGCAATCAGTCCCAGGCCTCCGGCATTGGATACGGCGGCAGCCAACGTACTGTCGGCCACCCAGGCCATGCCTCCCTGGATAATGGGATAGCTGCATCCCAATAACGATGTGATTCTCGATTGAGCCATTGTGAGAAACCTCCCTGTCAGCGCCGCGATTGTCCCGGGGCTTCCCGCTCCTTTGGGACAAGGGCACAAACGCCTTTTCTGTTCTCTATTGAAAATCCCAAGACGTCCAAAATAGTCCGCCTTGGGCACGAATCCCAGTGGGGCTGACAACCGGATCCTCAGCCGATGCAAAAATCACGCCGCGGACCCTGCTGTCAGTTTTGATTGTGCGGAATCATTTAGGCGTTTTTCTGCTGCTCTTCAATGTAGTTCATCAGCTCGCCAACGGTCTTAAGACCGGCATCGTCAGCCACGGAGATGCCGAATTCGTCTTCGATGTCCATGATGATCTGCATCATGTCCAGGGAATCCAAACCGATTTCTTCAAAGGTGGTGTCGGCAGTGATTTCACCGTCGTAAGAAGCGTTGTTTTGCAGAATTTCCTTGATTTTTTCCAGCATAACTCAATCTCTCCACTCAATTAATATTGCTCCGGAGGATAACCCTCCGCCAAAGCCAACTAAAAGTACCAGATCCCCGTCGTGCAGGTTGCCGCTGCGGTTTAGTTCATCCAGGGCCATGGGGATGCTGGCCGCGGACGTATTGCCTGTATGATCCAGGTTGACAAAAAATTTCGTTTTATCAACACCCATACGTTGGGCGGTAAAATCAATAATACGCTGGTTTGCCTGGTGGGGGACAAACCATGTTACGTCATCCAGTGTCTTGCCGGCCTTTTCCAGCACCTCCCGGATGGAACGGCACATGGCCGTCACAGCGAATTTAAACACCGGCTGGCCCTTCATGATGATCTTATCCTTGCCGTCATCCAGCTCGTAAAACGGCGTCTTGACCGGGGCGGAGCTGCATACCAGCACCTCACCTACATCATTTTCCCCGTCCAGCACCGAGCTCAGAATTCCCGCCTTCTCCCCACGGCGCAAAATGGCCGCGCCTGCTCCGTCTCCAAACAGCACGCAGGTGGACCGGTCGGTCCAGTCGGTTACCCGGCTGAGCACGTCCACTCCCACCACCAAAGCGGTGTCGATGTCCAACTGTTCCATCAAGCCCTGGGCGGTAGCAACGCCTAAGATAAAACCCGTGCAGGCGCCGTTGATGTCAAAGGCCGGGGCATGATTGAACCCCAGCCGTTCCCGCAAACAGGCGGCCAGGCACGGCACCTTTACATTCGATGTAAACGTGGCCGCAATCACCAGGCCAATGTCCTCCACCTTGACAGCCGACTGCTGGAGGGCGCGGCGGGACGCTTCCTCTGCCAGATCCAGAGTGGTTTCCTCTGAGCATACATGGCGGGAGGCAATCCCCGTCCGCTCCCGAATCCATTGATCGTTGGTATCCACCATAGTGGACAGTTCATCATTAGTCACTTCGCGCACCGGCAGGCAATGGCCTGTCGCTTCGACATATACCGGCATGGGTCAAGCCTCCACACTATTTATTCATTCTCAAAAAGTCGGGATAACCAGTATCCCGACGGAAAAAGTAGTTTGATTATCAAAGCAAATCATTTCATGGGTAGTATTATAATCGATTCCACTGCCCCTGTCAATCAAAATTGGCCCGCCGAAGCGGGCCATAGTACCTTTTTTGTCAGATTTTTCACACTGTTCTTCCACAGCTCGACCATTCCCATCAAAATGTTCAAAACAGCCGGTTTTGAAGGCCCCGCACCATCTCCACATACTGACGGCGGCACTGCTCTTCTTTTCCCTCCTCAAGGAACGTAAGGCATCGGGAGAGGGGGCCTTCCCACAGTTCACGGCTGATTTCACCGCACCTGCCGCTTTGCTTCATCCGCTCCACCAGCATGGGGGCTAAGACGTAATATTCATTGATGAGTTCTGCACCGTCGGGCTGCTGGGATAACCAGCCGTCCCGGAACCGCCGAAAAGCATTCAGCTCATAGCAATCGTCGGGACGCCCCAAAGTATCGCACACCGCTGTGGTGATAAAGCACCAGCGGCGTTGATTGAATCCGCCTGCCAGCTGCTCGTAGGAGGATTTGCCCAGCTTGCGTTTGGGATGCTCCTCATTCCACAGTTCAATCATCCGGTCGGCCGCCTGGTCGCTCCAGGGCCGTCCTACCTTGACCAGCGCCGGCACGACGTAACACACCAAAAAGAGGGCGTAATCGTTGGTGACGCGTTCTTTGTCCCCCCGCTGCTGGGAGCGGTGATAGTGTTCCATAATCCTCGCCATAAAGCGCTGGGCATAGAGGCAACCGAGCTCATGATTCTCCGGCATGCGGGTTTCCAGGACATTGATATATTGTACCGATTCCTGCAAACGGTTCACATACTGCTCAAACAGTTCCGGATAATCCTTCCGTTTAAACCCTTTTGCCGTGCCGTCCCCTTGAACCAGATACCCTTCCAGCAGCCGCTCGGCCTGGTCCAAGGTGGCATTTACATCGCCCATTTTACCCTCGTCCTTCTGAAAGGCCAGGGCGATGGCTTCCGATGCCGAGATGGGTTCGCCGCAGAACATACAGCGCACCGTCCCCCGTTCATCCGGGACCTGCAACTCTTTGCCGCATTCAGGGCATACACCTGGATAAAACTCCATACACAACGCTCCTTTTTACGATCCTAAAGCGGGGATTATCCCGCTTGTTCTTGTTGTTCCAATTGCGCCTTTTGTGTTTGGGCTTTGCGGCCCAAATGACGCAGTTCATGCACAATAAAGAAAGACACCACCACTGCCGCCAATACATCTGCCACCGGACCGGCGTAGAGAATCCCCTCCAGTCCCAAAAAAGTGGGCAGAATCAGAATGAGCGGTATGAGCAACAGAATCTGTCGGCTCATCGATAGGATGGTTGCCTTGAGGGGCTGTCCCGTAGCCTGGAAGTAGTTGGCCGATACAATCTGGAACCCGGAACAGAATACCCCCAACAGGAAGATCCGCATGCATTTGGCTGCAAATTCCGTAAAGGCTGCATCTCCTCCGCCGAACAGAGAGACCGCCAAATCCGGCACACAGATGGCAAACAACCATCCTAGGATGGCCACGATGGTAGCCATCACCGCCTCCAGCAAATAGGTCTTACGGATGCGGTGGTAATGCTTTGCCCCTTTGTTAAATCCAAGAATGGGCTGGGCGCCGGCTGAAATCCCTACTAAAATGGAAATCAAGATACCGTTGAGTTTAAAGACGATCCCCATGGCGGGAATGGTGATATCGGCGCCGATGCCCGCCAGATCCCCGTAGTATCCCAGGGAATTGTTGAGAACGATCTGCAAGATCATGTTTCCCAGCTGGGTGACACAGCTGGAGATCCCGATGGCGATCAAACTGCGGGTGAGGTTCCACTTTACCCGCATTGTCCTAACCCGAAGCTTCATATTGGACTTGCGGGCAAAATAATAAAATGTGACAGCCAACGACACCACCTGAGAAATTACGGTAGCGATGGCAGCGCCCCGTACGCCCATCTGAAGGGGAAAAATAAAGATGGGGTCCAAGATGGTATTCAACACCGCGCCCACCAACATACTAATCATAGCCATCTTGGGACTGCCGTCGGTGCGGATAAAATTGTTGAGCCCGGTGCCGACAGTGACAAACGGAATACCAATTAAAATAACCGAGGAGTAATCCACTGCATAAGGTAAAATATTATCGCTGGAACCGAAAAAACGCAACATCGGTTCCAGGAAAATAAGCCCCAGCACTGCAAAAATTACCGAACTGGCAACCAACAATACAAAAGAGTTTCCGAGGATCCTTTCGGCCTCTTCTTTCTTATTTTCTCCCAGCCGGATTGCCGCCAACGCCGAACCGCCGTTGCCGATGAGCAGCGCGATGGACAGGGAGATAATCGTGATGGTAAATGCGATGGTCGTGGCGCCGATGCCCAGATATCCCACGCCGTTGCCGATAAACACCTGGTCCACTATATTATAAAGGGAATTCACCAGCATGGCAACCACCGAAGGCAAGGCAAACTGCAATAGAAGTTTTCCTACTGGCGCTGTTCCCAAAGGATTGCGATCGGCTTCTGATCCTAACTGTTTTGTGGTTTCACTCATTCATTCATCCCTCCGATTCTAGTTCTTCCTTCATTTAATAGAGCCAGGACAATCTTCCCGGTCTTCCTCCAGCCACCCTTTCTCACGGCGCGGGTCTTTGCCGAAAAAGTCCAGGGCATTGTCCAGCATCCGGTTAAGCCCCTCGATGATAACCTCCCGCTGGGACGGTTCTATCCCATTGAGCAGAATATCCTGCCACCCGCTGATGGAGGAAAAGATCACGGGGATGACCTCCCTCCCGCGAGATGTAAGATACAGACGATAAGCACGGCGGTCTTCCGGATTGACCTCTCGGCTGACGAATCCCTGTTCGATCAGCTTCTTGACAGCTCTAGCCGTCGTGCCTTTGTCCACATGCATGACCATTGACAGTTCGTCCTGGCTGATCCCAGGCGTCCTGCCCAGCTCAATGAGAAATGGATGCATTCCCGCCCCAACATCCCAAGGTCTCAACTGCCGGGCAAAGTACTTCTGCCCCACGCGAAAGATCATAGCGATATGTTTCTCAATCCGGCGGGTATCCTTCTGCATCATCCGGTCTACCGCCCCCTCCCTTGCTTTCTTCTTACGGCTCTCCTTTTTACCATATCTTTTATTTTACCACAAATTAGTTGCATATGCAACCAACCATCTTCCTTTTTCCATTCACCTTAAATCTCCAAAGCCTCCTCAGGCAGCGTGCCCTCTCATATGTCAAATAACCGATTGCCTATTGTAAAACAGGGCTGCTTCTTATCAAAGCAGCCCTGTTTTCATCACTATATATTCTCTTCCACAAAATGGACCGATGAATTGTCCCAATACTTCCGATAAACTCTATCATTTTCCCCATCGAAATTTCGCTGATACATGCGGAAGATTACCGTTTTGTCTTTCGGCATCCAACGCTCTTCATAGGAATACTGATACTGCATTCCCAGTCGCTTCATTACCTCCCCGCTGCGCGGGTTGTCTACGTCGTGGGTGGCGGTGATATAAAAAAATCCATCCTTCTGTACCTGTTCGATTACCGCTTTCCCCGCTTCCGTCACAATCCCCCTATGCCAAAACCGCTTATGTAATCCGTAACCTAAATCGTGGTTATCTTCTGTGCTTACGTTGATATACCCAATGGGCACGTCGTCCTCCTTCAAGCAAATAGCGTATCGGTATCCCATCGGCTGTTCATACACCTTGGCGTATCTCTCTGCAAAGAAGGCTTTCGCTTGATCCAATGACGTAAGAGGCAACCACGGCAAGTATGTATTCACTTCCGGGTCCCTATAGATGGAAAACAAGGCATCTATGTCACCCTCGGTGAACTTTCTCAATCTCAGTCTGGCTGTCTCTAATGTGGGGGTATTGACTAGTCCCATTCTCTCCTCACTCCTTTTTCCTTTGTTCATAACTCAATGTCCACCTGATAGTCTGTGTCAATTAAAATAAAGTCGCAGCCATACTTCCGACAGAGTTCTAAATTTTGGGTGTTCTCCGCTACGACCGACTGCACAGTGCCATTCCAATTTCCCTTGCGAGTTTCGATTGCATTTTCATATTTCTGAATGTCTGAAAAATGATTTTCAATATACCTCTTTGTCATCACAAGACAGTAGTATCGAATGTCTTTCAAATACCCAGAATCGAAAGATTCCTTCCAATCAAAAGGGATATAGGCGCCTTCTATCACCAGGTTCTGACGGTTCTCCACCGCTGTTTTTATCATCTCTCGGACGATCGGCCAAAGATAGGACTCCAGTTTCTCATCGTCTTCCGGTGTTAAAGAAACATTCCCGCTTCGGATCAGGCCCATCTTTAAATGGTCGATGGAGAGATATGGGATGCGGTATTTCTCTAATATCTTCTGAGCCAAAACTGTTTTTCCTGTATGAGAAGCTCCCGCAATTAAAAACACCATCTCTTACTCTCCCCCTCTTCTACTGTAAAATTATAATATCATATTAGGATTGTGCTTTCAAAGCTTTGGGGAATATGGATCGGTTTTCCTTGACGAAATGGGGAATATCTGCTACAATTATCTCGTTACGGCTTTTTCAGAGCTGTTTCTTATCCTTGCTCCTGTTGATCAACGGGGGCCTTATGTCCAAAAGGAGGTGCACAATATTATGGCAGACATCAAAGCAAAGTATGAAACCATCTTGGTCATTTCCACCACTCTCGGTGAGGAAGGCGTCAAGGCGATGGTGGAGAAATTCCGCGCTCGTATCGAGCGTCACGCCACTCTCGAAGGTTACGACGAATGGGGCAAACGCCGTTTGGCTTATCCCATCAACGACGAGACCGAGGGCTATTATGTCCTTTACAATTTCGAGAGCGCTCCCGAATTCCCCGCTGAGCTGGACCGTATCTGCAAGATTACCGATGGTATCCTGCGTTCCCTCATTGTGAAGAAAGACGCGTAAGGGAAGGTGTAAGCATGCTCAACACAGCTATTTTGATGGGTCGCCTCACAGCCGATCCTGAGCTTCGCCATACCACCAGCAGTATCCCTGTGGTCCGCTTCACTTTGGCGGTCGACCGTTCCTACGTCCCCCAGGGCGGCGAGCGGCAGACCGACTTTATCGACGTTGTGGCTTGGCGTAAAACAGCGGAGTTTGTCTCCCGCTATTTCCGCAAAGGCATGCTGGTGGCGGTACAAGGGTCCATCCAGACCCGCAGTTATACCGATAACCAGAACATTCGCCGCAAGGCTTTTGAAATTGTGGCGGATAACGTGCATTTTGCAGAACCAAAACGGGATAGCAATGCTGCTCCCGTAGCTCCCATGCCTCGCCCCGATTCCCAGGCCCCCGCTCCCGCGGCCTTTGCCAGCGGTGATCCCGGCGACTTCCAGGAGATCGACGACGACGATCTGCCCTTCTAAAACAGAAGGGTAAAATGGGACAATGATTCCTATTTTCGTCTTGCACATACGCGGTATTTGACCGCACCCACTATACCAGATAAGGAGGTTTCGCTTTATGGCATACGATAGATCCGACCGCCCCCGCGGCCGTAAAGGACGCAAGAAGGTTTGCAGCTTCTGCGTGGATTGTATTGAGAACATCGATTATAAGGATGCAGCTCGTCTGCGCCGTTTTATTTCTGAGCGCGCTAAGATCCTGCCCCGCCGTGTCACCGGCACCTGCGCTCATCATCAGCGCGAACTGACTGTGGCCATCAAACGCGCCCGTCATATCGCTCTGCTCCCCTTCATCAACGACTAAGTTGATCCATATGGCTTTTAAAGCGGACTGGTTCTAGAACCAGTCCGCTTTTTATATCCAGGCAAAAAACAGGAAAACTCCCTGCTGGATGAAGGTATCATCCCAGCCGGGAGTTTTTGTTTTTCATTTACTGATTTGCAGATCGATTCGACCTGGAAATCGATCCGGGAAAAGCGCGCCGCATCTCCTGCAGATATCCATGGCTTGTCTCCAGCATGGCCGAACGTTGTGCATCGCTCAATCGGCTAAGGGCTTCCTCTTCATACCGGTACAAGGCATCCAATATATTTTTAGCGAAGCTCTTCCCCTCCGGGGTGAAGGTGATGAAACGGCTCCGTTTATCCTCCTGTGCCTCGCTGCGCTGGATATAGCCGTCTCGTTCCAGCCTGTTTAAGATGCTGTTGACGGTCTGTTTGGACAAAAGCAAACACTTACACAACACACTCGGCGTACAACGATCGGGGTATTCATTGATGGTATGGATTACGAACAAGGTATTGGACGTTATACCATGGGCCTTTGCCCATCGTTCATAAATCTCATTTAGTCCAAACCAAAACTCATAATAGCTTTGGATTTCACTCTTGATTCTGTGGTTCATCAACACCCCAGCCTCCTTCTCTCATTGTATTGGCAAATGAAATGGTACAATTGTCCATATTATCCCATCTCATTTATAACTTGTTATCCAACAGAGGCTCGCACTGTGTCTTTCCGCTTTTGACAAAAATCCGTTCATCATCCACCTTTGCACACAGCCCAATAGATCTGTAACACCTATTGTATTCTTTTTTCTCCTCCTTGACAAGACAAGATAAAAAATTTCATGCAAAGAAAAAGAATCCCGTATGTTTTCACACACGGGACCCCATATATCCAGTACAATTTTACAACATTTTTACAGTATTCACAGCATGCGTCCCACCGCTTTGCGGATGCGGGGTGCTGCCAATGCCACACAGATGCACCACAATATGTCCGTCCACATAAAGGGAACCACACAGGCCATCAGTGCATTCCCCACACTGGATGCTTCCCCAAGATAAAAACTCTTTACCGCGAGAAAATAAACCGTCCCCACCAGGTAGAGAAGCAGCAAGCCTGAAAGTGCAGCCAAAAAAGCCTGCCAGAATCTCATATTCCCCTTTCTGGAGAACAGCCGGTCGCTTACCAGTCCACATACCAGAGCTGAGGCGACAAATCCCACTATATACCCAAAGGTCAGATGAAAGATGTATCCAAATCCTCCGCCGTCGGCAAAAACCGGCAGCCCTACCAGTCCCATAGCCAAGTATACGAGCTGTACCACTACGCCCCGTTTGGCTCCCAACACCATACCGCCTACAGAACTGAAAAAAAACTGGGTTGTAAATGGGATAGGGCCTAAGTTAATGCGTATTTTTCCTCCCACCGTCATCAGCGCCACGAATAATCCGATAAGGGCTATGTCTACAATGTGCAGCCCATGTTTTTTTCGCAGTTCCACCGGCTGTCCCGCTTCTACTTTTTCCGCCATCCGCCGTCTTCCTTTCGCCCTATTTTCGGACTCTCATAATATCCTTTATTATACAGGAAAAGTTATCTATCGTCAACTAAATCAATCTTATTAGTTTACAATCCAGCTGTAAAAAGGCCCGTTGGTTTCTGCCAGACGCTTTATCCAACGGGCCTCTTTCAATCTGTATATCGCACAGGCAGTCTCATCGGATCCTTACATAATAGGGATTCGGCTTGGTGAGAATGGAAATGATATCCACGATCCACCCGATACCAAAAAGTCCAGCGGTGAAAAGGTACAGTATTCCCATTCCAGCCTTCCCCTCGTAGAATTTATGGACGCCCAAGTATCCCAAAAGCAGGCAAAGCACAAAAGCTACCCATTTATTAAGAGGACGGCTATAAATGCCCATCCCATAGTTCATATTGGCGTTTGCATTGATATTCTGATTGCTGTTGTATATGACATTACTGGGCCCTTCTGTTTCAAGCTTCTCCACCTGGCCGCCGCAATAAGTACATATCACCGCCTGCTGAGGAATCTGTGCGCCGCAATGTTTACAAAATTTCATCGGTTGATTGTTATCCATATGATCTACCCCTTCTCTTTCTCCTCTAGATGCTCTTATTGATACCCCATAATACCGCGGACCGATACTTCACCTGCATTGACCACCAGGGGGCCTTGGCCGGTATCCACTACCAATTCGCCGGCCAGCGTGATGTCCGATGCCAATCCCTCCTGAACATAGCCCGGCTTCACCACTTTGACTTGACGGCCCAACGTGGCACACAATTGCTTATATTGGGTTAGGAATTCATGGGTAATGCCCTGTTCCAAAAAGGTGAAATAGTGGCGCTCAAAAGCGTTGAGTACGCTGGCCACCAACGGTGCACGGGCAAACTGCTTTCCGGCTTCCATGGAGAGGGACGTGGCCGTGTCTTTCAATGTGGCGGGGAACTGGTCGATATTCACATTGATGCCGATCCCCACCACCAGGGAGGAAACCCGGTCGATTTCAGCCGTCATTTCCGTGAGGATACCGCAGATTTTTTTCCCATGGATCAGCACGTCATTGGGCCATTTAATGAGCGCCGGAAGCCCGCTGTACTGCCGCACTGCCAGACAGACTGCCAAACCGGCGATCAGAGTAATCTGGGACACATCAGACGGCTTTACCTGCGGAAGAAGCAACAGGCTCATCCAGATACCTCCGCCCGGTTCGCCGATCCAGGACCTCCCTAACCGGCCCCGGCCTTGGTTCTGTGTCTCGGCTACAAACAAACTGCCGTCGGGAGCCCCCCGTTCGGCCATGCGGCGGGCCTCCAAATTGGTGGAATCCACCTGGTCGTAGGTATAGATCTTCTGTCCTAACATACGGGTCTCCAAAAAAGGATGGATTTCCCCCCACGTCAACACATCGGGAGACGACACCAACCGGTATCCTTTGTTGGTCACCGATTCGATGTGGTATCCCTGCTCCTTAAGGGCTTTCATACATTTCCACACCGCTGAACGGGTAATTCCCATCTGCTGGCTGATGACTTCTCCAGAAATCCATCCATGCTGCTGTTTCAGCAGGTTTAATATTTCCTCTTTCACCACAAAATCCTCCTCCCATCCTGGACTCTATATGTTCAGTATATCAAATTATCCCGGCTCTGAAAAGAGGCCCATCCGGTGAATTTCGCTCTTTTTCTCCATATATACTGCTTTGTGCGTCTTTTTTGAAACTTTAGGAATTGATTGCCTGAATACAGAAATGTTTCCTAAAAATGGTGCAAGTGCGACGAATCCTGCCTACTTGGCAAAATAACTTGACATGACATGCACAAAAGAGATAAAATAGGTTAGATTCATTATTGTGCATTGTCCTGCTTTCCGCCTGGAAAGCAGCTTTGTATGATAGGAAGCCATAAAAAGGAGGTGTAGATATTCGTGCCATTTCAAACCGCAATCATTTTAATCGTAGTCGCTGTGGTTGTCAGCGCTGTCGTTTTTGGAGCTATCGCCTTTAGGCTTGGCGTTTCACATAGAAAGAAGATTGCCGAGGCCACTATGGGGTCGGCTGAGGAGGAAGCCAAGAGAATCGTAAGCGAAGCCATCAAAGATGCAGAAGCCAAAAAAAAGGAGTCCTTAGTGGAAGCTAAGGATGAAATCCATCGCCTGCGCAACGAAGCGGATAAGGAAATCCGTGACCGGCGCAGCGAAGTCCAGCGCCAGGAGCGACGCATCCATCAAAAGGAAGAGTCTTTGGACCGCAAGATGGAAAACCTGGAGAAAAAGGACGAAACATTAAATCAGAAAATTCACGATGCCGAGGAAAGACTTTCTGAAGTAGAGGGCATCAAACGAAGCCAATTCGAGATGCTGGAACGTATCTCCGGCTTCACCACGGAACAGGCAAAGGAATATCTGCTCAAAGCTCTGGAGGACGAGCTGATTCATGAAAAATCGGTCAAGGTCATGGAGATTGAGCAGCAGACTAAGGAGGAGGCCGACAAACGGGCCCGTGAACTGGTGTCCCAGGCCATCCAGCGCTGCGCTGCTGACCACGTGGCAGAGGCCACCGTTTCGGTCGTCACCCTGCCCAATGAGGAGATGAAGGGTCGCATCATCGGCCGCGAAGGGCGCAACATCCGTACCCTGGAAACCCTCACCGGCGTGGATCTCATCATCGACGATACCCCTGAGGCCATCACCCTCTCCAGCTTTGATCCCATCCGCCGCGAGACCGCCCGCATTGCTTTGGAACGTCTCATCGCAGACGGACGCATCCATCCCGCCCGCATTGAGGAAATGGTGGAAAAGGCCAAACGTGAAATCGATGCCACCATCAAAGCCGAGGGCGAAAGAGCCGTCATTGAAACCGGCGTCCACGGCATGCATATCGAACTGGTCAAATTGCTGGGCCGTCTCCGTTACCGCACCAGCTATGGTCAAAACGTGTTGAAGCATTCCCTGGAGGTTGCCTATTTGGCAGGCATTATGGCCTCCGAATTGGGCGAGGATCCCACATTGGCCCGCCGTGCCGGTTTGCTGCACGACATCGGCAAAGCGTTGGATCACGAAATGGAAGGTTCTCATATTGAACTGGGCGTCGAGGTCGCCCGCCGGTATAAGGAGAGCGAAGCCGTCATTCACGCCATCCATGCCCATCACGGCGATGTGGAAGCAAAAACCGTTATCGCTTGTCTTGTACAGGCAGCCGATGCTATCTCGGCTGCACGTCCCGGCGCACGCCGTGAGAATCTGGAAAATTACATCAAGCGTCTGGAAAAGCTGGAGGAAATCGCCTGTTCCTTCGACGGAGTAGAGCGCTCTTACGCTATCCAGGCCGGCCGCGAAATCCGCATTATGGTCAAGCCCGAGATTGTGGGCGACGATCGTATGGTGCTCATCGCTCGGGACATCGTCAAGAAGATCGAAAATGAGTTGGATTATCCTGGCCAGATTAAAGTGCACTTAATCCGCGAGAGCCGTGCCATTGAGTACGCAAAATAGAGAAAGATTGATCTTAAAAACGGCGTATGGCCAGGAAGGCTATACGCCGTTTTGTCCTATGAATGACAAAGGAGGAGCTCATGAAAATATTAGCCATTGGGGACATCGTAGGAAGCGTGGGATGCGAACATCTGCGCCGTGTACTCCCCCAGTTCAAGCGGGAACAGGACATCGATCTTGTGATCGCCAACGGTGAAAATTCCGCCGACCGCAATGGTATCTCCCCCTCCTCTGCCGAGCATATTTTTGCCAGCGGGGTGGATGTCATCACCACCGGCAATCACGTCTTCCGCCGCCGCGATATCTACAACGTGCTGGATGAAAATCCGTTTCTTATCCGCCCTGCCAACTATCCTGACTCAGCGCCCGGCCGCGGCCTGTGCATTGTGGACAAGGGATATGTTCGGGTCTGCGTCATCAACATTATGGGGGTTGTATATCTGGACAGTTTAGGATGTCCATTTGCCTGCATGGACAAACTGTTGGAGCAAACCGACGGCGCCCAAATCGTTCTGGTGGACATGCATGCCGAAGCCACCGCTGAGAAAAAAGCCATGGGATACTACTTAGACGGCCGTATATCAGCCTTATGGGGAACCCATACGCACATCCCAACTGCGGATGAAACCATCTTTGAGGGCGGTACGGGATACATCACCGATCTGGGGATGACCGGTCCTATCCGGTCGGTATTGGGCATTAAACCGGAAATCTCTATCCAGAAGATGAAAGGAAAACTACCGGTGTATTTTGAAAACGCCCCTGGTCCTTGCCATATGGAAGGCATTGTCATGGAAGTGGATCACAAGACTGGACGATGTCAATCCATCCGACGTGTCCGTGTGTAAGTGAGTTTGCGTTTTTATCGGGGAAATCTTGAAAGATTTCCCCGAAACCTGTTGACAGATGGTTTTGTTTCCTGTATAATAGTTAAGTCGCAATCGGTGACAAAAATATGATCCATTAGCTCAGCTGGCAGAGCACCTGACTTTTAATCAGGGTGTCCGGAGTTCGAATCTCCGATGGATCACCACCAGGTGGATACCTGGATTTTAATCACGCCTTGAGCTTTGTTCAAGGCGTGATTTTTTATTTGGGAATCATAGAAAGGAGTGGTTTTCTCATGCCCCAATCCATCCGTGAACAGCTGATGGCCCTTGCTGAACCGGACTATCGAGATTTTTCAGCCAAGCTTTTGCCCGATCACGTCAAGCTCCTGGGAGTACGTTTGCCGCATCTGCGCCGTCTGGCCAAGGAGATTGCCAAAGACGATTGGCGGGAATATCTGAGTTCGGCCTCCGATGAATTCTTTGAGGAGGTCATGCTGCAAGGGATGGTAATCGGCGCTGCTAAAACCGATCTTTCTGAATCCTTTCATCTAATCTCATCCTTTTTGCCCAAGATCGACAATTGGTCGGTATGCGACAGTTTTTGCGCCAGTTTAAAACCACTTGCTCATCAGCCTGATCCCCTGCTGGACTTCATTATTCCCCATCTCTCCTCCCAGGAGGAATTCTCCGTACGGTTCGCTCTGGTCATGCTGCTGGACTACTTCATTACTCCCTTCTATTTGGACAAGGTATTTGCCTGTGTGAACGGTGTTAAACATCCGGGCTATTATGTTAAAATGGCGGCGGCTTGGTGTATCTCTATCTGTTACATCCGTTTTCCTGAGGAGACTTTGTCCTTTTGGGAAAACTGCGGTCTCGACAGTTTTACTTATCAGAAGTCTATCCAAAAATCCCTGGAATCCAAACGCGTCACCGGTGAACGTCGGGAGATTCTGCTGCGCCTCAGGGAAAAGATACGGCAGTCATAAGCCGGCTTTTAGGAAAATCGACGGGCAGATGGGATGCATTTTGACGGCTGTGGAAAAAGTCGAAAAGCCGGCTTGTTCTTTCTTGTTCTTTGCAAATAAAAATGCTATAATATTCCCAAAAGTCGTCTAGACTGTACAAAACACACCCTCCAAAATAGGCGGTGGATGTGGAAAAATAGAAAAGAAAGGGTTTGTTTCGCATGCCAAACTATTACCAGCCCGAGATCGAATGCGCCTCTCGGGAACAGATCCGTGCATGGCAGGATGAACGTCTCGTGCAAACAGTGCAGCGGGTCTACAAAAATGTGCCCTATTATCGGGATATGATGGATAAAAAGGGCGTCACACCCGACGATATCCGCTCGGTGGACGATCTCCACAAGCTCCCCTTCCTCACCAAAAGCGATCTGCGGGATGCTTATCCTTACGGACTCATGGCAGCTCCTCTTCACGACTGCGTGCGCATCCAGTCCACCAGCGGCACCACCGGACGCCGTGTCGTGGCATTCTACACCCAGCATGACATCGATCTCTGGGACGACTGCTGTGCCCGCGCCATCGTGGCCGCAGGCGGCACCAAGGATGATGTGGTACACGTCTGCTATGGTTACGGCCTTTTCACCGGCGGCCCCGGCCTCAACGGCGGTTCCCATAAAGTGGGCTCTTTAACCCTTCCCATGTCCTCGGGCAACACCGACCGCCAGATCCAGTTTATGTGCGACTTGGGCTCCACCATCCTGTGCTGTACGCCCTCTTACGCCGCCTATTTAGGAGAAACCATCTGCGAACGCGGCCTTCAGGATCAGATCAAGCTCAAAGCCGGCATCTTCGGCGCCGAGGCCTGGACGGAAGAAATGCGCCGGGATATTGAGAAAAAATTAAATATCAAAGCATATGATATCTATGGGCTGACTGAAATTTCCGGCCCCGGCGTCTCTTTTGAGTGCTGTGAACAAACCGGCATGCACATCAATGAAGACCACTTCATCGCCGAGATCATCAACCCTGTCACCGGTGAGGTGCTGCCCGACGGCGAGAAAGGCGAATTGGTGTTCACCAGCATCACCAAGGAGGCCTTCCCCCTCATCCGCTATCGGACACGGGATCTGTGCGTCCTGACCCGGGAGAAGTGTTCCTGCGGACGCACGCATGTGAAAATGTCCAAACCCATGGGCCGCAGCGACGATATGCTGATTGTCAAGGGCGTCAATGTCTTCCCGTCCCAGATCGAGACGGTGCTGCTCAACCAGGGATATCCTGCCAACTACCAGATCGTGGTCAGCCGTGAGAATAACAGCGATCGCCTGGAGGTCCAGGTGGAGATGACGCCGGAGATGTTCTCCGACGCCTTGTCCCAAGTCTCGGCAAGGGAAAAGGAATTGGTGGATGCTCTCAAAGCTATGCTGGGCATCTATGCCGTGGTCAAGCTAGTGGCCCCCAAGAGCATCGCCCGCAGCGAGGGCAAAGCCGTACGCATCATCGACAAGCGAAATTTGTACTGATTTTATTCCCTTTCTTATCTTCATTACAATACCCATCGAAAGGAGCCAATGGTATGACAGCCAAGCAACTCTCTGTATTTATAGAGAATAAACCTGGCCAAGTGGCCGAATTTACCCGCCTCCTCCATCAGAACCACATCAATATGCACGCCCTCTCTATGGCCGATGCCCAGGACTTCGGCGTTCTGCGCACCATCGTGGATGACTCTTACAAGGCCGCCTGCGTCCTGAAAGAAGCGGGATATATTTTCTCCATCACGCCGGTTCTGGCCGTGGAGATCCCTGATCAGCCGGGCAGTCTGGTTCACATTCTGGATCTGCTGGACCAAAACGATATTAATTTGGAATACACCTATGCTTTCACCTCCCGCCGCAGGGACCGGGCCTATATGATCGTGCGGGTGGCCGACACGGAAAAAGCGTGCGAAGTACTGAACAAAAGCGGCGTCCGTCTCATCTGTCAAAGTGAATTGTCGGACCTGTTTGCCGACTAAATGTAACAATTCCTGCTGTAAAACAAAAAGCATGACCATCCAAGAGATGGCCATGCTTTTTGTTTTTGGGATACTCTGGTTTTACAGACCGCTCAGGATAAGCGGCAGGTATGTTGAATCTAATAGGGCGGACGTTCTTTCCGCAAAATGCCGGACAGAACCATCCCCCTCTCTGGCATTACATCATCCCGGACGGACGATAAAAGGACGGGAAAAAGCCGTCTGTCTCGGCTTCCTCCTGTTTGTGATCCGGCATCATCTCCTTCATCACGGCATCCAGAGCAGGTGCGTTGTTGGGCTCGGAAAACCAGTGGGAAATGGGATTTTGTTCCGGATCGGAACAGCGGTAAATGTTCATCGGTGAAAACCTCCAATCCATGCTTGGTTCATTCTTAGCATATGTCACGGCAGGCCCTCTTGTTCCA
This sequence comes from Solibaculum mannosilyticum, assembly GCF_015140235.1. Lineage (GTDB taxonomy): Bacteria > Bacillota > Clostridia > Oscillospirales > Acutalibacteraceae > Solibaculum > Solibaculum mannosilyticum. Next base: position 425,327 of record NZ_AP023321.1, on the reverse strand, counting down.
CAATTCGTCAGCGGCTGTTCCATCCCCACAAAATGCGGCAAATGATTCTTCCTTTTTATCCCACATCACCTGCAAGCTCCGTTAATTTTTCCCTCACAACAAGATCCACTCCATCTCAGTTGATATGCGTTTTGGACTACATTGTGCTTTTTTGATATATAAAATATAATTTTGTTTCTATTTAGGCAGAAATTATATTGACATATCCGATTTGTAATTTACAATAGGTTATAAAAGGCATTTTCTTGTACTACTAAGCTAAAACGCAATGATGTGACCCGTCCATATCATCTGCTTTTATGAAAAAGAAAAGTCAAAAGGAGTGGAACAAATGAAGTGGTGGAAACAGGCTTTGGGAATCTTGCTGTCCATCGTATTGCTCGTCCCCCTGGCTGTCACCCCGTGGGCAAACCTGGGTGCATCGGCCAATGGAGCCATTGCTGAGATCCAAGTGAACAACCTAAAGGTTTGTTCCTTGACCGATCCGTTGGGAATTGATAAGGATCCCGTCTTTAGCTGGGTTGTCTCAGGAAGCGCCAAAGACGATAAGCAGGATTCTTACCAGATTGTGCTTGCAACCGACGAAGAGGATGCCGCCCAGGGGAAGGGTACCGTCTGGGACTCCGGCAAAATCGCCGGCGAAGATACCGTCGACATCGCCTACAGCGGCCCCGCGTTGAACAGCCGGACCACCTATTTCTGGAAGGTCACGGTATGGAGCCATCGGGGCGGACAAGCCTCCAGTGAAGTACACCGTTTCTCCACCGGCATCCTGGATGGAAACTGGGAAGGGCAATGGATCGGCTTCCCTCAAGAGCAGTGTGACGTGGGCCTGACCGGCGCCAATTGGATTTGGAACAGGGGAAGTGATCCCTTCGAAGGTGCGGCGGCGGGAACCCAGTATTTCCGGTTCTCGTTTGCCATCCCGGAGGGGAAATCGGTGGAACGGTTTGAACTGGCCTACACAGTGGACGACAATGCCACCATTTATCTCAACGGCAAGGAAGTGGGCTCCATCGACCTCTGGTCGGACGGCAGTTTTTATAACCAAGTCGACGGACTTGTCCCTGGAGAAAATGTGGTGGCCGTCCGTGCCACCAACGCCACTGTCGGTTACGCCGGCATGATCGCCAACATCCGGATCACCTATTCCGACGGCAGCCAGGATACCCATTCCTCCGACCAAACTTGGAAGGTTTCGTCCCATGCCACCGATGGCTGGCAAAACATCGGCTACGACGACAGCGCATGGGGCACTCCCGATCAGGCGGTCGCCTTTGGTTCCAGCCCCTGGGGAACCGGCGTATCCCTCAAAGCGGTTGGATCCCGCGCCGCTGTTTTGCTGCGCAAAGACTTTGAAATCGATAAGCCCGTCAAAGAGGCTTATGCATACATCTGCGGACTGGGATTTTTTGACCTGAAGCTCAATGAGAAGGCGCCGGATGACAGCGTCCTCAATCCCTTTATCACACAGTATGACCAAGCTGTCCTGTACCGCACCTTTGATGTGACCTCCCTGCTTCAAGAGGGCGGCAACGCCATCGGCGTGGAGCTGGGCAACAGCTACTACAACGAAATCGGCGGCGTTTGGAACTGGGGAACCGCGGCATGGCGGGACGATCCCAAATTGATGTTCCGGCTGGACATCCGGTATCAGGACAACACTTCCGAAACCATTGTTTCGGATCCCTCCTGGGCCTCCACCAACGACGGCCCCATTGCCTCCAACAGTATGTACTACGGGGACGTCTACGACGCCCGCAAGGAAATGACTGGGTATGCCTCCGCTGGTTATGACGACAGCTCCTGGCAGTCGGCCTCCGTGGCCAAGACGCCTTCGGGAACCCTGGAAGCCCAAATGAAAGCTCCCGTAAGCAAAGTCGCCTCCTTCGAACCGGAGGAAATCGTCAAGCTAGGGGAAGGTTCTTACCGGATCGAAAGTCCTGAAATGGTCTCCGGATGGATCCTTCTCAAGAACATCCAGCAAGACGCAGGCGATAAAATCACCATCACCTACGGCCAAAAGCTGGATGAGGATGGATCGGTCCACAAGTACGGCGGCGACGACGGCGAATTAAGCAGTTGGTATCCCCATGCCTATTTCCAGCAGGATATCTACTATGCCTCCGGCAATGCCCCTGAATCCTATGAGCCCAAATTCAGCTACAAAGGATTTGAGTATGTCCAGATCGACGGCTACGATGGAGAACTCACCAAAGACGATGTGGTGATCTACCGCGTGTCCAATGATGTGGAGGTCATCTCGGAATTCGAGAGCTCCAATGAGATGTTCAACCGCCTGCACCAGAGCATGCGCGTGGCTATGACCGACAACTTCCAAGGCGAGCACTGCGATCCCATGCTGGAGAAAAACGGCTGGCTGGGAGACGCCAACGTCTCGCTCGGCTCTATGATGTTTACCTTTGATATGCCTGCCACCCTCCCAGGATGGATTGAGGTCATGGAGGATTGCCAGGAACAATATGGTCTTGTCCCGCAAATGGTCCCCACCGCCAACTGGGGCATTTCCAATGCGGCCGTCTGGAACACCATTTTCGTCTACGGCGTACAGGATCTGGAACGCTATTTTGGCACAGGCGCCTATACAGAGGAACAGTATGACGCCATGCGTCAATTTGCCCTGCGCGATATCCAAGAGGTAAGCCAGAACAATTGGGTCTGGCGGGATGACGATCCTTTGGCCGACTGGGTCTCCCCCATCGGCGGCAACAACCCCAATGTGAATTACGATGAACATAGTTCGGAAGGTTCCGGCATCGTGGGAACGGCCTTTGTCTACGGCATGCTGGAAGCCATGGCGGAATTTGCCGATGATCTGGGCAAAACAGATGATGCTGCCGAGTACCGTTCGGCTATGGAAAACATCTATCAAGCTTTCAATGAAAAGTTCTACAACGAGCAGGCCGGCATCTACGAGACCACTGTCTGGACACAGATCGGCAACCGTACCAAGTACCGCCAGACGTCCAATCTCGTCCCCTTGGCCTTTGGTTTGGTGCCGGAGGATCGAGTGGAAAGCGTCTTGACCCATTTGGTGGAAGACATCATCGACAAAGAGTATCATTTGGATACCGGTTGCGTCGGCACCCGCTATATCTTACCCATCCTGTGTGATTATGGGTACGAGGACATCGCCTACCGCATCGCCACCCAGACCACCTATCCCAGCTGGGGCTACTGGCTGCAATCCGATTCCAAGTCCACCTGGGAGATGTGGGAAGCCACAACCCGTTCCTTTGACCACTACTTCCTGGGAACCTACGAGGAATGGTTCTATTCTCATCTGGCAGGCATTCAGGATGTGGATAACGGATACCAGACCTTTACCATTTCCCCTGAAATCATCGGGGATCTGGAAGATGTGAGCGCAACCGTACAAACCGTGCGGGGAGAACTCGCTTCCTCCTGGCAGCGCAATGACGACGGCACTGCTTCCATGCAGGTGACCGTTCCCTTCGGATCCACGGCTGCTGTCCTCTTCCCCACCGCTGACAAAGAAAACGTCATCCTTGGAGACTCCCCGATCTCCACCGATATGGAGGGGGTCCGCTCGGTGGAAGCTCAGGATGGTCAAGTCTGTGTCACCGTCGGCTCCGGCACCTATGAATTTAAGACCGCTACCGATCTCATTTCAGTTTATCGTCTGGCCTTGGAGGAAATCGTAGCGGAAGCAGAGGATTATCTGGAAGATCCGCTGTACGAGTCGGCAAAAGAACAGTTGGAGGCTCAAGTGGCATCGGCCAAAGGCGTTTTGGAGGACTCTTCCGCTTCCCAGCAACAGGTAAATGAAGCGGCACAGAATCTCCGGGAATTCTTATCCGCCATGGTTGGCAGCGAAAGCCGCATCCAATTGCGTCAGCTCATCGTCGAATGCCAGAAAATGCGCCTGGAGGGATATTATCTCCCGGATGCCTGGCAATCGTATCAATCGGTCCTCGCCGAGGCAAAACAGATGGTAGAGGATCTTTCTGCTGATGATTCTGCTTTAAATCAAATGATAACATCCTTGCAAGAAGCTGATAAGCAACTGGATACAGCCATGTATCCCAATCTAGCGCTTGGAAAACAACCGTCAGCTTCTTCCACCAACGAAAGCCCTCATTGGTGTTGGGGACTCCAGTTCGCCACCGATGGGGATCGGAAAAACGTCAGCCCTCAGGAAGGGGAATATGCAGGTTATTGTAGTTCTCAATCGGCCTCTGTGGACCATGCTGAATGGCTGCAAGTGGATTTGGGAAGTGTCCAAACTGTCAACCATGTGGTATTCTATCCCTCCAGCTCATGGAACGGGGAGAAATGGCTGAGTTATGGATTCCCTGTGGACTTCCGGATCCAGTTGTCGGATGACGGTACAACATGGCGCACCGTACATGATATCAAGGACTATCCGCTGCCGGAATACGGTCCGCTTTCCTTTGCCTTCCCATCACAGGAAGCCCGGTATGTCCGCCTTTGTGCCGACAGCCTGCGTCCTAAGCCCAGCGACAACAACAGTTATCACCTCCAAATCTGTGAGATGGAGGTCTATTCTCTCCCCGAACCTGAGGAAATTGTCACCCCGGATAAAGATTCTTATCTCACCGGAGAGACCATTACCTTAACCATCCGGACTGAGAAAGAGGTCGACGGTATCACTCTCTTCAACGAAAATGGCCGGGCTTTAGGGCTTACCAAAGTAAAGAGCATCATCCAGGACCACGAGAAAATTTGGACCATCCAGACTGCAGTAGAAACCCCAGGTGATCGAACCATCCAGGTGATGGCCCGCAAAGGCGGCGTCTGGACGGCACTGGCTGATTTCTCCGTCCAGGTAGTTCGTCCTGAAGTCCCGGAAGCAGTGATTTATGAAGCTTCTGTCCAGACAAGAGAGGCTTCTGTAAACGAACGGTTTACTGTAGAGATCCAAACAAATCAGTATACCGAAAGCATTGTGGTTAAGAACGAAAGAGGAAAAGCCGTCACCTGCCGGGTGGAAAGCTGCGAAGAGCAAGGTGAAAAACGTCTTTTCACCGTCTCCATGGAGGTCGGAACAGCTGGAGATCGGATTTTCTCCTTCTATGCAGTCAATGGCAATGGAGAATTATCCAGGGTCTCGGCCGAAGCGAGCGTTCGTATTAAATAGTCAATATGGGAAAAGGCACGGTCTGTTGGCCGTGCCTTTTTATTTATCTGAAGGATCATAAAAAGCATTGGAAAAAGCAGTTTATAGCCGATAAGCAATGTTGTAATTCAGTTGCGTTCAATTACTCTACATCTTTCTCCTGCAAATCACGTGCTTGCTTGTGATGCCTATCGTGACGATAAAGAGGTAATGGTTACAGGAACACTTGATAAAAGTAATAAATATTGGTTTTTAGTGAAGTTACTAGTTTCTGTGTTCTGGACTAATTACAGAAATCAAATCTAGCAACCAAATAAAAGAAGGATAAGGGACAGTTATTATGCCCTTATCCTTTTTTTGATTCGATTAGGGTATTACTGATAGAAATGAAAAATCCGAACCCCTCACCGATTTGGACAATGGAGTTCGGATTGTCATAAATTGGTCGGAGTGACGGGACTTGAACCCATGGCCTCTTGGTCCCGAACCAAGCGCTCTACCAAACTGAGCTACACCCCGAAGTGATGAAAGCCTCCGCACTACATTACGGAGGCTTTCATGCTGGCTGCGGAACTAGGATTCGAACCCAGACAAACAGAGTCAGAGTCTGCCGTGCTACCATTACACAATTCCGCATCGGACAGCGATATTTATTATACCCATATTTCCCCTGTTTGTCAACCCCTTTTCCTCATTTTTTTGAGGATAGTGCCCTCTTTCACACCGCTTCTGCTTTTATCTCCAAAGGTAAGTTTTATGACATAAATGATTTAACAAAAAATTCCGGAGACTCGATTTAGTCCCCGGAATTTCCTAATTTTAAATAGATCCTATTTTATTATGGGCAACTCAATGCATGCACAAATTGGCGACGACATAAGTCTAAAAACTGTTTCTGTTCCAGCCCTTCTTGACGTAACACACTACCTTGGCCGCTTCCGTAATCCACCAGAGCTGTCATCAGTCCCATACAGGCGTAGATCAAATCAATGCGCTGGTAGTAATCTGGTATTGCTCCTTCTTGAACACCTTGTTTTGCCAGGTTATCAAACTGACCAACCACTAATTTGTTGGTCCGGCCGATGCGTTCTTGCCAATCGTCAGGTACATCGGATGGGCACACTTGAGCTGCTTTCCCTAATACCACCGACCGCGCCAGGGTGATGCATTGTTCCGACAATCTTTGTAAACATCCCATCAGTTGATCAAAGCCCTCCCGGAAGCCTCCGTCTAGATTCAGATCCTCCAACTGTTGGGACAACTGATCCAGATAGTAAAAAAGCGATTGAAGAAGGATCTCTTCCTTGCTTCTGAAGTATTCATAAACCGTTCCCTTGCCTACCCCGGCCTCCTGAGCGATCCTCGCCACGGTGATGGCAGCGGTATTTTGTTCCCGATCCAGCATCCGGAGGGCGGCTTCTAAGATGGCCTTTCGTTTGGGTTCCATGGTTTTTATCCTTCCTTCTCCTCTTTCTTTTTGGACTTGCGGACAAACAAATCATAAAGCACTGGTACAAAGTAAAGGGTCAACAAGGTAGCATACAGCAGGCCGCCTACCACTGTCACGGCCATGGGTTGCATCATGGTGGCATTGGCACTGCTGTCCAGACAAGTTGTCAAGAGGGCGATGATGGTGGTCAAGGCCGTCATGAGAATGGGGCGGATACGGTGACGTCCAGCCGTCACCAGGGCCTCACGTTTATCCATTCCGTCGGCACGCAGACGGTTTACATAGTCCACAAACACAATGCCGTTGTTAACAACAATACCCGCCAGCATAATAATTCCCACAAACGCCACAATGCTGATGGGCATACCGGCTATGAGCAATGCTGCAATGCCGCCGGTGAATCCCAAGGGGATGGTGAACATGACGATGAAGGGGGACAGCAGGGATTGGAACTGAGCCACCATGATGAGATAAATAAACACCACAGCCAGAATCATCATGAGGAACAGGTCCTGGAAGGCCGATTGCATCATCTCATTTTGACCGGCTAAGTCTACCCTTACCCCTTGGGGGAAGGTGTGGCCATCCAGTTTCTCCTGCACCGCCTGGTTGATCTTGCCCACATTATACCCATCGGCCAAAGAGGCGCTGACCTCTACGGTGCGCTCCTGGTTATCGTGACGGATGGAGGAGGGCCCTTCGGCGTCTACGACGTCGGCTACATCGGATACAGCGACACTTTCCCCAGTGGGGGTCTCAATAGCGATATCCCCCAACTCATCGGCTGTCAACTGAGTGTTGCGATCATCCGCCACGTAGATGCCGTAGTCAATGCCGTTGTCAGCGACGGTAGTGGTAGACCGGGCGGTGGCCACATATTCACTGACGGCGCTATACACTTGAGCCACTGTCAGGCCATGGGCCATACTCTTTTCTTTGTCCACTACAATGCGTTTTTCCGGGGAGGTCTTGCCCAAGCCGTTGTCGATTTCCACTACGCCTTCCACTTCGCCCAGCAGATCGGCCACTTCTCTGGCGCTCTGACGCAGGGTATCCATATCGTCCGCATAGACGTCCACCGACAAACTTCCCCCGGTCATGGCGCTCATATCCATGGATTCACCCGATACTTCGATCTCCAAGGGAATGCCGGCCGTTTTGTCCCGGATATCCTGGGTAATCTGATTGGTCGTCCGATTCCGGTCCTCACTGAGCTGGACGTAGAGGGTAGCTCCGCCCCCGCCCATCATGGACAGGATACTGGTGCCGCCGCTTTGGCTGGTATACAGCACGCCCACTGTCTCCACCTCTGGGATATCGGCCAGGGTGTTGGACAAATCGTCCAGGTTCTGATGAATCTGGTCGTTATCCATGTCGTCTGGAATGCCGGCAGACACACTGATTTCACCGGTATCGGTTGCAGGGAACAATTCCGTGCCCATATTGAGGGCGGCTGCGATGGAACCACCGAATAATCCCAACACCAGCACAATGACGATCCATCGATGCCCCAGACTGAACCGCAGGCTCTTTTCATAGGCGCCCACCATTTTGTCAAACAATCCGTGCTTTTTCTCCACCTGTTTCCTGAGCATCACCGAAGAAGCCATGGGAACCAGCGTCAGCGCCACCGCCAGGCTGGCCAACAGTGAGAAAGCGATGGTCAAACCCATATCGGCAAAGATCTGCCGGGTAATGCCTTCGGTAAAGACGATGGGTAAAAAGACGGCGATGGTGGTGATGGTGGAGGCTGTGATGGCGCCGGCCACCTGTTTGGCGCCGTCGATGGCCGCCTCCTTGACGCCTTTGCCGTCGGCACGCATGCGGTAGATGTTCTCGATGACCACAATGGAGTTATCCACCAACATGCCCACGCCCAACGCGAGGCCGCTCATGGAGATGATATTGAGCGTGACGCCGCAGAAGTACATGAGCACAAAAGCGCCGATGACGCTGATGACAATGGAAAGTCCCACAATAAAGGTGGGCTTGATGCTCTTGAGGAACAACAACAGGATTAAAATGGCCAGAAGTCCGCCGATGATCAGATTTTGAAGAATGGTATCGATCATCATGTTGACGTAAATACCCTGATCCATCAGGGTGGTCATTTGCAGGCCCTCGTGTTCCTGCTGCAAAGACTCCATTTGATTCCGGATATTCTCAGCCACCTCGGCAGTGGAATACTCCGGCTGTTTTTGCATCATGAGTACAATGGCGTCCTCGCCGTTGACTTTGGTGAAAAGATCGGCAGAATTGTCGGTGGTGACGACGTCGGCCACATCTTCCAGCCGGATGGGATCCATCCCGTCGATGGACAGGTCCATGACCACCAGGTTTTTCAATTCGTCCAGGTCGGCGATTTTGTCCCCGGTTCGCACCAGATAGCTGACGCCGTCTTGTTCCACATTGCCGGTGGGCATGCTGAAATTCTGCCCCTGCAAAATGCCCTCCAGCATATCGGCTGTGACGTCCACCTGGGGAATGGAGTCGGACGTACCCTGTTCCGCAGAGGGCATGGAATCCCCTCCGGACGGCAAAGTCATCCCTCCTATCCCCTGCTGGGCCATGGCTTCTTCCATGATTTTCTTCTGGGCGGCCTCCACGGCCTCCCGGATGCTCTCATTGACCTCGTCCACCTTCTGGCTGTTGACGGTGACCTGCACCATATTTTCCAAAGCCCCTTCGGTGCTCACCGATGCCACGCCGCTGACGCTTTCCAGCTCCGGTACGATCTTCTCCTCAATGGTCTGGGAGGAATGAGAAATATCTTCCCCTTCCATGGAGGCCGATACCGCCATAACAGGCATCATGTCCGGGTTCATCTTCATAATAATAGGAGAACCCACTCCATCGGGCAGATACGAGGAAATCAGGTCCAAGCTCTCCCGCATCTCGATGAGGGCAGTGTCCATGTTGGCATCCTGGGAAAATTCCAGGATGACCATGGAGGAGTTCTCGCTGGACACCGAACTGACGTTTTTAACGTTGCCCACCGAGGCCATGGCCTGTTCCACCGGCTCGGTGACAGACATCTCCACCTCCTCCGGCGACGCCCCGGCATAGGTGGTGGTCACCAGGGCATATGGCATGTTCATACTGGGCAGCAGGTCAATGGTCATCTTGCTGTAGGACACAAATCCCAAAATCAGCACGATGACAATCCCAACCACCACAGTAAATGGCTTTTTGACACTAAATTTTGACAGCATACAGGCACCTCAATTCATCCAATGGATCCCGACCGACCGGTCGGTCGGAAATCTGTAGATTTGATTATAGAAAAATCTTTCCTTTCTGTCAATGCTTAATAGGGGACAATTGTCTCATTTTCCTTTTGGGATCCTGATGAAAGATAGATGAAAAATCCACTTGAGAAAATTGCAAGTTTTCCCTTGTCACGGGTTGTCGGATCGTGTACAATTTAGAATGGTAAGATTTTTGTAAAAAGAAAGTAAAAAGCAAACAAAGATGTTTGGGGGAAATGAAATGCAATTTGGTTTGGCTGACATTCTTCTGATGTTGGGCGGCCTGGGGCTTTTCCTTTACGGCATGCGCCTTATGGGCGATGGCCTTGAATTAGCCGCCGGTTCCAAGCTGAAAAAACTCCTGTCCGCACTGACCACTAATCGCCTTATGGGCGTGCTGGTGGGTTTTCTCGTCACTGCTGTTATCCAGAGTTCCTCGGCCACTACCGTCATGGTCATCGGCTTCGTCAACGCCGGCCTCATGACCTTGAGCCAAGCCGCCGGCGTCATCATGGGCGCCAATATCGGTACCACCGTCACTTCCCAGATCATTGCCTTCCGCATCGGCGGTTTCGCCTTTACTGACTTTGCCCCTCTGTTTATTTTTGTGGGCGTTATTTTCATCATGTTCAGCAAAAAGTCCACCTTGAGCCATATTGGCCAGGTGGTGGGCGGACTGGGCATCCTGTTCTTGGGCTTGACCACCATGAGCACCGCTATGGAACCCCTTCAGCAGGTGCCGGAATTTGTCAATCTCCTGACTTCCTTTAAAAACCCTCTTATCGGCATCCTGGTGGGCGCTTTGTTTACCGCCATTATCCAGAGTTCCTCGGCCTCGGTGGGGATTTTGCAGGCTTTGGCTATGCAGGGCCTTATCGGGTTGGACGGCGCGATCTTCGTGCTGTGCGGCCAGAATATCGGCACCTGCGTCACCGCTCTGATCTCTTCCATCGGCGCCAACAAGACAGCTCGCCGTGCCGCTATTTTGCATCTGCTCTTTAATGTCATCGGCACACTGCTGTTTATCCCCATCGTTCTCATCCCCGGCATCGGGTTTGTCAATATGGTGGAATCTTTAAGCCCCGGCAACGCGGCACAGCAGATCGCCAATGCCCACATTATCTTTAACATTGTCACCACCTTGGTGCTGTTGCCGGCATCTCCCCTGCTGGTCCGTATGGCTACCGCTTTGGTGCCCGGCAAGGACAAAAAGGAAATCGAGCCCATGCAGGTGCAGTACCTGGACCGCCGCATCCTCAAGACCCCTCCCATCGCCGTGGGGCAGGTCATCAAGGAGACCGAACGCATGGCAGTGCTCAGCCGCCAGAATTTCCACGATTCCCTGGAATACTTCAACCAGCCCTCCCCAGAGCTCAAGGAACGCATCATGGCCAATGAGCAGGTGCTGGATTATCTCAACAAAGAAATCACCGCCTACCTCATCCAGATCAGCGCTTTGGAATTAACCGCTTCGGACAGCGCTACAGTGGGCGCTTTGTTCCACACGGTCAACGACTTTGAACGCATCGGCGATCATGCGGAAAATATCGTGGATGCAGCCGATGAAATGTACAGCCGCAAAGTCAAGTTCTCCGACACCGCCGCCAAGGAAATCAAAGAGCTGACCTTGCGGGTGGAAGTCCTGTTGGACGAGGCGCTGCACATGTTCCGATCCCGGGTGTACGACGAATCTCTGGCTCAGACCATCACCCGTTCGGAAGAGGACATCGACCGCTGCAATGAAGCGTTCCGCAACAATCATATCAAGCGCCTGACCAAACGCAAGTGTACTCCTGAACAGGGCGCTGTCTTTTTGGATCTGCTGACCAATTTGGAACGGGTGGCCGATCATGCCACCAACATCGCCTTCTCCATCCACAACGGCGCAAAAATCCATCAGTGACGTTAGACGTTATTTTATTTCCTATGAAAAAGGCCGAAGGACGCATTTCACATGTCCTTCGGCCTTATCTTTTCTAATTTAACCCTTGTTCCCCCACCTGGGCGAACAGCCCTTCTACCTCCCGGCGGAGCCCTTCATATTGAGAAGCCTCTAGATTGGGATCGTCTTTGAGAATGGCGTGAGCGGCCTCCTGGGCCTCCCGCAACACCGCCATATCGGACGCCATGTCGGCAATCTTTAAGGCTGGAAGGCCGTGCTGACGCTGTCCAAAGAAGTCGCCGGGTCCTCGCAGCTTTAAATCCTCCTCGGCAATTTGAAATCCGTCGCTCAGATGGCTCATGATCCACATGCGGCGTTTGGCTTGTTCGTTCTGGGCATCGGAAATCAAAATGCAATGGGACTGTACATTTCCACGCCCCACTCGTCCCCGCAGCTGGTGCAGCTGGGAGAGGCCAAACCGTTCGGCGTTCTCCACCACCATAATCACAGCGTTGGGGACGTTGACTCCCACTTCGATAACAGTAGTGGATACCAGCAATTGTACCTTCCCGGATGAGAAATCGGCCATGACTTTATCCTTCTCCGAAGGCTTCATGCGCCCGTGCACCAATCCGATTTGGTAGTCCCGCAGCGGCCCCTGCTCCAGAGATCGGGCATACTGCTGGGCAGCTTTGAGATCCCCCTCCCCCTCCTCCACCAAAGGGCACACGATGTAGGCCTGGTATCCTTCGTCCAGATGCTTTTTGACAAATCCCAGCGCCCGCATCCGTTTTTTCGAATCAATGGCATAGGTGGCCACCGGTTTGCGGCCGGGGGGAAGCTCATCCAGAACCGAGATGTCCAGGTCCCCGTAGATCATCAAGGCCAACGTCCGGGGGATCGGGGTGGCCGACATGACGTAGACATGGGTATTTTGGCCCTTTGATGCAAGCGCTGCACGTTGTTCTACACCAAAGCGGTGCTGCTCATCGGTGATGACCAATCCCAGATTTTGAAACACCACCGATTCTTGCAGCAGGGCATGAGTCCCCACTGCCAATTGGATGGTTCCCTCCTTCAGTTGCTCCAGGATATCCCGCTTCTGGGCGGCGGTGGTGGAGCCTGTCAGCAAAGCCACTCGAACGCCGGCGGGTTCCAGCAATTCCCGCAGAGACTGATAATGTTGTTCGGCCAAGATCCCGGTAGGCGCCATCAGCGCACTCTGCCAACCATTGGCGGCCGCTGTGTGACACAACGCGGCTGCCACTGCCGTCTTACCCGATCCCACATCCCCTTGCAGCAGCCGGCTCATGGGGATGCCGGTTCGCATGTCCTCTACGGCCTCGGATACCGCCCGGCGTTGGGCATCGGTAGGTGCAAAGGGGAGCATGGAAAAGAACTCTTTGCTTTTATCCACATTCAATTTCGGCGCCTGTCCATTCCGCCCCCGACTGCGCAGCATGGCCATACCCAGCTGCAGAACCAGTAGCTCCTCAAACACCAATCTCCGACGTGCTACAGCCAACGTCTCATGTGATTTTGGAAAATGAACGTTTCTTATGGCATAGCGGAGGTGGCACAATGCGTACTCTTGACGCAAAGCCTCCGGCAAGGGGTCGGAAAGGCCATCCTCCCACACGTAGAACGCCTGACGTACCGCCGTCTCAATCATGCGGCTGGAGAGACCCTCGGTCTGTGGATAGACCGGGCGGATACTGGCCCCCATCTCAGCAGGCTGGATCTCAGGGGAGCTCATCTCCCTCGTCCTGCCCCGGACGGTGACTTTGCCGTAAAAAAGATAGTTATGTCCCGCCCGGATGCGGTCGGCGGCAAATCGGTTGTTAAAGATGGTGACCTTCATTTTAGCCGCCCCATCCACTGCCATGAATTGGTAGAGCGTCATGCCCTTGCGGATATAATGAGCTGCCGGAGCTGACATTGCTTCGGCTTGGATACAGCATACCGTATCAGATACCGCTTCGGCCAGAGGGGTCAGAACACTCCAGTCCTCATAGCTGCGGGGATAGTGATGAAGCAAATCCTCCACTGTCTCAATACCCAGCTTCGCGTATTTTGCCGCCCGCTGTTCTCCCACCCCCTTGAGTGTACGGATGGAACGGGTTTCCTTTTTCTCCATTCTGATTCCCCTCCTTTCCAGGACTCCGTTAAAAAAGGGGAAGCCCTCAAGCTGTATCGCCACAGCCTGGGAACCTCCCCCCTATCAAAGTGCTACCAGACGCTTATTCCACCGACAGAATAAAATAATAAATGGGTTGGCCGCCGTTTACCATGGTGACTTCTACGTTATCACCCGCCTTGGATGCAATGACACTGCGTGCTTCTTCGGCCTCTTCATCGGTGATGCCTTCCCCATAGATGATGGTGACAAAGCTGGAATCCTTCTTAATCATGGTCTTCGCAAGCTTTGTGACGGCTTTCACAGGTGTCTTTTCCGAGAAGGTCAATTTGCCGTTGTTGAGGGCGATGATCTCCCCTTCTTTGATCCGATGGCCGTCGTATTCCGAATCACGGGCGGCAAAAGTGACCTGGCCGGTGGATACATGTTCGGCTGCCCGCACCATATCCAGCAGATTCTCCTCTTGCGGACGGTCGGGATCAAAACTCAGCATAGCCGAAAGGCCCTGCGGAATGGTACGGGTAGGCACCACCACTACCTTCCGGTCGGCCAATTCCACCGACTGTTCGGCCGCCATAATGATGTTCTTATTGTTGGGCAGGACGTACACCGTCTTAGCCGGCACCGCCTGGACCGCTTCCAAGATATCTTCTGTGGAAGGATTCATGGTCTGGCCGCCGCTGACAATCTGATCGCATCCCAAATCGCGGAAAAGCCCGTTGATTCCTTCCCCTGCCGATACCGCTACAAATCCCACGTCATTCTCCGGCTCTGCACGCTCCAGCCTTTGTTTTTCAGGTTTTGCTGCCGCAGCTTCTTCCTCGGCACGGCGCTTTTGTTCCCGCATATTCTCAATTTTCACCGTGAGCAGCTGGCCGTATTTCAGGCCCTCCTGTAACGCATTGCCCGGTCCATCGGTGTGGACGTGTACCTTAATGATCTCATCGTCGTCCACCACAACCACACAGTCGCCGATGGATTCCAAATAAGCCCTCAGATTCTTAGCGTCTTCTTCTGCCTTTTGATCCCCGCGGCCCACGATGAATTCCGTGCAGTAAGTGAAGGTGATCTCGCCTTCCCATTCAGCTACAGCACGTTTGACCGATACTTCCGGCTGCTGCTCTTCCACGTTCTCCGATGGGATGACGATCCCCTTTTGGAACACCGACAGCATGCCCTCTAAAATCAAGGTCAGTCCCTTGCCGCCGGCATCCACCACGCCCGCCTTCTTTAACACAGGGAGAAGCTCCGGAGTGGCTGCCAGCGCCCGATGGGCGCCCTCGCACATAGCTTCCCACACCTCTACCGCCGATGCCCCCTTGACGGCGGCGCTCTTTCCTTCTTCCGCCGCCACTCGGGCCACCGTCAGGATGGTGCCTTCCGTGGGCTTCATGACGGCTCCATAAGCCGCCTCCACCCCAATGGCCAAGGCATCGGCCAGCTGCTGTCCGCCCGCCTCTGTGACATCCTTAAGTCCCTTGGCAAAGCCGCGGAATAAAAGAGACAAAATAACGCCGGAATTTCCTCGGGCGCCGCGCAGCAATGCCGATGCTGCTATACTGGCGCACTGGCCGATACCGCCGTCCTCAAATCGGGATACCTCCCGGGCCGCCGAAGCGATGGTCATAGACATATTGGTACCTGTATCCCCATCGGGAACAGGGAAAATATTCAGTTCATCCACCTTCTGCTTTTCATTGCCAATCAAGTTGGACGCCGAGATGTACGCGTCCCGCAACTGTGCACCTGTAATCACTTAGAGAACTCCCTCCTCATATCGCAGGCCTCGTCCGAAAACAAGGCCGTCCTTCACCGATGCTCATCGGTACCTTAATTCCTTCAATCAAGCCCTGAGGCATCCTGAGACGCTTTGACCAATTTATCCACATACACATGGACCTTCTTCACCGGCAGACCTGCGGCTCGTTCCACCTCATAGCCTACCTTTTCCACAATGCTCTGACTGATGGCTGCGATATTGACCCCATAGGTCACGGCAATATGCACATCCACAAACAGGCCCTCATGATCCGACCACACGCGGATTCCTTTATCCGGCACGCTGCCGCCCACAAAGGTCTTAAGCTCCTGCGCCGGACTTCTGGCCTCTAAATCGGCCACGCCATAGCAGGAGGATACCACATGGGCCACCAGCTTGGTAAAATACCTTTGAGAGATGGAAATCGTCCCCCACGCATTTTCCAGCTTGATCATGAAATGCCTCCTCTATTAACTATTACAGCAATGGTTCAAACATGCCTTATCCCGGCAAAATAGACGGAGTCGGCTATCCGATGCGGGATTGGAGGTTACAATTCATTTCAATCCCCTCCGCTTCACGGAATAGGGCAAATGGTTTTACTCTTTTATTTTAACAAATTGACTAGAGAAAAAGCAAGTCATTTTCCTTACTTCTATACAAGTTTGCCCAATTTTTAGGAAAAATCCCGATCCTCAATTGCCTCCCAGAGTCCAGGACTCAATTCCACGGAAGGGATCGGCGTAAGAGGAGTTCTCCACGCCGCCGATGTTGCGGGAATAGGCCATCATCCCCTTGCGGTAACACAGCGGGAGAAACGGCGGATTTTCCTCAAATCCATCCACATATTGCTGCATGGTAATGCCGCCGGAACGCAGGGTGTCAAACTGTTCCTTTGCTTGGGCATCCCCCTCCACCAAAGCGGATAAATCCATGTTGGGGGAGAGTTTCATCTCACCGATGTAAAGGTCGTATTTGCCGCGTTCAATGGCTGTCTGGTACTGGTCAAAGGGCAAGGAGTTGACCGACGCGCTCATGCCCAGATCATTCAAGGACTGGGCCATCAATTGGGCAATCTGTACACGGGCGGTGTTTTCCTCATTGACCAGGATCTCCACCGTCAACGTCTTGCCGTCCTTCGTTAATGGGGAAGTTGCCTCCTCCCTCTGATACCCTTCTGCATTGAGCAGCTCCTGTGCGGTTTTGGTGTCGGCGGTACTACTCCAGCCCTCCACCTCCTGGATGCCCGTCCATCCCGGCATAAAGGGTGTCGTAGCTGCTGCGGCATAGCTGGAATAGGCTTGCAGCGCCATCTGTTCCCTATCGACGGCCAGGGAGATAGCGCGTTTTATGGCAGACGTCTCGGTGGAATCCAGCTTGGGCGAAATAGCGGCATACACCAGATTGGGGAGCTGGAGCTGCTGGGTTGCGGCCGCAAAACGCCCTGGAGTGGAGCCGTCTGAAAGATCGGTGACGTAAAAGCTCAGCATATTAATCTCCAACGCGTGTTGGATGGCCTCCTGATCGGCCATATGGACGAGTTCAATAGTGCTCAGCGACATCTCCCCGCCGTAGTAGTTGGGATTGGCCGTCAGCTTTGCCGATGCGCTGTCCTTTTCATACACATATCTGCCGCTTCCCACCGGGGATTCCTCTGTCCCCTGCTTGATGATGGGAAAATCCAGCGTGCTGACAAAGTACGGATCGGCGCTCTTCAGATGAATTGCCACATTGCCGTCTTGTGCTTGTACCGAGTCCACGTTTTGAAACCGCCCGCTGTAGGTAGTACTTTCCATGGCCAGCTGCATCGAAGCCACCACATCTTCGGCCGTTACCGTCGATCCATCGGAAAACAGGGCCTCCCGCAGGGTGACGATGCACTGTGTACCGTCCAATTGAATATCCGACGCCAGATCATAGCTGGGATTCAAAGAGGCATCCAGCCGGACCAGAGAGGAATAAAGCAAGGTGGACAAATCCAGATTGAGCCGGTTTTGGGCGGTGTAGGGATTGAGAGAATCGCCGCTGTCATAACTGATCTTGAGCACCGACTGCTTGATCACACCCTCCTGTTCTTCCGGCTGAGACGAGACGGACGATACTTGGCTGCTCTCTGCGCTGCTGGATGCTCCGTCCTCCAGCATGCTGCATCCGCTGAAGCTGAGGCATACCGCCAGCACAATAGCTGTCTTTGTGATCCAACGATTCATTGGGTCATTCCTTTCTATACCAAAAGCAAAAGAGTCGGTTTTCCTTCTGAAACAAAACAGACGTCGAGCCCTGAGAACTCGCCGCCGCATAAATTTATTATAGCCCATCCCCTTCCCAGATTCAACCGGGTTTCCTGAATTTCTCCCTCAAAGCCTCCAGAAAAGACGCCCTGCCGCATCTCCGGAATGCGGCAGGGCGCTGTAAAAGGCCTCCTTAAAATTTCTATTCTACCTCAGTAAAATAAGCAATGCCTCCTTACCGGATGACAAAGTTGAGCGGGAGGGTATCCTCCAAGAGGCCTCCTTCCCATTTTCCGAGCACCGTTACCTGACGGTTTCCGGCTGTGCCAATGCAGAACTTGATCTTCCAAGTGCGGACGTCCCCGCGATCCTCTTTGCTTAGGACCGTGCATCCAAAGCCTTTGCCCCGTTCATTTTGAAGGCTTATCTTTTCCACACTGGTGGTGGTTTCCACAGTGACAATGATGTCTTCATTGACCCCTGCATTGTATTTGTCAGCCGATACCTCTAGCAGCTTGGGTTCTACCTCCGGCGGCGCGATGCTTACATCAATTGTAGCGGTGGCTACTGGATCGCTCCATCCGTCGGCGGTGTGCACCACAACGCTGATCTGACGGTTGTCGCCGGCCGTACCCACGCTGGTAGTGACGGTCCAGATCCGGCGTCCAGGCTCCACTCGGACAGCCATCTTCTGGATCCCCAGATATTTTCCTCTCTCGTTCTTCAGGCCCACGCGATCCACATCGTCGGGAGTCACGATGGTCATGATGATGCTCTCATTGGTGAGATAGGAATCTTTATCGGTCTCTACCGTGATCTCGAATTCTTCCTTTGCTTCGATTTGGGCTTCGGCGGTATTGAAGCCTTCCATCTTGAAGATGGGCGCTTCCCCTTGGAGTTTATCTTTGTCGAACTCCACGGAGATCTCCTTGGTTTGGCCGGGCATCAGGGCAAAATAGTTGTCGGAATAGTAGGTGGGGAGCACCAATTCCGTCCCGTCGGGCTGCATGGTCTTGACGCGGGTCATGACGGCGGGAATCTCGGTGTTGTTGCTCACCTGAATGGTGTAACGGTAAACATCGCCCTCGGTATCGACCGACAGGACCTGTCCATCCAGCTGGGCCTGTTCCAAGGTACTCATGGCCTGGTAGTCCCGGTAGGATTCGGTGTTCTCCCAATAGAAATTGCTGGCCAGGATGCTGCCGTCGGCATCCACGATCTCACACTGCATGAACTTAATGGGTGTGACGTCCTCTCCTGTGGGCCATTCCACGGCAAACATAGGCTTCACTTCGTCTACCGCTATGGTTTCAGCCGTCTCCTCCTGGGTGCTGAGCAGGTTGCCGTTCATGTCGTAAATGCGTATGCGGGCGGTCAGATCGGTGTATTCCTTCCCGGTGTCGTTGGTGATGGAGATGGTGTTGGGATTGGGATTGTACATGGGGCCGACCGTCTCGTTTTGTGCCGATTCCTGAGTCGGGTTCCAGATGATGTTGAGAGGTTGGCTGGCTGTCTTTAACGCGTAGTATCCGGCATTGGTGTCGTAGTAATAGTCGTAGATCTGCCATACTGTCGACGGCCAGGCCGACTGGCTCATCCACATCAGGAGGCCGCTGGAATTGTCCTCGGCAAAGGATTCAAACATGGCTTTATGGCCTTCGTAGTTGACCATCTGAGCGATGCGGGAGAAATCCTTTAAGTTATCGATATTTTCCTCGGCTTCGTAGGCGTACATAAAGCTCTTAAACTGGCGGGCGTTCTGGGCGCCGCTGTTGGCAAAGTCGTGGATGCCCCACACATCGTCCATGGGCCATTGATGATCCTCGCCCAACATCTTGGAGATGCTTTCATAGGCCGGGAAATTGGGCATGCCGCGCTCGGTGTGCAGCTGAGGATTGGCGCCGGCATTGCTGCTGGAGAAATAGTTGCGCGGAGTCTGGACGGTATAGGGACCCTCGCCGTTGATGCCGAAGTCCTCTTTGTTGGAGGCCTTGACGTAATAACGGCTGCCGTCCAAGGAGCCCACCTCTTCCACGCCGTCGTTGCCGATGTTGGCTTTGCCGGCGACGGTGCTGGTCAGGAATTCCTGGATATCGGCAGGCGGGATGCCTTCATTGCGGGCGCAGTAGATGGCTTCGCTGGGATGCTTCCGATTTCTCTTGATCTTATCGGTGGCGTTGTCAAAGAACATCTCGCGATCCACAGGATCGGGGCCGTCGGAGGGGTTGGCAAGCCAGAAATCGTCCCAGATCAGGATGCCGTATTTGTCGCAGGCATCGTAGAATTCCTCTTTCCAGGTCTGACCCACCCAGTTGCGGATCATGGTAAAATTGGCCTCGGCGTGGAGGCGGACCTTGGTGTCGTAATCTTCCGCATCGGCCGCCAGGTTGGAATCGTCCATGCCCCAGTTGCCGCCCTTGAGGAAGATGCGCACGCCGTTGCAGTACAGGTTCAGGGCCGAGCTGTTGGAGGAGCCCCATCCGCTTCCCTGCTCGCCTGTGCGCGTGAATTCCAGCTGACGGATGCCAAACTGGAAGGTCTGGGTATCTTCAATAGTGGGCCACCAGGACGATCCGGTTGCCGACTGGATTTCACAGGTGTAAAGCGGCTGATCGCCGTAGGTATTGGGCCACCAGACCTGTGGCTCATCCACATCCACCTGGATGGCGACTTCCTTGGTCTCCCCGGCCGCCAAGGTGATATTGCCCTGGGAGAAGTCGATGTTGCCGGGCTGGATGGTTCCTTGGACGGTGGCTGTCTTTTCGGAGTCGGTGGGATTGGTGACTTCGGTCCGTACCGTCAGGTGGGCCTTGGACAAGTCTACATTGCCCTCGTCGTCTTTGTCGAACACCGTTTCAATCCACGGATCGGTCAGGTGGATGTCCCCTTCCCGATAGCTGAGGAAGACATCATCGTAAAGGCCGATGTTGCGGCCGCGGATGGTGGGTACCCAGTCCCATCCCACCGATGCGTGGATGGAGGGGTTGTCGGCTCCCAGCATACCGCCGTTGGTGTTGGTGGTATCGGCATCCTGACAGGTGGTCAGTCCAGGATGCTCCGGTGCGATGATGCGCACGGCCAAGTAGTTCTTTTCCCCGTAGTTGACAAGATCGGTTACGTCAAATTGTCCGCGGGTATAGGCGCCGTTGATTTCGCCCAGTTCCTGGCCGTTGAAGTACACAACCGCCTTCCAGCTGACGGCATCGAAGTTTAACAGGACCTTTTGTCCCTGTTTTTCCTTTGGCACTACAAAATTGTTGCGGTACCAGAAGTTGGACCGGAAATAGGAGTCGGATACCGCCAACTGATTGTCGCTGACATTGGTGTCCGGAACGGCTCCCGCTTCCAGATAAGAGGTCAAAACCGTGCCGGGTACTACGGCCGGCAGCCATGTGGAATCGTCATAGGAAGCCGACGCCACTTCTTCTCCGTTGACGTCCCCAATGGCACTTTCCCGCTCCACTTTCCAGTTGCCTCCGGTGAGGGGCTGGGTTCCGTCCTCGCTCTCGCCCGGCATGGGATCGATGGTATAGGAGAGATCGTTGGTCCCGATGACCTCCATCTCCTGGAGGCTATACTTGTCCCCCGCGCTTTCTTCCATCAGCACGCGAACATAACGAGCCGTCTTGGTGGGAATCTTGTTGGAAACGGCGCCGCCCTTCTGATTCTTGACGTTTGCAACGGTTTTCCAATTCTCCGCGTCGTCGGACACCTGAATCTG
The DNA here is from genome assembly GCF_015140235.1 of Solibaculum mannosilyticum. Taxonomy (GTDB): domain Bacteria; phylum Bacillota; class Clostridia; order Oscillospirales; family Acutalibacteraceae; genus Solibaculum; species Solibaculum mannosilyticum. Next base: position 403,777 of record NZ_AP023321.1, on the reverse strand, counting down.
ATACTTGGTGGCGTAATTTTCCTCGCTCCAGGTGAGACGCAGCTCATCAAAGGTGCTCTCGGCCCCTAAGTCCACGTACACCCACTGTTCCCCGGCGCCTTCGCTTGTCCAGCGGCTGACAAAGGGGGAGTATTTGAGGTTGACATAATCTCCGTATTTCGACGATTCAAAGAAGTCTACCTCCGCCACGTTGAGATAACCGCTTCCAGTGGCCGATCCGGTGATCCTCAACCGGTAATAGGAATAAACTGTCTGGTTGTCAATGGGGAAGTCCAGTGTGGCCCAACTGCCGTTGGACCGGTATGTATCAAAGGTATTGCCCTCTACGGTATCCAGCACGTCCCAATTTTCCCCGTCCTGAGACCCTTCAAACGTCCAGTTGCCGGGGGCATTGCTGCCGGCGCGGGCCGAGATATCATACCGCGTGACTGCGGTGGGCTTACTCGGCGTAAACTGCAAAATCAGGGGATTCTCTTCCGAAGCGCTTCCGCTGCCTCCGGAATAGATCATGTCGTCAAACATGCCGCTGGTGGATCCCGATGGGGAAGTCAGCGTAGGCGCCGACCAGGTGATGTCCTCACCTACGATACCGTCGGTAATAAGCTGGGCGGTTTCATTAAAGTCCACAGCGCTGGATTGATAGGCCATGCGATGGTAAGCAAGGTTTCGCTCTTCTCCCGACGACAGTGTAGCTGTGGAGACGGGGGAGGTGGAAATCATCATGCCGGCTACCATTGTCAAGGCAAGGCCTATGCTTAAGATTCTTCGGCTCTTTTTCATGATGTTTTCTCCTTTTCTGGTTCTTGCTTTCTAAAACGCTTCCCTAACTTGAATACGATCCCCCTTCCTGCATTAAAATAACGCCTTTTAAAAAGGCGCCTCCTCCCTCTTCTATTCTCTCGATTTTTACTATATTCTTTTTGTACCTATATGTCAACTAGTTATTTTAATTATTTTATAAAATAATTAGCTAAAACATTCATTTATATTATAAATTATAATAATAAAATACATTTTATTTTCTATTATCCCTCCAATTGACAAAAGAGACCGGCGTCACCTTTCCGATGACGCCGATCTCTTTTTTTCGTTTAGTACAATCTTTTTCTCTTACGGAGTAATGACAATAGAACTCTCCACTGTATAAGGCGACCATTGTCCAGCGTAGTCCGCGCCATAGAAGCTGAAAATACGCATGCCGGCAGTTCCTACGGACATTTCGATGGTCCAAGTCCGGACATCGTCTTGATCCTCATATCCCAGCACGGTAAAGCCCATAGCACGTCCATTTTCATTGCGGACCGAGAGCTTGGATACCCCTGTGGAAGTGCGTACCGTCACTTGAACAGGCTCATTGACTTTGACCTGTTCGGAGGCAAAGACAGCTTCCAGCATCTGAGCTGGGGCCAGCCCCTCGGTAGTTACATCAAAGGTTACCTTCACATCGGTAGTCTCCCACTGGCCGTTTCGATGGATTTTCAAAGTAAGGGTACGTCCTTGGCCAGCGGTGCCCAGGGATGCCTGAATGGTCCAATTCTTCCGATCATCCTGGCCCACTGTCGATTTAATCTTGGTCAGTCCAATGGTTTTTCCATTCTCATTGACCAGACTGATCCCGTCTACATCCGACGGGGTGTTGGCGCTGAATGTGATGGTTTCATTGATCTGATAGGAATCCTTATCGGTGGTCATGGTGATATCGCTATAAGCGCTCTCCGCCTCATAGAGGTGGAATTCATAGATGCGGGCTGAAATGGAATCTGCGCCGTCGCCTGTGGGTTTTGTAATATGCAGGCGGAAATAACGTCCTTTGACCGGTTCATCCAGTTGGCGGTTTGTGATGTTTTCCGTATTATCAGTGACTGTATCCACATCGGTCCAACCGGTTTCACCGTCTGGGCTGACCTGCAAAGAGAAGTCCTGCGTGATAAAGCTTTGCTTTTCACTGCCAGCATGACATACATACCAGCTGCCTACGTTATATTCTTTTCCCAAGTCCACTTTGAGCCAATAGGTACCGTTATCGCTTTGAGTGGAACGGCAGGACCATTTTGTCTTCTTGTCGCCGTCCACTGCCTGGGCGCCGCTCTCGGTATCCTTGACCTGATCGTTGACCTGTGTCTCTTTGCCCATGGTCAACGATCCTGCGGGGACAGGCTCCTCAGGGCTATAAAGCTGGAATTCATTGATACGGGCCGATACAGAAGAAGGATTCGATCCAACAGGTTTGGTGATGTACAGGCGCACAAACCGTGCACTGACCGGATTCTTGATGGTTCGATCGATGGTGGCAGCCGTATTTCCTTTGACGCTGTCCACTGTCAGCCATTCATTGCCGGTCTTGATTTGAAGTTCACAGTCGCTGGTGTTGTTGCCGATGGTCTCGCCGTTGATGCTGGCATTGACTACCACCCAACGGTCGATGGCATAATTGGCTCCTAAATCCACTTCCAGCCAGTAGTTGCCGTCTTCATCGGTGGTTTTGCTGGACCATTTGGATTTATTGTCGCCGTCCACGGCGTATTCCGGGCCTTCCGCAGGCTTGACGGAACCGGTCGCGGTTGCAGGTTTATTGAGAGCCAGATTCCCCTTGCCGTATTGGGTAGGCGGGATCTTGATATCGACACTTACTGCTTCAGAGACATTGGAGAAGTTGAAACTAAAGTCTTCGGCCTGTACCTTATAGTAATAGGTTCCCTCGTCAGCGGGGGTATCGGTATAGGTCGTGCTGCGGGTATCGGCGATCTTTGTAGATTCATCGGCTACAAAATCGGCAGTGGTACCGCGGTAAATGTGATAACGATAAACGCCGTCATTATCAGTGGAGGCATCCCAGCTGAGGATAGCCAGACCCTGTTCACCGGCCGCTTCATTGACCGTCAGGTTCTGGATATCGGTGGGAGGTTCGGTCTCCATTTCGCCCCGGCCCCAGGAACTGGGTTCCGAACCCATGACAAATTTAAGTTCGCCGCCGTTTTTGATATCATCGTAGGTGATATGGGCCACATCCAGAGGTTCCCCATTGAGGGTGGCCGACTGGACATAGATGTTTTTCTCCGAAACGTTTTCACCCAGGATCTTGAAATCCTTGCCATTTTCCAGATGATAGGTCACTTCTTCCAGATGGGTGCCATGGAGATAATAGTCATTGGTGCCCGAATAGGGGAAGAAACCGGACATGAGGAACATATACATAGCGCTCATAGCGCCGTTGTCTTCATCGCCGGGATAGTCGCGCTGGGGGAATTTCTTGAGCAACTGATTGGTCCAGTAGGATGCGAGATCCGGGCGCTGGACGGCATCGTTGCAGAACAGCCACAAGGTGTGGAAGGACGGCTCATTGCTGAAATCGATGAGGTTATTGTTGAGAGCATGCTCCAGGCGGGTAACAAACTCGCCTCTTCCGCCCATTTTTTCCACAATGGTTTCGGCGTCGTAGACGTTGTAATAAGCCATCTGCCAGCAGGTAGCCTCATAGAAATCGCTGTCATAACCGCTCTTGGGGTCGGTATTCTTAAAGGTACCGTCCTCGTTCCTGGCGCGGGGGAATCCGGTAAAGCCATCGCTTTCCGCGGTATCATCCCACACGTTGAGCCAATTCTTGGAACGGGCTAAATATTTTTCATAATCTTCCGTCTTGCCCAGCCCCTTGGCCATCTGGGCGATGCCCCAGTCATTGTAGGCAAAGTTCTGGGTGGCCGAAGCCGGTTTCAGACGATATCCATATCGGTTGTCTGTGCCAAACTGATAACCGTACTTGAGGTAATTCTCCGTGCGCCAATTCTCTGCACTTACCAGCACCGCCTCATAAGCCTTTTCCCAATCCACGCCGGGAATCTGTTTTAGATAAGCATCGGTGATGACATTGTCGGTATCGTTTCCTTGTCCGCAGTAATAGGGCTTGCCCTGGATAAAGGCGTCAGCCAGCTCACCATCGTTGAGGGCGCGGTCGATGAAGGAATTGACTACCTGTCCTACCATGCTGGGACGGATGATGTTGAGCATGGGGAACGCTGTCTTCCAGTTATCCCACATGGTGTAGAAATCATCCCAATAACCGTGGTCGGATACACGGTCGCGAGGCTGCACATTGAGATGGTACAGAGCTGTATAGAATTTTTCCTTCTGAGCATCGGGGGTGTTCTCCCCCAACTCGATGCTGTGCAGAATGTCATTCCATTCGTCTGCACCTTCCTGCACGACGGCGTCAAAGTCAAAGCCAGGGACTTCTTCCTCTTGATAGGCTTGAGCTTTTTCCACACTGTCAAAGGAAATGGAGATCTTCGCATAAATTTCTTCGTCGGCCTCTGTGTCAAACTGGACATAAGCGCCTAAACGATTCTTGTTGCCCGAATCCACAGATTTTTCCAGGAGGTCTTCCTTCAGCCCATCCTGATCCCATACGCACATTTTCGTGGGTTGTTCGCTGAATTCAATGGTAAAATACAGTTCATAGGGGGCCGGATTCCAATTCTTTTTATAAGTTCCGCCGCCAGTAATGATATTGGTTTCAGGATCGATGGTGATGGAGCCTTCGTCCAACGCCACCTCGTTGCCGATCTTCCGGCTGATGTCCAGCACAATGCCGGACTGGTCGCTTTCCGGATAGGTAAAGCGGTAAAGCGCCGTATGCTCTTCCGGCGTGACCTCGGCTTTGATGCCGTATTTGGTCAGGTCCACTGTGTAATAATTGGGATTTGCATCCTCATTGGCCTTGCCGGATGCACGGTTGCTTTCATTGAAAATGGGATCCCCCACCTGAGGGGACAGCATAAAATTACCATAGGTTTTGGTTCCGCCGGTGCCCTGGACATATAGCTGGCCAAAACCAACGATATCCTGATTGGCACGGTAACCACCATTTTCACAGTTTTTCGTTTCCGGGCTCGGATGGATGGAACCATTGGGGCGGGTAGGTCCTGCGATACAGGCGCCGTTGTTTTCCGCACCAATCAAAGTGTCCACATAGGAAACTGGATTTTCGTCCCCATTTCCTTGGTCTTGAGCGAAAACAACCGGCGATGTCACAGCCATACTGCACAACAGTGCTCCACTGCACAAAAAAGCCAGTGCTCGCTTCATTTGACTTCTCACTTCATTTCACTCCTTCACTAAAAAAATTTTTATTTTTGCCTTATTATTATAACATACTCACTACCATCTGTCTATGTCATATGTTATATTTCATATCATTTTTCAATTATACTCTTTTAATTCATTTTTACCTCCCATTACAAAAGAGGATGTCCAGTCGATTTGATCGACTGGACATCCTCTTCGATTACAACGTGGTATAAAAATAGATGGTTACTGATACACTTGGATCTCATAGAGGGAATAACCATACTTCTCCATGGCTCGTTCTTCTCCTTGGACACGGATATATCGGGCCGTCTGGCTTTCCTCAAACGTGTACGGTTCAGTCCCGCCTTTGCTATTGTCGTTTCGAACCAGATCGGTCCACCGCTCCCCGTCATCTGAGATCTGAATGACGTACTTCGTGGCATAGGCAGCTTCCCACTGCAGGACGATTTGTGAAAATTCAATCGGCTTGCCAAAATCCAGCTGTACCCACTGCGGATCCTTCTTCCAATCTGAAGCCCAACGGGTCGTGCTGTCGCCGTCATTGACATTTTTAACGCTGTGGTCAGCGCCTTCGCTCTGCTGTTTATTTTCCTCCGAACTGGCCTCAGCCACTGCATCCAGCGCTAAATTGGGCGGTGACCATACATCCAGTTCCTTGCTGCCTTGCATGGGTTCGGCATAAGATTCTCCTCCCCACAGGAAGGCTTTTACCTCATAACCACTCAGATCTTCCTCATCGGGGATGGTGATTGACGGGGTCAGTACGGATGTGGTCTCCCCGTTTTCTATTACGATGTCTGCGTTATTGTTCTCTAAGTCAACCAGCCTGCCGTCTTTGTAGAGGGCGATCACGGGATTGACCTTCAAGGAACAATCTTCCTGAGCGGCGACCTCCACTTCAGCGTATACCGGACCGGCCGAAACTTGAGAGATGCTCTGGTTCTCCCGTTTGATATGGAAGCCCTTGATGTAGTACGGTTCCGGCTCTTCGCCGATGTTGCTCTCTACGATGTTCCAGCCTTCCACGCTGAACACAGGTTGACCGCCGTTTAAGTACTTCTCGTCGAATTCCACGGTGATTTGCTTGGATTCTCCCGGCATAAGTGAAATGTAGTTATCGGAATAATAAGTCGGAAGTACCCGCTCGCCGGTCAGATCATTGGTGGTCTTGAGACGGATCATCAAAGCCGGATCATCGCTGTTGTTTTGCAGGTTGACGGTGTAGTAACAAGTGGTTTCCACCTTCTCCTGCGCTTGGTAATCAGCCGTCAGCTTAACTTCCGGCAAATCGTTGAGGGCTTCATAACCCTGGTATTCTTTCGTATTGGTCCAGTAGAAATCGTCGGCGATTTGATTGCCGTCGGCATCCTCTACACGGGTACGGATGAATTTAATGTCGCTGGCATCTTCCGGATACTGGAGCGTCATCAACTGTACAGTGGAATCGGATTCAATATCGCTTTGCTTGCTTTCACTGAGGATCAGATTGCCGTCGATATCGTACACATTGACATAGGCTGTCAAACCGGTCAGATCATTGGGGGTGTAGTTGACAAGCACAATGCCTTCGTTTGTGCAGTTCCAGATGGCGTTAATGGGCTGGTTGCCCTGTTTGAGACCGAAATATCCGCCGTTGGTATCGTAGTAATAATCGTAAGTCTGCCATACCATGGACGGCCATGCCGACTGACTCATCCACATCAGCATGCCGTTGCCGCCTTTGTTGAGAGTGGCTTCAAACAGTGCTTTGTGGTTCTCATAGTTGACCATCTGGGCGATGCGGACAAATTCTTCCAGACTATTGTAGGAGCCGTAATCCTTCATCTCCTGCTGATATTTGTTGCCGTTCTGAGCCGAACCGGAAGTGAAATCATGCAGGCCCCACACGTTGTCGATGGGCCAGAGATGGTCTTCACCCAGCATTTCCACCATGCTTTCGTAGGCCGGGATATTAGGCATACCGCGCTCGGAATGCAGGGTAATGGGGGCGTTGTTAAAGTAATACTGCGGATCCTGGACAGCGTAGGGGCCGTACCCGCTGACGGTGCCGGAAGCCGAATGGGGAATGTAATGACGGGTGCCGTCATAGGTCACGGTGGCCTCTTCCAGAGATTTGTTCAGTGTCTCGGGGGGATTGCCTTCGTTGCGGCCGCAGTAGAAGCACACCGATGCATAACGGCGGACTCGTTTGATTTTATCCACAGCGTTTTCCATGAACATTTCTTCATCGTTGGGATTGGGGCCGTCGCTGGGATTGGCAAGCCAGAAATCGTCAAACACCAGAATGCCGTATTTGTCGCAAGCTTTGTAGAATTCTTCATTGCCGGTCTGACCGACCCAGTTGCGGATCATGGTCAGGTTTGCCTCGGCGTGGAGGCGGACTTTGGTGTCGTAGTCTTCTGCAGTGGCAGCGACGTTGGAATCGTCCATGCCCCAGTTGCCGCCGCGGCCGATGATGCGTGTGCCGTTGCAGTAAATCTCCAGGGGGCTGCCTTCGCTGTAGCTGAATTCGCGGACGCCAAACTGGAAGGATTCGTCGTCGGAAACCTGGCCGTCCTCGCTAACCTGGATGTTGCAAGTGTAGAGGTATTGGTCGCCGTATGTATTAGGCCACCATAGTTCCGGATCTTCCATGACAATGCCGTCGATGGTAACTTCCTTGGTCTCATTGGGCTCCAAATTCACATCCTGGCTGAAGGGCAGGTTGCCGGGCTGGATGGTGCCGCTGACGGTAACGGTAGAAGCCTCATCCTTACAGTTGGACACTTCGGTTTTGACTGTCAGGTCAGCCTTGGAAAAATCAGGCCCTTCCGGTTCCTCCGTTGGTTCTTCCATGTCGTAAACTTCAAACTCCCAGAAAGAAACGCCGTATTTTGACGCGCGGTCGCCACACTGAATGCGTAGATATCTAGCGGTAATTTGGTCAAAGTATTGTTGATCCACGCCGCCTTTGCAGTTGTCCTCGGTCAGAATATCGCTCCAAGTCTCTCCGTCATTGGAGTATTGCAGCGTGTAATTGCTGGCGTAAGAGGATTCCCACTGGATGCGGGTACTAGAGAAGGTGGTGGGTTCCCCAAAGTCCACCTGGAACCACTGGTCATCCGCATACTTTGACGACCAACGGGTAGAAGAATCACCGTCCACAGCATTCTTCACTACGTTCTGCCCGCCATTATATTCGTCTTCCACCGAGCTTGCCGACGCGGCCTTGTTAAGGGCCAGGTTTTCGGCTTCAATGGGGGTGACTTCGTCGTTGAGATCCAGGTCGGTGATGACCCAGGGGCTGACCAAACGGGCATCCTGGGTATAGCTGACATATACATCCTGGTAGATGCCGATGTTGCGGCCGCGGATGGTGGGAACCCAGTCCCAGCCGATGGAGGCATGGAGGGTGGGGTTGTCGTAGCCCAAAACGCCGCCGTTTGCACCGGCACTGCCGATGGTCTGCTCGGTAACGGCTCCAGGGTTGTCGTTTTTATGGATGTAAACGGCCAGATAGTTTTCGCCGCCGTAATTCACCAGGTCGGTGACGTCAAATTTACTCTGGATGAAGGCGCCTTCGATGCGGCCCACGTTTTGGCCGTTAAAGTAGACGTCTGCCTTCCAGTTGATGGCGTCAAAGTTGAGCCAGGTGCGCTGGCCTTCCTGGCTCTCGGGAATGACAAAACTGTTGCGGTACCAGAAGTCCGCGGTAAAATAGCTGTCGGAAATCTGCAGCTGCTGGTCGCTGACGTTGGGATCCGGAATAGCGCCAGCCTGCAGATAAGACCACAGTACCGTGCCGGGAACTGTCGCAGGAAGCCAGGAACTATCGTCATAGCCGGCCTGGGACAATGTTTCACCAGTGGTCTCCTCGCCGACCTGGGAAACGCGTTCCACTTTCCAATTGCCGCCTCGGAGGTACTGGGTGCCGTCAGCTTCCGGCTCGGGCATCTCGCCGACAGAATAATGCAGGTCATTTACACCGTACACTTCCATCTCATAGACGCCGTAGTTGTTGCCTACCGCTTCTTGGCACAGCAGACGGACATACTGGGTCTGAACAGTGTCGAATTCACATTCCTCAGTACCGCCTTGACCGGCATTCTGCTTATATACTGTATTCCAGGACTCTGCGTCGTCGGACACCTGGATTTCATATTGGCTGGCGTAATTGTCGCCCCAATCAACCACTACTTTATCAATGCTGCTCTGAGCGCCCAAGTCGATGTAGACATACTGTTCGCCAGAGGATTTGCTGACCCACTCACTGTTGAAACCGGCCTGACCGGGACGGGGAACAACGCTTTCCCCATCGGCGTTAAACAGGTCGAATTCGCCCAACTGGATGCGTCCAGGAATCCATTCACCCTGTTGTTCCTCGCCGTTATCGCCGCTGTTTTCAGTGATATTAAGGCGGTAGTAGCGATAAGACGTATCGTTTTCCATCTGGAAGGTCTTGGTTTCGTAGCGCTCCGACCATGTGATACCTTCCTGCTTATCCAACACGTCGAAATTGACGCCGTCGTTGGAGCCTTCCACCGTCCAAGCCTTGGGATCACGGCCAGGCTGGTCGTTGGCGGTAGTCAGGCTATAGCTTGTGGCCGTATATGCTTCCTCGCCTGGAAATTTAAGCTGCAACCACGCGGCTTGATGAAAGGTCAGCCACTTGGTGCCGGAATTGCCGTCAAAAGCGCAGCTGGGATTTTCTGCCGAGGGGGAGTCCCCATACTGATCGGAATATTCCGGAGCGTCGATATCCACTTCAGGCGTAATCCCATCGGTGACCAGATGGCCGGTTTGGTTATAGTCGGTTGCGGTGGAATGATAGGCGGCGCGACGGAGAGCTACATTGCGATACCCCTCTTCCTCCTTGGGCTGGGCGTTGACTGGACTGACCGCTGTAAACAGCGTCGTCAACAAGGCAAGCGCCACTGCAAGGCACGTCCCCTTCTTCAATGACTGGAACACAAAACTTCCTCCTTTTTCTCATTTAGAATCTGAGTGGGTCCTTCTTCTTAGACGATATTGGGCTATCAGAATACTTTTTTCTTACACTTCATTGTAGCATATCCTTAAATTTATCACACTGTCTAATTTTATAATATTCTGGACAATCTTTTTATTTCCAAAATAATAACTATCATTTACTATCCATCTGCCTATTTTTGGGTATCTATTTCCACTATAAAACAAAAGGGTCAGGAGATGCTCTGTTCTCCTGACCCTACCCCATATTTCTGCTGAATCCGATGAATTTTTTTGCACCACGGCCGGAAAATCGGCAGTAAAAACACCACGGTAGCCACTGCATGGGCCAGAGAAAACGGCAGTCCCGCGCCGTATCCCGCCAAAGCCGACTGCCATGTGATAGGCGATACAAATCCCACAATGTACCAGGAATCCAGGATAAATCCATAAAACAGAGCCGATACGAATCCAAAGCCGTATACCACGCCCTTCTTTTGCAAAAGGCCCCATCGCCCCAACAGCCCGGCCAGATATCCTGCCAGCCCCCAAGCGTACATCTGCCACGGCGTCCAGGGACCTTGTCCAAAAAACAGGTTGGAGGATAATGCCGCCAGCGCCCCTGTCAAAAAGCCGCTCTGAGGACCTAGGCAGGCCCCACTGACAATTACAATGGCTGTAACCGGTTTTACATTGGGAAACGGAGCGAACAGAATGCGTCCCACAGCGGCGATGGCGGCCAGAACCACAATAGGCATGATGTCCCTGGGGCGCGGATGCCTGCGTTCAAACCGCAGGAAGTAGGGCACAAGGGCTAAAACAACTGTCATCAGGCTGAGGAGGGCGGTATTTTCCACCTGGAAATAGGCGCACAGGATCAAAACCGCCGGAACCAGTACCAATAACACAGGTTCCATCCATGCAAGTACTTTATCTATCATGAGCGGTCACATCCTCTACCGTGACACAGCCGGGAGCCAGCCCCCGGGTCATACGGTTGCAATCGGTAGTGTAAAAGGCGTTCTGTTCGAAAAACGCCTTGCCCTGGTCGGAACAGGCAATGCCGTTTTGAAACAGCATGGAGCATCGGTCACACAGGCGGGCGGCAAATTCCAGATCATGGGTGACCAGTACAACCGTCCTCCCCTCCTCCTTTTGACGCCTCAGGATGTGGAGCAGTTCCTCTTTTGCCATAGCGTCTACCCCTTTGGTGGGCTCGTCCAGCAAAAGTACGGTGGGACACAGCAGCAGCACCTTGGCCAAAGCCGTCTTTTGCATCTCCCCGCCGCTTAGATCATAGGGATGCCGGCCTGCCAGATGGGAAATTCCCATTTCGTCCATGACGCGGTCAATGTCCCCGTCGGTATATTGGAAGTTCTGTTTCCACTCCGCCAGCTCTTCCTTCACTGTATCGGCAGTAAAAAGCGCTTTTGGATTCTGGGGAAGCAATCCCGGACGGACGCCGTCCCTCCGATGAATTTTTCCGCGGTTGGGTTTTACCGCTCCGCTGAGCAGATGCAAAAGGGTACTCTTTCCGCTGCCATTGCCCCCTACGATGGCGTGGACCTCCCGGGGATAAAAGGCGATGGAGGCATCTCTGAGCACAAAATCCTCTTCCTTCCGGTAGCGGAACCACACTTCTTTGGCCTGTAGTACCGGTTTACCGGCAGGGTACATATCCGGCTGGGGGACGGATCCAGCGGATCCCTTTTTCCAGCCCTTTTCTTTGAGCCAAAGCCTCCCGTCCTTAACCGACAAAGGAAACCGTTCCCTCTCCCCCAACCCCTTTGCAATGTGTACGGAAGCGGGAAAGGCCTTGGCAAACGGATGATCCTCTTTCAACAAGGACGCCACAAACGCTGACGGACTGCTGTAATGCCGTATTTTCCCCTGCTGTAAAAAAAGGACGCTGCTGCACAGAGGGAGGACATCTTCCATCCGGTGCTCGGACAGCACCACTGTAGTACCCAGTTCCTCATTGATGCGTTTGAGGATCTGGAGAAACTGTTTTGCCGCAATGGGATCCAGCTGGGCAGTGGGTTCGTCCAACAGGAGGATCCTGGGCTGCATAGCCATGACGGCCGCCAGATTGAGAATCTGCTTTTGCCCGCCGGACAGTTCGTACACTTTCCGGTCGGCCCAGCTTTCAATGCCGAAGAAGTTGGCTGTTTCAGCCATGCGGCGGCGGATGACGTGGGGCGGGAGTCCCATATTTTCCAAGCCAAAACTGAGTTCATGCCATACGGTATCCATCACCAGTTGGTTATCCGGACTTTGGGCCACATATCCCACTTCCATCGCCGAGACGGTCTTTCGTTTTTGATCCCGATCCTCCCCTTGGATCAGCACGGTGCCCTGCGCCTTCCCTACCGGCGCAATCTCCCGTTTCATGCTGCGGAGCAAAGTGGTTTTCCCGCTGCCGGTGGGACCGCACAACAGTACAAATTCCCCTTCCCCGATTTCCAATGTGATATCCCGTAAAGTGGGGGCATCCAGCTTCGGGTAGGAAAAGGTATAGTTTACAAGCGAGATGGCAGCCAGCATAATTGTTCCCTCCCTTCCAGCAAAAGCGGTATGCCGAGCAGTATAGCATACAAGGTTCCTATCCACCAGGGAATGGATACACCCTCCATCCACGGGTAAAAGGCGAATTGGTTTGCCCTGGCAAAAATCCAGTATCCATTGACGGCAATGAGCAAACCTACTACACAAAGCAAAATGACGTCATACCGGTTGATTTTCTGTTTGGTATAATGGCTGCGTTTTGTCTCCCCATAGCCGCGGCTGCGCATGGAATCGGCCGTCTCAATGGAACTCTCCATGCTCCAGCTCATGAGAATGGATGCCATACGGATGCCCTGGGAAAGCTCTTGTTTCTTTCCAGGGGACTCGTTGCCCAGCATGGCCTTTTGAGCGGTTTGGATCTCACGGGCTTTGCGGATGGTGTCCGGAATATAGCGGAAGATCATGGACACCATCATGGATGTGGTAGGAGCCAAACGCCCAAACAGGCTCAAAAATTTATCGCTGGTCATGACCTCCTGGTAGCACGAAAACCACTGGATCACACTGACAAGCATCCCTCCGGCGCACAATCCATAGCACAGCGCTTCGGCCGTGATGGGATGATCCCCGACGTGAAACAGAACCGTCAGCCCCAAACCGTTAAAGAAGGCATTGGCCGCCGCCACAATGGCAATCACTGCCAATCCGTATCCCAGGCCGCGGCACACACTTCTCCATCCCTTGAGATACCATCCATACAGAAGCGCCATCCCAAACGACAGGGACACATAGAGGGGGTGCATGGTGCTCATGGCAAATCCAATGGTCCCACAGAAATAAAGGAAAATCACCGCCGGATGAACGTCATAAAACACATGTTGTCTCATGCGCTACACCGTAAGGGAATAGTGCCAAATCACAGCATCTCCGTCTTGGAGCGTTTGAACGCTGCAACTGACGCCTGGAAATACCCCATTGACCTCGTATTTCCATCCACTCTGGTCCCCACAAGCCTTCTCAGCTAAAGACTGGATGGATGAGACATACTGGCCAAACATGTCCATCTTGCTGGTAAAGACCAAACCGGATTTTTTTAATGCGTCATAGACGGTGGCTCCCTTTTCCAATTCCATGGTGACAGGGGCAAGGACGTATCCGTTGTTAGAGATCTTTTTTGCAATTTGGTTCCCCTTGTCCACCGCCGCCTGACACTCCACTGCAAAGCGTATGGTGACGACATTGGGATCCTTTTGCTCCTCTTGTCCGCCGCTATTGCCTCCTTGGCTGGACGCAGGGGGAGTCTGTTCGGGGGCGGGAGTCTGCTCGGGAGATGAAGCAGCATCGGGCATCTTGTGGTTGGATGCAGGCGGGTCAGATGAAGCCGTCTTTCCGCCGCCCTCTTGTCCGGCGGATTTGGAGACGGCAGGCGGCGATTTTGACGAAGTCCCTGCCCTGGAAGAAGCGGAACCTGTCCCCTCCTCCTTTTGGGAAGAAACAGAAGAATCCCCTTCCTCCGCACGACTGGAGTCCTCTTGGATGGGCTGCTCTGGGTTTGACAAGTCCGACTCTTCCTCTTCGCTGGATGCCCATGCAGACGAGGCTGTTCTTGAAGAGGACAAGGTGCTGTTTTGCGCAGCCGGGACGTCATCACAGCCGGCCAGCAAGCCGGCGAGACAGCCTATGGTTACGATTAAGCATAACAATCGTTTCATCAAAAGTACCTCCTAAAACCCAGAAAAGGCCGGACGCCTGAAACCGAACGGGGTTCAGACGGCGGCTTTTTCTGTGGGATACCTGCCGCAGGATATCTCCATTTCCATCGGCAGTCCATATTCCAGTGCGAATCAATCCGATTCCCTGGGGATGTATTTCTCACTCGTTTCTAGGAAAGAGGCCGACCCAATTACGCCTCTCTATTACGGCGTTTACTGCAGATCCATGCCACACCGGCGGCCAAAGCCGACATACCCACGACTAAGAAAGCTGCGCTGTTCTCACCGGTGGGGGGATTGTTCACAGTGCTCGACGAAGTGCTGGCAGACGAAGAACTGCTTCCTTCAGCGCTGCTGGGATTGGAACTTACAGAACCATCGTCTTCAGAAGGTACACTTTGACTGGGCTGCTGGCTCTCACTGCTGCTCCCGCTTTGATCGTCCCCGCCTTCCTCTGGGACATGGGAAGCAACGGCAAACAGTTTGCCGGAATCGTTGGTATAGTAAAGGGTGCCGTCGCCATCGGCCATGATGCTGGCCAAGCAATAGTTTTGGCCGTCACCGGTGGGGACAAAAAGATCCTCCCCCTCGTCGGCGCCGGATTTCAGGACATAAATGCCGCCCGGGGTTTTGTTGGCGGTATAATAAACATAGGCTTCATCGCCGTATGCCTTGGTCACCAAGGGAGCCGATTTGACGTCGGCCGGTGCATTGACGGTTTTTTCTACCTGCATGGTCGAGGCATCCACCACCGCCAGGACTCCTGCGTACTGCTGCTCCGGACCCAATGCGCCGCCTACGTATACCTTGCCGCCGTATACGGCCGGGGTGCTGGTGCTGGACTGGGCAAAGGCAACTTCTTCATGCTGGCTCAACGTACCGTCGTCGCCCACTGTCACTCTGTGAAGTTTGCCGTTCTGGGAGGAAAAGAACACTTCATTGCCTTCCAGTACCATGCTGGAACGAACGCCGCCTGCCGTTTCCATCTCGTCGATGAGGTCGCCGGTCTTGGCGTTAAGGGAGGTGACAATGCCATCGTCACCAGCAAAAATCACCGCGTTATTGACGCACACAGCCCCGCTCCAATAATAACCGGCCTGTGTGTTTTCATACTGCCATACAATGCGTCCGGTGGACACCTCCACGCACTGATAAACACCGCTGTAACTGCTGGACCAGTCGGCATAAGCAGTCCCGGTATAAAGGAGGCCGTCGCTATACGTAATGGTAGTGAGGGCTTGGTGATTCCGGGTCTGTCCCTCTTGATCCTGAGTCACCACCGGATCGGTGATCCAAACCGGTTTGAGGCTGTCCATATCCAGGCACTGGAGGCGTCCATCCGACAGGGGGACAACCACCTTTCCCTCAGCCTGCATCAGACGGCAGGTGTATCCAATAGCGCCTTCCAGCGTGCCGCGGCCAGTCACTTCGCCCGATGAATTCACCGCCCAAAGTTCTGAACCCACAGCCACATAAACCGTTCCATTCACCTGGATGGGGTCAGACACATTGGTCGACCAGTCGGTGGAATCCTTCAAAGCCAGTTCCCATTTCAGGTCTGCTTCGTCAGCGGTACGGGCGGTGCGGGCGCTGGTTACGCCGTTGTTCTGATAATTTCCACGGTAAGAATTCCATTGTCCCGCATCCTCAGCCAGGGAAACAACGGATGTCAGGCAGAATACCATCATCACCGTCATGAGGCTGCAAAGTGCTCGGCTCAACGTCTTTTTCAAATCAAACACTCCTTTTTCTATTTTGCTCTCTATGTGATACATCCCGGTTGAGAAAACATGGCCTTTCCGCCTTCCGCACAAAGGCAAAAAAAGAACCTTCCCCATAGGAGAAGGTATTGTCATCCGATCGCACACCATAGCTTAGGGCACAACTATCCCCGCCTTTTCTGGCGGCAGACCCCAGCAAATGCAAAAATCGGCTGCCTCCCCCTCGCCCGGGGCACATACGCCTTACAAAAAATGCGGCAGGTCTCCTGGCTGATGACGTATGGGGTGCACCCATAGACGGAAAGCCTTCTCAGAGGACCATTTCCTCCAATGGCGGTTCTTTCCCGCTGTCGTCAAAACACAGTAATGGCGGTTGCGCCGGATTCTCACCGGCTTCCCTATTGATCTACTGAGCGGCTTTTCCCGCCGCCGTTCAAACCGCAATTTCGTATTGCTGATTCATTTCTTATTTTCTCAATTATAACAACTTCTCTCCCTTTTTACAAGGGACATTTCCAAATCCCTCCTCATTTTATCGTTATTTCAGAAACGATGTCAAACCAAAAGGGCGGGACCTAATTTTGGTCCCGCCCTTTTGGTTTGGAAAGGAAAATCAATGCAGCCAATCGGATTCTTTATCAGCCGCATTAAGGAGGCTGGCATAGAAACAGTATAAAATCGACCATTTCACTATATCACATCTCGCTAGTAAAGTCAATTTTTACCTGTGATTTTTATTTGAAGCTTCTATAAATTTGTGAATAAGATGCGATTTTAACCTATAAATTTTACTATATTCCCGAATCAAAACGGATTTATAAACCTTTTCCACAGAAGAAATCCTCTATCAATCGGTAAAGGAGCCGGAATCACTCTACACAAGGATTCCAGCTTCTTCTTTCTCCAGACGAGATCTCGCAGTAAAACTTTGGTTTATTTTTCTGCTTTCTTGCTCCGTGCCGCTCCAAGAGCTATACCCACCAAGCTGACTGCCAACAGTCCCCAAACCCAGGCAAAGCTTTCAACACCCGTATTCGGTGAATCAATTCCCGATCCTGTAGACGACGAAGCGGTCGAAGAAGAAGCGCTGGGCTGGGATTCCGTTTGCGATTCAGAAGGCTCTTCCGGTATTCCCGTCACATCCTGTAGGGATTCATTGGCTGCGGCTGTATCCACCTTTTCTTGGCCCTGCTGTACAAACCGGATCAGCGCCTCGTCACAGGCGGCGTATTGATGCAGCTCCGGGACATCGGCCAGTTCTGAAAAAGCCTTCCCAAGGGAAATGTAATTGTTGGTAGCTACGATGTACACCCGGTCAAGCTCCAGAGGCTGCTCCCCTACTTGTACCGAAAGCACCCGCTGTCCCATGGGCTTCGAGGTATCGTAAGTGACCTTCATACCGCCAAACTGAAGGTAACTGCCGTTGTCGTCCGGCCAACGCACTTGGTCGGATCCGGTTTCCTTCCACTGGTCGTAGGATTCCTGATTCCGGATACCGATGTCGATGGATTTCTCCAGGATGGAAAGAACTGCCTCACCGGTGATCTGCTTGGTGACAATGTAGTTCCCAAAGGGGGAAATGTCGACGATATCCTGACAGGTGATGTCCCCGGCCGGGAGCATCTTACCCAAGCGGATGCCGCCTGCGTTTTCAAAGGCGATGTCCGCCCCGGTCTCCTCCAGATAGGCGGCTGTGACAAGACGTCCTAAACCGGTTTCTTCTACGCGAAGCTCCTCCCATCGGCCATCCAGATCCCGTCCGGTGGATCCCACCACCTGGGTGAGCTGTGCCGCTTGACGCTCTTGGATATTGCCGAGCAGTGCCGACACCGTCTCATCTGAGGCAACGTCCCCGGCTTGGGATGCGGATATTACCTCTTCTTCCATGGATACGACGGCATCTTCAGATGGGTCGTATGTAATGGATAGGATTCCCACATTCTCAAAATAACAGCCCGCTTCCACCACTTTGACTGGTTTCCCATCCGCGTCAGGATAGGACTCGTCCAGGACGACGTGCTCATGGCCTGCAATCATGACGTCGATGCCCTTTGTCTGAGCGATAAATTCCTCACAGTACAGCTGGTGCGACAGCGCTATGACGATATCACACCCCTCCTGCCGTAATTTTTCCGCCAGTTGGGTGGCCGTTTGGGCATCGTCCGAGAATGTCAGTCCCTCCACGTTGCGCGGTGCAGTGTCGTCCTTAATATCCGGATCAAAGACGCTGAGTACCCCGATCTTCACACCGTCCACTGTCTTGATAAGGGTCCCGTCCCCTCCAAAGAAATTCTCTCCATCCTGGGTGATATTGCCGGCCAAAATCGGCAGCCCTGCCACGTTCCCCAGCTCTTTGAGGCGATCTTTGCCGTAGTTCCAGTCGTGATTGCCCGGGGTCATGGCGTCGTACCCCACGGCTTTGACCAGCTCGGCAATGCTTTCCCCCTCCTCCAGGGTGGCAAATGCCTGGCCGTGGAACAAGTCCCCTGCATCCAGAACCAGATCCGGATCCTCCTGCTGGATCAAAGTGGCGAGCTTCTCAAAGCCAAATGCCGTCCCCTCCTGGTATCCCGAACGGCCGTGGATGTCGTTTGTATGAACGACCTTTACCGTCACTTCATCGGAAGCGTCGCCTTCCTGCGCCAGTGCACTCGTCCCTCCCAGCAGGGTGGTGCATACCATGGCTGCGGACAGGACAAGGGACCACAGCCGTTTCATCTTTTTCACTTTTTAATCAGCCTCCTTACTTTTTCTAACAGGTCCTTTCAACCGAAATCCTGTATTATCTTGCATTATACCATATTCCCGTAAAAAATAACCGGAAGGTTTTAACACCTTCCGGCTGATAAATCACTTTTCGATAAACAATACGCCTAACGTATTGGGACCGCAATGGTTGCTGACGACGCAGCCGGCCCGGGTGACTAGGATCTCTTCAAAGGGATGCAGCTGCCTGACACGGGCTTTTACCCGATCGATAATGGCGGGATCAATGCCGGAATGGGTGATAAACACCCGTTTTAGCTCCGGCCGAACGCCTTCCAGACGGGTATTTGTATACTGCTCCATGACGTTTGAGAGATTGCCGCGGAATTTCTTTCCTACCCCCATCTTGCCGTCCCGCACTTCGATGCAGGGCTTCAGCTTGAGAAGGTTGGCTCCCAAGGCCGTCACACCCGAGCATCGGCCGCCTTTCCACAAATACTCCAGCGTATCCAAAATAAAGCTGGCCCGCACTCGACAGCGCATTTCCTCCAGCCTTGTTACAATATCCAACGCCGGCATCCCCTCCTCTGCCATGTCACAGGCCTCCAATACCAGAAGTCCGGTGCCGGTGGAGAGATTGTAGGAATCCACAGGATAAACCCCTTTTAAATCGCTGGCCGCCATCATGGCATTCTGGTGAGTGGCGGAAAAACCGCTGCTGATATTGAGATGGATCACTTCATATCCCTGGTCGGTAAACCCTTTAAAAAAAGTATGATAGTCCCCAGGGCTGGCCGCCGATGTGGTAGTCAGCTTCCCCGAAGAGCGATAATAGTCATAGATGTCGTCAGGCTGGGCGTCTACGCCGTCCCGACGGCTATCCTCCCCGAAGTTGACGTAAAGGGGTACCAGCTCCACATGGTACCGTTCCCGAAGCTCCGGAGATAAATCACAGGTACTGTCGGCCGTCACAACAATTTTGCTCATGGGTGTCACTCCTTATCCTGGGAAAATCCTTCCCAACCAAAAAGGAGGCGTCCGGCCTGGAATGCACCCATCCTTCGGACGACACGGCCTTGCCTCCCTTTTTCTTCTTCCCTTTAGGATACCACAGTTTACCAATGAATTCAACGAAATCCCAGCTGTTTTCTTAAAAAATCAAATGGCGTACCTCTAAAATCTGTGAAGTGCGCCCTATGGCATCAATCGATACGGAAGTCCTCCTCCGAGAAGGACGGCAGGGCAGGCGCCCGTCTGGGCTCCCGTTTCAGAGGATCGTAGAGGAATTTCCGGCAATGATCCTTCTCCCCCATAATCCCCTTGCGGGTACAGAGGATGGATTTTCCATCGCTGCTGCGTTTTCCACGGGCGCAGTATTCACAAGCCGGTTCAATGTCCCGGCCGAACGGTTTTGGTCGCATGGGGAATTTTCCCCCTCCTTTTTATGCCGCATACAGCGAAAAGGCGGCGTTCCGATTTTTTTACAGTCAACTGTATCATAGCACATTTTCCCTCAGGATTCCACCCGTGAAGGCCGGGACACCAAAACCATAAATGCGGCAAAGGCCAAAAGCGCCGCCGATGCCGGTGCTGAGAAATAGAACGGCTGGGCAATGGGTTGGGCTCCGGTGGAGAATACCTCCTGTGTCTGTGGCCATACCTGCATCAGTACCGTAGCCAAAATCCCCGACAGAGCGGCACAGCTCACACGCCCGATCCAGAACCATTTTTTATCGGGCTTTAGATCCCGCATGGTGGACAACACCTGACATTGTACCGACAGTCCGCTCCATCCCGACGCCGCTCCGATGAGAGGAATGGCCGCAGTACCGGCATTGGAGGCCGCCGCACAGCCGGTGGTGATTTCCAAGATGCAGGGGAACACGGCGCCGGCTAATGCAGGATGGAGCCCTAAAAACTGGATGGGCCCCTCCAGCACACGGGATACCAGCCTTGTGACCCCTACCTGCTGGAACATCCCGGTCAGCGCCGCAAAGATCACCACAAAGGCGCAGATCGACAGCATGGATACCGCCGTATCAGCCACCGATTCCACAAAGGCGTCGGCCGTCCCAAGCGCCTTGCCGAAACGGGTGGGACGATCCTCCTCCCGACCCTTGGGCAGCACAAACCGCATGACAATCCCCAAGAACAGCGACGCTCCTATCTGTGCGAAGTAGAGCAGCATCCCTGCGTGATAGCTGCCGATCATGGATCCTACGGCCCCGATCATAAAGGCAGGGCCCGCGTTGATGCAAAAGCACAGCATATGGGTAAAATCCCGCCTGGAGATCTCGCCCCGACGGCGCAGCTCGGCCGCCGCTCTGGCCCCCACCGGGAATCCTCCGATCAGGCTCATGAAGATGGGGGCTGCCGTACATCCGGGCAGGCCGAAGAGAAAGCGCGTCACCGGCTCCAGCACACGTCCCATCCGTTCGGCCAGTCCCGATTTGATGAGAAAGGCCGACAATACCATAAAGGGAAACAGGGATGGAATGACCACCGATGCGCACAGGGAAAGTCCGTTGCGCACCCCTTCCGACGACCCCTCCGGCCACAAAAACAACAAAATCCCCAAAATGAGACAGACCATTCCCAGCAACGTCCAATGGATTGCGCGGCGTACCACAGGCTTCAAGATGCCCACCTCCCATCGGATGTATATGCAGGCGGGGTATTTTTCTTGTCCCCGGCTCATAAATTGAAGTATCACAGCCATTGCATTATTGCGGCCGGACCATCGGCCTTAGGGGGAATGCCACATGAAGAAAAAACGTCGCCGCTCTCGGGCGGTCCCATCGGAAGTGCCCCCAAAATCCATGAAGGAAAAAGTCGCAAGCGCTTTGGAAGTACCGTTGTCGGCGGTGGGCGGGACGCCTCAGCTTCTCCTGTCGGGCAACAGGGAATTGACGGTGGAGGGCTGCAAAGGCATCCTGGAATACGACGAGGATATCATCCGCCTTAATCTGGGCAAATTCATCCTGCGCCTCACCGGACGGGACCTGAGTCTCTGCACCTTGACGGAGGATACAGCGGTGGTGGAAGGCTACCTCCTCTCCATCGAATTTTTGACGTGAGGCGGTGGTTTTGTGTTTATCATCCGATTTTTGCATTTTCTCATGGGTGTGGTCCCCTTTGAAGCCATCGGCGGATTCCCGGAACGCTTTTTAAATCTGTGCGTCCAGAATAAAATCGCCTTGTGGGACTGCCATTCCCGAAAAGGAATACTGACGGCCTGTACTACGGCCAAGGGATACTTCCGTCTGCGCGCCGTCGCCAATCAGACCGGCATGCGTCTGCATCACACCGGCAAGTCCGGGCTTCCCTTTCTCCTGCGCCGTTACCGCAGGCGATGGGGCATCGCAGTGGGGCTTTTGTTGTTTGTGACGGTGTTGTGTGTGCTCTCGTCCTTCATCTGGTCGGTGAAGGTGGTGGGCAATGAAACCGTATCCACCCAGTATATCACCGACACGTTGGCCAGTATGGGTCTTAAAAGCGGGGTGCTCAAATCATCCATCGATCCCAGCGCCCTGCAAAGCGAGGGACTGGTGGCCATGCCGGAGCTCTCTTGGCTGGCGGTCAACATCAAGGGAAGCAGTGCGGTGGTGGAGGTCAAGGAACGGGGGATGCCTCCTGAGATTGTCCCCAGCGACCGCCCCTGTAACATCAAAGCTACCCAGGACGGCGTTATTCTGGACATCACTGCCCTGGATGGAGTTCCTATGGTACAGCAGGGGGATGCCGTGGTAAAGGGACAGCTCCTCATCAGCGGCACGGTGGAGGATAAAGTAGGGCATACCATGCTCAAGCACGCCAGGGGAACCGTCATCGCCCAAACCCAACGGGATATTGTCGTCCAGGTGCCCTATCAGCAGACCAAGCGTACGCCAAGCGGCAAATTGACCGAACGCCGCAGTCTTGTCTTGTTCGGTTTGCGGATTCCTCTTACTATCGGTTCCAATCCCCAGGGCAATGTGGATGTACAGTCGGTGGAACGTCCGTTATCCATCGGCGATGTGGAATTCCCCATCTCGGTGCGCATCGACCGCTATCAGCCGTATACCGAGGAGGTCATCACCCTTTCTCCGGAACAGGCGGAAGAACAAGCCAGGCAACAGGCGACAAACCAGGCCCAGACCGATTTGGCCGGGATCGAGATCCTGAATCAGGCGGAAGATGTACAGCATGCCGACGATGTGTGTACCTTCACCATTCATGCCCTGTGCAAAGAGGAAATCGGGCTGGAGGAGGAAATCCAGTATTCCGCTCCCGATTCCCCTTGAGAATACCGGGATGCGGTTGACAAATGCAAAACAACCAAGGTATAATAAAGGACGCATTGAATGAAATCAGTGCGTCCTTTTTATGAGCCCCCATAGTTAAATGGATATAACAAACCCCTCCTAATAATCAGGTCATCAAAGTCCTGGGAGGCGGATCGCTCCATCCTTGACCATGAAAAATCGAATATGTCTCCGTAGCTCAGTTGGATAGAGCACACGCCTCCTAAGCGTGGGGCCGGCAGTTCAAATCTGCCCGGGGACGCCATAAATGCCGTAACCGCAAGAGGTTGCGGCATTTTCCTTATCTTTTTTCGCTACGAGGATTAGAACAGATTTCCTTTTTATCATTGGTTAGAGTGGAGACTTCTTACTCCCATCTGCTCAAATTTCCATCACAGGACTCGAACGATTTTTATGCCAAACTTGAAAAAACTGCTCATTTTGCTAATGAGCACTGCCGCAGCGTTTTATGTCGTCTCATGCTTTCCTGTGTATTTATGCACCAATCAGTTTTTTTGCTAACTGATTCATAATCTGTTCTCCATACTGCTCAACAAACTTTTTCGTGAAGGCATCCATGAGTTCGGGTTTAGCCTCCAACTGCTTCAGCAGAATTTCAGAGTCAGGTTCAGCAACGGCGCTTTCTGCGCGAAGCCTTTGCTCAACGCCACGCAAATCCGCGTTCGCATAAAAGGCCATTTCGAATTTCTGGGCGTTGACCTTCCGATCCTCATCCAAGATGTGTGCGTAAACTTGGGTAACCATGTCGCTTTGTGCATGACCGGTATCACCCTGCGTTGCCTTAACATCTCCCTTATTGATTTTCAGCTTATAAGTTGTGCTGGAGTGACGGAGAGAATGAAAAACAACATTTGGAAGACCAGCGGATTTTTTCAATCGTTCAAACTGATTTCCAATAATCCGATCTTCACAGGGGCGGCCCGTTTCCTGCGCCAAAACCAGATTGTAGTCGATATAGTCATCGCCCATAAACTCCTTGAGCTTGTCCTGCTTCTCTTTCCATTCCCGCAAGATAAAGGCAAGAGTTCGCGGAATCCAAACCTTACGAATGCTGCTTTCTGTTTTAGGCTTTTTCAAAACGAGCCGCGTAGAAGACTTCCCGCCCATCAAGCGCGGGAATACAAAGAGGATGTCCTTTTCGCCAACTGCGTTGATAGCCTTCTGGTCAACACGGGCCAGCTCTTTTTCAATCCAGACGAAGGCATCATCCCGAGCGATTTCTTCATCTGATATATGAACACAGTCCCATGTAAGGCCGGTGATTTCGCCCATCCGCATGGAGCAGGCAAAGGCCAGGTTGATTGCGACATACAGCTTTCCATCCGAGCAGTGGTTGAGAGCATCTCGAATAATATCGGCAGTCCAGATGGCTCTGACCTTTTTCTCCCGCTTGGGCAAGATTGCATCCTCGAACGGATTTTTACCAATAATGTCCCAGCGGACAGCCTGATGAAATGCACAGCGCATCAGCTTAATAATCTTTTCAATGGTGCATGGCGTAACAAAGTCTGTCCGTGCATGTCTGTATGGAGTTTCGATTGGAGGCGTTTTCTGCAGCTTCTGGATGAATTGGTCCACTGACCTGCGATTGATGTCCTGCACAATTTCGTCCCCAATCAACGGGTTAATGTAATTGCTGATTAAGCCATTATTAGAAGCATAAACAGACAGTCCCCATCTTTTGGTTCCATATAGTTCTACAAAGTCTCGCAGAAAATCTTTTACGGTCAGTTCACTGGGCGGAATAAAAGTGCCGTTATTGATCTCATTTTCCACCGCGGCTTTCCGCTTCAACGCCTCTTTTTTGGTTATAAAAGTTTCCCACTTCTGTTTCTTCTCACCTTTTGAGTCATCATAGGTGTAGACAACAGCATATTTCTTACCGCGTTTCTGTATTGATGCCATAGTTGTAGGCTCCCTTCCAAATCAATCGGAACCATCAAGCCATTCGTCAAAGGACTTTCTGGAAATCCTCAATTTAGTCCCTATGCGTACAGATTTGAATGCTCCGCTGGCGCACAGGTTATAAATGGAGCGTTTGCTGACGCCCAGGATCTCAGCAGCCTCTGAAACGGAATAGCTCCGTTTTTCTGCATTATTCCGATCTGTGTTTTCAAGAAATTGTTTATCAGCCACGAATAGCCTCCTTTCTGTGTGGCCGACAAAGAAGCCTACGATTCCCTACATATATCATATACGCTTTCTCTGCCGCCACATCAACAAAAAAGTAAAAAACAAGGCGTTCGATTCCAAATATTTAAGTAAGCTGTCCCAGGTCACTTCCTGCGCCGGGGCTTTCCGCCGCGTATTGCCAGGGCCTGCTATGCAGTATTTCAACCGTGGGTGAGCACACAAAGTCTCCGCACACTATCCGCGCTCCCTGTATAACCCCTGAAACAGAGTTATTCTTTTTTCAAAGTACAAAGGCGTACAGATCAGCATGGAACATCCTGCTATATCTGTACGCCCTATAAATAGGAAAATGGTGCAGGAATTTCTGCACACATTACATGCTTTCTCAAAAACTTTTGAGAAAGTAAAAGCACGCGCCCGAAACACCAAATATAGATATTCATTCTTGACTAAATCAATATATTGTGCTACCCTGTACTTGTAATTGATTTTTGTGCGTTCCCCATGTGGGATACAGATCTTGTATCTGTACGGCAAGGCTCAAAGCCCTGCATTGCACACGCAGTTAAGATTGTATTTGTGCCAGTAGTATTGCTGCGCCCATTCGGGCCAGTATATTACTGGCTTTTTTTATTTTTCGGGGTTTCCCCATCAGCGAGGATGACATTGGTTCATAGGCAACTATGGACAACAGGCGTTTTGCCCTTTGTCATGCTCGCTTTTTTGTCGCCCAAATGCCGGAAACGGCTTTGAGGATATATCAAACTACAGAAAGGCAGGTAACACGCATGAATGTAAAAAAGCGAAGGCAGGAGCCTATGGCAAAAAGGAAATGGCCTTTGGAGAACTGGCAGCATCAGAAGGTGCCCAAATCCAGCCAAGTCCATAGTCCAATGATTCGAGTACACGCTATTCCCCGCCGAACACGGAGGGGGTGCTAAAGATGCCGGCGAGCAATGTAGCCGCCGAAAAGCGAAGTCAACCCCAAATTTTGGTGGAAACGGCGGGCCTGTCCGAAGAGGAATGGCTTGCATACCGCCGGAAAGGGATTGGCGGCAGTGATGTGGCGGCTCTGCTGGGAATTTCACCCTGGCGGACGGCAAGAGACCTCTACTTTGACAAGTTGAATATTGTAGCGGTCGAAGATAATGAGGACAACTGGGTTGCTCTGGAAATGGGGCACCTGTTGGAGCCGTTGGTGGCGAAGATATTCCAACACCGCACAGGGTACAAGGTCTATCAGATCAAAAAAATGTTCCAGCACCCACAGTATTCGTGGATGCTGGCCGATGTGGACTATTTTGTGGAATTGCCGGATGGCAGTACCGCAATTCTGGAGATTAAAACGACAAATTATAACGCAAGGGATAACTGGTGGCTAAACGGTGAAGAAACTGTTCCCGTCTATTATGAAACCCAAGGGCGGCACTATATGGCTGTCATGAATGTGGATCGCTGCTTCTTCTGCTGCCTGTATGGCAACAACGAGGAAGAAACCATTATTCGTGAAATCCGGCGGGATGAGTCCTATGAGGAGGAGATGATTTTCCTGGAGCAGTATTTCTGGGAAAACCATGTTCTTACCAGGACGCCGCCGCCTTATACCGAAGATGGTGATCTGGTGCTTGAAAGCGTGCGCCGGCATACGGGCTCCGCGGATCAGGATGCCCCCGTTGTAACGCTTGATTTGAGCCTGACAGCCAAATTGATGCGCTATCTCCAGCTCCAAGAGCAGAAGAAACTCACGGAAGCAGGCAGCAAAGAGATCGAGGCGGATATGAAGCGGCTGAAGGCGGCGCTGGTTGCGGAAATGGGCAAGAGCTGCAAGGCCGTTTGCCAACAGGATGGGGTGAACTATATTGTCACCTACAATCCAGTGAGAACGCCCGGCATTGACAAAGACAATCTGATACGGCTGAAGCTGGACCACCCTGATATTTACGAGCAGTATGTAACCGTTTCAGAATCCCGAAGGTTCAGTGTGAAAATTGATACCAAGACGGCATGAGAAAGGAGGAAAATGATTTGATCCATAGAGGAACTTATGATGGGACAATTTACTATAATCCTGCAAATAAGTTCTGCATCATCAGTGTAAAAACCGCGGAGAAGGATGTACCCGAAGAAGCCAGGTCTATCCGCCGACGCAAGGATCATCTGATTCGGTTTGTGGCAACCGGCTACGAACTGCCCCGCACAGATGCGGTAGAACTGGAACTGGATGGCGAATGGAAAAAAGGAAAGTATGGGATGCAGCTTCAGGTGGAGCAGTGGCATGAAATTGTCCCTCAAACCAAGAGTGGAGTGGAAGGCTATCTGGCCTCTGGCCTTATCAAAGGCATTGGGCCGGCGCTCGCCAAACAGATCGTATCACGCTTCGGCGTGGAGACACTGGACATTCTGCAAAATCGCCCGGAGCGGCTGCTGGAGATCAAGGGCATCACGGAGAACAAGCTGGAGGCCATCAAGACCTCATATGCAGAGAGCCGGATGTTGCAAGACCTGATGACGCTGCTCTCCCCGTTCAAGATTACACCGAAAACAGCGCAGAAGATTTATCAGTTTTTCGGCCCGGCCAGCGTGGACATTTTGAAAAAGAGTCCGTTTGAGCTTTGCCAAATATCCGGTTTTGGCTTTTTAAGGGTGGATGCCATCGTTCAGAAAAACGGAGGCGACCTGCGCGCCCCTATGCGAATCAAAGGCGCCTTGTTCTGGGCGTTGGAGGATAGCAAGGGGAAAAACGGACATTTGTTTTTGACCAGTGAGGCTTTGCAAAAAGAGGCGCTCCAATTACTCAACGCTAAAATCCCTATTCCTTCGCTTCGGCTCCATGCACAAGAGGTCAGCGATGTCCTCGAAGATATGATCCTGCATGGAGAGGTCGTATCCGTCAAAGGAGACATTTATCTTCCCCGTGTGTTTGCACAAGAGGATGAAACCGCCCGCCGGATTGCGATGCGTGTGGTGGAGCCTCCTGCTCCGGAGAAGATCGAACAAATTTTGGAGCAGGTCAAACGAGAAATTGGATTGGCGCTGTCCTCAAAACAGGAAGCGGCTGTGTATGCAACCTATCGCCACAATCTTTCCATCATCACAGGCTCCCCGGGCACCGGCAAGACAACCGTGCTGAAAACAATTTTGGAGGTCTACCGCCGCCTGCATCCCCAGGGAGAGATCGCCTTGATGGCGCCGACAGGCCGAGCCAGCCGGCGTATGGCGGAAAGCACCGGGGTTGATAAGGCCAAAACGCTGCACAGCATTTTGGGGCTCGCCAGCGAGGAAGATGAAATAAAACGCAACAACACCCAAGAGCCGCTTTCGGCCGATTTGATCATTGTGGACGAGTTTTCCATGGTGGACATGTGGCTGGCAAATAAATTTTTCTCACGCATCAAAGGTGGAGCACGGGTCATTCTTGTCGGAGACCCGGATCAGCTTCCCAGTGTAGGCGCCGGGAATGTGTTCCGCGAACTGATTGACTGCGGCCTTATCACCGTGACGGTGCTGGATCAGATTTTCCGTCAGTCCAAGGACAGCCTGATCGCCTACAACGCCAAATTCATTAACGAAGGCAACACCAAGCTGTACTACGGCCAGGATTTCGTTTTCATGGCAAGCAACAATCAGGCGGAAGCCGCTGAACGAATTGTTGCCCGCTACTGCCGGGAGATCGAGGAAAGTGGGATTGACCGGGTGCAGATCCTGTCGCCTTTCCGCTCGGATGGCGCGGCCTCTGCGGAACAGCTCAACGAAGCGATCCGCGAAGTGGTTAACCCGTTCCGTTCCGCCGAGGAAGAAATCAAAATCGGTGTCAAGGTATTCAGGGTCAATGACCGGATCATGCAGACCAAAAACACTGCCAAGGTATCCAATGGCGACCTGGGATTCATCCGCTATATCAAAAATGATGAAGATGGAACTCGCGTTGGACTTGACTTCGGTGTGGGCCGTGAGTTGGAGTACGGCATAGAGGATATGGTCAATCTGGACCTCGCCTATGCCACCACGATTCATAAAGCAATGGGCAGCGAGTACGATACGGTCATTATGCCGCTCTTAAAGGCACATACTGTCATGCTCTATCGAAATCTGCTCTACACTGGCATTACCCGCGCAAAAAAGCGTGTGGTGCTCATCGGTCAAAAGCAGGTACTGTTCATGGCAATCCATCGCAACGAGATCGGCAAACGCAACACGCTTCTGGGTGAGCGCATCCACCTGTACTATAAGGCGTACGCCCGGCGGGCCGGTATTCCCGTTCCGGCGGACTTGGAAAAAGAATTGAAGCACGCAGGCTAAAAATGTGACGCAAGGTGCAGAAAAATGCCCGGCGTCCCCTATTTATTATACAGGAAGGAGTTTATGAAGATGAGTGACAACAACAATAATGCAAAAACGATGTACGAGGCCGTTCCTGCCGCTGCGGAACTGAACAAGGTACCGGGGTTTGATCCGCTGAAGTTCCTCCGGCGTGCCGGGGACTCCATGAAATTGGACTTACCCTATCAGAAACTCTGGTTCCGAATGGCACACCCCAACGGGCGTATGCGTCTGACGGCCATGAGGATCACAGAGCAGATGGCGATTTTCGAGGCCAAGGTATTTCTGGACCGCAGTGACGCGGAGCCGTTCAGCGTGAGCGTTGCCCAGCAGACCATGCAGGATAGCAGGGACTTTGTGAAGGCAGCTCAAAATGAGGCGTTGAGCCAGGCCCTTTCGGACGCTGGATTTGGCATCCAGCTTGTGAGCGCCGACACTCATGCCGCTTCCGTACAGAAAGCGGCGCCTGTGAGTAAAACGCAGCCCTCTGCCATTACTCCGCCTGTGAGCACTGTGTTGCCGCAGGAGCCCTCCAGCGCCTCGCAGAAGGCCGCTGTTCTTTCCGAGGGTAATTCCGTTTCCGGGGGCACACAAACGCCACAGAGGGCATCTGAAAACGCAGAAACAGCAAGAACGAAGATTCAGCCTGCAGCAACTCCGGCCCATGAGCAGAGTTTGCCGGTAAGCCCTACTACAAACACGGATACGCTGCCAGCGGATTCCGCGCCAACGACAGAGCAGCCGGAAAACAGCAAGACAGCGGAGGAATTGCCAATTCATCTCCCTGCGGAAGAACTGCCAGTTCAGCGCCCTGCGGAGGATCTGACAGTCGCCAAGGAGGCACAGGAGGTCCCCGAAGCCAAAGTCGTACAAGAGGCCCCTGCATACACCCCGGATATGCCAGTAGAGGATATTCTGAAGGTGATGACGCTGGAACAGGCACAGGAGGTCGTTGTGGACAGCGGCGTATGCCGGGGGCTGACTATCGCAGAGGTGGCGAAGAAGCGGCCTGTCAATCTGCGTTTCTATTTGACTCCGGGCAACAAAAGCAAGGACAACATCGTTCGGGCTGCTGCCCAACTGGTCCTCAATTCACTTCAAAAGGCTGGTTGATGCGAAGCCCTGGCTCGGGTATGAAGGGAGGAATGACAAATGGGCTCATACCCGGATGAATTTCCTTTCGGCATCATGGAAGTTGTCAATCTATTAAACCTACGCATCAGGCGTCAACAGGCGAACAGCGTCTATGTGGACTGCCCGTTCTGCGGTGACCGCCGGGGACGGATGAATGTCAATTTCGTCAAGAATGTCTGGCGGTGCAACTACTGCGATGCACATGGCGGAATGCTGGCGCTGTATGCTGAACTTAACCATACGACTACATCCGATGCCTACTGGGAGATTGCAGAAGCTCTGTGTGACAATATCCAAGAGGAACACGCACGCTCCGGGAATGAAGCCCAACAGCGGCCGGCCAGTCCAAGCCCTTCAACTTCAGGGGCCTGGGCTGCCCCTGCCGGCCATTCTTCTTCCGAGCGAAAAACAGTACCACAGTCGAATAAGGCCAGTCCAGCGGAGATCCACCAGACGCTATCCCTGCTGCTTGCTCAACTTACGCTGCGGCCGGCACATCGGGAACATCTGCGCTCCCCTAAACGCGGGCTGTCTGATGAACAGATTGACGCACTGGGATTTAAGAGCACCCCACCGCCTTTTCTATGCCGGTCTATTACAGAACGGCTGATCAAGCAGGGCTGCAAGGTGCAGGGAGTGCCGGGCTTTTACCAGGATAACGGTGGACATTGGACTATGGCTTTTTATCAAAAGACAGCCGGCATCCTGATCCCTGCCATCGGCTTTGACGGCATGTTGCAGGGATTCCAGATCAAACTGGATATACCGCTGAAAAACAAGGATGATCCGCCGGAAAAGCCGGGAGCAAAATATATCTGGTTTTCGTCTTCCTCAAAAAAGGGCGGGACAGGATCGGGCAGCCCGGTACATCTGGCAGGAAATCCATCTGCCCGTGTCGTTTATGTGATTGAAGGTCTTTTGAAAGCAGACATCTCCCATTGCCTGACCGGGCGCACTTTCGCCGCGATTGCCGGCGCCAATAACACCAGTCCGTTGGACGCTATGTTCGCGTTGCTGGCGCAGAGTGGTACAGAGGAGATTATCGAAGCCCATGACATGGACAAGTACAACAACAAAATGACCATGGCCGGGGCATCCAAAATTTACTTAATGGCGCAAAAGCACGGCATGAATTGCCGGCGGTTGACTTGGAATCCCAATTATAAAGGGTTTGATGACTGGCAGCTGGCTTTGCGCCAGGGCAGTCAGCGGCAAAAGGAAATTGAAAAGTTGAGTTTCAAAGAGCAGTATCTGCGCGGGCTGTGCAAGCTGGCCCACATTGAGGACTGCGTGGAACAGTGGCAGCACCGGGCCGAGCAAGACATCGGACTGACAGAGTATCTGGGGCTGACAGGGGAGGAACATAAAACCTTCCTGTGCGGCGGCCGGGACGCTCTTGCCGCCCTGTTGGAGCCACAGCGGCGAAAACAAAGGTTTGTACTTTATCAACTTCAACTGGACGAAGAGAACGCGATCCCATTTGCTTTCAAGGATATTACAGCGTTAAAAGCGGCTGGTTATGAACAGCCGCCTGCGGCGATGTACTATGTGGCAGGAAGTGGAGAAATCTACTGCCCAGCGGAGGAATCGGATGACACACTTTTGAAGCGCCTGTTTGCCGACTGCCGGGAGCGGCTGCCTGAAGGCTGCCGCGGGCGGCCAATGGCGGTTTCCGATGTAGTGGAACTGAATCACGGTGCCAAGCGGGCGTATTATTATGTAAGCGGACAAGACCAGTTTAGACAAGTAAAGTTTTCCCCTATGCTCGCAAAGAAGGAAATTCCAGAAAAGACACAAGAGAGGTTTTGATGGTTGTCGTGAGTGAGACAAAGGAGAGCCAGCTTTTGGCACTCCTGGAGCAATGCGTCCATCTGGACGCTGATGTGCGGCCCCGTACAGAAAAAGGCTTTTTCACGGTGACGGTTCCGCCGCCGTGGAACGGTTCAGCGCGCAGGGCGGCTCAAGCAATACAGGATCAAATCAAGGAATGGTCAAAGCAATATCCGAATGTGGTGTGTTACTGCTTTGACGGTTACAGTACATTGGTTTATGTGCTGTAAAACAATGTGGCAAAGGCATGGGATGGGCATTGGCCTGTTCCGTGCCTTTTTATGAAACGACGGAAAGGAGATCACTATGGGATATTTTTCAGAAATGGCGCTGAACAAGCAGGAGGAGCTCGGACTTCCCGCAGAACAGGTATCGGCAGGAAACGCCTTTGAGGATGAGGAAACTTTTGACGAGCTGCCGGTGCCGTCGGCCAGCCATTCAGCGGCTTCCCCTACCGTGGAAACGCCGTCATCGCCCGCATTTGATGCAGACGATGGGGCCGAGGAATTGGCGGAAATGAACGGAGACGATGCTTCCGAGGCAGCGGACACGGATGGGGAGGATGCCGGTAAAGAGCAGGAGGCACCCGCCAAGGCCGATGCAACCACCGATGCGGACGAGGAAAAACGCCGTGCCGAGCATGAGGCGGCTGAAGCCAAGCGTAAAGCAGAATGGGAAGCCCGGCAGGCTGAAAAGAAAAAGGCCGAGCAGGAGCAGCTGGAGCGTCTGGCCGCGATGAGCGACGACGAGGTGGTGAACGCCTCCATGCAGCGGGTCAACGCAGATACAGAAAAACTGACCCGGCGCAACATGAAAGAGTGTGTGGCAGAATTTATCCAGACCAAGTGCCTGGAGGATATTGCTTTCGCACGCCTCACCATGCACCCGCGCAAGTCAATGATCCACTGTTTCCAGTACATCAGCCGCAAGGCGTGGGACTACATTCAGGATGAACTCAAAGCAAGCGGCATTCAGCCAGGTCCGGGCAGCCAAGGGTATGGCTGTGATGTTCCGGACGATTTGTGCTACCAGTGGGCAGAGGATTATTTCCGCGACCCAGACGCCAAAGAGGATCATAAGGAAGAAGAAAAGTTTGTACCGAACCCCTACTATGGAAAAGATTTCGCCAGAACCACCAAAAAGAAGCAGAAGGAAAAGAAAAAGGCAGAAGCCAAACCGAAGCCTGTGCAGAAGGAAAAGCCTGCCAACGATGGTCAACTATCGCTGCTGGATCTCGGCATGACAAAGGCAGGTTAAGGGGGGTGCAGCATGATTGCATATAAAGGATTTCTTCCCGGCCTGATTTGCAGAGGTTACCAGTTCAGGATGGGACTCAATGTAACGGAAAAGGCCAACTGCGCTCATAATGGCTTTCATTGTGCTGAGGACCCGCTGGATTGCTTGCGCTATTACGGAGATATAAACCACGCAGAATACTATATTGTCGATGCTGGCGGAGACATTGACGAAGATGGTGTCGATTCCAAAATTTCCTGTACAGAGTTGACAATTTTGAAACGGCTGACAAAAAAAGAACTCTTCCTCCATGGCCTTGCTTTTATGGCAGACCACCCGAAGCGGAAGTGGAACAGCAATATAAAGGTGGACAAAGCTGAAGCGTGGAATGGCTATGCAGCGGTGCGCGGCGCCGACCCTATTGCAAAAGGGACTCGGAACGGCGATGTACTTGCTTTTGCAAAAGAGGACGGCACTACCGGCGGCATCCAGCAGATCGTGGTGGCGGAGATTGACGGGAAAACGCTCCAACCAGGAATTTGGTATGGAGTGGAGCTTGAAAAAAGGATGGTGAACTAAATTGAAGAAATCTGCACTTCTGGCAATGCCGAAATTGACGGCAACGCCGGAGATGAAACAGGCAGCAATAGCGGATGAGCCGAAACAGCATGAAGGCCCCTATGGCTATCGCTATGTTGAACGGACCTACTATCCATATATGAACTGCGTCGTTCAGGATGGCATCCTCAAAGCGGCTTTTTATCTGCCGGAACATCTGCGGCTGGATGGCAACAATCCTGCTTATGAAGTGTTCCTTGACAAGAAAGCGCACCAGTTTCTGACTTACGACCATTTAGAGAAAAAATGGCGGGACGCCAAACTGGACAGGCTGAATTGGCCGGGGAGAAACTATTATGCCACCTGCTGGGCCAGTGAGAAAGATGCTGCCGTAGTACAGGACTATCTTTGTGGGGAACGCGGCGGTGATCTCGGTATCCTTGATTTTCAGAGAAATGTACGGGACGAACAGTTGGAGCAGAGGCATAAACGAATTACCGGCGCGTGGGATCAGGATCTGGCTCAGGTGCCTGAACTGCCCAAGGATTGGATGCGCTGGATTGATAAGGTGGCTGTGCGGGAAAATTTCATCTTCTATCGCTATAAACGCGGCGGAGCCCAAAACGGTTATTGTACCTTTTGTGGGAAAGAGGTCCCTATATCCGGGCATCCATATCACAATAAGAAAGGACGCTGTGCCTGCTGCCGGCATCCCATTGTATTCAAAGCCCTGGGGCGCGCCGGGTATATTCGGACAGAAAAGGACTATGCTTATCTGATTCAGCGGTGCAAGGATGGCTTTGTTCTCCGTGAATTCTGGGCAGAGAGGACTTACTGGAAAGACAGTCTGCCCTCTGGAAAGCCTTACTGGCATGAGTTTCGCCGTTCGATTTATGACCGCAGTGGAGAAATACGCTCTTACTATTGGGGCGTGTATTGCCAGCGGGAAACACGCTGGATTTCCGGTAATCCCTGCTACTATAGTTACTGTGGCAATCAGACAGGCAGGGTCTATGGCAAGAGCCTTCCCTGCATGGAACAGAAGGAGCTGTTCGGCACTGGCCTTGTGCAGTGGATACGCACCCATCCGGTGACTGATCCGGAAAAGTATTTGGCTGTTTGGAAGCGGATGCCGAAGATGGAGCAGATTTGGAAGGCAGACTTGCCGAGGCTGACAAAAGAATGCTTTGAACATTGTGATTCTGTGCGGGAACGGATACTCTATCCAAATGAGACGCGACTGATTCGAGCATTGGGATTAGACGGCCCCAAATTCCGCCGTCTGCGGCAGATAAATGGCGATACGGAAGACCTGGCATGGTTGCAGCTTGAAAAGCGGACCAATCAACGCATACCGGATGAACTGTTTCGCTGGTTTAAAAAAGAACGGATCAGCGCCAAAGATATTCTGTTCATCGCGGACCGCATGAGTCCGATTCAGATCCGAAACTATCTGCAAAAACAGAAGCCGTATTTTGACGGAAGTTGCCGGCAGGCGTTGACCACATGGCAGGACTACCTTGCTATGGCAGAGCGTCTGCATATCGACACCAGCGATGAAATTATCTATCGTGCGCGTAAATTGCGTCAGCGGCATGATGAACTGGTTATCCAGTGTGAGGCTGGAAGCCTGGAGCTTCAAGCAGAGAACATGGACAAGAAGTACCCCCATGTTCGCTCCATCTGCGAGGAATTGCAGAAAAAGTATGCCTATGCAGATGAAGATTATCTGGTCATTGCCCCTCAAAATACTTTTGATATTATCAAAGAGGGACGGATGCTTCACCATTGTGTCGGAAATGACGGCGCCGGCGAACGGTACTATGACCGCATCGAGCGCCGGGAGAGCTTCATCATGTTTCTGCGCCGAGCGGAGGAACCAGAAGATCCCTATTACACACTGGAGATCGAGCCGGACGGCACTGTGCGTCAAAAACGCACGCTGTTTGACCGCCAGCACGAGGACATCGAGCAGGCGACGGAATTTCTGCAGAAGTGGCAAAAAGTCATTGCGGCACGGCTTACAGGCCAAGATTTGAAGCTGGCCGCGCAGAGCCGCGTCCTGCGCAACGAGGAGTTTATCCAGATGAAGAAAGATCGGGTGGTCATCCATACCGGGCACCTTGCCGGCCATTTGCTGGCAGATGTGCTTTTGGCTGACTTGATGGAAAACAAAGAAATCGTGCAGCAGCAGGAGCTCCCTGCGGCTGCATGATACAGGTGCAATGGCCGGGCGTCCTTTGAGGGCGTCCGGCCAACTGTTGCAAGGAGGCTTTATGAGAAAAACATCTTTTGAGTACCACATCCACGGTTACCGCTATGCACCGGAGAGCTTCCACATCTATAAAGGACTGCCGGGGCAGGAAAAGACGGAACTCCCCCTGTCGGATGAGCAGCGTTATCAGATGGGGTATCTTTATCTGACACAGGGCATCAAGAGCGCCGTAGACTATGTGAAGCATATCGAGCGGGAGCGGGAACGCAAGTGCCGCCTGTATATGACCTACGGCTTTATGCTCAAAGAAAATCCGCGCAGTTATGTGTACTGTGCGGACCTGCGATGCAGGGAGAACGACCCGCCGGCGGTGCGCCTGCAGACCCTGCGCGCATTCCGGGAGCATCTGGCCCAGAGCGAAGGCCGTATTGAGCAGAGCGTGGAGTGCGAACTGGATGGGCGTTACCGCCCTATCCATATGCGAAAGAATTATGTGACTGCGGACTTTGACCGGCCCATTGTGGTCTGGCTGAATATCAGATAGAAGGAGAAGAAAATGAAACAGATTGGAAATTTAGCAATCGTCTGCGCCCAGCGGCCTGATGTGTTGATGCAGATTTACGGTGGGACCGTGAGCATCCATGCGGGCGAAGGGCCGGAGCGGGCCACCCTCTCCACTGCGTGGGAGGATGACGACGCCATTCAGGACATGATCAGGGAATTAAACTTTGGGCGCTATGCCGCCCATCCACGGAAGAAGGAAGAAGGTGCAGCATGATTAAAAATTTGAATCAGCTCAAACGCAGGCTGCGGCCGGGCACACGCCTGGAGGTCACCGGCCACTGCCGGCCCGGATGCATCGGCCAACTGCGGGAGGTCACATGGGTCAATACCCAGGGTGTTTACACCAAAATCCTCAATCCGCCCGATCCGCGCATCAATGCGGCAAACGATGGGCGGGGCTCCATAATGTGGTGGGGTGCAGCCAGCACCTGGTCATTTGAGGACGGTGTGTGCAGTTCATATATGAATCAAACAAAGACGGCGGAAACGCTGATTATGGCGTTCCGCGTTTTGGATGAGGAGGCGGCCTGATGGAACAGAATACTTTGAGAAAGCAGCGGGAGCTGACCGACCGGCTCAACCGCTACCGCAACGAATACTATAACTACAACAATCCCAGCGTCAGCGATGAGGTCTATGACCGGCTCTTTGACGAACTTCACAAACTGGAACAGGAGACGGGCATCCAGATGTCGAACTCTCCCACTGTCACCGTGGGCTATCCCGTGGTAGGCAAGTTAGAGAAAACCGCCCATAAAATCCCGCTTCTTTCTCTGGATAAAGTAAAAAGCAGCGTGGATTTGTGCCGGTTTATGGGCGAGCATCAGGTGATGATCATGCTCAAGTTGGACGGCCTTACCATCAAACTGACCTATGAGAACGGCGAACTGGTGGAAGCGGCCACACGGGGCGATGGTGATGAGGGTGAGATCGTCACTCACAACGCCAGAGCAATCAGTGGGATTCCAGCCCATATTCAGTACCCGGGGCGTCTGGTAGTCACCGGTGAGGCGTTTATCCGTCCCCGTGATTTCGAGCGTCTGAACACTTCGATAGTGGATGAGAATGGTGAAACCTACAAGAATGGCCGTAATCTGGCGGCTGGCTCGGTGCGCCTGCGGGATGCCGGCGAGTGCATGGAACGGTGTGTGACCTTCATGCCCTTCAATGTTCTGGAGGGTTTTGATGACCTGCCCCGCAAGTCGGAACGCCTCAAAGAAATTCGGCCGCTGGGCTTTACTCCGTGCAAGTATCTGGTGACGAAGCGGCCATTGACGCAGGCGGAGACCGAGGACGGCATCAAGCAGCTGCAGCAGTATGCAAAAGACAGCGATATTCCCATCGATGGCATCGTTGTAACCTACAATGATATTGCCTTTTCCAAAAGATGCGGGCGCACAGGACATCACTATAAGGACGGTCTGGCGTTCAAATTTGAGGACGAGCTGTTTAAGACAACACTTCGTTCCATCGAGTGGACGCCGGGACGGACTGGTGAGATTGCGCCTGTAGCCATCTTTGCTCCAGTAGAAATCGAAGGATGCGAAGTGACACGGGCCAGCCTGCACAATCTGTCCTTCATTGAGGACCTGGAGCTGATGCCGGGCAACCGCATACTGGTCAGCAAGCGGAATATGATCATTCCGCATGTGGAGGAAAACATGGACAGGGGCGGTTTCAATCTGGAAGCGGCGTTCCCGCACCAGTGCCCCTGCTGCGGTCAGCCTACCCGCGTTCATGAAACCAAAGGGCGGGATGAAAACGGCAAGGAGCGGATCATCAAGACTCTGTTCTGCGACAATGCCACCTGCGAGACACGGAAACTCAAAAAGTTTGTCCATTTTGTCAGCAAGAAGGCGATGAACATTGAGGGGCTGTCCGAGGCGACGCTGGAAAAACTGATTGGCCGTGGATGGATTCACAGCTATCTGGATCTATACCGGCTGGATCAGCACCGGGATGAAATTATCCGCATGGAGGGCTTTGGCGTAAAGTCCTGGCAGCGCCTGTGGGATGCTGTCCAGCAGAGCCGCAACACCACCTTTGAACGGTATGTGATTGCCATGGACATTCCCATGATCGGCAACACAGCCAGCGGTGTTCTCTGCCGGGAGTTCCATGGCAGTCTTGAAGAATTTCGGGACGCGGTTTATACGGGCTATGACTTCCGCCAGCTCCCGGATTTTGGAGAGACGCTGCACAACAATATCCATGAATGGTTCTGCAATGAAGAAAATTTTTGTATTTGGGAGGAATTACAGATGATGATGAACATCCAGAAGCCGGCCGCGGCCAACAATCAGGCAGTCGGCCAGGACACTCCATTTGCCGGGAAGAACATTGTGGTGACAGGCAAAGTAGAGCCCTATACCCGCGATGAGATGAACAGCCTGATCGCCTCTCTGGGCGCTGTGGCCGGCAGTTCGGTGAGCCGCAAGACCGATTATCTGGTCTGCGGTGAGAAGGCCGGCAGCAAACTGTCCAAGGCACAGGAGTTGGGCATTCGGGTGCTGACGCCGAATGAGTTTTTCAATATGGCTGGTGTGGCTTAAAAGAAAACAGGTCAAAAAATAACAAGGGAGAGGGCTGCGGGTGCGGTCCTCCCCTTCTTTATCGGCAAAGGAGATGTTTCAGCATGAAAGGCAGTTACTTTGTTCCGCAGGTGGGGCAGGTTTATCAAAACCGAAATGACAGGAGTTATCTATGCCTGTCTGTGGAAAAAAGGCCCCTATTAAACGATACCACCGCACAGATGCGGCGAACTTCTGATGGATGGACTCTGACGGCTCATGGTCTTATCCGTTATGAAGATGGAACGATTGAGTGGAATTACTCTACTGGAGGCAGATGGAGCGAATCAAAGTGAGGAGGGAGCGAAGATGAATAACGAATTTCTGCCAGCCTACAAGGTATATCAACAGGTCATTGATCTTGAACTGTACTATGCGTTTGTAGATCTTGTCGTACACACCTCTCAAGAAGAAAAAGCCTGGGAGATCTATCGAAATATTGTGGACACGCAAATCTGGCAACAAAAGGCAGAAGGACAGAATTATTTTGAAGCCTATAACCTCCGTTACCCCGGCGAGGTCCTGGAACGGTTTGAAGAGAAGCTGGGAAAAGATGTCCGCATTATTCGTGCGTTGGCGCTGGCACTGGGGAAAACCCGTGCGCTTCAGTTAGACAATATGTTTGTTGGAAATCAGCGCGGCAGTTTTCTCCAGATGATCCGGCGGACTTCCAATGGAGATGTGTACCTGCAAGGGGCTCTTTATCTGTTGGAAACAGATATGCCCCGCCGACACGCCCTGCTGGATGAACTGGCTGCCACAGAATATGCCAAGACCGAGGATGCCTTGTTTGTCCTGTCTCTGTTCGATGACCAGGAGGAAGGGTACCGCACTATGCACAGCCAGCTTCTCCGATTGCTGGGGAAAGAACGCACGCTTTCCCTGCCGGAAAACTGCGGCGTGCTGGAATGGCTGGTCCAGCATTATGCTCCGTATATCAAGTCGTATCGCGGAAAGTCAGATCTTGTTTTGCGAACACTGACGAAGTTTTTCAGAATGAACATGAAACCGGACAGCCGGGAGTTTTCAATCCTGACAGATGCCGGCTACAGCGGTGAGGAAATTATACTGACCAATTCCCTTTGTGTGTGGGCAGACAGAATCCCGGACAGGATCTCCTGGAACGGGACCACCGCAGAAAAAATCGCATCGGCGTGCTGCCAAATGCTCTTAAACCAACCGGATGGACTGTCGGAAGGGCTCTATGCCTATGTTGGATGGTTGTTTGGCCGCTATGAAAGGTTTGCTGTCCAGTACAATGGGTATCCAAATCTCTGGGAGGCGATTAAAAAAGAACTCATACCATCCGCACCACAGACAATGATCTGGATGCTGAAAACCGTCAAAAAGGAATTCCCGTATCGCTTTGACGCCTTTGACCCCCAGTACGATATTCTGGCAAAAGAAGTGCCGCAAGGCGATTACTGGGAACTGTTTACAGATCAGATGCTCTGCTCTTGTGGAAAAACGCCAATTATTCAATGGCTGGCAAGATACCGGGAATTAACGGGCGCTGATTACTGTGATGGCTTCCAGGAATGGCACCGTTCCTCCGATAGAGCTTTTGCTCTGCTGGTAGAGAGAAAAGAAATCCGGCTGTGGCAGTTTTTTGAACAGCATCAGGAAGACGGCCCCTCTGCGCAGTCGATGAAACTGCTCTTGGGATATGCCATGAATATCTCCAGCTGGCAGGGCTTCCGTTTTGTCCGGCGTCTGCTGCAGAAATACACTCCAGTGCAGCTCCAGAAGTTTTTTGGGGAGCGGTTTTTCTTTCATGAACTTTTTGTAAGGGGTAATCGGTACAGCAGCAGAGACTATGAGTTTTTTATCAAACGCTCTTTCCTGACAGAAGAGCAGCATCGGCAGCTCTTTGAATGGATCGAGGCTTCTTTTTTCCAAATGGAGCCGAAATGCTATCAAGAGTTTATCTGGTGCGCTTTACAAGATTCGGATGTGCAGCGGCTATACGACAGGCGGCTGCTTGCGTCCGTTTTGCGAAGCCTTTTATCCAGCGGGAAGTACACAGGTGGCCGTGCGGACCATCTAAAGGAAAAATTCTACAGTAAGGAAGAGCTGGAAGCCGATCAAAAAGCCGACGCTGAAAAAGCGGAACGGGAGGAACGCCTTCGCCGGGAGCAGGAGCACCAGAAGAAATGCGAACGGTTGGAGCAGACCTATGACGGTACGATGTCTTCTCTAAAAGAGTTTACAAAAAGTTTCTATTACGATAGGGATGTGAAAGAAGCCCTGGATATGGTGTACGAAAAGCTGCGGGAACAGCCTGCGGGCTGCGCGGCGGCATTTGCAGCGGACGAATTAGAACAATTTTTCAAGTTGTGCGGTGATTTGGCACGATACAATCCAGGAGACGAACAGAAAATTTTGAATATGGCAAGAACAATGATGGGAGGTCTTGCGGCATGATCTATGCGGAAAAGCATTTATCTTTGTTGTCCCGAATGGGGCGCGATGGGCTGCAGCTGCGTTTCACTGGAGAATTTCCAGAAGAAATACTGGATCAGACCTGTAAAAAAATCGAAGATATGGGTCTGCAAGAGCAGATTCGCAAGGAAGAAGCCACGCAAATCCAGAGGGAATTGATTCAAGTTCCAGAATTTGCGGAATTATATCAGGCTCTGTGCGCACATGGAATAGCGGTATCTGTTATTCAGACGATGCTCCATGCGGCAAGCAGCTATCAGGAGCACTTGTCCCAATATCCGAAGGAGCAGGTGCTGGAGGCGGCGGTGCTGGATCTCAAGCCTTCCCTGAAATTTGAGTACATGAAACACTACCAGCCGCTGGTGCGGTATGAAGAAGAGGAGCAGGCCGTCGCAGACAACCTGGATACCTTCCCTGTTCTGGAGTGGCAGGAAATCTCTCCGCTGACGGAACATCAGCGTTCAATGATGCGTCTGCCGTTTCTTGGCACTTATCTATTCAACTGGCACGACCATGAGCGGAAGGCTGTAGAGCTGTTGGAGCAGAATCTGCCCCTCCAGAAAATCCTGATGATGAACTATGTGTGGGGAGTGGAGTTGTTTCTGGATGCGGACAGTCTGAAAAATCTCAAATGGCTACAAATGCCGGATGTAGAAAAATTCCGCCGGCTGATGGAAGCCTTCGAGTATGATGCGGAAGATTTATCGGAATTCTGGACGCTCTGGCTGGAAAACCGGGCCGGACAATATGATGTCGAATGGTGGCTGAGTCAGCTGTTGCCCATCAGCAAAGAGCGGCGGCAGAAAATCCTGCAAAGCAGGCTGAGTTATCTCAATGCCCTTTACGCTGGCTGCCTTCACATCAATTTTGAACAAGTAGAGTATTTTCAAGTCCAGCTCCTTATCTATGCGGTGGAGCACAAGAAAAAGCATTTTTTGAATCTGGTGAATCAGAACAGCGAACTATTTTTCTCGCTGGGGCGGTATTCGCTTTTATTTGTGAGTGGCTTCTGCGAACGCTGTAATCTCAATTCACTGACGGTTAAGAACTTAAAGGACAGTGATTCTATTGAACGGACAACCAGCTACTTTGAACTTTTGGAAGAGGGCCAGCAATATACCTTTGAGGAGCTGCGCCTGTTGTGGCACCAAGAGGAAGTATATGTAAGACTGTACGCCAAACTCTCCCCGCTCTCCGTGGACCAGAGGATGCTCACGATCCGGCAGCTGATAAAGCGGGATCTTGTCAGCCAGAATATCGGAGACGAGGCGCTGGAACAGGTAACTCAATGCTTGCTGGAAAAGCCGTTTGGAGCTTGGTATGAGAAAGATTTCGGACACATCCGGGGACTGACGCGGCAGACTGCAATGCTTATGCTGCAGCACTATCCGGAGATTCAGGCATTTATCCCGGAATTTCGGGCAGAGGCGGATGCGGTTTTCGCGGTCAGCAACGCTTCCAAGATCACAGGCTTTTCAAACTGGAGTCAGGTGTGCGGCTCAATACTGGTTACCGATCAGAATTGGGCCTATCTGAAAGAAAACATGGGCTTTTCCGAGGAGTTCGTCCGCGAGTATCAGCCGGGGATTGTGAATTTCCTGCTCCGGGGCGGCAGCTCGATGGTCCGCCCGCTGTATAACGAATTGCAGTATAGGAACGAAAGTGAAAAAAACTGCGAGGCGCTCCGGCGTATTGTACAGGCAGAGCTGATGGGCCAGTTCTATAAACTGAAATACTTTGCTGGTGATTTGAAGCAGGAAATCCATTACCCAATTCAAGAGGCGCGGGAAGATGTCTGGAAACAGAATCTCTCTTTGACCAGACTGGGCCTTATGGCGAAAGAGGTGGATGATTTTTACCACACAATCCGCATGGGCGAGCTTCCGCACTTTACCTGCTTATCCTGCTATCAGGGCAGCCAGAGGGACTGCCTTTTGGCCGCATTCGATAGCAACAAAAAAATCATTCTGGTTTACAAAGACGAGAGCGTAGTAGCACGGGCGTGTCTCCGGCTGACGAAAGGCTCTTTCCAGCAGCCATCAACGCTCAATTTTGAATTTGCTGATCTGTCCAAAGAAGATGTTCCCACAGGCAGTCACGCATACAGTGAGAAGCTGGTGCTGTTTCTGGAACACATTTATACCTCTGGATTGAAGAAAAGTGAAGAGACGGCGGCAAAAGAAATGGTAGTGGCACTGGCAACGCAGAAAGCGGAAGAACTCGACGCAGTTGCGGTGCTGTCAAATCAGTATCGCGGATGCTATCCCAGTGGGCGGTATGTCAGCGCCCCAATCTATATCTACATCTCAAAGTCCAAAAATGGGCGCCAGTATCTTGATTCTCTGGGAGGCGCTGCAGTGACTTTGGCAGAGGAACAGTATAAGCAAGAATCGTTTTTTGTAGAACGGGCCGCACTGGACCGAGCCCATGCGGCATGACAGGAGGTTTCTTTATGATGTTTGACAGTATTTTGGTAAAAGTATCCTGCAGTGAAGAACTGCTGTATCTCCACACCATATCCCGGAGGCATAAATCCCCGTACCGCTTTGCAATCCTGCGTGATACGCTGGAGCAGTTGGAGCGGGAGCCGGGGCGTCAGATTATCGTGGCTGACTGCGGCTGCTATGCCGCCCTTCGGCTCACACGGGCACTGGACGGCGAGATGCTGGTGATCCGCTTTTCCTGGCTGCAAAGCGCCG
Organism: Solibaculum mannosilyticum; assembly: GCF_015140235.1. Lineage (GTDB taxonomy): Bacteria > Bacillota > Clostridia > Oscillospirales > Acutalibacteraceae > Solibaculum > Solibaculum mannosilyticum. The sequence continues at coordinate 359,096 of NZ_AP023321.1, read as the reverse complement.
GTGCGGACAGCCTGCGCGGCTATGAGGAGTGGGTGCGGCTGCCCTACCGCCGCTTCCACGAGTGTGTGGAGGCCGGGACGGATATGGCCGGATGGAACTGGAGCCAGCTCTCCGTGCCGGAGAAGGTGACCCGCCGCTTTGAATTTCACAGCAGGCAGAATCTCCATCAAATCGCCCAGCGACCGCTCCTGCGGCACAAGCTGGGGAAAACTCTGGAACACCATTTCCAGTGGCGGGATGCGGAGAAGATCCTCATTTATGATGACGGTGCGCCGTACAGCTTCTTCTTTGAAGAGGTCACGCCCCGGGGCACGGGAATCTGCGGCGGCATCATCCTGCATGGTGCGGATAACCTGCAGAAAGCCCAGTACAGCGTCCACACCTAATTATAGCAGGGAGGTACATACCATGACGATCATTAAAATAAATGGCGGCTTCTGGGGATGGGAGCCAATAGAGACGCTGGAACGGCTTTATCCGCTGTTTGAGCAGTACACATTGGACCCGATCTATGAGTGGTACGGGAATTTTGTAAATCGGAAGCCGGAGTGGCAGCGGTCAGAAGAGCGTCAGGCTTATCAGGGCTGCACGGTAATTTCGGGGCGGTTTCTGCATTATGGGAACTTTTTCTATATCGTCACCGATGAGGAAGAACTGATCCAGCGTTTTGAGCGCCTGGTGGCGGACAACAAGGCCACACAGGCATACCAGGACGAGAGGAAAGTCTGCTTCCCGTGCAGCGAGTGCAACCAGTGGTCGGCTGCCAGCGGGCTCTGCGGACTGACTGGCCGTTATAGACAACCCCAGTGGGAGTGTTTTGCGCGATATGTTCTGCCGAAGGGGAAAGTCGAAGGTGACGGCGCAAATATGCGCATTGAACTTCCGATCCCGGAAAAGGCAGGAAAGAAAGCGGTGCTTATCGGCCGCGGCCAATGGGAGGTTTAACAATGGATTGGAGCAAAGTCCACAGGAAACTCGCTGGCCGCTTCAGGCTTCTGGAGCGTCGAAATGAGGATGGAGATTGTGTGATCCACTGTTTCGGCTCTTTGGGCCAAACGGGAGTGAATAACGATGATGTTCGCTATATATGCGGCTTCTATAGTCTTCCCTATAGAGAGGACTGGCGCAGAGAAGAAGCCCGCGACGCCGGCGACAGTTTTTATCTCCTGATTAAGACGGATGACTGAAAAAGTGCTTTGTCTGCCCTTATCAAAAGCATAGGGCAGAATCTGTGTAAATTCATAACAGGGCCGGGCAGAGGAATATTCCTCTACCCGGCCCTTCTTTTTGGGGCTGACATGGCCCGTGTTAAATCAATCGGAATCATTTTACAGTATTTTATAATCTGATAACTGTATGTCCTTTTGAACCCAATTTTCTACTATGCTTCGACTTCATCTTCTTGTGTTTTGACATACAATATGATACTCTTTTACCATAAGCACATCTCAATTAAGCACAAAAGAAAGGTGATCTTAAAATGGCAGAAGCCGAGAGCAAGCGTCAGCGCCGTACCCCGCAAGAGAGAGCGAATGAACTGGATGAAAAAATCACGAAGATAAATCAGTCCATCAATGAGCTGGAGGAGAAAAAGAAAACTGTTGTAGAAGAGTACGATGCGAAGATCACCGCAGCAAAGGAACGCATCAAATCTCTGGAGGCAAAAAAGCAGGAGATCCTTGCTCCCAAGGCTCCCCGAAAGCCCCGTAAGACGAAAAAGCAGAAAATTCAAGAGATTGTGAAGCTGGCAATGAAAAATGGTATGTCGGTAGAGGAAGTCGCCAGCCAGCTCCATGTGGAAGTTGAAAGCTAAACAGTTTTGATAGAAAAGCAGCATCGCCTCGAATGTATCAGGACGATGCTGCTTTTTATGGTGCAGGCCGACTATTCCACGCCCCTGATTTTTCGATGATACCGTTGTAGATAAAAACTTTCCTGCTTTTTTGTTGAGAAAGGCGTCATACAGGCGTAAAGGATATGTATAAAGCAAAAAAGGAGGCAATTATCTATGTTAATTGGTGTCGATCATGGCAACAAACAAATCAAAACCGTTCATGGCGAGCCCTTTGTGTCTGGACTGCAGCAGAGTCTGACCCGGCCGTTCGGCCAGAGCCTGCAATACTGTGGTACTTATTACACACTGTCCAATGAGCGTATTCCGTTCCACAAGGATAAGACGGAGGATGACCGATTTTTTGTCCTTACACTGATTGCTATTGCAGAAGAGATAACCGCCCGGGGAATTGGTGAAAAAGAACAGCAGCACATCCAGTTGGCTGTTGGTCTGCCCCCGGCACATTTTGGCTCTCAAGCAGAGAAATTCACCGCCTACTTTCAAGGCCGCGGGCTTGTTGAGTTTATGTATGGAGACAAACACTACACCATCAGCATTGAGGATGTGGCCTGCTATCCCCAGGCATACGCAGCTGCGGCCACAATGCTGCACGCCCTGTTGGATGACCCAAAGGCAGTCGTATTGGATATTGGAGGCTTTACAGCGGATTATCTGTTGTTGAAAAACGGAAAAGCCGACCTCGCTTCCTGCGATTCGCTGGAAAACGGCGTTATCCTGTTATACAATAAAATCAGGTCCAGAGGAAATGCAGAGTTGGATTTGCTGTTGGATGAGGGCGATGTGGATGCCATCCTCATGGGCAGACGGACACAGTATCCGGCCGAGGCTATACAGCTTGTGGAACGACTGGCGCAGGAGTTTGTCAACGACTTGTTCAGCACTCTACGAGAGCGGATGTTGGATTTGCGCTATTGCAAAGTGGTGTTTGTGGGCGGCGGCGCTATTCTGTTGCGCCGGCAGATCGAGGATTCCGGCAAGGTGGGAACGCCTCTGTTCGTCACGAACATCAACGCCAATGCAGCTGGATTTGAATACCTGTACCGGCTTGAAACAGTGGGCAGGTGACAATCATGACGGCCAAAAAAGAAAGGGGGCGCTTCTCCCTGCGGTTCAATATCGGTGACCCAGTGCAGCGGGCCGCAGTTGAACTGCTGGAACTACAACCGCCCCACAGTAAAGCCCAGTATATTGCAAATGCGCTTGTGTACTATAACACTCATTTTTCTGACGATCCGCAGCCGTTAAAAGTGCCAGCCATTGACCGTGCGGCCATTGAAGCGATAGTGCGAGAAATTATGCGTCAGGATGAGCAGGCTTCGGATAAGGCAGTTTCGACCGGGGAATCCTCTCCTCCAAAGAAAAATAAAATAGCCCTGCCGCCGCAGGAACAGACGACAGAGCCATCAGAGGGAGCATCCGAAGTTGATGATATGACCCGCAATCTGATCGCCAGCACCATGGCGGCTTTCCGTAGGAATGGCTAAAAAAGAGGTATGGGAGCGAAGCTGTGCCGACTCTCATACCTCTTCCTTTTCCTGTATGGCAGCAATAAAGTGATCGATAATCTGTTCCAAGTGGCGGTATTGGCTGGGTGTCAATGTGGAAATCTTCTGCTGGAGCAACGAAGTGTCTGCTTCAAGAATTTTACCACGCAGTAAATAGTCTGCGCTGATGCCAAGTGCTTCACAGATCTTCAGCATGGTTTCCGGGCGCATCGCTTTTTGCCCCATTTCCGCATACGAGATGGTTTGCGATGTGAGATGCGTCAAATTTGCCAAAGTCTCCTGTGTCATATTTAATTGTTTTCTTCGCTCCAGAATCCGCTGGCCCATTTCTTTCAAAAGCTCACTCATTCGCAATCCTCCATACTATAGTTACATTTTATCCACTATAGCATGAAAAATTAAGCGACTATAGTTGAGTTTAATCAACCATAGCATATATAATGATCGTAAGATGAAAAATTTGGAGGAAAAACAAGTGAAAATATGTTCGTGTGCGGTGATTGGTCAACACCCTACCCGCTTCAAATTCAAATACAATGAATATATGACCTCATGCAAGCGCATAAAAAAGCGGATGCATGATGTATTTGTGTCACTTTACCAGAGCGGTGTGCGCTGCTTTTTCGTTGGGGGAGCTCTGGGAGTAGACATGTGGGCAGGCGAAATCCTGTTGGATATGCAGCGCCAGGTAGAATATCGGGAATTGGATGTTGTGATGGTCTGCCCCTTCCCCGGCCATGATGTCCGATGGGACCCAAAGAGCCAGGCACGGCAGCGAAAACTCCGAGAGGGCTGTGCCAAGGTGCTGATGGGATCAGAACACCCAGGAGCCGAAGGGTATAAAAAACGCACGGAATATATGATGGGGCAGGCCGACTATGTTGTAGCTGTTTATGATAATGATCCGAAACATTACAGCGGAGTGGAGACAGCGATAGGGATCGCTGAAAAAAGAAACTTGTCAATAGTGTTGATTCATCCAGACACAGGAATTATAAACATAGTAGATCATTACAGAGAGAGGCATACGGATTAGGCAAAATATGTTACTGTTTCTCCAAAAAACTAAAAAGGTGTGCGGTTTTGGTAATACGAAGCCACCTTGACTGTCGAGGAAAAATCGGGTATCATCTGATTAGCGATAGCTAACTTGAACGAGTTAGAAAGAGGTGGGTTATGTCACATAGCAGTCTATATCTTACCAATCTTTATAACGATTTGATAACCAATACCCCTCAGACAATCACTATGGACATTCCTTCAGAAGTCGGGCAAGGCCAAATTTCTCAAACAAAAATCAAGCACGGCGTTATCCTCTCAGACTGGAAAATGTGCTATCAATCCGATATGAATGTGCAGGGTCCTGTTAGTGGAGAATATATGCAAATCATTTTCTGCCTGAATGATGGAATTTCATGGGGGATAATGAATGAGAATCGTTCTATTACTATACAGAAAAATGAGTCTTGTATCTATGCTGGACATGATGGCACAGAATATATCTGCTACAAAAAAGACAGTAACTTCTCATTCAAAAGCATTAAAATCCCAATTCCCTACTTTTCACAACTCCTTGCTGATTACTTTGACGGACAGGAAATTACAGTCTATGAAAAGAAGCTCCTGAATGGTATTGCCAAAGTCTCTGTCACACCAATTATGGAGCAAATACTGTCGGAAACAAGCAAATTTTCTCAATACCGCGGGGGGCTGGGCTATCTCTATTTGGACGGCAAACTGTTGGAGCTGCTGTCCATCTATCTGGGAGAAGTTTTGGAATTGGACATTCTGATGGGCAAAAATATTTCCATGTCCCGGACGGAGCGGACTGCCATCATGGAAGCAAAACGGATCATCGACAGCCAGCTCGCCTTTGCCCCCTCTTGTGAAGAACTGTCTCAACAGGTACATCTGAGTCTGACCAAGCTGACACGGGGATTTTCTTCCTTCTACGGTATGCCGATCCATCAATATGTTATTGAGCAGCGGTTGACACAGGCGGCGCAACTGCTGTTGGACGGAGACTGGAATGTGGGGGAGGTCGCTGCGATTGTAGGGTATGGAAAACCGAGCAACTTTGCGGCGGCCTTCAAGAAAAAATACGGTGTTGCACCCAAACATTACAGGGAGACACGCTTCAACCACACAAAGCAGTGACCTTTAACTGCTTTTGGGTGAAAATGGGCAGGTTTTGGGTCGAATTAGAAAGGCATAACTGATACAATATGCGTTGAGGTTAGTAAGTGCTAACCTCAACGCATATTGTTGTTTAGAGGAGGCAAAGCATGAAACAGAAGTTGAATGCGAAAGATTTTATCCTGATTGGCGTCCTGACCGCCCTCATGTGGATCATCTGCATGATTATCAGCACCATTATGAGTGTGGCCGGCCCAGTGACCAATGTGTTCTATCCATCCGTTGTCGCGATCCCCAATGGCATCGTGATGATGCTCTTACTGGCAAAGGTACCGAAAAAGGGCGTTTTCACCATCTGCTCCGCAATCCAGGCTATCCTGTTCCTGCTGGTGGGCGCTTTCTGGTTTATCCCCATCGGCTTGGTGATTGGCGGTGTGATCTGCGATTTCCTGGTCATGGGCCGGAAAGAAATCACCATGAAGTCCATGACCGTGGCCTACGCCCTGTTCAGCGCCATTTTCGCCTTCAGCGCCATCTGCCCCATCAAGTTCCTCCAGAGCGCCTTTGTGGGAGCCATGGAGAAGAACAATATTGCCCAGGAATACATAGACGGGATGCTGAATATCACCTCCGTCCCCATGCTGGTGGTCATCGTTGCGGCCGGCTTGGTAGGTGGACTGATTGGCGCCGTGATTGGGCAGAAGGCTTTGAAGAAGCACTTTATAAAGGCAGGGCTCGTTTCAGTCAAATAACAAGGCACAGCCCCTCGGCAGTCAATCAGACAAGCGCAGGCAAGCGGGCTGCCTGATCTCAGGGCGCGGGGCTGAAAATGGCCCCGCGCTTTGATTTGGATAGGGAGGCATTGGAATGGAAGAATCACAAATCAAACAAATCATTGAACAGCAGCCCCTTCATGGATCGGCACTGTTAGATCCCCGCTGCAAGATTTTACTTCTGGTCTGTATCGGGTTTGTCAGTTACTTTTTGGCTGGGGAGGTGGTCAGCCTTGCGCTCATGCTGGTGTATGGCCTGTTTATTGCCGTGGGGAACGGCGGAAAGTGGGCCTTGAAGATGATTGTGGTCTACATCATCGTTGCCTATCTCAACGCCCTGCTCCGCTATGTGCAGGTGCCGGTACTGAGCGTGATTATGAGCGTGTTCGGCGTGACGCTTTTGAAGCTGATTCCCATTGTGATGATGGGCCTTTGGATTTTGCGGACCACCTATATGGACGACCTGATGGTGGCGCTCCAGCGGATGCGGCTTCCCCAGGCGGTGACGATCCCGCTGGTGGTCATGTTCCGCTATATCCCCACCCTGCGGATTGAATACAGGCAGATCCGCAGCACCATGGACATCCGGGGGATCAGCGACACCTTGTGGAAACGGGTATCTCATCCTCTTGCCACCATTGAGTATATTTTAATTCCCCTGCTGATGCGGTGCCTGAAGGTCACGGACGAGCTGGCGGCCTCCGGCACCACCCGGGGGCTGGAGCTGGAGTGCAAACGGTACGCCCTGCGCCCCATTCGCTTCTCCTGGCCGGAGGTCCTGGTGTCCCTGCTGGGCGTTGTCTTTCTGGCGGCGCTGCTGTTCCTGGACCAGACCCGAATCGGGGAAATCATCTTGTGGAGGGTGTGACATGATCTCGTTTCAGAATTTCAGCTTTCGCTATGAAGAGAGCAAGGACTTTACCCTCCGTGGCATTGATATGACGGTGCAGACCGGCGAATTTATCCTCCTGACCGGGCGAAGCGGCTGTGGCAAGACCACGCTGATCCGCTCACTCAACGGCCTGATCCCGCACTTTTATCCCGGTGAGATACAGGGCGACCTTGTGATGGATGGGCGCTCCCTGCTGGAAATGAAGCCCGCACAGCTGGCCGGGCAGGTGGGGACGGTATTTCAGGACCCGCGCTCCCAGTTCTTCATGACGGACACTACGCGGGAACTGGCCTTTGGCTGCGAAAATATGGGCCTCCCCCGTGAGGAAACCATTGACCGCATCGCAAAAGCCGCAAAGGATCTGGAACTGGCGGACTACCTAAACCGGAGTATCTTTGCCCTGTCCAGCGGAGAGAAGCAGCAGATCGCCGTGGGCTCGGTCTACGCGCTTTCACCGAAGGTCTATATCTTCGATGAGCCCTCCGCAAACCTGGATTATGCGGCCACCAAACGGCTTGCGGAGATTATGGGAAAATTGAAGCGGGACGGATACACCATCTTTGTGGTGGAGCATCGCTTTTACTATCTGCGTGATTTAATCGACCGGGTATTTCTCATACAAAACGGAAAAATCGAACAGGAATTTACAAGGGAGCAGTTTTGCTCCTTACCGGAGGGAACGCGCATATCCTATGGGCTGCGGACTGCATATCCGGAGCGGGATGCGGAGCATTATCAGGAAAAAGAACGCCGCCCAATGGGGAAACACCTGCTGAGTGTGCAGGGCCTTTCCTTTGCTTATCCGAAAGAGCAGGAGGTCTTTCGGAATGTCAGCTTTGAAGCCCACGCCGGGGATGTGATCGGCATCCTGGGCCACAACGGAGCGGGCAAGACCACCCTCTTGTCCATCCTGACCGGCCTCTTGAAGCAGCGGAACGGCGAGATCACCTTTGACGGCAGAAAGCTCACCCCACGCCAGCGCCGGGCGCTGTCCTATTTGGTCATGCAGGACACGGATTACCAGCTCTTTGCCAGCAGTGTGGAGGAAGAACTCTCTCTTGGGATTCGGGAGGACTGCAAAGAGAAGGTGGACGCCGCGCTGGAGGCGCTGGAGCTGTCCGAATACCGGGAACAGCACCCGGCGGCCCTCTCCGGCGGGCAGAAACAGCGGGTCACCATTGGCGCGGCCATCGTCAAGGACAGCCCAGTGATCTATTTTGACGAGCCCACCAGCGGCCTGGACTATGACTCCATGGTGCGGGTCAGCCGCCTGATTGAGCAGTTGTCCGCTTCCGGCGTGATCGTGTTTGTGGTCTCTCACGACTTTGAGTTTATCGTCCGGACCTGTACGGAGGTGGTCCAGCTGGACGACCAGGGGGCCGTTCAAAACCACCGGCTCACGCCGCAGATGTTGAAAGCTCTGTCGGAACAGTATTTTCATTGATGGGAGGTTGAAATCATGTTTCAAAAGGTATTTGAATACGCGGGGCCGCATAAAAAGGGCCTCTATGCGGCCACAGCGGTGGTGCTGGTCAGCGTTTTGATGGGCGTCCTGCCCTTTGTGCTGGCCTACCAGGTAATTGCTCCGCTGGTGATGGGAGCGGAACTTGACGCTTCGTTTCTTATCCTGCGGGTGGCTTTGGTGCTGGTGTGCCTGGTCTTGCAGGCTGTTCTCTATGGCTGGGGGCTCAATCTTTCGCACAAGGCCGCCTATGACACGCTGCTCCGGCTGCGGACTGCCCTGCAAAAGCGGTTTGAGAAACTGCCTCTGGGCGTGATCCAGGACAAGGGCACCGGCACGGTCAAAAAGCTGTTTGTCGATGATGTGGACAGTCTGGAGGTCCTGTTGGCCCACTCCATGCCAGAGGGAATCGCAAACCTGATGGTCCCCATCGCGGTCTATGTGGCTATGTTTTTCGTGGACTGGAAGCTGGCGTTGCTGTCTCTGGCCTCCATCCCCATCAGCCTGATCGCCATGATGACCATGTACTCGGTGGGCATGAAGAAAATGGGCCCCTACTATATGGCCGGCCAGAAGATGAACAACACCATCATTGAGTACATCAACGGCATGGAGGTCGTCAAGGTATTCAACAAGGACGCGGACTCCTATGAGCGGTTTCGCAAGGATGTTTCGGATTACCGGGATTACACCTTGGCTTGGTACAAGGCGGCATGGCCCTGGATGGCAATTTACAGCAGCCTCCTTCCCTGCACTGTGATTTTGACTCTGCCGCTGGGGGCGTGGTTTGTCTTCGCCGGCTGGTCGGCTCTGCCAGACCTGATTTTGGTGCTGTGCCTCTCCCTGAGCATCGGGATGCCGCTCCTCAAATCCCTGGGCTTCCTGCCCACCATGCCCCAGCTCAACTACAAGATTTCTGCGCTGGAGCAGGTTTTGGATGCGCCGGAGCTTCAGCAGACGCCGGACAGCTTCCACGGCAAGGATGATACCATCGTTTATGACCATGTTTCCTTTGGCTACACCAAGACACAGCCCGGCCCGGACGGAAAGCCCATGGTGGTGGAGGATGAAGTGCTCCACGACATCAGCTTTACGGCCAAGGCCGGACAGAAAACGGCCCTGGTGGGAGAGTCCGGCTCGGGCAAGAGCACTCTGGCAAAGCTGTTGATCCACTACTATGACGCGCAGAAAGGCAGCATCTCCATTGGCGGACAGAAACTGTGTGACATGAGCCTGGAGGCGCTGAACAGCCGTATTTCCTATGTAGCGCAGGATCAATACCTGTTCAACACCTCTCTGCTGGAGAATATCCGCATGGGACGGTTGAACGCTACCGATGAGGAGGTCCTGGAGGCAGCGCGAAAAGCCCAGTGTATGGAGTTTCTGGAAAAGCTGCCCCAAGGTATCCACTCCATGGCGGGGGATGCGGGCAAGATGCTCTCCGGCGGTCAGCGCCAGCGTATTTCTCTGGCCCGTGCCATCCTGAAGGACGCCCCTATTGTGGTGCTTGATGAGGCCACCGCCTACGCTGACCCCGAGAACGAGGAGAAGATGGAGGCGGCGATTGCGGAACTGGTGAAGGACAAGACTCTGGTTGTTATCGCCCATAAGCTGCCTGCTATTATGAACGCCGACCAAATCTGCGTCGTAGACCACGGCAAACTGGTTGCGGCAGGAAAGCATCAGGACCTGATCCAGTCCTGCCCGGAATATCAAAAGCTGTGGAAGGCGGCCCAGGACAGCGCCGAATGGAACATACATACCGCAAAGGAGGGGAACTAAATGTTTGCACTGTTTTCAAGGATTTTGAAACTTGCTGGTCCATATAAAGGGCGTATTCAGGGCGCTTTTGCCTGCGCGTTTGTGGAGTCGATCCTGTCTAAAATGCCGATCTTCCTGGCCTTTGTGGTGTTGAGCGGCTTTGCCGCCGGAACATTGACCGGACAGACCTGCCTCTATGTGGGTCTTGGCCTCACGGCGGCCGTGCTGGTGCAGATGCTGGTCCACTACCTCAGCGACAGCCTCCAGAGCGCGGCGGGCTACCTGATGTTTGCCGAGAAGCGCATGGAGCTGGGCGGACACCTGCGGAAACTGCCTATGGGTTACTTCACCTCCGGCAATATCGGCAAAATCAGTTCTGTCCTCAGCACCGATATGGTGTTTATTGAAGAAGTCGCCATGAGCACGCTGGGCAACATGATGAGCTATCTGCTGTCCTCCCTGGTCCTGCTGGGGTTCATGTTCTATCTGAATTGGCAGCTGGGCCTGATCGCGGCCCTTGTGACCATCCTGGCGTGGCTGGTTTCCAGAGGGATGAACAAGGTTTCCCTGCGGGAAGCCGCTGGCCGCCAGGAACAGAGCGAACGGCTGACGGACGCGGTGCTGTCCTTTGTGGAGGGCATCGGGGTCATCAAGAGCTATAACCTGCTGGGTGAGAAATCGGAAGAACTGACCGGCAATTTCAAGCGGTCCAGAAATACATCCCTCGCCTTTGAACGGAAGATGACCCCGTGGACCATGGGGTTGAATGTCCTTTATGGAATCGGGATTGCCGCGATTTTTGGCCTGTCGGTCTTTCTGGAGCGGAGCGGTGTCCTTTCTCTGGCCTATGTGCTGGGCGTCCTCCTGTTCGTCTTTGACCTGTTCGGGCCGCTCAAGGCGCTTTATGGCGAGGCGTCCCGCCTGACTGTGATGAACGCCGCCCTGGACCGCATTGAGGCTGTATTGGATGAGCCGGAGCTCCCGGACACAGGGAAACAGCATATCCCGGCTCAAGCGCAGCCAGGCCAGCCGGAGGTGCAGTTCAATGATGTAGCCTTTGCCTACCAGGACAAAGAGGTGCTGCACCACATCAGCTTCTCGATGTTCCCCAATAGCATGACCGCTCTCGTGGGCCCCTCCGGCGGCGGGAAGTCCACCATCGCCAATCTGCTGGCCCGGCTGTGGGATGTGAAAAGCGGCAGTGTTGCCATCCGGGGCGTGGACACCCGACAAGTCCCCCTCGCGGAGCTGATGGATCACATCAGCATGGTATTCCAGCGCGTGTATCTCTTCCAGGACACGATCTATAACAACATCAGTATGGGCAAGCCAAACGCCACCGAGGAGGAGGTCTATGAGGCGGCGAGGAAAGCCCGCTGCTACGATTTCATCATGGCTCTGCCTGACGGATTTCAGACTGTGGTGGGAGAGGGCGGCGCAACCCTCTCCGGCGGTGAGAAACAGCGTATCTCCATCGCCCGCTGTATTCTGAAAGACGCTCCTATTGTAATTTTGGACGAGGCGACCGCCAGCGTGGACACTGACAATGAGAGCTATATTCAGGAGGCTATCTCCGAACTGGTAAAGGGTAAGACCCTGCTGGTCATTGCCCACCGTTTGAATACCATCCAGAACGCCGACCAGATTTTGGTCATCAGTGACGGACATATCTCGCAGCATGGCACCCATGAGGAATTGATGGAACAACCCGGTATTTATCAGGATTTCGTCCGTATCCGTATGAACTCTGCCGGTTGGAGCCTGTCTTGATGGAGAGGAGCTCCCCATGAAACAATTACACGCATCTGGCGAAGATTATCTGGAAGCAATCCTTGTCTTAAAGAGGAAGAAAGGCATGGTGCGCTCCGTAGATGTGGCCCGGCACCTTGATGTATCGAAACCCAGCGTGTGTCATGCGGTAGCCACCTTGAAAGAGGGCGGGTTTCTCACCATGGACGAAGACTCTTTCCTGCACCTGACCGATGTGGGCCGAGAGGTTGCCGAAAGAACTTATGAGAAGCACTGCTTTTTCATCCGTCTGCTGGTGGATGCAGGTGTAGAGCCAAAGACTGCCGAGCAGGATGCCTGCCGCATGGAGCACGCAATCAGCGATGACAGTTTTCAAAAAATTAAATCAGGGCTAAAGGACAAGTAAAAGTGGTCTGGCAGTCGAGGTTATCGGAGGTGATGTAGTGGGAAAACTGTTCATATTATCAGTCGAAGAAGATGATCTTGAAACCGCAGAGAAAATCATGGCCTTCATAGAGTCAACAGAACTGGTCATGTGTACGGATCTTTCCTCTGCCCCTCTGCGCTATAAGGCTTTATGTATCGACGCTGCGTGCCGTCAAGTGTTTTGGCAGGGCAAATTCATAGAGCTGACTCCTATGGAGTTCGATGTGTTTCATTTGCTTGCCCGGCGGCCCGGACGGGTATTTTCAAAAAGGGAGATCTATGAGTTCGCCGCCCCTGATTCGTTTGACAGCAGTTGGACGGGGATTTCCAGCATCATTTACAAGCTGCGCCATAAGCTGAACGCTGACTTTATCCAAACCGTGTATGGGAAGGGCTATAAATTCTTGCCACCGTAACACTGTTGACCATTAAAGACAAGACAATAGAAAGGCCGAATTTTAGGTAAGTAATACTTTATACATGGAGTAAATCGACAAGATTAGAGTAACGCCAGCCAGCAAGCAGATATAAAAAACGACGCTTTGGTGTGAGCAGTAATGCCCTCAAAGCGTCGTTTATATTTTGTCTGGAATGTGGCGAAGAACATCTTCTACCCTGCAAGAAAGAATGTTGCAAAGGTCATTCAGTGTTGCGGTTGAGATATTCCGGTTTTGTTTCAAAGAATCCAATGTCCCCTTGCTGAAGGAATAATCCTTTATTAAAGAATAGGTCGTAATTCCTTTTCGACGCATGGTATCCCAGAGCGGATCGTAAGTAATAATAGAGACCACCCCTTTGTGATTCCTATTATATTTGACATGTTGCATCTTGAATATTCCCGGTATGTCGGGTATAATATCTTAATTACATGATTTCATGTCCATCAATTTTTCTCATTCAAGCGCCTGACCATCAGCAGAACAGCTTCTAAATCCTGATCGTTCATCGACTTGATGCCATCTATAATCTCCTGAACTAAAATTGGATTTCGGTATTCTGTTTCCTCATCGAAAAACAAACGGGGCGTGATACCGAGCGTGTCAATCAAATAGAGCAGTTCTTTCACAGATGGCTGGGAATACCCGCTTTCCCTTAGTTAAAGATATGAACCCTCATTATCAGTCTACTTTTCCAATAAATCGGTAGTATATCTCTATTTCCTGTATTCTTTCGTTCTCCTCATTCGTTGTTGCTTCGTGAATGAGGATTTTTTCTATCATTGCGTTTAATAACGGTGCTGTCAGTTCCTTTGGTACGGAATACTCCTTGATTAACTCAATCCACTTTTCAGCACCTATCATATCCTGTTCCATTTTACTTAATTCTTCTCTTAGGTTGGTTATCTGCTGTTCCAGTTCTATCTGTTCCTTTTGATATTTCCCCGACAGCATAATGAAGTTTCGTTCTGTTATCTTCTCACAAGCTCTATCTTCATACATTTTCGCAAACAAACGGTCAATCTCATTTTGTCGGTTCTCGGCTTTCCTCAAGGCATTTGCCTTTTTCTTCTTTTCCCGTATTCGCTCTGCATTGCCGACTTTCTGTATTTTGTTCAACACCTTTTCTTCGTCCTGCTGTACTGCCTTAGCCCAATACTGCAATCGCTCCAATACAGCTTGATACAGCACATCATAGCGAATATAGTGCATAGAACAATAGCCTTTGCCAAACTGTCCGTAGAAACTGCAAGAATAATAACTATACGGTGTTTTATTCGCCTTATTTGTCGCAAACCTCATAGACCAGCCACAATCCGCACACTTGACAAGCCCTGCAAATATCGGCGTTGCCTTTTCCTTTGTCTGTCTACGCCTTGATTTTATCTGTTCCTGCACACGATAGAACACTTCCTTGTCAATAATCGGTTCATGCGTGTTTTCTACTCGAAACCATTCACTTTCGGGTTTTCGTACTTTCTTCTTGCTTTTGAAAGAAACGGTTGATTGTCGATTATGAACGCTGTTTCCTATATAGACTTCACTTTTTAATATTGCTTTAACATGAGCGATCGTCCACTCATAACGCTTGCTTTCGGGCTCTCCCTCAAAGATATGTGCAAAAGTACCATACCTTGTAAAATTCAGCCAAGACGCTGTCGGGACTTTTTCTTCTCGCAGTATCTTTGTGATTTTTGCACTACCGTAACCTTGATAGGCTAGAGAGAAGATTTTTTCAACAATCCATTTTGTTTCCTCATCAACCAACAGTTTCCCTTTGATGTCGGGGTGTTTCTTATATCCTAACGGAGCATAAGCCCCATAATACGCACCCTCTGCAAATTTTGTCTTAAAGGCTGATTTCACTTTACGGCTCGTATCTCTTGCCACCCATTCATTGATGATGTTCTTAAATGGTGCAATCTCACTTTCGCCCTTTTCGCTGTCTACACCGTCATCAATCGCTATGTAACGGACATTATGGCTGGGAAAATACAATTCTGTATATTGTCCTGTCATAATATAATTTCTGCCAAGTCGTGATAAGTCTTTTGTTACAACACAGTTGATTTTTCCTACCTCTATATCCTCAATCATTCTTTGAAAACTCGGTCTGTCAAAATTTGTTCCCGACCAGCCGTCATCAATATATTCATCAATGACATTCAAATGATGTTCTTTTGCATATAGACGCAACATACTTCTTTGTGTGGTAATGCTGGAACTTTCGCCCTGTAATTCATCATCTCGGCTTAACCTAAGATAAAGTGCAGTATTGTAAATCTGTTGTTTCATTGCCAGTTATCCTCCTTTATAACTAACCCGTGTTTACAATACCTGCTTGCAAGTAAAGTATAACACGGGTACTTTTTGCCATTCAATCTATTTCTTACAACTGCACTGATTTTATGCGATTGTCTGCTTTGCTTTTTCCAGCATGACATCAGTTAAAAGTTCTTCCATTGTCTTTCCCTTTTCGGAAAAATGCTCTTTTACTACAATCTTTGTCTTTCCTCTGTTGCCAATGCCACACTTGCCATTTTTCTTTTGAATTGTTTTTACAGCATTATCAATAACACATACCCCCCTTTCTGTAAAAATCTTATGTAAGCAATTCAACGGCTTTTGTCATAGCCCACAGGAGTTCCACCTCTGCATAGTTCTTATGTAGCCGTACCCATTGCGTGCGACGCTCTTAACGCTCAAGCTGTGGCTGTACGGGAGTATCATTATCAGACAGAACAGGTCATGGCGATAAAAGAGGACAAGTCTTTTACAGGAACACAAATAAGTTGTCGCTCGCTTTTGCAGGGAAAAGGTCATGGCGTATCTGTTTCAACAGCTTGCTGTCTGTCAAACGTATTGAATTGCTTTATTCAGTTGTCAAAGAACATGAAAGAAGAAAATCGTCTTTCCTATATACCGCGTTGGAAAAGAGCCGAAGCGTAACCAATATTCAAAACTTTTTTCTTTTCCTGTACCATATAGGGAAAGAAAGTGTCATTCTGCTAAGTTGCTGATGAAAAAATTTCTTTTCACACCCTAACTACCCATGCAACACCGTTATTGCCAACTATGGAATGAAAGATTTTCTTTGCTCCATATAGGGAACAGCAACTGCCAAATGTTAAGTTGAGAATGAAAAGATTTTTTAGATTTTCTCGACTTCCACTCCATATAGGGAATAAACACCTTGTTTTGTTGCAGATTTCTAAAATCTTCTTTCACTCCATATAGGGACAGCAACCCTCGATTTAATGAGTAGTTTTGAAAAAAAGTTAGATTTCCTTTTCTTGCACCATATCTGCACGCTAGTTAATGTTTTGTTGCAGATTTTTCAAAGAAATTAAAAAATACCGTCATTCTCTTGTGGAATAGCGGTAAAAAAAACAGTTAATCTATTAAAGATTAACTGTCTATGTATATTTACGTATTATAAGTAGTTATTTAAACTACCAGTTGGAAATATACCTGTATTTGTGTATATATGTTGGAGTAGTAATTTACTTTGCTTTTTTGTGTAATACATTAAGTCTACTGAAAATTTTTCATTATTTTTCATTAAAATAACTATTTCCAAATCAATTCCAAGTGCACCATCTTTACAATGTGTATACTCTATATTTTTTTGTAACAATTCAAAAGAAAAACCATATTTGTTGATGTTTTTCACATTCAATGTCTTCTCTTTCTTTTGCATTTTACCATTTTCATGTTCTTTGAAAATTTGACTAATAGTAATTATATCTGTATTATATTTTATCCAAGTATTAGGAAAAATTTTTAGTACTTTGTATAAGATTAGAATTATCAGCCCACTACTAAATATGCAAAGCAATTCGGCTCCCTTCGTATAATTTATAATACCATAAATTCCATATAGCATAATAAACATTCCAACACATAATCCCAGTACTGAAAGCTTAAGATATCCTTTAGCATATATTTTTTTCATATATATCTCCTTTGTATTTGAAATTTTTATTATTATAACATACAAAATGTAAATTGTCTTTCGAATAAATAGGGAATATAGCAATCTGACTTCATCTAAACAACACTTTATATTTAAGGTAAAAAATGAATTAAACATCAACGCTATTTGGAACAGCAATATCTATGCGTTCTTCTATGGTTGATTTTTCTAACTGCAATAAATGTTTATGCTTGTCTTTGAGTTCTGCCTGCTCAATCATATCTTTCAGTATCGTTGTATGATTTTCTTTGTCCAATGCCTGTACCATTTTTATCGTTGGTGCAACCTGTCTTTGTAACCAATGCAATGCTTTCTGCAACGTGTAAGGTTCTGGCTTTGTAGTTAATCGTATCGGTTCTCTGTTTTCCCCTACAAACCACGCCCAATCATCATTTGTTTTCCATTGACTTTTTGGCTTGTCGTCCTCTCTGTCAACAAAGCGGACATAATGATTGATGATAGAGAAAGCGGTGCGTTCAGCGTCCCGATAGGTCAGTAAATCTACAACTGCATAATAGGCTCGTTCATTTTTCATGCGTATTTCAAAACGGTTCTTAATCTCCGTATCTTCAACTTCTATGCAATTCTTGACATGCTGCTCATAATTCTTCTGATAAGCACACATATATAATTCACTGCTTGTTGAACCGAGATATAAGGTTTCGCCTGTGTTCTTTGGTAGATCGTTACCACATTTTTCCGTACCGCTGTAATCTTTCTGCTTACGGAAGTAGGAGATACATTCGCCAGCCTTGTATTTTTCCTTTAATTTTGGAATATCTAATATTCCTGCTTTATCATTGATTGCTAAATCAAGACGTTTCATCTTACCACCTGCCGTTAAACAATCAAGCATGAAATCATACCATGAACGTTCTTGTGCCAATAGATAACTTTCCATTTGACGACAACCTCTGCCTTTCAGTTCCAATAAAACACCTAAATGCTCTTGCATGGAACACATGATATTGATGTCGCCTAAAACATATTTACTTTCATATCCGTATTTTCCAAAATCTTCATAAAGCATATAATCGGCTTTTAGTTGTAATACATCACGGATAATTGCCAATGCGTCCGTAGTAGGAAAGCGGACACGAAAGTAATCAATCAACAGGAATAGTGGTTCTTGTGGATTGAAACGCTCAATCTGTTTTTCTATGACTTCTTTTAATTCATCATTCAATGGCTGTTTTCCTTTTTCAATGCGGTTGTAATATTCACGGCTGATACCACAAGCAACGGCAAGCCTTGTTTGTGGTACTCCGTATTCCTCACGCTTTTGTCTTAATTCTTCAATAAATTTTTTATCATTCATTTTTAAATTCCTCCAATCAAAAAAGGCAACCACCATTTACTGATAATTGCCTGTTAATAAAAATCTGTATAGAAAAAGCAGTCAATCCTAAGACTAACTGCTTGTGCGTACGGATATGAAGTTGTTTACCTTTATTGCAAGCTCTCATAAATCAGAAACACACCTGATAAAAACGTCAAAAAAGTTACAATTTCTATACGAAAATCAAAACACTTAAAAACCTCTTTTCCATACTTTTCATTCTTAAATACAAATATTTCTTTTCCAATTTTTCTTTTTCCTAGTGATAAAAGGATACAACCGTGTGCCGTATAATACTTTTTATTCTTAATTTTTATAATATAAGCGTGCTTTTTTACAAAAACTCCACCAACTGTATACCCAGCGTTTTGGTCTACAATACCTATTATTTTTCCTTTACATTTTTCGCCAGTAAAAACAACTCTATATTTTAGATACAACAAGTATAAACTGACAATAATGATAATAATTCCTAAAATCAACATTTAAGTTTATCCTCTCTTATAACAACTTCTAATTTTTTGTTTTTTTCATATCCACATTATAACATTCTCATATCAGCACCACAATAAAAATAATTAAGCACCAATAATCTTATTGAACATCTCCAACCGTAAATCTTTCACACCATCAGCGTTGAACACTGAGCTACAGCAATTAAGGCAACTACTACTGTATATTGATAATTGCCAATACTTACATTTCTGCAAAAGAAAAAGACAATCAACTTCTTGTTTGAAATCAACTGTCTGTCCTATGTCTTATTCAATTTTTCCAAGTGATAATGGCATAATTTATATCACACCATGTAAAATGCGGTTTCGCCTTGTAAATACAGCGTTTTCCGCTTGTTAATGTATATTGACTCTTGTTTTTTGTGCCCCCCTTGTTAGATAACGGGGGCTTATAAGGCTCGCTAAAGCTCGCCCAACCGCCAAAGTGAACCAGCCACAGCGACGGAAAGTCTGGGGACTTCCGCCACCGTGTCTGGATCACTCTGTCGGTTTGTGAGATTTTAAATCTATTTACTGCATAAACTGTAAGTTGTAGATTAGTCCCACACGATTTCCAAACAATTAAAGTTTTCTGGAATTGGTGGTACACACGAATAATTATTTAATTCAGACACCTTTATTGTGATTACTCCGTCAGAGCATAGCCATTCGCAATTTACTAATTTTTCTAATTCCGTAGGTAAAATGGTTGTGCAAATCACGATTGTATCTCCTGCAAGAGCTAATTCTTCTGCCCCATTGTTTTCTCCGATTTCTGTATCATCGTGCAGAGCAACACGCACCCACGCTATGTTAGGCATTAACTCAATCTTTTGTAGCATATCCCATATTTCAGAAAGCGTCGGTCGCCCAAATCCCCATTGGTTCGGAGCAATAGAATCTTCCTCTGTATTTCCATTGAAAAATTCATCAAGCGTTAGTAATGGCAAACATTCTTCATTTTCTTCCAATAATTTTTTGAATGTATTCAACTCTATCATAGTCACAATTCTCCTCAAATTCAAATTTATCTATAAAGCATTGTTACAAAATTTAATAGTCATAATTTTAAAATTCACTATGAAACTCCTATTTTAACATGCTCTACAAACCGCTTTCTTTCAAAAAGTCTTCTTTATTTATAACCCGTTTATAAAATTCTTGCTTTATTTCTTTTCTTAAAATTCTATTTTGAATTTTTCTCATATTATTAAAATCCAATGTAAACTCTTCAAAAATTTCTTGCAAAGAATTTATGATTTTTTCTGCTTCTTCAATATCAATTATGGCAAATACAATATTTTCTCCATTTTTTGTTGCTATTGATAATTTTTCAAATGATGAATATAAAGATTTGCGTTCTTCTATCAAATCCAAAACTAATTTTCTTGGTATATAAACTTCATCAGCATAAATCCATTTAGAGGAATAATATATTTCAATCTTTCCAGATTTCTTCTCGTCAATAACGACTTTTGAAAACGATTCATTATTAATTCGATTTTTCAATTCTCTGAAAGATAAATATTTTTTTACTACTGTCATACACCTAAAACTTTTAGGTATTAATAGTTTATATAAAAGGTAAAGGAAACAAATAAGCACAACAATGAAAAAAAATGCGACTCCAAAATCTCTTTGTAATTTATCTGTTCCCATAATACTTTTTTGCAATGAGATTGCAAAAATTATAGTACACATAAATATAATTATTGCTAATATAATTCTTTTAAATGTCCATATTCTTTTAATCATTTTCTTCTCCAAACTTTTTAATAAATTCTAATTTATATGTTTCTCTGTATCTACATTATACCATTTTCCAATACCTGCAACAATGCTTCAAAATCTTAAGATTACTATTTTTTCTGCTTTTGAAAAGCTACTTATCCGTCCATAATTTGTAAAGGGTGCTTAGCATTGCTTACGCAACAAGCCCTTGACAAATCATAGCCCGATAAGTTTAGGATAATCAAGCAGAGATGAAATAGTCCGTTGTTTCAAGACAACGAAAAAGAGATACCAACACACTTATGTAGTATCTCTGGTTTAGTGACAATATTTTTTTATTCGCAAGCAGGTAAACACAGGTTATTCCTTAATATCCTTTTGTTTGGGAAACTCCCGTTACAATGTTATGAATATAGTTCTTGCTATGCCCTAAATCATAGCTTAACTGATACTCGGAAATCCCCTTTTTTACCCGTAACTCTGTAATACGGTTTCTAATAAAGTCCATCTCCATATACGATTCCTCCACCACCATTTCCCTCATGGTACACTTTTGTGGTGTGACATTAGGGTGCGCGTGGTGTGCTTTTTTATGCAATAGCACTTTAATGGTGTTATAATTGAGTAAAACGCCACACGGGAAAAGAGAGAAACGCATGGATCGAGAAAGAGAATCACCCCCGGAGAGGCTGCCGTTCTGTTTAGACGACACAGTTGGTGAAATAGTAAGGGCATGTCAGGAGTGCCCCGGCGTCTACTATATCGCGGCCCGGAAACAGGACGGCAGGTTTTTAGCGGACGAATACTATGTGGTGGAACGCTCCTCGCCAGCCATATCAAAAGAGGCTATGGCATACGGAAGAATGTCGGAAGAGGACTCCCGTGTGCTGCTCTATCCGTTTGCGGAGGAACGACATGGGTATAAAATTATTGAGTATGAGATCTATCGGTATCAGGTCCGGCACGGAATGTACGCAGACGGACAAACCTCGCTTCGTGATGTTGCTTTTTTCAATATGGAGTATCATCCGGAATACTTTGGGCCCTACCCGGCGCCCCTTGCCACGCCGCGGGGCCGTACTGCACGCTACAAGCCGCTGATGAACGGCGTCTTCTGGATCGAAACAGGTACAGGAGAGGAAGTCCTCGCTGTCTGCTATCCTATTTGGAACTGCGACTTCTCGGAAACCGTATTGAAGCAATCGGAGCAGTCCGAAGAGGATGTACGGGAAGGAATTGACAATACCTTGGGGTATCTGTTCTTTTCCAAGCGGGCCAGCAGTCTCGCCTTGTTTGAACTATGGGGGCAGTACGAGGAGTTAAGGACTGGCGGCCTAATCAACTACCCCGCATTGATGAACTATATCTGGGCCTATTTTCCGGAGTACGCCGCCACATACAATATGCAGAATCAGCTGGGGATGCACGATACCTTCGGCCTGTTGATGAGCGCACTGGGGACGGAGGTGGAATTGCAGAACAACCCAAATGAAGTAATTGCAATGTCAACGGCCGCCGGGCTTGATTTCCTGAATTTTTAATTGGGCTAAAAATGACAGATCAGGTGGAACAATGGACTGGGATCAAAATGAAGAGCTGGTAGAACAAATCCTTCGTACCGGCATGTACGCAAAGCTGTATGATGAAGAAACAACATACGGGTACCTGACCTATTTAACCTACCGGGTGGAGGACACGCTGTTCACTTGGAAAAAGAAAAGCGATGTGGACGGGTTTTGGGCCGACCTCACATGGGAGGAATATATCTCCTTTTTGCGGCGAGAAAAAACATTGCTCCTGGCAGCTCAAAGGGTGCTGTTCAACACTGTGATGGCTTTCCCGGCCTCCGCATTTGACTTTACATTGTCAGAGGCAGAAGTGGACTTTCCCGTAGCGCGTTATGACAGCGCCGGGATGCTCCATATGGCAAAGCTCTATTCCTTCGAGAACTGTATCTCAATCGTAGAGTTTCTGATGTTCCGAGCAGAGAGGGCGTATTATCCGCTGTGGAAGAAACAGCGGGGACCCCACTACACATGGGAGCTTTATATCGTGGAACTGCTTCACAGCCGAAGGGAATTTGTAGACCCACTATCGAGGGCCTTCCGCAACGCGCTGGTTCAACTGGACTTTCTCCCGGCGTGGCAGATGATCTATCCGACTATTCAAGAGGATGCAGAAATAGAATAACATGAAAAGACCCCGCAGATTCGGTCTGCGGGGTCTTTCGCTCTCTTATTCTGAGCTCCCCTCTTGACAAATGAAAACCGTAGTGCTATATTCAAAACAGCGTTATAAAACATTGTTTTGAATGAGGAGGAATGGCAGTGGCAAAACAAAAGGTGGGCGTCTATGACCGGGTGCTGGAGTGCGCCAAGGAGGAGTTTTTGTCCAGGGGATTTCTGGACGCTTCCTTGCGTACCATCGCCCAGGAAGCGGAGACCAGCACCGGGTCAATCTACACCCGCTTTGGGGACAAAGAGGGGCTGTTCCGCGCCCTCGCGGAGCCGGTGGTGGATGAATTTAAGGCCATGTTCCGCAAGGTCCAGGAGGACTTTCACCAATTCCCGGAGGAGGAGCAGAGGGCCGAGATGGGCCAGTACACTGCCCGCCATCAGGAAGACCTGTTGGACTACATCTACGACCACTTTGATGTATTCCGCCTGCTGCTGGACGGGGCCCATGGTACCCGGTTTTCGCGCTTCCTGGACGAACTGGTGGACATCGAGGTGGAGTACACCTACAAGTACATGGAGGTCATCGGTTGCGAGAGCGTCAAATCCGGCCTGGTGACGGAGGAGTTCATCCATATCATCGTCACCGCCTACTTCAACGGCATGTTCGAGGTGGTGCGGCACAACATGGACCGCGCCGCCGCCCACCGCTATGTCAAGATGCTCAACCGCTACCACATGGCAGGTTTCGGCACCGTGTTTGACCCTCAGCCCTGACAAAAGAGGCTGTGCCCTTGGGTGCAGCCCTCCTGTTTGCACAAAAGTTAGCAATTACTAACCAAAAGGAGGAATTTATATCATGAAACAACAAAGCCCCATGCTCCGTTTGTGGGAGCTGGGAGAGGGACAGCAGGGCGGCCTGAAGCGGGCGGTCCTGTCCGCTGTGGTGGGGGTACTGTTTGGGATGCTCCCTTACTTCGCCGCGGCGCAGATCATCCTGGGCCTGCTGAAAGGGGAGCAGAGTATGCAATACTACCTGATATGGTGTGTTGTGGCGCTCGTGGGCTTCCTGCTCCGGGCCACCCTGTATTCCCTGGCCCTGTCCCAATCCCACAAGGCCACCTTTGCCATCCTGAAATCCATCCGGGAGCGGGTGCTGGAGAAGCTGCCAAAGATGCCTCTGGGTACGATTCTGGACACCTCCAGCGGCCAGATGAAGCAGATCATTGTGGACCAGGTGGAGAGCATGGAACGGCCCCTGGCCCATCTTCTGCCGGAGATGACCGCCAATGTGCTGGGGCCAGTGTGCATCCTGATCTACCTGTTCGTACTGGACTGGCGGATGGCCCTTTTAAGCATGGTGTCCATCCCGGTGGGCATGGCTTTCATGATGGCGGTGATGGCTGGCTACGGCAAGCAGTATGAGGGCTCGGTCAAGACCACCCAGGCCATGAACAGCGCCATTGTGGAGTACATCGGCGGCATTGAGGTCATCAAGGCGTTCAACCAGGGCAAGCAGTCCTATGCCCGCTTCTCCGACAGCGTAAAGGCCAACGCCTCCTACTTCTACCACTGGATGAAGAGCTGCCAGATGCCGGTCTCTCTGGCCCGTGCCATCTCACCTACCACCATGATTACTATTCTGCCGGTGGGCTGGCTTCTCTACACCGGAGGGAGTCTGCCCATCGAGACCTTTATCACCACCATCGTCCTGTCCCTGGGCATTGCCGGGCCTCTGCTGGCCGCTATGGACTTTGTGGACAGCCTTGCCAAAGTGGGCACCATCGTGGGCTCGGTGGACGCCATCCTGAACGGGGCGGAGCAGGATCACGGGGAAGCGTCGGTGGAGTTCCGGGGCCGGGACATCAAGCTCTCCCATGTGTCTTTCGGCTACCACGCGGACAAGGAGGTGCTCCACGATGTGTCCCTCACCATTCCCGCCGGGAGCATGACCGCCTTTGTGGGGCCCTCTGGCTCGGGCAAGTCCACCATCGCCAAGCTGATCGCCGGCTTTTGGGATGTAACCTCCGGCTCCATCACCTTGGGCGGACAAGACTTGAAGCGGGTCCCACTGAAGCAGCTCTATGACCAGGTGGCCTTTGTCTCCCAGGACAACTACCTCTTTGACGAGAGCATCCGGGAAAATATCCGCATGGGTCGCCCGGCGGCCACCGACGCCGAGGTGGAGGCCGTGGCAAAGGCCGCCGGGTGCGACGCCTTTATCCGGGGCCTGGAACGCGGCTACGACACCGTGGTGGGCGGAGGCGGCGCCCATCTGTCCGGCGGCGAACGCCAGCGCATCGCCATCGCCCGGGCCATGCTCAAAGACGCGCCCATTGTGGTGCTGGACGAGGCGACCGCCTACATAGACCCCGAGAACGAAGCTGTTGTTCAGCAGGCCGTGGGTAAGCTGGTGGCGGGAAAGACCGTTCTGGTCATCGCCCACCGCCTCAGCACCATCACGGGAGCGGATCAGATCGTGGTAGTCAATGGCGGCCGCATCCAGGATGCGGGCACCCACGAAGAACTTTTGAAAAACTGCCCGCTGTATCAAGAGATGTGGCGGGCTCACATGGGCGCAAAGGAGGGAGAGCAGGCATGATCGGCGTTCTGAAAAAAATCTGGCACTTTGCCGGCGAGGAACAGGGCAATATCCGAAAGTCCATGATTTTAGGCTTCTTTTACGCGGTGTTCCACATGTTCCAGATCGCGGCCATCTATGTGGTGGTGCTGGCCCTGGTGGGCGGCTCCACAGACCCCGCCCCGGCATGGCAGGCGCTGGGGCTTCTGCTGGCCAGCATTCTGGGCCGGGCGGTCCTCAACCGCTTCAGCCAGCTCCAACAGACCCACGCCGGCTACTTCATGGTGGCGAATAAGCGTATCTCCATCGGCGACAAACTCAAGCGGGTCCCCATGGGCTATTTCAACGACCAGAGTTTGGGGGAGCTCACCGGCATCACCACCACCGTTCTGGACGAGGTGGAGAGCACCGGCCCTATGGTACTGGTTGGTATCCTGGGCGGCCTGATCAATTCTGCCGTCATGCTGCTGTGCATCCTGTTCTGGGACTGGCGGATCGGTCTGCTGGCCCTGGCGGGGATGCTGGTGTATCTGGCCCTTCTCTCCGGAATGGAGAAACAGTCCGCCAAAATCGCCCCCAAGCGCCAGCGGGACGAGGCCCGGCTGGTGGAGGCGGTGCTGGAACAGCTCCAGGGCATGAGCGTCATCAAGTCCTTTAACCTGACCGGAAAGGGTGACAAGCGGGTGCGGCAGGCTCTGGAGGACAGCCGGGCGAACAATCTGGCGGTAGAGAAGCTGTTCACTCCCTATATCTGGGGCCAGGAGATGGTTCTCCACCTGTTCAGCGTTCTGATCCTGGCCGCGTCGGTGGGGCTGTGCCTGACAGGAGCCATGTCCCTCGCCAATGCGCTGATGGCGGTCATCGTCTCCTTCCTGATTTTCTCCCAGATCCAGTCCGCGGGCAGCGGCGTGTCCGCCCTGCGTCTGGTGGGCAGCTCCATCGACCATGCAAACCAGGTGGACGACATCCCGGAGATGGATCAGCGCGGCACGGTAATCCGTCCAGAGGACCACGAGATTGTATTCGACCATGTGAACTTCTCCTATGGAAGTCGCCCCATCCTCAAGGATGTGTCTCTGACCATCCCAGATCGAACGACCACCGCCATTGTAGGGCCCTCCGGCTCGGGCAAGACCACTCTCTGCAACCTGATCGCCCGGTTTTGGGATGTGGACGGCGGCCGTGTGACCATCGGCGGCCGGGATGTGCGGGAGTACACACTGGAATCCCTCATGGAGCAGGTGAGCATGGTGTTCCAGCGGGTGTACCTCTTTGCCGACACGGTGGAGAACAATATCAAGTTCGGCTGCCCGGACGCTACCCATGAGCAGGTGGTGGAGGTTGCAAAAAAGGCGTGCTGCCACGACTTTATCTCCGCCCTGCCGGATGGATATAATACGGTAATTGGCGAGGGAGGAGCCACGCTCTCTGGCGGAGAGAAGCAGCGCATCTCCATCGCCCGGTGTCTCTTGAAGGACGCGCCCATCGTCATCTTCGACGAGGCCACGGCCAATGTGGACCCCGAGAATGAGGATCAGCTCCAAAGGGCTATGGAAGCCCTGACGAGGGAGAAGACCGTGCTGATGATCGCCCACCGGCTCAAGACCGTGCGGGGTGCGGATCAGATTCTGGTGCTGGACCAGGGCAGCGTCGTCCAAAAGGGTACCCACGACGAACTGATCCAGCAGGCGGGCATCTACCGGGATTTCGTGTCCGAGCGCACGGAGTCCAGCCGATGGACACTTTGATTGATCGCAAAAGACAAAACTGCAGTACAGATATTTGCACTGTGATTTTTGGGTGGCTATGGCATTTGCAGCAAAAAAATCGCCATGCGCAGATATGGGGAACGCTATAAAGAAAGCGTGCAGTTCCAAAACTAAAGTGGAGCTGCACGCTTTCTATTCTACTTCTTTCCTACCTTCCTAAACTCTCCCGGTAACAGTCCAGTGCTCTTTCGGAACAGCTCCGCAAAGCGGCTGGAGGTAGAATAGCCCACAGTCTGCGCAATCTGTCCAATGGACAAATCAGTATTGGTGAGAAGGTACTCCGCCTGGCTCATGCGGCGCTGCTGGATGTACTCGGTGATGGTGCAGTCGTAGACCTTCTTGAAACTGCTCTTGAGTTTTGTTGTCCCCATGCAGGCAATCTGGGTCAGACGCTCCATGGGAACTTCCGCGGCGTAATGGTCGCTCAGGTAGGTAGCGACTGTCTGAATATTCTCAATATCCTGGGTTGCCAGCCGCCCAGTGGCCGCCGGACGCTTTTTCTGATACTCCACCACCAGCGACAACGCTTCGGCTACCTTGCCCTCATAAAACAGTTTGGCGGCGATCCCATCTCCGCGGTAATTTTGAAGCTCTGTAAGGAGCCTGGACATTTCCGGGAAGTCTGTTGTCTGGTCGATCTTTCGGAATGCCTCCACCGGGTTGTGGTATTCGTCCGGATACTGCTTTTTGAGATAATCCTCATAGTAGGCGGGCATGATCTCAACGCCGATGGAGCGAATGGGAATATTTTTGTGGATCAGCACCCGGTAGGGCGAATAGCCACCGATATAGGTTTTGATACACCCGGCGGACAGCCGGCGGTACGGAGCCAATTCCTCGCCGGAGATGGAATCATAGCGGGTGATGCTCAAACACTCTGGCAGGGAGAATTCCAGCAGAGAGTCCTCGTGAAAGGAAAAGTTATGGATCTTGATGTCGTACAGATCCTTTTGCCCGTAGGTCCAGTAGGACCCCTCTCCGATTTCGGGCGATAACTTCCACGAGATACCTAAAGAACCATACTGCTGATTATCCGGGTCGGGAATAAAACCGTGCCCTTTCAACAGCGGCGCATAGTATTGCTCAATGATTTCGGGCATGACAAAAGACTCGCCTCCTCTTTACAACGATTGGACGAACTTTTGAAACGAAAAGACGAACCTCGTTTCAAATCATTGAAAGCCGCCCCAATCGAGTGTATGTTATAGGTGACGGTTAGCGAACTCTAACCAAAGAGTAGCATATCACAAAGAAAAAGTCAACATGACGCAAAAACAGGAGGAGCAAAATGAGTAATCAAGTCAATTCACTGAAGAAGGGCCTTACGGTCAAGGATCTTGTGACAACGGGTATTTTCAGTGCCATCTTTTTTGTGTTTACCCTGGTCGGCGGACTTCCGTTCGCCCCGAATCCAGTCCTGACCTTCTATATGCCGATGGGGGCGGCGCTGCTGTGCGGCCCTATTTATCTGCTGATGGTGGCTAAAGTGCAGAAGCGGTGGAGCGTCACAATCCTCGGCATCATCATGGGGATCATCTGGTTTGCCACCGGAATGCACTGGGCGTTTTCCCTGGGCTATATCGGGATGGGACTCATTGCGGACTTGGTAGCCGGCGCCGGTCACTACCGCAACAAGGCCATCAATCTGCTGTCCTATATGCTGATTTCCCTGGGAGGCATCTATACTTATGTGGTATTCTTTCTTGACCCGGACGGCTGGGCCAGCACCATGCTGAACAATGGCACGGAACAGTCCTACATCGACACCATGAACGCCTCCGCACCCTCCTGGCTCCTCGTGGTCATCATCGCCGGCACATTGACGGTGGCGGCTCTCAGCGGCTGGGTCGGCGGCAAGATGCTGAAAAAGCAGTTTGAAAAGGCTGGGATCACCGCATGATGGGCGGAGCGTCATCCCGGCGCGGGCTGTGGCTGGACCCCAGGACGAAGATATTGCTGCTGCTGTTCTGCATCCTTTCCGCTATGATGGCCCCGTCCCTATTCTACGAACTGGGCCTTGTGGTGCTGATCGGACTGCTCGGCGTCTGCTTCGGGAAGTGGAAATATGCCTGGAAGGGGGTGCTGTTCTATGCGCTGATTGTTCTGCTCACCCTCTGGATTATGGACACCATGACGGGCACCTGGCGCACCATGTTTATCGCCTTTTTGGGGCTGTTCCATAAGGTCTATCCCTGTGGGATGCTGTCCGGCATTGTCCTCTCTACCACGAAGGTCAGCGAATTCTTATCCGCCATGAACCGCATCCACGCACCGAAAAAGCTGGTGATCCCGCTGGCCGTCATGCTCCGCTATGTCCCCACCATCCAGGAGGACTGGCGGTTTATCAAGGACGCCATGCGGATGCGGGATGTATCGCCGTCTCCCAAGGGACTGCTGACGCACCCGGCCATGACGGTGGAGTGCATTTATGTCCCGCTGATGATGGCGGCCTCCAAGGCGGCGGATGAACTGTCCATCGCCTCCATTACCCGCGGGATCGAAAACCCGAAGCCCCGGACCTGTCTGGTGCAGATTCACATAGGACCCGCGGATCTTCTGGCGGGCGTCTGCTTCGCGGCGTACCTCGCTGTGGGGCTGTACTGGAAGGGGGTGTTCGGATGATTGAGCTGAAGCATGTGTCGTTTGCCTACCAGGGGCAGGAGCATGATGGCCTGCACGACATCAATCTGACGATTGCGGACGGAGAGTGCGTCCTGTTCTGCGGCCGGAGCGGATGCGGCAAGACCACCATCACAAGGCTGGTCAACGGCCTGATCCCACAATTCTATGCGGGAGAATTGACGGGCAGCGTACTGGTGGATGGACAGGAGATCAGCAAGCTGCCCATGTACCAGATCGCCGCTAAAGTCGGCTCTGTGTTCCAAAACCCCAGGACGCAGTTTTTCAATGTGGACACGGACAGCGAAATCGCCTTTGGGATTGAAAACGAGGCCCGACCGCCCGTGGAGCTGGCGGAGCGGGTGGAGCAGGCCACTGACGACCTGCATATCCGCCCGCTCCGAAACCGCAATATCTTTGAATTGTCCGGGGGCGAAAAGCAGAAGATCGCCTTCGCCTCGGTCTATGCCATGAATCCGGAGATTTACCTGCTGGATGAGCCGTCCTCCAATCTGGATATGACATCTATCCAGGAGTTAAAAAGACATCTGCGGCTGCTTCAAAAGCAGGGCAAGACCATCCTGATCGCGGAGCACCGGCTTTATTATCTGATGGGTCTGGCGGACCGGATCGTGTACCTGGAGCAGGGCCGGATTGAGAAGATTTTTACGCCGGAAGAGTTCCGCGGATTACCAAGGGAGACCCGGGAACGCATGGGATTGCGGGCGGCGGACTTGGCGGAGGTGCGGCCTCCGCAAGTCCACCCGCCGGTATCTTCCCCTGTCCTGGAGCTTCGGGATGTCACACTCCGGTATAAAAAGCGGACGGTCCTGCACCGCATCAGCCTTGCCGCCGCAAAGGGTGAGGTCATCGGCGTGGTGGGCCACAACGGGGCCGGGAAAACGACCTTTTCCCGCGCCCTGTGCGGGCTCCACAAGGACTGCGAGGGGCAGTTTCTATGGGATGGACAGACGATGGAGCGGAAGAACAGGCTGAAACACTCCTACATGGTGATGCAGGATGTGAACTACGAATTATTTGCCGAGAGTGTGGAGGCGGAGTGCTCTTTCGGCATCCGCAATCCGGACTTGACCCTGGCCGCCTCAACTCTGGAGGAATTGGGGCTGGCTCCCTATCGGGAGCGCCACCCCAACACGCTGTCCGGCGGGCAGAAGCAGCGGGTGGCCGTAGCGGTCAGCATGATCTGCGGAAAAGACCTGCTGGTGTTTGACGAGCCTACCAGCGGTCTGGACTTTGACAGCATGACCCAGGTGGCGGAGCTGATCCGGCGGCTGTCTGAGCTGGGAAAGGTCATTTTCATTGTCACCCATGATTTTGAATTTGTCTGCCGTACCTGCTCCCGTGTCCTGCATTTTGACGAGGGCGAGATGCCCGATGATATACCTGTTGTGATGGACGCCCTCCCGAAGCTGAGAGAGCTGTTCTCTGTCAAGGTGAATGGCTCCGAAGGAGACAGAGAAGGTGGCCTGGGCCATTCAGATGGAAAGGAGAGGTAGTCTATGAAACAGAAGAAAACCAATCGTGTGGCCCTGCTGCTCCACTGGGCCGGGGAGCAAAAGGTATGGCTGTTCCTGGCCGTGCTTCTGGCGATGGCCGGGGGCCTGTGCATTGTGGTGCCCTATATTGAAATTTACCGGCTGATGGACGCCGCCTTTGGCGGGACCTGTACCAAAGAACTGGTGGTGCGGGTCGTGGCTGCTGTGGCCGCGGCGGTGGTGCTCCGCTTTGTGCTGTTCGGGGCGTCTGGAGTGGTATCCCACAAGGGAGCCTACGGCGCGCTGTTCAAGGTGCGCTGTATGGTAGCGGAACACATGGCTAAGGTGCCGCTGGGGGCGCTGAACGAGCGGCGGACCGGAGACATCAAAACCGTGCTGAACGAGGACATTGAGAAGCTGGAGCTGTTTCTGGCCCACAATCTGCCGGATCTGGTGTGCTATCTGGTGGGGCCGGTGGTGGTTTTTGCCTACCTGATGACCGTCAATATCCCGCTGGCTCTGATTTCCCTGGTGCCGCTGGTGCTTGCGGTTGTGGTGATGGCGGTCATGTTCCGCAACACAGATGACCTGATGGACCGGGCCAACCGTTCCATCACCGCGCTGAACTCGGTCATGATCGAGTATATCAGCGGCATGAAGCTCATCAAGGCATACAACATGGGGAGCAAATCCTTCCAGAAATTCTCCTCCGCCATCCATGAGGAAAACGCCATGTGGAACGAGACCTCCCGCCGCATGGGGCCACCCTACGCGGCCTTCGTGGTCATCATTGAGTGCGGAATGCTGCTCATGGTGCCGCTGGGCGGGATGTTTTTCCTGAAAGGCTCCCTGACAGCCAGCGCATTCCTGCTGTTCCTCTATGTGGGGTCCATGTACCTGACGGAGATCCGTCCGCTGCAGGAGCTGGGGACCAATTTCGCCAATGTGCTGAACGCGGTCACCAAAGCGAAGGAGATCCTGGATGTCCCCATCTATGAGGGCGGCACGGATTTCCCCCAATGCCATGATATTGAACTGCGAAATGTACGGTTTTCCTACGATGGCAAAACCGATGTGCTGCAAGGCGTCAATCTCAAGATCAGGGACGGAGAGAGGCTGGCCCTGGTGGGGCAGTCCGGCGCCGGTAAGAGCACCATAATCGAACTGATCTCCCGCTTCTATGATGTGCAGGAGGGCGAGGTGCTGATCGGCGGAAAAAATGTCAAGGAGCTGGACTACGACACCATCTTGAGCAATGTGGCTATTGTATTTCAAAAGACCTTCCTCACCCGCGACAGTGTACTGGAGAACATCCGCATGGGGAGCAGCGCCAGTCTGGAACAAGTGAGGGCCGCCGCAAAGGAAGCCCAGATCGACAACTTCATCATGTCTCTGCCGGATGGCTACGATACCAAGGTAGGGAGCTTCGGCTCCCGGTTTTCAGGCGGAGAGAAGCAGCGGATCGCCATTGCCCGCGCCATTTTGAAAAATGCCCCGATCCTGATTTTAGATGAGGCCACCAGCGCCTCTGACCCGGAAAACCAGATGGAGATTGACAGGGCCATCCAAAATCTTTGTAAAGGCAAGACCGTCATTGTGGTTGCCCACCGCCTGAGCGCCCTGAAGATGTGTGAGCGGGTCGCAGTGGTGGAGGACCACACCATCACCTGCGTCGGCACCCATGAGGAAGTCCGCAGGGATAACGCTTACTACCGGAAAGCCTGGGAGGACTACGAAAAGGCCCGGAACATCACCTATCAGTTGGAAGGGGGGCGAGTAGAATGAGAGAACACGATGTCTTGAAAAAGAACAAAAATTTTTATATTGGCGTTGGGGGAACTGTTTTGGAGGGCCTGCTCTCCGGCAGCCTGTTCCTGCTGCTTTACTCGGTCATGCAGTTTTTGTGGGCGGGGCAGTTTGACCTGAACCGGGTGCTGATGCTGACCGGGGCGATTGCCGGCATCTTCCTGCTCCGTATCCTGATTTACAGCTATGGCTACACCAAAGCCCAGATCGGCGGCGCGGAAGTCAGCCAAAATATCCGGCTGTTTATGGGTGATCATCTCAAGCGTATCCCTCTGTCCCGGTTTACCCAGGGGCAGACCGGCGACTACATCAACACCATCACCAGCGATGTCAATAACTATGAAAAGATCCTGACCCACAAAATCGGGGACCTGGCGAAAAACTTTGCCTTGTCCATCATGCTGATTGTGTTTGTCATGACGATCTATGTCCCCGCCGGGCTGATCCTGCTGGCGGCGGATCTGCTGCTGATTCCTGGATTGTGGCTTTCTTTCCGTATGGTGAAGAAGTACGGCAAGGAAAAGAATGACATCTGTGCGGAGAATGTCAGCAGCATCGTGGAGTATGTATCCGGCATCCAGACCTTCCGGGCTTATGGCGTGGGCGGCTTGAAAAACAAGACGGTTATCAGCGCCATGCGGGACTTCTGCCGCATCAGCTTTGTATATGAGGCCAAGGTGCTCCCTGTGGGAGCCGGGCTGGGCATCCTGATCTGGCTGTCCTGCCCGCTGGTCATCTGGACCGCCTACGCGCCGTGGGCAGCCGGGGCCATCGACACGGTTTCCTATCTGCTGGTCTGCATGTTGCCGCTGTTCTGTTCCAAGCTTGCCAACGCCATTTTTGTGGACCTCACCAGTTACAAAAACCTGATGATCTCCAAAGGAAAGATCTTGGGCGTGATGGATGAGCCGGAGGAAAGCGGCAGCATGGAGGCGCTGCGGCCCGCTACCCATGAGATCATCTTTGACCATGTGGACTTTGCCTATGTTCCCGGAGAGCCGGTGCTGAAGCAGGCGTCCTTTACGGTGCCGGATCAGAAGCTGACCGCCATTGTGGGCGATTCCGGCTCCGGCAAATCCACCATCCTGAATTTGATTGCAAAATATTATGAGCCGGCCGGCGGTGTCATCTCCATCGGAGGGAAGCCCATCAATCATGTGGCGGCGGAGCGCGTGCTGGAGCAGGTTTCCATGGTAGATCAGGATGTGTTCCTCTTTGACGACACCATCCGGGACAACATCCGCCACGCCCGCCCCGGCGCATCAGACGCGGAGATTGAGGCAGCCTGCCGGGAGGCCAACTGTGACGGATTTATCCGCAGGCTGGAAAAGGGCTACGATACACCTACCGGCGAGAACGGTAATCTGCTCTCCGGAGGAGAGCGGCAGCGGCTTTCTATCGCCCGTGCCATTCTGAAGGACAGCCCGATTCTGCTGTTGGACGAGGCCACGGCTTCCCTGGACATTGAGAACGAGTTGGCGGTCAAGCAGGCCATCGCCAATCTGCTCAAGGCGAAAAAGACCGTGGTGATGATCGCCCATACCCTGTCCATCGTCAAGAATGCGGATCAGATCCTGGTAGTGGCAGACGGAACAATCAAGGAATCCGGCACCCACGAGGAGCTGCTGGCTATGAACGGCAAGTATGCGGCCATGTGGAACGCAGAACAGAAAATCACTGTATAAATGAGAGGTTGCGTCGATGAAAAAACTCCATGCGTCGGGCGAGGATTATCTGGAGGCCGTGCTGGTGCTCCAAAAGGAAAAGGGCATGGTACGCTCCGTGGATGTGTCCAGGCACCTTGATGTATCGAAACCCAGCGTGTGTCATGCGGTAGCTACCTTGAAAGAGGGCGGTTTTCTCACCATGGACGAAGACTCTTTCCTGCACCTGACAGATGTGGGCAGAGAGGTTGCCGAAAAAACTTATGAGAAGCACTGCTTTTTCACCCGTCTGCTGGTGGAGGCAGGTGTAGAGCCAAAGACTGCCGAGCAGGATGCCTGCCGCATGGAGCACGCAATCAGCGATGACAGTTTTCAAAAAATTAAATCAGGGCTAAAGGACAAATAAAAAGTGGCCTGTCAGTCGAGGTTATTGGGGGTGATATAGTGGGAAAACTGTTCATATTATCAGTCGAAGAAGATGATCTTGAAACCGCAGAGAAAATCATGGCCTTCATAGAGTCAACAGAACTGGTCATGTGTACGGATCTTCCCTCTGCCCCTCTGCGCTACAAGGCTTTATGTATCGACGCTGCGTGCCGTCAAGTGTTTTGGCAGGGCAAATTCATAGAGCTGACTCCTATGGAGTTCGATGTGTTTCATTTGCTTGCCCGGCGGCCCGGACGGGTATTTTCACAAAGGGAGATCTATGAGTTCGCCGCCCCTGATTCGTTTGACAGTAGCTGGACGGGGATCTCCAGCATTATTTACAAGCTGCGTCATAAGCTGAACGCCGACTTTATCCAAACCGTGTATGGGAAGGGCTATAAATTCTTGCCGCCATGAGGATTATAGAAAAGAATGTTGGTAGATAGTACGAAGCCATTGATTTATTAGGACTATGCAAGGTAAGAATAAAATGGAGTGTCATAAATCTGCGGTATGTTGGGGCATACCGCAGATTTTGCTATATCATAAGTAAAGATGGGCTATTTTTATTGAAGAATACAGTAGTTTATGTTACCATAAAAAGGGTAAGACAAGGCTAACTGGTGGAGTGATGATAATGGAGAGGGTCAATTTCAATCCGGAATGGTATGGTGTACAGGCGAAAGTGCTATCGAGAAGCGAGAGACAGATGGTTGTGGATTATGGATGTAATGGGCGTGGTATCGTAAAAAATTATAGCTTGTTTGAGGGAATACAACTTTGCTTCCTCGATTTTGAAACGGATGAATCTATGAGGGCCCAGAAGTTCAATCCAGATATCCTCCAGATTACTCACTGTCAAACCGGACGCTACGAATGCGAATTTGCCAATCATACTGTGGCATATTTGCCAACGGGCTATTTCAGTGTTGCAACCACAGCGCATTTGCCGACTTCGTTCTCTTTCCCCTTGGGGAAGTATTACGGCGTTAGTCTTGTCATAGATCGTCAGGCGCTTTCGGACGAAATACGCCGGATGATGCGGACAATTCCCATTGACCTTGATAAAATAGGGACAACACTTGGTCTTGAAACACAATGGTATGTCAGTGATACTCCACCGCAATTACGACACTTGTTTTCCGAATTATACACAGCCATTCAAACGGAGCCTGTCGGCTATTTCAAAGTTAAGGCCATAGAACTATTATACCATATGGATCAGTTGACACAGATTAGCGGGTGCGACTCAAAGTATTTTGATAAGAAACAGATTCAAGCAACAAAAGCTATTCGGGAGTATCTTATTTCCCATCTGGATGAAAAAGTTCCCTTGGAACAGTTGGCAAAAGAGGCGCACTTGAATCTGTCGGTGTTCCATCTGGTTTTTTCCCACATATATGGGGACACCCCGTATGCCTACCTCAAAAAATACAAAATGAATTTAGCTGCCCAGTGGCTTTCGGAAAACAAGATGAAAATCGGTGATATTGCCTTGGAGCTTGGATATAGCAACGCAAGTAAATTTGCTAAAGCATTTCAATCTGTATATGGAATGTTGCCAAAAGACTACCGAAAAAATCGATAGTCATGTACAGGCAGCGTTTAACAGCGGTAGAGGTGTAGTCTCTACTAATTCATTGGTATCTTTGGGCTATTTTTGCCCGTGACGCATAGATATGGAGTAGCAGCCAATTTCAAAAGTTGATAAAATAAATGTCGCGGTTAGCAAGAACTAACCGCGACATTTTCTTTTTAAGGAGGGTTCATGCTATGTCAAACGCAAAGTCGAAACAAGCAAAACCAAAGACGGGTTTGGCACGATGCATGGAATTGGCTTCTGACAGAAAGGGCCTTGTGTTCTTAGCTGCGGTTCTTTCGTCATTGGCGGCCATTGCTTCGTTTATCCCGTACATAGCGGTCTATTTTATGATCCGCTCAATTATCGGTGTTTTCCCGAACCTTGACCAGTTGGATATGGGGATGGTCATGAATTATGGCTGGTTGGCGCTCGCCGGGATCGTGGCGAATATCCTACTGTATTTTCTGGCTATTTTCAGCTCACACATGGCGGCATTTGGAACGCTGTACGAGTTGAAAGTTCTCTTTGCAGACCATATTACCAAAATCCCACTGGGGTATCACTTGACGATTGGCAGCGGCCGTCTGCGGAAAATCATGGATGAAAACATTGAAAGTGTGGAGGGCTTTATTGCTCACCAGTTTCCTGATTTTGTTGCCTCTATTACCGCTCCTATCGTCATGGTCATCATCCTGTTGGCTGTTGACTGGCGGTTTGGTCTGGCCTCCCTGGTCGGCATCATTCTTGCATTTGTCGCAGAGTTTATCGGCTTTGGCAGCGGTGAAATGAAAGAAAACATGGGCAAATACCAAAAGGCCCTGGAAGAAATGAACAACGCTTCTGTGGAGTATGTCCGGGGAATGTCGGTAGTAAAGGCGTTTAATCAGACGGCATCCTCTTTCAAGAAACTCAAAGATGCCATTACCGGCTATACAGAGTGGGTGCTGAAATTCTCCCTTGGCTGGCAAAACTGTATGCCCGCCTTCACCACGATCATCAACAATGTTTACCTGATCCTCGTCCCGGTAGGAATTTTGATCGGCTCCAGAACCGACGATTTCGCCGGATTTGCCATGACTTTCATTTTCTATCTGCTCTTTGTTCCTGCCATCTCCGGTGTGTTGAACAAGATCATGTATATCTCAGAATCGTTCATGCAGATTGACGGGAATGTGGCACGAATGGACGAAATTCTGAATATTCCCGAAATGCCGGAGACGGATCACCCCCAAAAACCGGCAAACGATGATGTCGTTTTCAAGGATGTCAGTTTTTCTTATACCGGGGATTCCTCCGAGAAGGCGCTTGAAGATGTTTCCTTCATAGCAAAGCAGGGACAGATCACAGCAATCGTCGGCCCCTCCGGCGGCGGCAAGAGTACGATTGCCAATCTGATTTCCCGCTTTTGGGATGTTTCTTCCGGCAGCATTACCATCGGCGGTGTAGATGTACGCGATATGGCAGAGAATGACCTGATGCGCCATGTCAGCTTTGTGTTCCAGGATATTTTCCTGTTCAAGCAGAGCATCCTGGATAATATCCGTATGGGCAACCCGACCGCCAGCGAGGAACAAGTGATTGCGGCGGCGAAAGCGGCACAGTGCCACGACTTTATCTCCAAACTGCCGGACGGGTATCACACGGTGGTCGGCTCCAAGGGCATCCATCTCTCTGGTGGCGAGCGTCAGCGAATTGCCATTGCGCGGGCCATTATCAAGGACTCGCCTATCATCGTGCTTGATGAGGCAACGGCATTCAGCGACCCGGAGAATGAATATCTGATCCAGAAAGCCTTTGAAAAACTGATGCAGGGTAAGACAGTTATCATCATTGCACACCGCCTCTCCACGATCCGCAATGCAGATAAGATCATCGTCATGGAGAAAGGACACCTGGTCGAAGAAGGAAAACATGACGAGCTGGTGGCCGCAGGCGGACGCTATGCACAGATGTGGAACCACTATACAGAAGCGATTGGCTGGAAAATCAGCGGAAAGGCGGTGTAACTATGAGCAGATTACAAAAAGCTCTCTTTTTATCAGACAAGGGTTACGCAGATCTGAAAAAAGCAATCTTCGCCTGCACATTGACGAACCTGGCTATGCTTCTGCCGTTCTGTGTAACTGTTATGATTTTCAGTGAAATTCTGACACCCTTTGTCAGTGGCGGCTCCATTCAGTGGAACCATATCTGGATGCTGTGGGGCGCAGGTATTGTTTCGGCCATCCTGGTATTTCTGGCCGCCAAAAACGATTACCGCAAAACCTATATTGCCTCGTACAAGGAATCGAACACGACCCGTCTGCGCATTGCGGAGCATCTTCGGAAACTTCCGATGAACTTTTTTAACACAAAAGACCTTTCTGAACTGACCACCAATATGATGGCGGATTGCAGCAGCATGGAGTCCCTACTCAGCAGCACAATTCCACCGCTGATTGCTAACGGCATCACGGTAACACTGACCTGTATCCTACTGGCCTTCTTCGATTGGCGGCTTGCCTTGTGCGTATTTGTCACAGTCCCGCTTGCGTTTCTCATTATCTGGCTTAGCCGGAACCACCAAAAGAAACTGTTTGAAAAGCAGGTTGACGCAAAGTTGGCTGCCTCTGGCCAAGTACAGGAATACCTGGAAGGTATGAAGATCATCAAGTCCTGCGGGCTGTCTGGCTCTCATTTCAGTGCGTTGGATAAAGCTCTGCTTGCCATGAAAAAGATTGCCATCAAAGTGGAAATGGCTGTCGGCGTGTTTATGTCCAGCGCCAGCATGATTTTGCAGGCTGGCATCGGTATCACGATTTTTGTCGGAGCTATTCTTCTGACACAAGGACAGATTGAACTTCTTCCTCTGCTAATGTTCCTGCTGATGGTTACACGGATCTATGGCCCGATCCTGGCGATTCTGGCAAACCTGTCCTCGCTGTTGAATTTGAATGTGGTCACAAGTCGTATGCGTACCCTGCTCACCACTCCTGCGATGGACGGTGAAGGGAAAACAGTCCCGAACTGCGATATTGAACTTTCCCATGTGACCTTTGCCTACAATCAGGAAGATGTTATCAAAGATGTTTCCTGTAAAATCCCCCAGGGGAGCGTGACCGCGCTCGTTGGTCCGTCTGGCTCTGGTAAAAGCACAATTTCCAAACTGATCGCTCGCTTTTGGGATGTTCAGCAGGGTAAGATCACCGTGGGCGGCAAGGACATCAAGAGCATGGAGCCGGAAAGCCTCATGTCCTATATGTCCTTTGTGTTCCAGGATGTGACCCTGTTCAATGATACGGTTATGAACAATATTCGCCTTGGCAATCCAAACGCAACGAACGATCAAGTAATTGCTGCGGCCAAAGCCGCCTATTGTGATGAATTTGTCCGGGAAATGCCGGACGGGTATCAGACGGTCCTCGGTGAAAATGGCAGCACGCTTTCCGGCGGTGAGCGCCAGCGTATTTCCATCGCCCGCGCCTTGCTGAAAAATGCGCCTATTATCCTGCTTGATGAGGCAACGGCATCCCTTGACCCGGAGAATGAAGTGCTGGTTCAAAAGGCGATTGCCAAACTGGTGGAAGGTAAAACAGTTATTATGATTGCCCACCGCCTCCGTACAGTTGTGGATGCGGATCAGATCATTGTTCTTGACAATGGACGACTGGTAGAACATGGAACGCACGATGAGTTGATGAAGAAGAATGGGCTGTATCATAAGTTGTTCCATATTCAGCAGGAAAGCCTTGGTTGGGCGGTATAACTTTGGGGGAAAAGCGTTGATTGGACTGGCTGTTCTACAATATGATAATCTGTGTATTGACCCAAACCAGCGTAGGGCCTTTGTGAGCGGGCGAGCGGTGGAGTTGACTACGATGGAGTTCAATATCTTATACTATCTGGCCTTACACCCTGGCTGGACCTTTACCCGGGAGCAGCTTTACCAATATGCAATGTCTGATGACTTTGCTTCTGGCCCCGAAAGCGTTACCAGCAGGATCTACAAGATACGAAAAAAACTAAATATCAATGCGATTCAAACTGTACATGGATACGGTTATCGTTTTGAGAAGTAAGAAAAGAGCTGACGCACCATAACTGCGTCAGCTCTTTTTCTGATATTGCCTAGATGCAATGCCATTTTTAGAAAAGCGTTGCTAAAAAGTCTCCCTATTGACGAGAAAGACAGTTTGTGCTATATTAAAACCGTTAGATTGAAACTGATAGTTTTGAATGATAGAGGCGACATATGGCAAAGCGTGTAGCAGGAGTAACGGAAAAGCTGATGGAAGCAGCCAAGCAGGAATTTCTAAAAAACGGATATGAGCGGGCCTCCTTACAGACGATTGCGGAAAAGGCCGGCTCCAGCAAAGGGGCGATCTACATCCGCTACCCGGACAAAGAGAGCCTATACCGTTCTCTGGTACAGCCAGCAATAGATGGATTTTGTGAGTTGCTGCAATCTGTTTTGTATCAGTTCAATCGGTTATCCGGAGAAGAGCAAACGCGGCAAATGCTGCGCCGCTCAAACGACGAATTCCCTAAAGTCGTGGACTACCTGTACGACCATTTTGATGAGTTCAAATTGTTGTTTACCAGCGGGGAGAACAACGCATATCAGGAGTTCATCCACCGGGTTGTCGAATTGGACACCGGATGTACTGCTCAATATATTGAAGCGTCAGGAAATGATGCGGTTTCGAGCGGCCGCCTTACCCCAGAGTTGAATCACCTTCTTTCCAGTGCCTTCTATACGGGAATGTTTGAAGTAGTCATTCATAATATGCCGAAGGAGCAGGCTATGAAGCATATTCAGAAAATGCGTCGCTTCTATACGGCAGGGTGGCAGACCATCTTTTCCAGTGATGGGGGTGAGGATTGTTGAGCGGGTGGATCGACCAAAACGGCTGGATTCACTGTCCTACCTGCGGCAACAAGACCCGCACAAAAGTAAATCCAGACACCGTTCTAAAGCACTTCCCGCTTTTCTGTCCCAAATGCGGAAAGGAACACATCGTTGATGTGCAGGGACAAAATATCATATTGTCAGAGCCAGACGCAAAGACGCAGAGCCGATAATTTGCAGGATGATCCTGCGGGTTGTCGGCTTTTTCGTTTGTTCGTCGGTTAGATTATGCTAACTTTTAGGAGGGATATGATGCAACAACAAAAGAAGCCATTTAGTTTGATGGCATTTATCAAGCCACACCGGGCGGGGTTTCTTGCTTCGGTTATCCTTGCTGTTCTCAGCGTGGCCAGCGGAATGGTGCCATACTTCGCTGTGGCAAGGATGGTCAATCTGCTTATTTCTGGTGAAAAGAACTTTTCGATTTATCTGACCTGGGGAGCAGTTGCCCTGATTGCCTATCTGCTCAAGTCTGTTCTTCACGGCATCTCCACCCGATGCTCCCATGAAGCCACTTTCCATGTGCTGTCGGAACTGCGGCGGGCTGTGGCGGATAAGCTGACCCGCGTTTCCATGGGCTATCTGACCGATACGCCATCGGGCCGCCTGAAAACAACCATGGTGGAGCGTGTGGAGCAGATGGAGGTCCCGCTGGCCCACATCATTCCGGAAATGACCTCCAATCTGTTGGTCCCTATCGCCATTGTGGTCTACCTCTTTGTCTTGGACTGGCGCATGGCACTGGTGTCGCTTATCAC
The DNA here is from genome assembly GCF_015140235.1 of Solibaculum mannosilyticum. Taxonomy (GTDB): domain Bacteria; phylum Bacillota; class Clostridia; order Oscillospirales; family Acutalibacteraceae; genus Solibaculum; species Solibaculum mannosilyticum. The sequence continues at coordinate 316,797 of NZ_AP023321.1, read as the reverse complement.
CATCCCCATCGGGATGCTTTGTTACATGGCCCAGATGAAAGAGTACCCGAAAAAGTATGGGGCGGTGGTTCAGGCTGGCAAGCACATGAGCGCCACCACGGTGGAGTACATAGGCGGCATTGAGGTCATCAAAGCGTTCAATCAAAGTGCGGCCTCTTATGGAAAGTTCACACAGGCTGTGCGTCAGAGCGCGGACCTCATGCTGGACTGGATGAAGTCCACGCAAGGCTACTCCGCCCTGATGATGACCATTTGGCCCGCTGTGCTGATCGGTGTTTTGCCCATTGGGTGCGTCTTTTATAGGAATGGCAGCTTGACCGCCTCAGATTTTATCACGATTGCAATCCTGGCTCTCGGTATCGTGGGGCCATTGGTAGCAGCGATCTTTTTGACCGATGATTTCTCTAAAATTGCGACCATCACCGGGGAAATCGGCGCTGTGCTGTCCGAGCCGGATTTGGAGCGGCCCGCGCAGAGAAAAGACCTGCATGGGCTGGACATTGACCTGCGGGATGTGACATTCGCTTACAAAGATAAGCAGGTTTTGAACGGCGTCACACTGAACATCCGGCAAGGCACGACCACCGCGCTGGTGGGGCCGTCCGGCTCCGGCAAGTCCACCATTGCCAAGCTCATCGCCTCCTATTGGGACGCTGGCGGCGGAAGCATCACCATTGGCGAGGTGGATGTGAAAAACCTTCCGCCGGAGCAGGTAATGGATCTCATCGGGTATGTCTCCCAAGACAACTTTCTGTTCAATATCTCCGTTCGGGAAAACATCCGTATGGGACGGCCGGAGGCCACCGACGATGAAGTGGAGGCTGTGGCGAAGGCATCCGGCTGTCATGATTTCATCATGGGTCTGGATCATGGATATGACACTGTGGTGGGCGGCGCAGGCGGACACCTCTCCGGCGGGGAGCGCCAGCGGGTCGCCATTGCGCGGGCTATGATGAAAAACGCCCCGATTGTGATTTTGGACGAGGCGACTTCCTACACAGACCCCGAGAACGAGGCGGTGCTTCAGGACGCCATCGGCAGACTGACCCGTGGAAAGACGCTCATCGTCATCGCCCACCGCCTGAGCACCATCACCGATGCAGACCAAATCGCCGTGGTGGAACAGGGAAAAATCCTGGACGCGGGAACGCATGATGAACTGCTGAAGCGGTGTCCTCTCTACGCGCAGATGTGGGCGGCCCACACGCAGGCGAAAGATGCGGACATGAGAGAAGGAGGTGGCAAGCATGTTTGGCGCATATAAACGGTTTTTCCGCTTTGCCGGGGAGCAGAAAGGCACCTGGTATAAGGGAATGGCCTTTGAACTGCTGCGGAGTATTTTTGAGGCTTTGCAGTTTGTGGCGCTGCTGGTCGTGCTCCGCGCCCTGGTAGAGCAGAACATGACCGGGGCCACCCCATGGATGGCCTTTGGGATCATGGCGGTCAGTGTGGCCGGAGCCGCCCTGTGCTGGTATCTGGCCCACAACAGCGAGGGGCACGCCAATTACCGGATGTGCGCGGAAAAGCGCATCCATATCGGGGAGCGCATGAAGTATATGCCCATGGGCTACTTCAACGCCCAGAGCCTGGGCAGCCTCACCGCGGCGGCCACCTCCACCATGGAGGACCTGGAGAGTATGTCCTTTGCGGTGATCGCCCGGACGGTGGTGGGCATGATTCGGACCACCATCTTCTCTTTGGCGATCCTGTGCTTTGATTGGCGCATCGGGCTGGTATTCCTGCTTGGTATGCTTCTGTTCCTTTGGGTCAACTCACTTTTGCTGAAGAAATCCAGAGAGTTATCTCCGGGGCGGCTGGCAGCCCAGACAAGGCTGGTGGACGCTGTGCTGGAATACATACAGGGCATGAGCGTGGTGCGCGCTTTCCATGGAGACAAAGCGGCCAATCAGACGCTGAACCGCACGATTGAGGAGACGGAACAGCAGAATTTCAAGCTGGAGCGCAAGCGTATTCCCTACAATGTGTTGGAGCAGATCGTCCTGCGTGTTACGGCGGTGGCGGCGATTCTGTTCTCGATCTGGTTTTTCCTGCAAGGCAGTATGACCCTCTTTACCTGCCTGATGGTGGTGGTTTCCGCTTTCCTGGTATATAGCGAGCTGGAGTCTGCCGGGGAGATGTTCTTTATGCTGCCCATGATCGACGCCTCCATCGACCGGGTGGAGGAAATCGACCGTGCTCCCCGGATGGACGAGGGCGGCTCCGTGCAGACGCCGAAACACTGCGATATTTCCTTCGAGCATGTGGACTTTTCCTATGGAGAGCGGAAAATCATCCGCGATGTCAGCTTTACCATCCCGGAGGGGACAACCACTGCCATCGTGGGGCCCTCCGGCTCCGGCAAGACCACCCTCACCAGTCTTATGGCAAGGTTTTGGGATGTGGACAGCGGTGCGGTCAAGCTGGGCGGCATTGATGTGAAGGACTATGTGCTGGATAGTTTGATGCACAATTTCAGCATGGTCTTTCAGCGCGTGTACCTGTTCAACGACAGCATTGAGAACAACATCAAGTTCGGCAAGCCGGACGCCACCCATGAGGAGGTGGTGGCCGCGGCAAAGGCGGCCCGGTGCCATGACTTCATCACGGCCCTGCCGGACGGCTACGATACCATCATCGGTGAGAGCGGCGCTACGATCTCCGGCGGGGAACGCCAGCGGCTCTCCATCGCACGGGCCATGCTCAAGGATGCGCCGATCATCATTTTGGATGAGGCCACGGCCAATGTTGACCCGGAGAACGAGGCCGAGCTGCAGGAGGCCATTGAAGCCCTGACCGGAGGCAAGACCATCATTATGATTGCTCACCGTCTGAAAACCGTAAGAAATGCCGATCAGATTCTGGTGTTGGACCACGGGGAAATCGTTCAGCACGGCACACATGACCAGCTCATTGGGCAACAAGGAATCTATGCCGACTTCATTTTGAATCGGAGAGCGGCGATTGACTGGAAAATCAACGCATAGTACAAGGAGGCGGGGGTGTGAGTACAAAACGATTCCTACTTCAAAAAATCCTACAACTGTTCCTGACTTTATTCCTGGTGACGGCGATTGCCTTCATTCTGATGAAGCTCTCTCCGATTGACGCCGCAGAAGCCTATGCGCGCCGCGTCTTTACGGTGGACAATTCCCGAATTGAATTGATCCGGGAAGAAATGGGCTTAAACCGCCCGCTTGTCGTGCAGTATTTGGACTGGCTGGGAGATCTGCTTCACTTCGATTTGGGAACTTCCCTTGTGGACAACAAGGATGTGTTCCTCATTGTTGGAACGGCCGCAAAGGAAACCGCCTGCATCGTTCTGCTGGCGACCGTCCTTCAGGCCGCTGGGGCCTTGATTTTAGGCACTCTGCTTTACCTGGCCCGCAGAAATTTTGCTGGAAAAGTGCTGGGCTTCGTATCCATCGCGGCAATTTCCATACCGGCCTTTTATCTGGCAACATCGTTTATTGATGTGGTAGCAGTGCGCTGGAATCTTATAAATGTGGCGGGAAACACAGGGTTGATGCGATACCTTCCTGCGGCACTCTGTCTGGCAGTAAGCGGGATCGCCTTTTTTGGGCAGATGCTCTCTAAGGCCATTCAGCGGGCCATGAATGAGGACAGCGTACTCTATGCCCGCTGCCGCGGCCTCAGCGACCGCTACATTGTGGTACGCTACGCTCTGCCCCAGGCGGTCATCTCCATTGTCCCCACCTTTATGCAGATGATGGGGATGTGCATGGCGGGGTCCGCCATTGTAGAGAACATCTTTTCCCTGCCGGGCCTTGGATACCGTATCGTGGACAGCCTTACAAACCGGGATCTGCCGGTCATCTATGCCACGGTGCTGTTCCTGGCCTTTGCCCTGGTAATCTTTAATATTCTGGCGGATATTATCCAGAGGCTTCTCCAGACCAGAAAGGGGGGCGCGGCATGAAGCATCTGAGATGGCTGATTCCTGTTTTCATCATTGCCTTTTGCTTTCTCGGCTTCCTGATTGCACCCAATGACCCGGAGGCGATGGACATTGTGAATAAGTATGCGGCTCCGAGTGTGGACTTTCCGCTGGGAACTGACCAGTTTGGGCGCTGTGAGCTTTCCAGGCTCTTATATGGCGGGAAGGTGACGCTTGGAATCGTCCTGCTGGGCGGCAGCATCGTGCTTGTTCTTGGAACTTTGATCGGGCTATGGCTCGGACGGGCAAACGCCACCAAAAGTTTGGCGTTCAGCAGCCTGTTGGACGCGGTGACGGCCATCCCGCCGCTGGCATACCTGATTATCTTCGTTGGCATCTGGGGCAACAGCATCCCCACCATGCTGGTGGCGCTGACCGTCTCCCTCATTTTGCGAATGATCAAGCTGGTCAAGACGCAGACGGAGCTGGAGCTGGATAAAGCCTATGTGCTGTGCGCCGTTTCCTCCGGGGCTTCCCGGAGCCGGGTGCTGTTTGTCCATATCCTGCCGAACATCATCCGGCCGCTGGTGCATTTTCTGTGCCTGTCCTGTGCGGAGATGATTATGAATATCTCGGCGTTCTCCTTTATTGGCCTGACGCTGGGCGATGATGTGATCGATTGGGGCTCCATGCTCTCCGAGGGACGCAGTATGCTGATGACGCATCCCTCTCTGCTGTTCCTGCCGATCCTGTTTATCTTCCTCTGCACGCTGGCCTTTAACCTACTGGCAAAGCAGTTGGAGGGAGGTGAGCAGGCATGATGGAAGTCAAGGATTTGACCGCCCGAACACGCAAGGGAAAGCTCCTTTTGGATCATGTGAGTTTTACCCTGGAGCCGGGGGGCTGTACGGGTCTGACCGGAGCCAGCGGCAGCGGGAAGACAACCCTTCTGAAAGCCTTGCTGGGGGTCTCGGACTCAGATGTTGCGATCTGCGGAGGGCAGTTTCTTCTGGACGGGAAGGACCTGCTTCAACAGACGGAGAAAGTGCGGCGGGAGCTCTGCGGCACAACATTAGGGTTTATCCCGCAAAATCCCATGACAGCGTTCAATCTCCATGTGTCGGTTGGCGCGCAGATGGCCGAGACCTTCCGCAAGCGGCTGCATATCGAAAAAAGGGCCGCACAAAAATTGAGCATGGAGGCGCTGAAAAAGGTCCATCTCACCGACAGCGAGCGTGTTTACCGGGCTTATCCGGGGCAGCTCTCCGGCGGGATGCTCCAGCGCGTGACGATGGCAATTTTACTCGGCTTGTCTCCGCGGTACATATTCGCGGATGAGCCTACCTCCGCGCTGGATGAAGATAATAAATCGTATCTCACTCAGGAGCTGGCGCGGATGAAACAGCAGTCGGCAATTCTGTTTGTCTCCCACGATGACACTGCGATCCGAACACTCTGCGACGAGCTGCTTGTCATGCAGAACGGTACGATTGCGGAGCGGGGTACAACCAGCAACTTGGTTGCCTCGCCGCAGGAGGAATGGACCAAAGAATTTGTACGGCTTGCCAGCACAGAGGAAGGAGGTGGCTGGACATGGAACAAATCGCCGTTACCCATGTAAGCAAGGATTTTCCGGATGCCTCCGGCAAGCCGTTCCGTGCCCTGCGTGACATTTCCTTTGTCTGGACCAAGGGCGAAAATATCAGCCTGATGGGTGAAAGCGGCAGTGGAAAAAGCACGATAGCCCGCCTTCTGATTGGGCTGGAGCGCCCGACCCAGGGCAAAATTCTGATAGATGGTGAGGACACCGGCAAATGGACCTACAACCAGTGGCGTAGACACAGGACCAAGATACAGGCTGTTTTTCAGGATGCAACCGGCAGCCTAAACCGGCAGTTCTCTGTGGCCCGAAATCTGGAGGAGGCTCTGCGCAATCTGACCAAACTGGCCTCCCAAGAGAGGAAAGCACGGATTTTGGAGCTGATGGACCTGACGGCCACCAGCCGCAAGCTGCTGGATACTCCGGCAAGAAACCTGTCCGGGGGTGAACAGCGCCGGGTAGCTCTGTTACGGGCTTTAGCTGTCCGGCCGGATTATCTTATTTTGGACGAACTGACCAGCGGCCTGGACTTGATTTCTCAAAAGGCGATCCGGGAGGTGCTGGAGGCATACCATCGGGAGTACCGATGCAGCTACCTGCTGATTACCCATGATATGAAGTTCGCATACAGCCTGTCCCAGCGAATTTACGAGCTGGAACACGGGCAAATCATCCGTATCGGTCAATCTAACATTGACATAAATTCAAAAGAAAGGACATGACCCATGAAAAAATCGAAACTTGCTCGTCTCCTTGCCGCGGTTTGCTGCTTCGCCATGCTCTTAACGGCTTGCAGCAGCCCAGCCCCTTCGGGGTCCGAAAGCACCCCGCCCTCCAGTTCGGAGCCTGAAACAGAGGAAAAAGTTCTGACCTTTGCTATTGGAGCAGAGACCACCACTCTGTCCACCCTCTACATGAACAACTCCCTGTGCTGCACTTCCATGCTGGTGTATGAGAACTTGGTGGACTTTGACAACGGAGAGATTGTCCCCGGTCTGGCGGAAAGCTGGGAATACAATGATGACCAGACGGAGCTCACCTTCCATCTGCGGCAGGGAGTTACTTTCCACAATGGAGAGCCGTTTAACGCCGAGGCGGTCAAGACTAACTTGGAACATAAGCAGTCCAATCCGTCTTTCTACACGCTGAAGGGCATCACTGATATTACGGAGATGGAGATCGTCGATGACTACACCATCACACTCCACTATGACCACCCCTTCTATGCCTATCTGCAAGACTTCTGCTGGCCGGATGTAAACCCCATGAGCGCGCCGGAGTTCATTATTCCGGGCGACTTTCAAACCATTTCCGGTGTGGCTGGCACGGGTCCCTATATCTATGACGAATATGTGGCTGGCGAATACACCCGCTTTGTCCGCAATGAGGACTACTGGGGCGAAAAGCCCTATTGGGACGAGATCATCGTTAAGTACATTCCTGACTCCACCTCCCGCCTGCAGGCGCTCCAGACCGGCGAGATCGATATGATCTACGGTGGCAGCCTGCTGAGTTATGAGGAATACGATCAGGCCCTTGCCATGGACGGTATTGCAGGCCAGATGGCGGATAAGGACACCCGTGTGCAGGTGATTACCACCAATGCCACCCGTCCCTATATGTCTGACCTCCGGGTGCGGCAGGCCGTGGCTTATGCCATCGACAAGGAGGAGCTGTCTCTCGCCATCTCTAACGGCTATGAGCCGCCTGCGGATATTCCCGCTACCCGTGACACGCCCTATGCCGATATAGAGCTGGAAACCACCTACGACTATAACCCCGATAAGGCGAATCAGCTTCTGGATGAGGCTGGCTGGGTCATGAATGAGAGTACCGGAATCCGTGAGAAGGACGGCGAGCCGTTGAATCTGCTGCTCACTCTGGAGGCGGATCATAATGCGGTCAGTATGCCCACCGCCGAGGTCATCAAGAGCCAACTTGCGGAAGTGGGGATTGATGTGACCATCTACGGCACCGAACAGATGCAGTGGTACGCTGATTATCTGGAAGGAAAGTTCGATTTGACCCTGTGGCACTGCCAGTTCGCTTTTGCCTCGCCCCACTGCTGGTTTACCCCTATGGACAGCATGGTGCCTCAGACACCCTCCCTGCCCGGCATTGAGGGCTCCGACGAATTCCTCGCCACCATCAAGGACTTGACAAACATGGTGGATGAGCAGGAGGTCCGGGATACCTATACCTACCTGTTTAACTTCGATGTGGGGACGGTGCTGGACATTCCCCTGACCTATCAGAAGGATATGATCGTCTATAACACAGACAAGATTTCCGGCTACACCTTTACCGGAACCCCCTACTTCTTCGACATTCTTTCTCTGAAACCCGCTGAATAAGGAGAGTGTAAAATGAAGCTCCATGCGTCAGGCGAGGACTACCTGGAGACTATATTGCTGCTTCAAAAAGAAAAAGGCATGGTGCGCTCCGTAGATGTGGCCCGGTATATGGAGGTGTCCAAGCCCAGTGTGTGCCATGCGGTGTCCACTTTGAAAGAAGGTGGCTTTCTCACCATGGACGTGGATTTCTTCCTTCATCTAACCGATGTGGGCCGCGAGGTAGCCGAGCAGACCTATGAGAAACACTGCTTCTTTACCCACTTGTTGACGGAGGCAGGTGTCGATCCAAAAACAGCGGAACAGGAGGCCTGCCGCATGGAGCATGTGATCAGCGAGAGTAGCTTTCGGCATCTGAAGCAGAGTATGGACAAAAAGGAATAATTGTGGGAGGTGAGGCTGTTGATCGGGATGGCGGTACTGCAATATGGGAATTTGCGTATTGCTCCAAACCAACGCAGGGTCTATGTAAATGAACAAGTTGTGGAGTTAACTACAATGGAGTTCAATATTTTATATTATCTGGCCTTACACCCCGGCTGGACCTTTACCCGGGAGCAGCTTTACCAATATGCAATGTCTGATGACTTTGCTTCCGGCCTCGAAAGCGTCACCAGCCGGATCTACAAGATACGGAAAAAACTAAATATCAATGCGATTCAAACTGTGCATGGGTATGCTTATCGCTTTGAGAAGTAGAAGTAAAAGGGAGCGGCCTTTGTTGATCAATGAAGGTTGTTCCCTTTTGCCGTGTTGAAAATTGGAATTAAAATGGAAAAAGTGAAAACTCAGTCAGAATTTGGTCAGATTTACCGAATACAATGGAGATAAACCCTAACCATATAGGCAATTTCCGAAAACGGGAGGAATGTGTATGAAAACTAAAAATCGAAATAGCAGAGGGAATTTCAAGTTGCGTTAGGCGGTCTTATTCTTAAATGAATGAGGCCGCCTTTTCTTTTAATTCCCGACAAAATTCTACAAAAATCAAATTACTGAACCTGGATCATTGGCAGACCTGCTGCCCGCTCTAATGGGCAATGCAGGTTCGTGTGCAAAGTGCGGTTCAGATGGCAAGGAGCCAAATGCGCATGGAAAGTTTGAAAACCATGCACATAAAAAGGTTCGTCGCCCATCTGCTTACATTTCGACACACAGTTTACTATCGAATATGGTTCTTCTGCCGCCCTTTTCGGAGGACAGGGCGGGAACATCACAAGACAAGTGACAAGCCTCCTCCTGCGGGCGTCGGAAGTCGTGACGGACTTCTTTATGTGTATCACACAGCCGATTGCTCACCTTTGTGGTGTGTGGTCGGCTGTGTTGTTTTATATAGAACACGAAGACGCCCATTAGTTCGGTGCCGATCCCCTCCAAATGTTCAAGATTCCCAAAAATTCTTGAACATTTGGAGGACAAGACCATGCGGTATCGAAATAATGGACAGATAGAGGAAGAACTACAAATCAGATTTACAGGTTACTTAATCCAGGCAGTAAAACGCACACGGCGCGATTACCTGAACATGCTCAACCAATACAGCAACAGTGAAATACTGACCGATACAACCTATACCCCAGGACAGACTTTGGAACAAGAGGTTACAGAGCGCCTTCCTCTATGGGATGTGATCGAAAGTAATGCGCTCTTCTATGCACTCAAGCGGTTGAATGAACGCGAGCGGTATGTGTTCCTGTCGCATGTTTTGGACAGCTGCCCTTTTGACTTGATTGGTGTAAGACTAGGCCTGACTTATAAAGGCGCAGCCGCAGTCTATTACCGTGCTGTTCAAAAGTTGAGAAAAAGTATTGAGGGGGTGGAAAAACATGATATTTGAACAACTGTTGTTTCAGGCAAAAGAAGGTGATCTGGAGTCAATTACCGATATTTTGAATATGTATCGGCCCTTACTGCTCAAATATTCTGTAATTGACGGCCGGCTGGATGAGGATCTATACCAGGAGCAGTGCATTACATTGATGCGAGCCATCAAACTGTTCCGAATTTGAATTTATGAGAAAGGCTCCGAGACCTTTTGATCTCGGGGCCTTTCCCGTGGATTCAAACAGGATGTACTAAGAGGAAAAAAACAAGCGCACAGCAGTAGTTGGACGCTGCTGTGCGCTTATTTCGATATAACCTATGGACCCCAACTTTGCGGTTGGGGCCACACTGCGGTAAAACCTACCCTACTACGATTTTTTATTGCTGCGAAAAGGAGCTCTGACCATACCTATTGTAATTTCATTGCTCTTCTCCAGCGGCAGCCTTATCATAGTAGTAGATATAGGCGTTGTAATCCCGAAACCGAGTGATCAGCCGAATCCGGATGTACAAATGTGCCGTTTCAGAATAGAGGTTAAATTCAGTCGGATCACTGGTAGTCTCGGCATATCGGCAGAAGCGTTTCATGGTCTCCAGCGTCTTAAAGGCCGGCAACTTGAATAGGGCATTTTGAAACTCATCGATTTCTTTTACCAACTCTGGCGGCGTCTTTTTGCCGCTCTCATTGTGCCAGGTTGTCCACCAGCGGTATCCATCGTAATCCGAACGGGAATAAGCAAGTTCGCTGACGGGGCGTTCGATGAGCTGCATTGGAGGCTTGTAGGTGTGCTTGAACACTTCTGAAAAAGTGCAGTTCTGCACCAGATAACAGATGGACTTTTCCGCTTTTTTCTTCAGGTGTCCAGACTTGACGGCATCCCATTCCACAAGGGGCAGGGGCGTATGGGCGGCATCCCGAAGGGCCTCATCCATGCCGCAGGCTTCACAGATCTGCACATCCGCGTATCGACTGAGGGCGTTGACCATCAGGTGGGCTGCCAGAGGGGCGCCACACCGCAGGCATTTGGGAGGGGCCGCTGCATCGCCATGAGCATAAAGCTTTTTGTCTTGCTTCCAAGCGGCTTCCAGTAATTCTTTGGGGTATAATTTGATTTTCATGATTTTTTACTCCTTCTTCCGGTTTTTCTTTTCATTGCCTTTTGACGAATATTGGTAGTTTCTTGAAATGTTTGAGCAAGGGATGGATCATGTCTTGTGTCGCTTTTCCAGCGCCGCTCCTTTGACCAGGGCTGGTAGACTGGAAGCTCTTCCTGGAACAATGCCAGCAATTCAGCGGCCATGTCCTCACGGCGGAGATATAGGCTGTTCTTCACAGTCTGGGTATCGCAGTCGGTGATGATGGTACGCAGCGAGATTCCGTGATGCTCAAAGGTGAAATGCCGGTGATGAGCTGGATCTTCCGCCTCAATCCATAGTGGAAGCGTATCAGAGGAACCCTCTAAACGGCGCCAGCCGCTGTAATCGGTGTAATGAAATCCTGGTATGTGTTTTGCCAGCCGGCGCAGGGCGATATACAACCGCATATACCGTCTGCCAAGCTCGCCATTCAACCGGCGGGAATAGTAGGTGTACCCGTCCAGATCCAGTTTTTTCAGTTTTTGAGTGTTGAAGATGTATTCCACATATTCTGTTCCGTCTTCCAGCCGTACTTGCCCGGTGCGCTCGCCTAAACCGTTGCGCTTGATCCAGGCATGATACCGCTTGCCAGTGGTTTTGGTGTTGATAAAGCCGCAATCTTTGGCGCGTAAGCCGCCCAGATTGACGGTCAGACTGTCCCAGAAGACCAGCTGGCCGAAGCTCTCTTGATAGAGTTTGATGGCAAGATTACCTTCTGGATAGGTGGCGATTTTAACAGTTAGTGCATATTCGGTTCCTTTCATTTTAAATGGTATTGGTTTCATAATCTCTCCGTGAACTAGACCAGGGGACTGCAAGGACAGCCCCCTGGTCATGGTTATAAAACTGTGCGCCTGTCCCCGCAGTATGAGAGCGGGGAAGAGGTGATGCCTTTGACGGCCCTATTGGAATCTTAAAGATTTCGGGTCATTCGTACATTAGGCGGCACCCGCCGCGCTTTCAAAGAGCTTGTACAGTGTGGCACACATATCCGCTTGATTTCTACAGGAAATGGTATGAGCATGGCCGTGATTTCGCCTCTCATGATCCATTGGTCCTACCGTGATGCTCAACTGAGAACGCTCCTGAGTAATCCAGAGTCGTCTGCCAGCGGACGGGTCTTCGGCTACAATCCAAAGTGGACGCTGGCGATCCATATAGGAACGATAGTAGGAACGCCACCCGCTATAATCGGAATAGCGGAAGTCGGGACTGCTAGAACGGCGCTGTTCCAGAACTTCATAGATTTTTTTGTATTTCATGCGCTGCGCCTCCCTTCCTGCAATGATAGATATTCAGCGTACCCCTCCGGGTCCAGTTCACGCAGGCGGTCTGCCCGGAAGCGGTACTCTGGATACTCACAGTAACCACTGCGCTGCGTTGCCCCGGTAGGGATAGCCAATCCGTGGCGGATCAGCCAGACCGGGAAATCGGCGTCACCATTGGTATCGATGAACGCGCAGTCTTTCCCCCGTTCCCCGTCCAGATTGACCGTCAGAGAGGCCCAGGGCTCCGCATAGCCATTTTCCCATGTGTGCATGGCAATCGCCAGGTTGCCGTCCATATAGGTGGATACCTTTAGCTGGATGGGATGTGTGGAGCCGTACTTTTCATAAGGGAAGGTAATAGGCCCTTGCCTACCCATGGCCGGCATTGGCCTTTGGGCCGGAGCTGTACTGATGTTTGGCGTCAGATCCAGTTCCCAGCATATAGCGAGAATATCAGAATCGTCCACACGGTAGTTATATTTTTTGGCATACTTGGGGTGGAAGAGAAGCTGACCGTTCTCCACAACAAATTTGCCTTCCTTGGTGCCATAGGTGTACTGGCGGCCATCCAGAAGATGTTGCACCTTTTTGGCGTCCGCTTTGATCTTTCCTTTGTCGTACCATGTGGTGTACTGCACCGCAACCTCAAGATTAGGGTTTGAATGAAAGCGGGTTTCTAAAAACTGCAGGACGCGCCCGCAGACTGCTACCCGCTGTTCCACTGTTTGGGCAGAGTTGAAGGACAGTGTGAAATAGGAGTAATCCCGCCCAGACAATCCATAGCCGTGAAGCGTATTGCTGAAGTCGTTGCACCAGAAAAACAGTTCCCAACGGGAACTTCCGTAAGGCGCCGGATCTTCAGCTTCATACTGATAGCAGATAAACTCCCTGGCAATGGCCGCCATGACAGAGGCCATCACAGCGTTTTTTGACTCAGCTGCCTGTTTGATCCTGTGGTGCGCCTCATCAGGACCGGCATCGCAAATCTGACGGTTTGCCTCCCGCTGCTCCGGGGTGTAGACATATTGGAGTCTGAGCGAATGGACATCTTCCCGGGCATAACCCCGGTCAATCCATTTTGCGCTGAAACTTTTGACAGAAGATTTATCATGCAATATATTCATAGTGATTCTCCTTTTGGATTTGATGTAAATGCTTGCCGATGCTTCGACAAAGGCAGTCAACGGGATTTTTCATCGCAGGGGTGGCCGCCCCCTCCATATTCCAGAAGGGCATAGCCGATACACCGGGCCGTCTCGCCTAAAGTGTTTTTCACGGCTTCTTCCACCACATCATCCGTATCTGGGCACTCCTGTTCGTTGTTAAGGCGTGTCAGATCGTGGTGCAGCTCTTTCATCTGCTCTGGCGTTACCGGCTGGTCAGTTTGGACCAGCACATCGGCAAAATCGCCGCAGCCGTTGACATTCAATTCTCGGATGAGCAACATTCCCATAAACTAACCTCCCTCCTTCAGCGGCTTTCCTGCCAATCGTAAAGCAAAAGGTCATGGCTGGAAGCCCTCGGTGGGAGAACAGCCGCCCGAAAACGATAATTTGTAAATACAAAGCCAGTGGGTTTGTGCGTGTACTGGACGGCAAGAATGTGATACTCTCGGCCCATCCAGTCGGCAGATTCCAGGACCTGTTCGGTTTCATTCCCAAAATCAAGGGCAAAAATCCAGTTATCCTGACAGCTGCTCGGGTCAGAGTAAGGCTCCCCGCCCGGCAGGAACAGAAGCTTTTGTTTCATATCTTCATAACTGTGGACCCCCGGGTGTTTATTCAAGAACGCTTGTGCCAGTTGTTCCCTAAAGGTATAGAAGGGGATGAATGGCTTTTTTCCCTCGAAGTCCCCGTTTCCATCCAGAGCGATCACCTGCCCATCCGAGATGATCTCGATGATAACATCCTTTCGGATGCGGCAATCATTTTGATAATCATCCGGGGTAGAAGTGTACCATGTGCCATCAACCGTATCACGGTTGCAGTAGTAATAGGGCTGGTTTACAGATTGGAACACATCCTTGCAGAAGCCTGTGTCTTCAAACAGAAAAGTGAGCTGGATCGTTTTCATTCGAGTTCCCTCCGTAGTAATAATCATAGATTTTTCTTAGACCGCACCGTATTTTGGCTTTGGTAGGACTGCCGGTGGCGATTCTCTGACCAGAGCCAAACGCTGGCCCGAAAAACCAAATTTCGTAGTGGGTGCAGAGATGCCGCCCTTTTGTGTGGGCGCTTGAAACCGACCACATATAGGCGTCGCCGGACACCGTAAACTCCTTGGGATAGCAATATTCCCGCATTCCATCCGGCGAGAAATCATCCAGCGCCGCGGCATTCCCGGAACGGGGGTCTGCTTGCGGCTGAACGACCTCCCGGAGCCAGAGAAGAAAAGAAGGCTCCCCGGCGCTCATACCGATTCCTCCGGCTTGCCGGCCCTTTCATAGTAGACCTTGCGAGTGCCGGCGCCGCGAACTTGGAAGATAAAACCGGGCACCATCTCAGCCAGCTTGTCAGCATACATCTTGGCGCGGTCACAATCTGGGATCAGCGTAGCATAAACCAGGCCGACTCCAACTTTCCCTTCATGCAAATTTATAGCGCCATAACAGCGGTCTCCAATTTTCTTCCCATAGACGATATAGTTCATCGGTTACCGCCCTTTCTGTTAATACCAGATGAAAGTCTGGCCGCATAATGCCTGAATACGCTCCATGATGGTATCAACTTTCTTTTCAGATAAGGGAATATCCGCATTATTCCAGTGCCGAATCAATTCTTCCAGTGTACGGTCTGGAGCTGATACACAGAAATCACAGCAAAAGTTATAGAGCGGCTGCCCGGTATAGGCTTCAAAGACGCTTTCAGTACCATCAGCAATCCGCTGTCTCTGGTTCCCACTGTAGTTGATACGGCCTAAATAGGCGGTACCATAGCGTTCACGGTAGGCATCAATTATTTTGCGGTTTAAGTCATTGTAAGTATCATCGGCTTCATCAATCCTGAGATACCCTTCACGAGCGAGGGCATACTCCCGCTGCACTTGCAGGTAGTAGGAGAGGGCGTCCATGGGTTTCGGATCATGCGTGGGATGTTTTAGTTTCATCAAAAAATCCTCCTAAAAAACAAGGGACCGGCAAACAGCAAATGCGCTGTTTGTCGATCCCTTTGTGATAGTGTCCCTTGCCAAATAGCAAGGCATTTGTCAAATAAGAAAAAGTGTAGAGTTTTATTTCTGTGGAGCAACATTGAAAGTATCAATGATACAATACTGGCAGATCAATCAGAAAAATCTTTTAGGTGCTGAATGATCCATGCTTGCAGCTCGTGTTCTCCCGCACTGCCATTTGCAATAGAGATAAACATATCCGCAAGTTCGCCGGGCTTCAGTTCAAGAACATAGCCGTTCCATTTCAGCAGCAACTGCGTCATCATTGCGCCAATCCGTTTGTTACCATCAAGAAAGGCATGATTGGAGGCCAGTCCAAACCCTATTCTGGCTATTTTCGCAAGGTCCGTTTCAAAAAGATCAAAACCGGCAAAGGTTTGCAACGGAGCATTGACTGCGGCTTCCAGACTATTTCGGTCCCGAATACCGTCCAACCCACCTGAAGCTTTGATGATCCTGCTATGGACGGCGATAACATCTTCAACCGTCACCCAAATCATTCCGCCATCCTCTTATAGTCATCAGCGAAAGAACTTAAAACCGCATCGGTATCCGCCAACATCTGCTCCCTTGAAATTTCTGCAGATGGTGTGTTAAGAGTTAAGGGAAACGGCATTCCATTATTGCGGACAAAGGCATTTGCAAAAATGTTGAATGCGGTGGATGTGGATATGCCCAGCTGCTCGCAGATGGCGGCCATTTGCGCTTTGACCTGACTATCTATTCTAAATGTCATATTGGTATCCATATAATCGACCTCCTTGCACTACAATTATACTACATATCATGTGCAAATGCAACGAGTAGGATGCTTAATTGAAGAAGGCCACGGGAACCAATCGTCTTTGAGGGAGTGCTGTATCATCTATGCGGCAGCTTCTGCGGGAGGCAGCTCGTTGATGATGGGAGCGGAAAGTAAAATGGCCGTTTCGGTATCTTCCATTAACAGCCACGCACCATCGCGCCAAACACAAGAAGTTGCCTTGTTGTAAATCTCCGGGACCTTATTGGGATCGTCGATGCACTCGCGGGTAACGAGCAGGCACATGTGATCGAGATAGAAATAGTGAAGAGATTTTTCAATTTCCTCTCGTAAGGTATGGGCCAGGGCTGCAATTTCATCCATATCCTGCCGCTGAAAAGCAGCCTCGGAAATCTTTTTCAGGCACTGTGTTTGCTGAATCGCTGCATCAATGTAGGTTTTGGCCTCGTTAAACAGGCTGCGCCGGATACGAATATCACATAGAGCTACATGACGGGTGTATTCGGTGGCTGCTTTGCAGATTTGCCCCCGCAGTTCTTCATAAGGTTTTTGGTACTTTGTTTTCAGCACTTCCAGCGATACAACTTCCAGATTTCTCCGAAGGGTATCCAAATGAATTTCAAGTGCCTTGCGTAATTCTTTTTCGTCCATAGTTTTCCTCCATTTCACAACAGAAATTACTTTTGTGGGGATGCCTGCTGATCCTCCTGTAAAATATCCTGTGCGGCCTTGGATACTGCATCCCAGTAACACTCCCAATAGGTATCGCAGAGATCCAGGTAGTGGCTGATGCGCCCTTTGATGTCCGCATTGTGCAGCAGTTGTTTTTTCTGATCTTCTGTCAGAGCCAGATACTCCGGCAAAGCTTGAGCTTTATCAAGAAAATCCTCCCGTGCGCACTCATCTTCATAGGCTGCCGCCACGGTGCGTATAAATTCAGGAGCCAGCGGCAGAGGCCGTTTTTCAATGGAGAGGTAAAAGTGGTTTTCGCAGTATTCCCCATCCAGATAGCACTCATAGCTTTCTGCGGTTTCTTCCTCTGCAAACTGACTCTTTTCACGCCATTTCTCAATGCAGCCGCTCTCCAGTTCGTTTTTCAGATCGTCATGAAATTGCCGCTGGGCATCCATTAAATTAGTGAACGGAGCCTCATAAGAGCCAAATTCCCCGTCAGTGGCCCAATGCGAGACGACGACATAAAGCGTACCTTGGGGATACGCCTGCTCGGGAACGGCCAGAGGCGTCAACATTTCAGGCGCCATGATGACCAGTTCCAGCCCTAAATCCTCCACACGCTTTGGCGCACCATAGAGTTCAGAAAAAGTCTGCTCCAGTGCGCGGCGGGCAGCGGAAAGGCACGGCGGGTCAAATTCACAATAGATGTCCGGCGTATCATTTTCAGTTTCCCGGTCATCATCCGTGCGAATTTCAAGGATGCGCCCGAAGAGCCCGCTGTACTCACTCGCTTCATTGGCGAGGACGCGGCTGCCTACTGTGTAGGTGATGTTCTCATGTGAGAATTTCTCATCCGGTTTCTTATAAATCATAGTCCATTCCTCCCTTGAAGGGGAAAAGCAAGTCCCCTTGATTCATCAATAAATGTGCCTTTATTATCCGCGTCGAAAATGACGGCACCGCTCGTAAACATGAAAATGAGCAGTGGAATAAAAGCGATATGCCTGCTGCTTTTTAGGCGGCAGCAGCCAACGGCGGATGGGCCGCTTGGCAGTACCGCAAACTGCAGGCTTTTGGCTTTTGAAGATTTTCATCATCCATATCCTCCTTGATAGACTGTACGCGAAATGGTGATCACCCTTCCTCCATGTCCTCGCCGGCCTCGATGATACCGCGCTTCCGTTTCAGCTCCGCGATTTTTCGCTTCCACTCTTTCTGCGACTGCTCGGCCCGTGCCCGTTCCGCTTGCTGATCTTCCGGGGAGAGTGCAGAAAACTCCCCCTCCCGGCGATCTGCGTCAATATCCGCCATGATGCGGCGCACCAGGCGCAGAGCCAGTTCGCTCTTTGTCGGCGGCAGCTGCTCCATGGCAGCCTGCCCCTGCTGAAAAAGAAGCCGGTACCGGTCGTATTGAGCCTCGGTGATGAAACCCCATCCGAAGTCATCCTGGAGTTCCCGCTCGCTGTGGTATTGCATCACTTTCTCAAATTCAGCCTGCCGGACAGAGCATTCTTTCTCCACCGTCCGGGCATATTTTGCTTCTATGCGGCGCAGATCTTCCAGCACCTTTGTACAGGCTGCCGCCTCCATCAAATAACCATGGTCCCGCGGTTTCAGATACCTACTCATCCAGCACCTCCGTTTGCTCATCATCACAGCTTACCAAAGGGCAGGCGTAACTCTTATCAATGCTGGGCATGGTACAGCCCATATCAGGATCATGACAATCACAATTCAAGCAGGGAACCAGTGGCTCCGGCTGAAGCCGGATTCCCAAAACGATGAATTCACTCCATCTTCCGCAGTGTGGGCAGGGGATTGTCCCGTTGTACGCATGGTCGATCTGCTCTTGTGTAACGGGGAAAATCTTATGGCAGCATTCGTTCCGCACATATACGATATGAGCGGCTCGCCAGACTTCTGGACGGTATCTCTTATTGAAAGGAAGGTAGCCGCCCCATTGCGGATTGTCGAAAACCCGATCAATGTGTAGCTGAAGGGCTTCTTTTCGCAGTTCAGCGGCTGATGCCCCGATATAATTGTGTTCGCTGCACCATTGGATCAGATGCTTTAGCAGATGTGTCTCCCCATCGCGTTCGATGACAGCATCCGCCAGCCTGCACCAATCCTTTTCTTCAATCTCTCCAAGATTGGTTTTTACACCGTCCCACGGCAAATGCTTTTTATCCCGGCCGGAGCCCGTGCTGTTACAGCGGAATACGCCGTATTGCCAGCGAATATCCTCGTATGTGATAGAAGAGAAGTCTACTCCACTGGGCAGATGATAGTCCCCATATTTCATAGTTTTCAATGCCTCATAATTTTCACGACTGGTCAGACCTTGTTTTACACAGTCTGACTGCTATTGTGAATCTCTCCGGTTTGCGCGGGGCCAGCAGACGCATTGGTGTCTTGGCAGGAGCTGTCCGATGGAGGAATCTCGCCTCTCAAAACAAAAGGAAGAACTGCGTTCCAACTGGTCAGGGGAACTGGATTGCCGTCTATTTCCCGCAGAGCCTCATCCATCCAGCACTTTTCGCAGATATATACATGAGCGTATCTGCTCAAACTGTTCAGGAAAAAATACAGCCCGGAGTATAATTCGTTGCGGCCGCACCGCGGGCAGAGAAGCTGCTGTTCCGTCTCCTGCAGAGGGCAAAGACGCTCAAGAAATCTCTTTGCTTCGTCTTCAGAAAGTTTCATATTGTGTCCTCCATTGCATTTCTTAAAATTTTATTGGCACCAACTTGGCCGATGCCGGTATAAGGTCAAGCCTGTTATGAGATGGATCTCTTTGTCATTAGTGACTTGAATGAATCCTTTTTTGCGGGCCACAACCCTGACCTCCTCATTCATGTCAAGACAAAATACTTGTTCCCCGTCCATCTTCCGGAGCTCTTGCGTGGTAAGGGGAACTTCAGCGGCAAATTTGTTTTCAGGCGGTATAAGCCCAGCTACCAGCATTTGTACTGCGGTCTGAAAACCGGACTCAAAAGCCTGCTCGGCCACAATGCTGCTGCACTCACCGGCGGCAAGCTGGTACGCTTCCAAGGCGGCTATGGCTTCCGGGGAATTGCCCATTTTCTGGCGCAGGAGTTCCTCTGCCATTGAAGCATTATGGTTAAGCTGCTTCTGGTGCTCGCTTTGTGTTTTGAACACGCTCGGCTCATAATCTCCATAGTAGAGATCATGAAGAAAATCAGGGTCAGCGACAAAATCGGCTGATAAGGACTGCTTGGGCGCAGACAGACTTTCGGCGATTCGTTCCAGAGCCTTGATGAGACTGGGCAGCTGGGAATTAAAAAATCTGCGGCCATATTCTGTTTCGTGCAAATTCAAAATTCGTCACCTCCATATAGAGAAAAACCGCCAGTGCCTTCGGGCCTGTAGCGGTTTATGTGAGGCCCCAGAACAGGGACCGGCTTCTTGGTTGTTCATGAGGACAAACCGCCTGCTCCTTTAGGCGGCAGAGGTATCTGTCCCTGCAAAGTCACAACATACGATTTCGCATATTGGCGCGGTGCAATGCCAGTCATTTTTATAGTAGGCCGTGTCGATCCCTTGGTTAAACTCCAATAAAATCCCAGTCCTTTTTTCAAATGTTCTGGCACGCCCTTCCTGAAGCCAGCGATGGTCTTCCGTTCCGCTATATACGAATGGCGCGCTCATTTGCGGTATTATGAACGCACCTTCCTTTGCAATACGGGAGGCCGCCTCTATTACCATGTATTCAAATTCGCCGCTCATGTAGCTTTTGCGGTAATTGTTTGCAATTCGGCCAAACGGCGGATTTGCAATCGCGAAGTCAAATTGGCCCAAGAGGTCAGGCAGAAAGGGATCAAGAACATCCGCGCATATCCATGTGGCCTCTGGCACAACTTTTTTACCAACCTCAACATAGTGCGGATTCAGTTCTACACAGGTAATATCGGCATAGCAGCGGCTGCGGTCACTGCATTCCAGCTGTGCCGCATAGCTCAGTACGCCGATTCCAGCACACAGGTCGATAATTCTGATCGTCTTTCCGTATAGGCACGGAATCTGGAGAGTAAAATCGTTGGCAAGTCCAAAAGGAGTAAAAAATGCACCGGACTTGCTATTGATGTGCTCCGCGTCTTCCCGGAAATTTTCAAAGATAAAAAGCTTATCTTCGTGGGAAAGGTGTTCTTTCTGCAGGAGACAAACCGCCTGATCATGGAGCTGAATTTCTCTTTTGGTCAGCTTACTCATGGGTATCCTCCATTTATGTGGTTTGGTACAGTTTAGACAGTGAAACCTTCCATACTGCAGCGAAGAATGCAGTAGTCGGTCCGAAGGCTTTTCATGTGCCGCAGAATATCTTCTTTGGACTGGTAGCCCTCCAAATTCAACACCTGCCGTTCTGGACACCCCTTCTCGCTGGTCAGGTTGCAGTACCAGTACCCGCTTTTGGTCTGGTAGACCTTCCGATTTCTCTTGTGACCGGGAATCGTGAGCGTCAAATGCAGACCGCCGACGCCATACTCTGCATGAACGAGCATAAAAGTCGCTTTATACAGCTCGCGTTCTTCCTTTTCTACAAAACCGCAGAGATCAGGCAGCCTGGGGCACCTTCCAGATGTGTGGGGCATATTGCGCCGATTCCGTTGGAATTTTCCCCGGCACCAGCAATCCCGCACCTCGCATTTTTCACAATCCACAGCGCCATGAAGCGGTGGGAAATAGTGTTGCTGCTCCATCACATGGCCTCCTTAAAAACAGTCATTCTGCATTACTTTTTGGCAGGCCAAGTCCAAACCAGCTTTCAGCTGAGGCATGGCCTCCATGTATTGGGGAGTGATACCCAGGGCATCAAGCGTGTCTTGAACATCGCCGGTATAGCCGTATTCGTGGTTGGAAAGTTCAGTCAGGAACATTTCATAAATGAAATTATCTCCAGCTTTATCAGCGGCAATGGCCTCATCAAGCTCCTTGCGGTGCCGGGCAAACATTTCATGTAGCTTCGGCGCATCGCTTTTGCGGTAAAATCCACCGGTGCCAGCGATAGCATACACCTGATTCATGTCGGAAGGGCGCAGGCCGAGCCGGCGCATTCCCTCTGCGAACTGCCGTTGATCGAACGCAAAAAACATGGGAAAGGCGTTGACCTCTTCCTGCTGGCGATCCCGTAACTCCTGATAGTGGTTTTTCATACTATGCGGCCTCCTTTTTCATCCGCTGTACAGACAGCCTGACACGCCATTCATCCGGGCGGGGCTGACTGCGGCAAATCCGTTCTAAAAGGTCTTTATTCGCACAAACAGCATATTGCTTCCACTGAGGCCCTGGCCCTTGACGGGTCAGGTGCTCCAAGGCATACATCATCACAGCACCCTACCTTTCCACCTCGAATTGCCGAAGCTTTTCTAACAGCAGACGGGTGTTCTGCGCGTATTGCTCAAGGAACGGCTGATCCAAATCGAAGTTATAATATCGGTAAAACAGCACTTGGAAGGTCATCTGTTTGCATAGTTCCGGAGAGATCGAGCGCATCCGCTTACCGATTTCCGTGATAGCGGCATATTCCTGTTTCAAATACTCTTTCTCCATTCTGGGGAAATTGCGATAAAACCAGTCTTTGACGGAAACCTTTCCGCCGTTGAAATGGTACTGCTGATTGTGGTCAAAGCAGAGGCAGTATTCAAAATCACGGCCCCGCTCGCCGGGTCCTACAGAAAAGGGATAGAGCCGGCAGGTCCGTGGGCGTGCCTCGTAGATGCTGCATAATCCATCCTTCAGGAAAATACAGGAATCGTCCGGCCCCGTGGTTTTCAGCATGAAGATGGGAAAGCACTCTTGGGTCAGCGGCATAGGCTTGCAGTATCGGGTCAACACATCGTCTATGGTGCAGATGTTGGGATCACAGCCACGCAAATAGTTTGCCAACCGGTAGGCGTCCATGCTCTCCACCATCACAGTATCTTTGATATGGCGGCAGCATTGACCGCATCTGCGGCACTGATAGTCCACACAGTCTTTGGCGTGAACTGAAACTACCATTGTTTTTTGATCATCCATGACAATCCTCCGAAAAAAGGCCGTGGCGGAAAATCCGTCACGGCCCAAAACATATAGGACAAGCTCTGTTGTCCCGGTATCTTCTTACAACCGCTTTACGCGCACGCGGCCAGGCTCACCATCGGGAGCGGGTTGCAGGCCGCCAGCGGAAAAGGGGCCATTGAGAGGCAGTAATTGGAGTTAAGCGTTTCAAAGCGTACCATATCATCCGACTGATCGTGGATGGCTACCACACGGGAGGTATGATAGATCTTACCACCTGCATGAAGAAGTGCGCCCTGCCCAATCACCAGCGGACGCAGAAGTGCTCCGCGCATCACAATAGATTTTTTTGATTTCGTCATATACTTCGACCTCCATTCTGTTTGTGGTAGATAGAGGGCTACTCGCGGCATAACCTCAAAAACACAGTATGGACCTCCTCAAGAAGTTCCTGGATGCGCTTCATCGGTATTTTTTCGTGGCTGGAAATCTCCTTAATGCCATAGCCGTAACCCTTCATGCGGACAATTTTCATCTGTTGTTCAGAAATATGGGAAGCCAGATCATGGAGCATCTGCTGCATTTCAAATTCCTGCATGAGACGGTCCTGACCCGGCAGCACCTCTTCCAGCGGAACGCCATCCGAGTATAGGCCCAGATGGATGCTGATGACTTCTGTATTACGCTTGCGGCGCGCCTGTGTACGGAAATAATCGTATAAGCGAAATTTCATTTGTCGAATCGCAATAGTGCTAAAAGAATACTTTTGTGCAGATGCGCTATTACAGTAGTCCTGCACAGCCTTCAAATACGGGAAAATAACCACATCATAGAATTCATTCTCTGGAAGATGGTTGTCATTGAGAAATTTATAGACCAGGCCATGGTGTTCAGCGGCAAAATCCTGCTGCTCCTTTGTCAACGGTACTTCACACAACATAAATTTTCCTCCGTTCTAAATAAAAAAGGGATACCTCCGACTTACGCCGGAGGTGTCCCTTGATGATGTATCATGCGGCATTGCCGCAACAAAAACAGTTACGCCGGCAACTGTTCATAGTCGCCGTTGATCTCGCCGACCACATAGCTTCCATCCGGACCCGGGGCCGCAGTGGCAGATTCCGGGATCTCATAGTCGCAATCGTTGGCCCGCTGTTCCTCATTGATCAGCGCCCGCTGAATGTTGATAGTTTTGATTTGCCCCTTGAAGACATTGGCATAGGCGCGGATCTGGGCCAGCTCTTCCCCCTGGAAATCACGCAAAAGGCGGAAAGTTGCAACGCTGTAATCATTGCTGCCGTTGCTATCTTTCTTGAGGCCGATCTGGACCAGACTGCCATAGGTGGCACGCTGGCGATAGACAAAAGCCCTGTTCAGGAACTCCTTGAACGGCCTGATGCTGGTGGGCGGCAGGGAGACCAGCAGAGGCATATATTCACCACTGCGCAGCAGATAGAGATGCCTCATATTCTTGCACGCCTTGCCGCGGCCGCCATCCTTGGCCGATCCATACGCATTCATGGGGCAGGTAGCACACGCACCTCCCGGTACGCCGATCCCTGTTTTGCCATCTACAGAGGAGCAGAGCGGTTTGGTGTCTTCGTCATACTCGCTGCCTTCCGGCCACAGAGTATAGGCAGAGTGGTTGTAGAGGATGATGCCCTCCAGCGTCCGGGTATAATCCGGATTGTCGGGATCTTCCGTGGGAACTTCAAACTGCAGGGCGCCGCCGGCGGGAATCTTCACCCGCTGGAAGCTCATCATCTGAAGCCCATCCGCATCTTCTGCGATCTCATCGCGGCTGAAGTCGCCCTCCACCATCGCCGGAAGCAAGAATTTGTTCTGCTCGTTTGCGGCCACCATAGAAGTGTTCTGTTCGTACATAGTTCATTCCTCCTGTTAATTTTTTGATGGATGGCAGCCATTTAAGCGGCCATCTGGTTAATTCGGCTCCACTGCCGTGCCGGCATGGAGAGAATGTTGTAGCCGATGCCTTCCAGCGCGGTTGCCCGGTCATAGTCCTTAACATCCTGGCTGTGGCGCGTTACGGCGTTGGACAGACCATATAAGGTCAGATCGTTGCCTTCAATCAACCGCTGCAGCACACCGGAGCTTTCATCGTCCGTGATGTGAAAATCCTTGCTTACGAGCTTCACAATGCCAGGGACAGCGGCAGTATTCATGGGGGCATCCTTGGCTTCCCGCATCATGTTGACCACACGGGTAAAGCGTACCTCGTCTACTACGGCCCGCACCGTGTCCTGGATCTTCATGGCGAAGGCTTTGTCATCGGCCTCCAGCGTCTTTTCCGAATACAGCTGGTAGTTCTCCGAAGCCTCATTGACACGGCCTACATGGTTGCGGCGCGTCTGGGCGTCGTTTACCACCATACCGTTGCTGCATACCAGACGATAGACCAGCGGCTGGATGCTCACCGAGCCCAGGCCTACCTCGCTATTGCTGATAATAATACCGGACTGCACGATGTCGCCGGGTACGACCTCTGCCTCCAAGCGGGTGTTGACAACCTTGATGTACATACGGCTGTCGGTGAGCTGGCAGCTCTCGAAGTGCATCCCTTCCATCTCCTGAAGGACTGGAAGGACAATCCCGGCAATATCGAGGTTGTCTATACGCCGGTAGCGGTTGCTGAGAAACGCCCGCGCTGTGCCGTCTATGGTGCGAACCATACGCACAGCCGGCTCCCGCTGGAACCAGGCATTCACATTCTGCGCCAGTAGCTCGGGGTATTCCTCCAGCATCTTGTCATAATAGGCTGCCGGGATCTTGAGGTGCGTTCCGATCTGCCTGTGTGCGATGGCGTTGACCTCCAGCGGCTCCACGGCATAATCACCGGATTGGTCGTAAGCGTTGAGATACAGCCCGCCACCAAAAGGCTCCAACCGGAGACTCCGGGTGTCCAGCATATAATCGGCCTTCAAATCGTTCTGCCGCTGGATTTCCTGTGCCATTTCCACAAGACTGATCCCTGATTTCATGTTATTTCACTCCCTTCTCATGACGATGGCGGTCACCAGGAGACCTGGATGCCCTGCGCTGTTGTTTCAGCAGCCAGACCGTTGCTCTCAAACACTTCCACCAGACGAGGCCAGTAGACCTTTGCCGGAAAGTTGGAAAGATGTTCCTGCGGGACAAGCTCTTCACCCTGCTGGATGCAGATGTCCCCGTTCTCTTTCAGTGTGAGTTTGCTGTGGCCGCGTGAGTTCAGGTCGGCAATCAGCGTCTCCATGACTGTGCGCCCGTTATTCTCGTACCAGATACGCGGGTCGATGGGCTGCTTGTTGGGTGGGATGTCGGCCTGATCTTCCTGCTCTGTCCCTGCTTTGGACAGAGGGACGATTTTGAGCAGGTCACAGCGGATCGTCGCATCCTTGCCGAAGGTGATGTCCGCATGGTCGAACGCCTCCACATTGTAAAGGCGGATACGCCCTGTGCCGTTGCTGCGGATCAAATCCGCCGGTCTCTTTTCACACCACTCAAAGCAGGCGTTGGGAAAAGAGGAACGCAGATAAGTCAAAATCCGGTGGTTGGCATAGCGGAGCAGCAGATCGTCTGGTACAGGCCCTTCAAGCTCCGGCACCGTAAAGGTGTTCTGCGCGACACCCTCGGCATGGAGCTGGCGTTCCCTCTGCTGACGCTGACGGCGGCGCCTGGCCTGCTGCATATAGGGGAGCAGGAGGATCAGCACGACCCAAAGCCCCCAGAGGGTAAATACCCCTATCAGAAGCCACGCTTGCCAGGGTCCGCGTACCAAAGCCATGATAGCGATGACAGCACCGATCAGGATTGTGATGCTGCCGCTCAAAAGTCCTTTGTCGTTACTCATGTTGTTACCGTCCTTCCTTTTAAGTTTTGCTTGAAAACAAAAAAAGGGACCGCACCAAGCTTCAGTTCATTCTGAAAACTTGATACGGTCCCTCTTGCAGTGCCGGATTTTATTCCGGCAGGGATTCGCGGTCGCCGTCCATTACCTCGGAGGGGGCTGGAGCGGTTGCCGCCGCGTCAGAGTCATGCTGCTCATGTTCCGCTTTTGCTCTGGAAGATTGCCCAGGAAGAAAGCCAAAGTCCGTCAGCCATACTTTCAACTTTTTGACTGTGGCCCCGTCCTTTTGCCGTACATCCACCAGTTTCTGCGATCCAGTGAGCCAGATCATGCTTCCCTTTTTGACCTTGAGCCGTGTGAGCCGGGCAACCTGGTCGCCGCGGGCCCATACTTGATAGAAGTTCGGATGTTCACCTCCGGAGCGTTCCACCAAATCAAAACAAACATACGGCTGCTTTGACTGGCTCTCTTTGGGAGTAAGCTCGTGCATGACTCGGCCAAATACATAGATTTGTGCCATAACACTCCTTTCTTCGCCATCGGCGTTACTATCTATATATAAAAAGTGCCAGCGGATACCAACCCGAAAAGGGCGTGGCAATACCACTGACACTTGATACAGCATACAAACTTAACTGCGTGTGCAATGCAGGGCTTTGGGCCTTGCGGTACAGATGTTTCATCTGTATCCCACATGGGGAACGCACAAAAATCAATTACAGGTTAAGTGTAACACCGTATCTTGTGTTTGTCAAGTGATATAATACTATATATAGATATTTTAGCCCGGCGAGTTACAATATGTGGTTCATGTGGCGGTAGTAATCGTCCAACAGGTAGAATTTCAGTTCCTTGGCCCGGGGTGTACCATAGTTGAAGGTCAGCGCATAGAGATTGCCTGTTCCATCTATACCGAGGGGGCCGAGCCAGCAGTCGGCAGTGTTGCCGTTGAGATACCAGAGCTGAATGTCCTGGTAAGCATCTTCCGAAACAAGCCCTGATGCGGCCAGACGCTGGGCGTCTTCGTCTTCAATCAGGGTGGAGGAAAGAAAACGGCGGTAAAGTTCATCCGGCAGACCGAGAGCCTGTTGGTAGGTCAGCGGATTCGGGTGATTCAGCCACCAGCGGGTGACATCTTCAAAGGTGCGCAGATGTGGTTTAGCTCCAAGCGCCCGAAAGCTGCGGATGAACGATTTCACCTTGTCCGGGGATGGCGCAGAAGGGATTGGGATTTCACGCACTTCGTTGTCTGAAAAGGAAAAGGCAATCCGCTCACCGCATCTGTCCTCCAGCATGAGTGCGGAGCGGGATAATGGAGAGACCAGAAAGTGCTCCATAGCAAAGGTATGATCCAGAAACTGTTGGATTTTGTATTGCTCAATCGTGTGTGGTTTGTACATGGGGGTAGCCCTCCTTTTTAGATTCTACCTATTAAATAGGAAAAATCCCCCGTTTTTCTGCAGCAAATCAAACTTTGTAAAAATAGTGGATAGAGGAGTAAGAAAAAGAGATACGATGCTGTGGTTATGTAGCCTGCACCGTATCCCTTTCCTATTTTGCCGTAGGTTTAGCCGTTCTCCTTAGCCTGTTCCTCTTGGACAGCCGGCTCGCCAAGGGCCTCATATCCCAGGAAGCTGTTGGTGGAGAGAGCCGCGTCCAGATAGTCGTTTCCAACAGTGGGGTGGTTGCTGCTTTGAAAGTAAAAACGATACCGGGCGCCAATCTGGAACTTGGCGGACTTACTTAACAGTAAAGTGCGCTCCGCACCTTGTTCGTCTATTAGTTGGATCTTGCGATACTGCCGCATCATAGGCGAGACAACGCTGGAGCAGACGCCTTCTACGATCTCATACTGGCCCCGGGCGATGGTGCTCCATAAGCTCCTAACCAGTACCAGAGAGGCAAGAAAGATTATGCTGCCCAGTACCAGCAGGATATGGTCTGTGGTAATAATGAAGATGATTAGGCTGAGGGCAATGCTTGCGAGCCCGGCCAAAAAGGTCAACAAAATCTTTCGCCGTAGCACGAACGGGAATTGGTTCCATTGATTCTTCATGTGGTAATCCTCTCAAAAATGATTTGCTGGCGCAGGTAGAGGTTGGCAACGGCCAGCGTTACTGCCTGACTGCTCCGGCTGTTTTTCATTATGCCGGCGATATTATAGCAGGTGGTTTCGTCGTCGCCGTACACGGCCTCCATCAAGAACTGCTCATTGGGAAGATAGGCAACATCCTGCTCTACACACTTGATGATCTCGGCGGTGGACAGCAGAGCTTGCTGGGCCAGCCTCATAACACGGGTCTCATAGTCGGTACGCCGGTCTTTTTGGAATAATTTTAGCGCCTGTTGAATAGGGACTCGGCGGCCTGCCACCAGTTTGACAAATGAGATGCTCCTCATCAGCATTGATCCGCTGGCTGGAATAATGCCGAGAGAACTCAACAAATCATACAGAGCATCGTATTCCGTTTCACCACAGCCAGATACCAGCAGACCTCGGGTGAGCAGCCGATTTACGCAGGCATCCCAAGAGCGGGAAATACAATCTCCCAGAGAGGACACCAGCTTGTCACACTGGAGGGAAATATCCTCTCGTTTAGAAATTCGCCAGTTTAGGGCAGTCCAAACGACCATTTCCTGCATATCCACCATGTAAGTTTGCCCGCCCAGGCGGATGACCGGGCAGGACCGGCCACAGCCATTCGTTTCCCGATCCAGACGGCCGATTGCAGTATATAGGGTATTCTGTTCCATTCATCAGTACCTCCTTCTTTTATATATCCTTTACTGCGGAAAGGCCGCGGTTTTCAACAAATTCAGAGCAGGCTTTTCAGAAACTTGGAGTCTCTGCGCAGTTTTGCGGTGGAACGCGAGATCCATGCCCCCACATGGGAGGGCGGCACCTGATAAAGCTCCGCAATGTCTGTGACCCGCATTCCTTGAAGTTTGAGGGCAAGCGCCTCAATACCAAGCCGGGTTACACCATCGTAATCTTTTTTACAGGCATCCAGCAATGACAGAGTTTCTATCAGAGATACTTGGGTGTCAAAGGCGTCGGGCCGGGACTCCAGGGCCTCTCCGTCTGCCGCCAGTTCTCCATGTTCTCCAATAATAAGCCTGCTGAATTTTTTCTTCCTGTTGCAGATCGCCCGGCAATAGGACAGAAGCCCGTTTTTAACGACCGTTTTGGCGTAGGTAGAAAACTGGGCCCGTCCGTCATTCTTATAAGTAGACGCGGCTTTACAGAGCCAAAGGCACCCCTCTTGGAACAAGTCTCCATATTCCATACCGCAAATAGTTGGATTAACATGGATGTAGTCACAAATAACCCAATGTACGATGGGAAGATTCTGGGCAACAAGTTCCTGCTGCTGTTCTGTTAAACTGGTCATCGTTTCACCCCCCTTTAAGCGGCCGAATGCAGATTGCCCAAAGGAGCAGCGGCTTTGTAACAGAGGCGAATTACCTCATCACACATCCCGTCAGAAAACATGCCAATATGTGCCTGCTGGTCATTTAGTCCCAGTTTGGCCTGGAGCCAGATGTAGACCTCCCATTTTTCCATGTGCCGGCTCTGCTGCAGATGCTCCAGCGCCCGGTGAGCCAGGATTCGTTTGTGCCGGAGATCCCCATTTGCCAGAGTCCCCATAGGCCGGTGTGTCCGGTCATGGGCACTCACATAGGCATCACAAGCCGGCCAGCGATCACAGAGATAGATATATTTGCCCTGGGAACGGCGGTTACAGCCATAGACTGTGCTGGCGGGGCGAAGAGAGGCGTTAGCATGGCAATAAGGGCATTGGATATGTTTTTGCTTCGTCATAAAAATCATCACCTCCAAATGCGTATAGATGACGGCGCAAAGGCGTCTTTCAGTGTGAAAAAACAGTGTTAATTGCAGCCCGGGTCCAGAGAAAGTTGTCTGAGCGCACAGGCGGAAGGCTCCGGTGTGTGCCATTCGATGTACTTGGAAAAGGCGGCGTCAAAGGCGCGCCGGGACAAAATGGCAATGCACTCAGACGAATCTACAGTTTCTCCGGATAGTCTTTGGATGTCCTCGGCAGAAAGCAGCATAACCTGTCCGCACTCATCCACAGCCAGAAGAAAACCGGAACAGGGCGTTGTCCGGCCGCACATGCAGTTGCCGCAATCGCAGCTTACAAAGATAGCGTTGCGCCAGTTGCCGCGAACGGCCCGCAGAAAAGAATAAATTTTGC
The DNA here is from genome assembly GCF_015140235.1 of Solibaculum mannosilyticum. Classification (GTDB taxonomy): domain Bacteria; phylum Bacillota; class Clostridia; order Oscillospirales; family Acutalibacteraceae; genus Solibaculum; species Solibaculum mannosilyticum. The sequence continues at coordinate 286,037 of NZ_AP023321.1, read as the reverse complement.
AGGATGATTTCATCCTCTACCTCCGTTATTCGTTTTTTCAAAAACTAAAAAAGCGGGGACCGGCCGTGGAAACCCACAGACCGATCCCCGCCGGTGATTTTAGCCAAACAGGCCCTCGATCTCGCTGGTGATACGCGGAATCACCGTGTCGTTGAAAATGAGGGTCAGGGCCGCCAGAAGAAGGGCGCCCAGCACCACGGCGATGATGATCTTAACAGCGTCCGAAATGTAAAAATCGCCGCGCTGGTTGGAAAGCGCCATACGGGCACGAAGGGACAGTGCATTCGCCTTGTTCTGGATACGGGTGGTAAAGTTTCTCATGGTAAGACCTCCTGAAATTTTATTGTTTTGATGTTGATGGTTTTATAAAAAGACTGCTCACCGCTCAAGAACGACGAATCGGTTTGAGCATGTCCTTTTTATTGGAAATGGGCCGGCTGGGATAGGCTTTCGGCTTTTGATACAGAAGCCATCGGAAACGGCGCTTTTCTTCCCGTGCGCCGCCAGACGGGGAAAATTTTTTCTTAGGCATAAAAGTCTCCTTAAAACAAGGGCCGGCCTGTATATGACAGGCTGGCCCAGAAATAAATGACGGCAGCTGACTACCGCTACAAAAATCCGCTATAGAACAAGCACTTACCTCCTTTACACTGCAAGAGGTAGAAAAATGTGTTTTTTCTGCTTCATACATTCAGAAAAATGTGAAAAAATGAATTGCAAAACAAAGAAAAATGTGGACGCCTCGAATGTGCATCATCATTTATCACGAATCTTCCGCTGTATCTTGCAGAGAAAACCATAGAGCTCTTATAGGAAACGGCCCTCACATTCAGATGTGGGGCCGTTCCATTCGCAGTCCGATTATCCAAAGAAAGCGCCCAAGGAGCCCATAACCTCGGTACAGAGGACCACCAGGTAGATAATCATGATACAGATGAGCATCATCATGGAGTAACGCTGGATCTTCTTGGGGCGCTTGGCCGCTTCCTTTTTTAAGTTGTTCTGCTCAATCTGCCTCATGTCAAAACAGATCATTTTAAAGTACATCCTCTGATCGTCGCCTCGCAATACGCCAATCAGTCCCCGGATCACATCGGACAGCATGGGGCTGCCGATGCGGGTTTCAAAATGGATGAGGGCGTTTTCATAGTTGCCGGTCTTCATATCGGCAATCGTCTGGTCCAACTCCGCGCCGAAGTCCTTGCCCGCCACCCGGCGGTAGGAAGTAAGGATCTTCAACACATCCCGGTCATTTTCCAAATTCTGCCCGATGGTAAGGGCAAAGCGAGGGATCTCATTCTCAATGAGCTTGCGCCGCTTTTTCACAAAGTCAAAAACCTTGTAATAGGTTGAAAACCACAGAGCCACGGCCAGACCAATCAGAACAGGCACCATAAGCGGTATCAAAAACGCCATCAGCAGAGAACTGAGGCCGACTGCCCCGGCTGTGACCCAGGCCCGGGCGGTGTAGACTTCCGGTGTCAGCTCCATGCCGGCAATGTCCAGCGCCCGCTGCAGTTTATTCCGCTTGAGCTTATCCAGCTTCAGGTACGGGGCGATCAGGCCGGCGATTTTGGTGAGATAGACATCCAGCAGTTTCTCGGCCTTTACGCCCTGCTGCTTGCGGGCCAGAAGCATCATACGGGAGGTACGCTTCGTGGGAATGTCTGCAAAGGCACAAGTCAGGTTATAGACAGCAAAGCCGAAACAAATCACTGCTGTGAGAGCTAAAAGCGTCATGCGCTGTCACCTCCATATTCAATGGGCCTGCTCAGTTTCATGATCTGGGTCAGGGCAAACAGGATAATGGCTGCGCAGATTGCCAAAGCGATTTTGCCCGGCGTGGTGAAGAGCAGCGTGTGAAACCAATCTTCATTCAGGAAATAAAGCAGCGGTACATTGGCGATCACAAGGAACATCATCGTGATCGCCTCCCGGCGCGGCCCCTGCATCATAGCCTCCAGCTCCGACTGCACCACACGAACATCAGAAAACTTCTGGGCGATGGTAGGCAGCGTATTTTTCATGGCCCGGTCAGACTGGCACTGAATGAGGATGTTAGCCCACTCATGGAAAACACGGTTTGGAATCTTCATTTTGAGCGAATTGATGGCACTCGTAGTATTTGCGTTAATCAACTCTGCCTCATAGACAAATGCCTCAAAATTGGCCTTCACCGGCTCATTGATGTAGGGCAGGTTTTCCTTGACTGCCCGGATCAGGTCCTCTGTGCGCAGGTAGGAAGTGGTGATGATGGAGATGGCCGTTTCCAGTTCTTCGTTCAAATGCTTTTTATAACTGGCTGCGGTGCTGCGCAGATACCAAATAGGAGCGAGTGAAAATCCGATCCCTAAAATCGGGACCATGTACACATTGCCAATCAGCAGCGCCAGGGCGCCGCCCACCGCGAACAGGATCAGAGTCAGCCGTTTGACTGCTTCATACCGGTCAGCCCGCCCGGTGCCTTTGAGGATTTGCTTTAATTCAAAGTCCTGATTAAAGAAGCCTTTGGCCGGAGTACCCATCAGAACATTCAATTCATCGGTCAGAGTGGCCGACTTGCGCTGTGACCGGAAAAGCGCATCAATGAAATCGCCCGGCCGCACACCAAACAGCGTTAGGAGTCCAGCGGCGATGAGGGCGAAGCATATGATGTAAACCCACGGCATCCGTTCAACACCTCCTTGTCGTGCTCAAGAAATTCATCCAGCTCCTTATGGGAAATCCCATTGTCCAGGAGACGCTTCTGCAATGAGCTGGACATCTCGGAAACTTTTTTGTGGCGGCCGACCACAAGGGGCCGTCCATCTGCATCAACAGTGTTGTCCAGCACATTGTAAGAGTAGAGGGTGCGGTAAATCAGCCGTTCGCCCTCACAGCCTTCCCCCTCGATGATCTCCATGATTTTACGGCTTCGGTCTTCCAGCTGCTTTGTGAAGACGATGATTGGATAGGCTTCGACCATGATCTGCATCAAAACATCATCGCCCATCATATACTTTCGCTTTGCGAGCGTCATCATGCGCCGGTAAGTAGAAGCGCAGCTGTTAGAGTGGATTGTGGTGCAGACAGTATGGCCGGTACGGGAGCTTTCTGCAGCGGACAGGCTTTCTGCCGCAGACCGCATCTCACCGACGCCGATCACATCCGGGTGCTTACGAAGGACCCGCTCCAGCAGGAAGTCCTGGTTGATGTTCAAGGAAGGATTTTCGCTGGGCCGGGTGAGCAGATGGACTACGGAATTCAGAATGTTTCCATTTTCGTCCCGCTTAACCAGATCAAATTCGCGGCTGCCCTCCTCAATCGTGATGAGGCGTCGGTTGTCAGGGACCTGGGACAACAGCCATGCCATGATGGTAGTTTTGCCGGAGCCGGTGGCCCCGGCAATGCAGACGGATACGCCATAGCGGATGCAGGCGGTCAGAAAATGAAGCATTTCCGCTGTTGCACTGCCGGAGTCCAACAGCTTCTGTGCAGAAACCGTTTGTTGATTTACGATACGGATGGAAGCGTTGATCCCCACCTCCGGGTCAACAATCGGCGTCTTATCCACAGAGATACGCACATTCTTATCCAGGAATCCGATCACGCTGGGCATGGTATCGTCTATGACCATGCCGCAGGCGTTGAGCATGCGCCGGACCACATCAATAGCGTGCTGTGGAGAGGAAAACTTGTCCGGGATTTTAACGCTGCGCCCGCCGGCTTCAATCACCTCAATGTCGTTGTAGGCATTGATGTTGACCTCCTCAATACCGGGTTTGTAGATCCACTTTTTCAGGAAGGAGTACCCGGCCATGTCCTCATAGAGCTTCTCGCACAGTTCCTCCGTGGTCAGCCCCTCGATGGCGTATTTTCGCTTGACGATGTACTGCACCATCAGTTCTTTCAAAAGGGAGGAGGCGCGGTCGGTATTTCCATCGCCGGCCTCTGCAATCGTGGCGGCGTGGTTTTCCGCAAAATACCGCTGTACATCTTCCAGAATCTGTTCATAGGTAAGGTCCTGATTGGCCGCAGGAGCGAAGAAAATGTCATTGAGATTATTCATCGGCAGTTTCCTCCTCAAAATGCTCGGTTTCGTTTCCATCATCCTCTGCGGCATGGTCAGCCAGCTCCATCTGCTCCAGCGCATCCAAAACTTTGTTGAGCGAAGCTGTGTATTTGGGATTGCAGTATTTGATGGCCTGGAACATCCCGCCTTCGGTGGCGCAGCGGTCGATCTCCTTGCCATAGGGCAGAAGGCCATCCCATCCGCCGATGATATGGCCCATCTCATCCAGCGCGTGGAAAGGGCGGGCCATGCCGGCAAAGGTCATGTGCTGATCGTAGTGGAAACGCCCATCTCCCAACAAGGGCTGATGGGCCTTTAAGTAATTAACGCCCTTGAGATCAGGCGTCAGGATGCGAATGACCAGATCCCCTGACTCAATGGCGGCAGGCGTGAACACATTCGTCATATTGGAACTGCAGTCCAGAATGACGAAATCCACAAGCCTTGCGGCGGCGTTGACCAGCTGGAGTACCATGGCGTACTTGACTTCCGGGTAACTCAACGGATTTTCACCGGCAGCATAGCCCATCACTCCAATGAAGGGATAACTTTTGAGCACGGTAACATGCCCTGCCACCAAAGAGGTATCGATTTCCACGCTGCTCAGTACCTGCCCTACAGAGGCATTGGTCTGAATGATCTGCTCCGGCAGCCACACCGGAAGCATAGGAACACTGATTTCCGCATTGATGATGATCGCTTTCCGCTTGTCGCGGGTCAGGGCTTTTGCCAGAATGCAGGAAAACATACTTTTTCCGCTCCCTGGGCTGCCCCAGACGGTAATGACTTTTCCCATAGGAAACTCCTTTCCCAAGGGCGGAATGCCCTTGATTGTGCGGTAATATAATTTCGATTATCATAATCAAAATTATCAAACTGGTTTCATTCACCGCTTTCCGGTGTATTACTGGTAGGTGTCGATTGGGTATTCTCACCCGAATCTTCTGCAGAGGCGGGATCACCAGTTGCATCTGTCCCTTCGTTCTCGCCATCCTCTGTCAGCGTTTCCGGGAAGTAAATTTCCTGGAGCGTCTTGTCCTGTTCGGCCAGCAGTTCTTCAGCCAGCTGGTCATTGTTGCGGGAGATCAGGGCCACATGAGCTACGCCGTCGTTCTCCAGCTCAGTGATGATGCGGGCCTGCTCCGGGCTTGCCAGCACTGTGATGGTAGCAGACTGCTGCGGCTCTTCATCTTCTGTGGGCTCCTTGGTATTGTCCACATTGATGCCATCAGAATCCGTGACGGAAAGGACCTTGACAAAACGCAGTTCGGGTACTTCCTCCGCAGTCTCCAGGAAGTGATAGATGCGGACAATATCATTGGGCTGGAGCTTATCCGACAGTCCGGAGGCCAGCGTTTTTACGGTCAGGGAGATAGCAACCTTACCAGAGGGGATGTCGTTGAGCGCCACATCGGAGGAAATCGGGACGCTGCTCACCTTACTGGTGAGAATATAGTCGCCCGCAGCCAGATCCGCCGTCACATACAGCCCCTCCACATCCTCAAGGCTGTGAGCCACATTGGTGGGAAGGTTATAGCCGCCTACCTCCACAACCTCGGCGTTTTCTTTGGTGACCTGTTCGCCTTTGAGCACAGGCTGGGTGATGCGGACAATTTCCGTTTTCCCGTTGGTCTGCCGGGCAATGGTGGGCAGAGCCACAAAAGCAATGACTGCTGCCAATACCAGGGACAAAATACCGAAAATAAATCGGTTGTTGAGTTTCATAAGCACATTCTCCTGTCATAAAAATAGTTCAGCCAGCGTTGCAACAGAGCAGCCGCAGGCAAGAAAAGGTAAGAACGGGATGGCGATGGGCTGGCGGAGCCGGGAAAGCCTTCGGAACAGAAGGACCATCGGCATGGCAAAGACTGCGGCCACAAAGAAAACCAGAGCCATCCCGGAAGGGCCGTAAATCAGCCCAAGTATCCCACAGAATTTAATATCGCCTCCTCCAAGCCCAGTTCCACCCGTTGCCATGGCAGCAGCCAGAGGGATGCAAAAGCCAAGCAATGCCCCCGCCAAAGCCTCGGCAACGGTGGGCCAGAGCTGCCCACCGTCCCCGGCAAGGCAGACCTTGAGCAACGGAGCCAGAGCGGCGAAGGGCATAAAAAAGGCGAGCGCCCGATCCGGCACCCGCCTATACAGAATATCATAAACAGCAAAACCAGCCACAACAGAGAAAACGGTGAGCAGGTATGCCGGCCACAGGCTACTCGCGGTTGGTGTACCAATCATCATAAAGGCTCCCATCGATTGAAACATAGTCGTTCAGGTTGATGCTCAACATTCCATCAGGGGTCCAAGTGTCCCAGACCTGGGTGAAGACGGTATAATCTGTGGAATCCGGGAACCATAGCGGACTGAAATGCACAGCCCGGTTATAGGTAGAGAACTCATTGGGCTGGAAGGTGAATTTGGCGCTCCGGCCGCTGGACACCCGCTGCAGAAGGCGCAAGTATGTTTCGTACTGGAACTCGGGAAACACGGAAAATGCCGTCTGCGGATGGGTGATATGGCTGGTGGGCGAGTCGGTGGAAAGGGTGGCTGTCACATCCTGCTTGACGCCATACCCGCTCTTCATTGACTTCCCGGAGGCCGTGGGCACAATATCATCCGGCATCAGGGACATCACACCGCTGATGGAGGCAGAATAGCCGGTGTACTCGTACTCCCAATAGCCTTCATCGACCCAGTGCCCCCAGTCATCGTGGTCACACCAAACCCAAACCGGTACCCAGTAGCAGCTCCATACACCCCAGTTGGCAGTGAGCTTCTGCGGCTCATTGGGGAGTGAGGGCACGGTGTAGTTGGGGTTGGTATCCGTTGCTGTCGGATCTGGAGGGATATGTTCGTTCAAGTCCACGATCTCCGCAACAAAGGTATCTTGTGCGGTATAGGCCCCGCTGACGGAAACCGTGATGGTTACCGACTGTGGAGTGGAGGGCGTGTGCCATTTGACCCAGACCACCTGGCTGTCGCCTGCCGGGATGACTATATCGTTGACCCGGTAGGTGGTGCCGAGAATATGGAAGGTCACCGAGGCCGGATTGTCCGGTGTTAAATCTGTATCCGTCCGCAGAGTAACGGATGTGATCACATCCGTGTCTACCCGATATTCTACATCGGGCGCTTCAATTTCCCCTTCGGGCGGGCGCTCATCAAACCAGACAATGCCGACGCCCAGACTGCTGATGATGTCAGCGTTGCTCTGCTTGCTTGTGGTGCTGCCTGTCCATGCGGGCAGGCCGAGATCGCTAAATTCCAAAAACATCGACAGAGGCAGATTCTTGTGGGTGAGGGAAGTCATGGTTTTCCGAAGCGCCCCGCCAGATTTTTGGTCATACAGCGCCGCCTCTGTAGCGGTCATACAGTAATACTGGCCGTTATGCGTAAAGTATGCAATGGGCTCGATCAGCAGCTTATAGTCGCCAGCGATCATCCGCTCATAGTCCACACCGGCCGCCTGGGCAACCATCTGGCAGGCATATTCCGAACAAAAATACCGCTTGATGGCCTCAATATTGCTCTGCCCCTTACTGCTGACGATGGTGGGCATAGACTGTATTGGCCTTGTATAGTCATAACCTGCGCCTGATTGGGGAGTAAGTGCAGTGCCGGCAAGATACTGCAACTTGTTCACTTTTCCAAAGTGAACGACATTATTTTGAGATCGATTTGTAAAATCAATCGGTGAGGATATTGCGTTTCCGCTATCGGCATCCACAACGGTGATTCGCACACCATCATTTCCAGGATTCCAGAAATTAGAGGATGTGCCTTGGCCCATGCTGCCGCCACCACCGTCAATATTTCCGTTACCGCCCTCTGCAAACGCGGTGGAAGGGAGCAAACAAAATACCAGGGCAAGGCTGCACAGGAGGGCGAGAAGTCGCTTCAAATACATCACACTCCGTTCTTCTTAAAATAGAAAGGCCGCCACAATTCTGTGACGGCCAATCAGGGGTATATTCAGTCATAGATTGGTCAGCCCATATTGCCGACCTGCTTGTTGATGTCTCCATCGCTATCTCCAATAGTTTCTTGTCCATTACCGGGGACAATCCACCCAAACACTGGATCATATACGGCACCGTTGCCATTGCTGGCCCCGGGGGCCGGCTCATTATTGGCCGGCTCCTTTTCCGCAGGGGGAGTGGTGACCTTGGGCACTTCCGGGTCAGGATTGACCGGATGATCTTCACCGGGGTCTTCCCGCTCGGTTTTCCCTTCTGGCACGGGCGGAGGCGTTGTTTCCGGTTTCTCCGTGTCCGTGAAGTCGATCACGACTTCATCCTCAGTTTCGGAGGTCACCTTGGGGTACTCCTCTTCAGGACTGGAGGACTGGCCGGGCGCATAGGCTCCGGCGCCGCTCTCACCGTCTGTCTGTGTGCCGCCATCCGACCAATCGCTGGTCGTGCTGCTGGGCGGGGATTCTTCCGGCTTGAAATCTTCTGTGCGATCCCGGCTGGCAAACCAGCAGACACCCAGGATGGCAACACAGAGGACGGCCAGCGAAGTAACGATAAAGCCTTTGGATTGGAAAAACTTCTTCATGTGTGATACACTCCTTTTTTGCTGTTATATAAAGCCTATACTGTAGTTCTGGCTGAATTTTCAACAGCACGGCTAAAATTTGGTGTTGTGGTAGCCGGTCAGTTCTACCCGCTGGGTAATGGTGGGGTAACTGTGTCCAAACATCCGCACATAGAAGTCAACATCACAGTAAAAGATGTATTCCACACGGTCGCCCACCACATTGAATTCAAGGCTGATGTCGGAAACCGTGTAGTCATCGGTAGAGAGAGGGACCTTTTCAGCAAGGCCGCCGGCAACTGTGGCCTCCAGCATTTCTGTGTAGTCCCGGCTGGAGTAGAGGGTGCGTAAATACTCTTCAAAATTGGTTTCCCTCTGGGAGCGGTAAGTATCTGCGTAGATGGTGGCGCTCAGATTGTTCAGCTCCATTTTAGCCCCGTTGCGGATGTTGATGCAAGTAATTCTCACCGAAGCATACAGTAGCAGGAAAGAAATGAGCATGACAACTCCAACCACAAAGAAGCAGGCGAAGAAGGTGATCTCCCCCCGCTCGTTGCGGAGCGGCCGGTGCAGCTGTGAGAATAAACGCTTCATAGGCCACCTCACTTCCAGTAATGTTCGCTAACGCCGGAGCCGCGGGCCACCACCGTGATGTTGACCAGATCCAGATTCCAGAAGCCGCCCAGCTTGGCATCCCCCTCAATGGTAATATAGAAGGGCGTTCCCAACTGGATGGCCCGGGACATCCCGGAAGGTGTGGGAGATTTATATGTGGCGTCAATCGAATAGGTGATATTGTCGGCCCCCTCGATCTCCGAACAGAGGAAATCAAAGAGAGCATCCGTCTCGCTGTTGATGCCGCCGGACAACTGGATCTGCTTGACCATCTGATCGGCTGCATGGTCAAGCTCCTGTTTTGTAGAGATAATACCGAACAAGTCGATGATAAAGGCCAGCAAAACAACGGCAATGAAGATAAACACCACCGTGGAAAAGTAGTTGGCCTCGCCCCGCTCATTTTTTAATGCACTGCGGAGCTTTTGCAGTATGCTATGGATAAAAACCACCACCTTTACTCAGAAATAAAAACAGCCGCTCCCGGCCGGAGCGGCTGCATTACAAATTTTTGACTGTACCAAGTATAACAGATATGGATTTACGGCTCAAGGGCAAGGCTGTGCCAATGCAAGGACAATCCTGTGCCAATTACAGCAGCGATTCCACCAGTTGATAAATATCGGTGAATGGATTGACGGCGATTCCAAACGGTTTGCTGCTGCCATTTTGAAGATGATATTGCTCTACACGCTTGGCATTCTGGAGAGCATTGGTTGTATGAGCAGACAACTGGGAATACACATCGCCGGTTTTCTCATAATCCGGAAGGTAAGTGGTCAAGGCATTCTTTACTGCAGGATAATCCTTGAAAAACTTAGTGGTGTACTGAAAGTGAAGCAGATACCAAAATTCAAAACAAGGATTAGAGAGCGCAATATGAATGCCCTTTGCATCAGCCATTTTCTGTGCTTTGGAGAGCAATTTGTCTTTGGCCGCGATAGGATCAGGGGTATTATAGTTCACATCACCGTCTGCAACGACCCATACAGCATCGCCATTGGATACAGAAAGCTGATTTTTGCTTTGGTATTCCACAGCTTTCCGAATCAGAGCGAGGTAATCGGTTTCGCCCCCTTTGGTGTGGCTGCCGACCACGCGAATATCAATGTTGGTCTGGCGGCTGCGATAATGTTCAAAATACTTTGGCTCGGTTTGCGAGCCCTCCGTCACAATCAGAATGACGGGTTTTAATTTCCTGCGTCGCTGTCCACGCTTTTCAATCTGTCCCCGTGCCATTTTACAGCCCTCCCTTGATAAAAGGAATTGCACCAAAACGGCCGATCAAATATCCCTTTTCTACTTTGGTGTCCTTGCGAATGGAAAAATCATAAAGGGAGAACAAGTCTGTGGCTGCGGTCTGCTCATCTTTTTCTGTAAACCAAATCTGATCTCTTCTCAAGAAATCCAAATCAAGAAGGTTGGTGCTGTGTGATGTGAAGATCAACTGAGCACCCTTGGGATTAAATTCTGTGCTGTCGAAAAGGGACACCAGATGCTTGGTCAGAAGTGGATGGAGGTGTGCGTCCATTTCATCAGCCACAAGAAGCGTCCCCAGGTCTAAAGCCTTTTTCACAACACCGATCAGCTTGAAATAACTGTTGGTGCCGTCAGATTCCTCTGCCATATTCAAGGCATAGGAACACGCATTTCCGTTGGCGTCATGTACCGTATGAATGGCATCAATATTTGCAAAAATGTCACTGCGTTGAGAAGGCGCAGGGTCTGAATCGCGCATTTGGAGCGCCTGTATTCCCAAATCTGCAACACGCAGCATAGATGCGATTACACGCCGGTAGTCGTCATTTTTCAACTGCTCTGCTTCAATTCCATAGGCATCCGCCACGGAATTCTTCGTGATGATTTGACAGGAGGCAAACCACTCCAGGACAGGGATCACTTTGGCGTAACTCCAGTTTGATGCAACTGACAAGTAGAGCTTGTTTGCAGAGGTGCGCTCCTTGAGTGTGTTTTGCTCATCAACATCGACCGTAAAACGGAAATCCTTGGTGTTTTTTCTCTCAAAAATAAGCGCCTGTCTGCCGTTGGGATAGTAGTATAGGTATTCCTCCGTGACAGCCTTATCTGTTACAGAAAAGCCATACGCATATCGAACGCCTTCTGTGGTAAAGATGACCTCAAAACTACTGGGGCGAGCAGGTGTTTCAGGATCGAACTTAAATGGTGAACGCGCAATCGTTTTATGGAGCTGCTGGTTATGAGAAGTCAGCACATAGTTTACCATAAACCAGAATGCGTTCAAGACATTAGACTTCCCAGAAGCATTGGCTCCATAGATAACAGCGGATTTCAGATAGTTTTTGTTTCCATCTGCGATGAGATGCTCTGGATGCTCATTGTCCCTACTGGACAGCAGGGATAAGACAACTTTATCTTTGATAGACAGATAGTTCTCTACACTAAATTGAATCAGCATAAACAACCTCCTAATCCAGTGTTTTTATATATTATATCCCGTATTTTGTGAAAAATCAACGCAAACGGAAAATAAAATTAAAAATAGAGAGGGTTGGAAGGATGTATATGCGTTAGGATTGAAATAATAAAATAACCGCCCGAGAAGCAGTTATTTGATACTTCCCAGGCGGTTTTCGGTTTACAGATTCTGCCGGATGATCCGGGTGATGATTCCAAGAGCGATGCCGCGCTCCACATCCAAATGGGTGACGGCAAAGGATACATCATCCTTCTTTCCGGGCATCCGGTAGTCATAACAGGAATGAGCTACCGCATTGACGCCATTGGCAAGCCGGACATAAACCACACCCTTGTGTACATCGGTCACTTTTCCGGCGTATTTACCCTGGATTCGGCACTTCTGGAGATTGTCCCGGTCGGTATTTTCAGATGTGCTCTTGATGTCGGCACGGATTCCGAGGTCTTCAAGGCTGTTGCGCCGCACATTGAGAATGCGGACCAGCACTTCATCGCCCACGGAGAAACGCTCGTGGGCATCGCCGATCCAGTCCCAAGCCAAATCACGGGCCAGAATTGAGGTTTCAACGCCGAATACCTCGACGCGGATGACCTTCTCCGCAACAGCGATGACCCGGGCCTGAACAATACGCCCCTCGTAGATGCGGTACTTCCCCTCGGCGTCCAAATCGAAATAAAAGGTCTGGCGCTTCCGCATCATAGCTTCACGGCGGCTTGCGACAACGCTGCGGGTCTTGGAGTCGATGCCGCGTACCACAAAGTCAATGTCCGCCCCCAGCATATTCCCCAAAATCTTGTTTTGACGCAGCATCAGGTCGGCATACTCCTGGCCGGAAGGGCTGCGGCCCAGATTGATCATCATCTCCTTGATGGGGATAATGATGCGGAATCCCTTGTAATCCACTACGGCCACAGTTTTGCGGTTGTCCAGCTGCTCAATGCCGCCCAGCTGACCTGTGAGGATGCGGCGGGTGCGGTAGGCGTTGTGGATCTCGTGCCAAATGACATCCTCGCGGTCTTCCTGTGTTTCCACCTCTTCACGACTGCGGATGGTCAGGATAGAGGTGTCACTGCGGTGTGTTACGGCGGTCCGGCGCAGAGCAGACGCAGTATCTACCGGCGCCTCCTCTTGGGGAGCGGTATCCTCTGAAATGGGTGTTTCTCCCTCATCAGGCGGCGCCGTATTCTCAACAGAGGCGGAAGATTCCACAGCCTGCTCTTCAGCAGCCGGAGCCTCCGCAGAGTCCTCATTCTCGCCATGTACGGGAGCTTCCACAGGCGCCGCCTTTTTCCGCCGGGGTGCCCGCTTGGGCTTGGGGGGAGCCGGCTCCCCAGCAGTTTCGGAAACCGTCTCCGCCGGGGTGTCATCTGCACCTTCAGCAGACAAATTGGAAGGAGTCTCTTCCTCACCGGCCGCCGATCCGGCAGGCTCATCCGAATCGGAAGGGGCGCCAGAGGCCGTGCCGTCACCCTCGGGGGCAGCTTCATCAGACGCCTCCGTTTCCATAAACTCAAGGGGAGGGTCAGAGCCTTCCAAAGTGGCGTCGCCATCAGGTTGATCCGTAGAGGCGCTGTCATTGGTCTGACCCATAGAGGCCAGCAGCGCACTCAAATCGTCACTGTCAGGCGGCGCCGCCGCATCAGCCGGGGGGCCGGCGGAAGAAATGGTACCGTCCGCGGGGGCGGTGTTTTCAGGAACAGGAGTTTCCTGCTCCAGCAATACTTTTTTCTTGGTTGCCATAAAATTAACCTCCTATGTTTTGTATTAAGAAAGGATCGAGTCCTTATCTGTCGTGATGATGCCATTCGGAGCCTCTGCGGTAGGAACGGCTGCGGTCTGCTTGGTGTTGGTAGATGTGCTGGCCGCCTTCGGCTTTTTCTTCACTGGCTTTTTAGGCGCGGGAGCCTGCGGCTTTGGCTGCGCCGCAGAGGGTTTCGGTTGCTCCTGTTCCAGCCTGCGCCATTCGGGGATATGGGCGGATGCCTTGCAGGAACGGAGCTTGGATGACTCCGGATGCTTGGAATAGTCCAGTTTGTTTACCTTGAGTACCTTTTGTCCCCGGATGATGACCAACGCCTGTGTGATGGGCAGCCGCAGAACTTCGTCCGGGGTGAGGACAGGCCGCTTGCCGACGCCGGAGGTTTCCCGGTATTCCGGCGTGTAGTTGGAGATACGCCAGGTACCCAACTGCTTGGATTTGCTGGATACCGACACGGAAGCCAGTCCCGTGCGGGAAGAAATAAACTCCGCCGTCAATTCATCCGTGCAGCCCAGGAACAACTGCGCGTCGCAGTTGCCCAGAATTTCCTGCCAGAGATTGAGCGGGTATCGGTTTTGCAGGCCCGCCAGATTTTGAAATACGCAGCTCATGGAGATATTCCTTGAACGAATGACGCTTAACCGGCGGGAGAGGTCTGGAATGGTGCCGCAGGCTGTTAATTCTTCACCCAGGACATGCACCGGTACCGGCAGTTTGCCTCCTTCGCAGTTCTTGTCTGCATACCGCACCAGCTTGATGAAGCAGAAGGACAGGAACAGGCTTGCCAGAAAGTCAAAGGTGCTGTCCTGGTCGCTGGTAACAAGGAAGTAGGCGCACCGCTCTTGGCCGGGCAGCTCCAAGTCAATTTCATCCCGGGTGGTGATTTTCTTGATGAGTTCCGACTGGAACACCTGCAGACGGGAGCCGAGGCCGATGATGACGCCGCTACGAACTGTATCGCTGGCCTGCTTATACAAGCTGTATGGCGCTTTGGCCGGATGGGTGGGCGGCAAGTTCTCAAACAGGCTGTCCAAATCGGACTCGCCGCTTAAAGTCAGCAGCCGGTACACCTCTCCGATATTGCGGTTTTGTTCAGCATAACTCTGGTCCACATAGAGGACGAGGGCCTTCAGCAAGTTCATCTCACAGGAATCCCAGAAATGGTCACCCTTGCCGTTGTTGATGGTGTTCTTAATGATGACATCTACAAAAAGCTGCGCCATCAGTTCCTGCCCCTCCACTTCGGAAAGGCAGTTCCAACTGTCCGAGTTTTCCGGATTGACCAAATTGAACACCTTGACACAGTACCCCTGATCCCGCAGATACTCGCTGGATTTTTCGTAGAGCTCACTTTTCGGATCTGAAATAATCAGGGATTCTCCGCGGACCGCCGCCTGAAGGATACGATTCATGCAAAAGGACCGGGTTTTCATGCTGCCGCTGGAGCCATACACAGCCAGATTGCCGTTGATATGGGGATTTTCGGGAATACAGACAGCCTTGTTGTCCAGCATTCCCAGTACAACGCCTTTATGCTTGCGCAGGTCAGGCACCAGATCCAACACACCGGCCATCTCCTTGCGGCTCATCCAGCCGGAAGTACCGTAAGTGCCCTTGGCCGAGTAAATGAAATTCCGGTCAGTATCATATTCGCCGGTATCGCTGTAGCCCATGCGCATGACCATGAGCAGCAAAATTGCCAACAGGCCGATGCAGATCAGGACACCGTACACTCCATAGGGTGGATGAAACACGGAGGCCAGACAGGTAAAAAAATCAGGCGACGCCATCGCCGGAGAAGTTCCGTCTCCGGGGATGCCGCCGCCCTGTTTCCACGCCGCGTAATTGCCAAACAGCTGTGCCAGGAAACCGCCTGCGTATAGAATCGCAAATACGGCGGCCGGCGCTGCTGCCAGGCCTATGATTAGTTTCTTTTTGTTTATGGGAACAACCTCCCCTCGAATTTTGTAAAGTCAATGGTTTGCAGGTGTACCCGGTCACTGCAATAGCGGCGCAGCACATCTGCTTGAAAATCAAAGCAGATCAGCGTACCGGGGCGTTCCATCAGTTCGAGGGCGGTGTTGAAACGCACGATCCGCGGCAGATCGCAGAAGTAACCGAACAGCACCGGCGTTCCATCCGGCTCTGCGGCATCCTGCTCCATGGCCCTGCCGGGATTGCCGGCGTAGAGGCCCTGTGACAGAATGCGGTCAAGTTCCGCGGTTTTCACAGGGTCACACAGTAACGCCAGTATCACCTCCCCCTGATGGTCATTGGTTAGGAAATAAAAGTGGTCGTAGCTGCCGTCCAGCATGAAGTAGTCATGCTTGGCCCCACCGGTACTGGTGAGTATCTGGTAGGCCAGGTCCATGCTGTCCCCCAATACCAGTCCATGTACCTGTTCGACACGGTACTGCTGGGCCAGACGCTGCTGGCATAGAATGTTCCAGAGGAGTGTTTTTACCCGCAGTTCGGATTTGTAGCGCCACTTCATCAGAGCGCTCCCGCTATTGTAGGTCACAAAGATGCCGGTGGGGACCAGCAGCACCCCTGCGAAGCGGGAGCTTCGGATCTGGGTGGCATCAGCCCCCAACTCCTTGACTTCGCGTGAACTGTAAAACGCGGGATATGTTACAGTTTCGCCGCCAAAACCGGTCTGGGCAAAGACCTTCGGCTTTTCATCCGGGTAGAGCAATACCCCGGCATTGCCCATAGTAATATAGGTTTCCGCGAGGCGGTGGAGCCGAAACCTCCGGTTTGCTTCGCTTTTGAGCCGGTTGGTTTCTGCGTCTCCTGTAAGGCAGAATGTAAAACGCTCGGGCCATCCGTCCAGCAGAGCTGACTTGGCTTTGATCCCCAGCCGATAGCCCCGGAGCCGATCCCGGTAGTAGGTGCGCAGCAGTCCGGCCTTTTTGAGCGCAGTCACGACCGCCTCCAAGTAGTAAGGGCTGGCGGGAAGGCGGTTGAGCTGGCTGGTGGGGAACTCTCCCGAAATAGCGGTCAGCGATAAAAGCCGGAACGGAAGCGTATCCGGCTGTGGAAAATAGTTGGTGCTTTTCCCAAGTAGTCACCTCCCTTGAAAGCACAGGATTTTTACCGTAATGACTGAGGACTTCGGTAAAAATGGGCCTCCCCATGAGGGGAAAAAGCCCGGAAAATCGGGCGTTTCAGCCGCTTCGCTGGATGTCGGGCCGGAGAAGGCCCAAAATGGTCAAAAATCCGAGATGGATTGTAGACTCGTTTTATGCTCCGTCAGCCATTGCGGAAAACGCTGCTTCTCCATGATATAGATTTTTGTGCAATCCTGGTCGCCCAGTTCGGCCGTGTTATAGGCATCGCACAACAGGCCGGTATCATCAGCCATCACAAAGGAAGAGAGAAGATCCAGTAATTGCTTTTCCGATAAATTATCGTAATCGCGTATCCGCCTGTCGGGAAGTGCCCGGTCATAGACCTGGGCGAAACAGACAACGCAATCGCGGTAATACGGAAGTGGGTGTTCTCTTGCGTATTGATCAAGGACAAAATAGAGCGGGTCCAACAGGAACTCATCGCTTTGCCGCTGTTTGCGCTTTGGCAGCAAACAGGGCAGCGTCACCTCCAGCACCCTGTCCTCGCAGTTGACAGTGATGCCGTGCGTTGCACCGGCGGATTTGAGATAGTCACCTTTGCGGATGGTTGTGCTGGAATAAATCAGATGCCGCAGCCGGCAGGCAATCCGCTCTGCCCGTAAAGCGGCATCTATGGAAAGTGTTTCATAGTTGTCGGGGTAACGCTGGATGTCAGTGGTGTCCAGCGCGTACAGCGCATTACTCAGACGGGATATATCGTCGAGAATGCTTCCAATGCGGTGGGATATTAGTTTTCGATCCAATCATGTGCCTCCTGCTTTCTTGAAATAATTTGTCTGGCCTTCCTCGTCTACAGTACAAAATCCGGATATGCCCGGACAGTCGATTTGGGCGATTTGCGCCGGAGTATCGACCAGCATGATACGGCGGCTTCCCCCTTTGTTGCCCCGCAGAGCATGGCAGACAAGTGCCTCCTGCCCGGCGGCAATATAAGCAATCTCATATAATTCACCGTCGGCAAAAAACACGAGTTTAACGGGAAAATCAGCCGGAGCGTGGTAATCTACCTGCCGGATGAAGTCCAGCAGGACCCACACTGCCCGGACAAGCGCATGGTCAGTTTTTGGTGTTTGCCCTGCCAGGAAATAACCACCGCCGTCTGTTTGAAAAATGCGGCCCTGCCTCTCCAAATGAGAGAGCAGGGCCTTTGTAGTATCTTCTTTGCCAGGGTGAAAACAAAGAAGCTGGTGTTCACAGAGGCCGGGGTACATCGTCACGATCCGTAGCAAGTCCGTAGCCTCGTTCCCATAGATTTCAGCCCTGGTCTTCATGGGGCTCACCTCCTTTATTAAAGGCGCCAATCAGACGCCTTCAAAGCGCATTGTTAAATAGGAATTGTGGAAAGACGCCATTAGAGCGTCAATCCGGCGTTTTTCGAGAATAGTAGGAAAAAAAGGCGTCTTATAGGCGTATTGGAACTGTCAATGATGCGTTTTCCGGAGATTACAGCAATCCTCTTTATTGGGATTTACAAAATCCCTCCAGAATTGATAGTGTTCCGTTACATCTTCACAGATTGTCTTCTGCGGAATATGGATTTTTTCCACGATCCGCTGCTTTTCTTTCAAAGGAAGATGATAGTAGCCTCCCTGCCGCACGGTATATTTAGAGAAATCAACACCCCGAAACCACTGCTTAATCCACGAATTGACGCGCAGAAATTCAACCACACACCGCTCAATTCCCAAATCATTCAGCTTGTCGAAATCCATGTATTCCTCGATGATGGGGCTTAATCGGATTGCCACATCATACCCTTCCGCTTGCAGAGCCTGAATTGCGCGGATGCGCTGGCTGGGAGGACTGGCCTTTTCAAATTGGGCGGTTTGTGCATCGTCCAGGCAGGTCACGGTAATTTGAATATGGGCCAGTTCCTTGTCCAAGATCTCTAAATACTCCGGGGCAGCGGGAAGTGCAGACTTCGTGACGATGAGATAGCTTACCCTGCATAGATTCATCTCCTGGATGGTCTGGTAGGTAGTGCGGTACTGGAGTTCACAGGGCTGAAAACAGTCTGTCATGCCTCCAAGCCTGATGATGCTTCCGGATGGGAGACTGCGGATTTTCCGCCGGACCTTTTCAATGTCTGCAACACGAGGATGCGCCGCATCCCATAATCCACGAAAATGAAGCAATGAACGGGCATAGCAGTAGTTACAGTTGTGTTGACAGCCGCAGCCGTAAGTATCTAAACGGGTGTTATATTTGCATTTGTCGCCTTCATTGCCTCCAACTTGCTTAAAGAAACTCTTAAACTCGCTTTATATCACCTCTAAATTCATTGTTTGATTACTTTATTGTCGAATACATTGGACTCACCTCATATAAAATTCTAAATGGTTGCGGAGGACGGTACTGCCCCGCCGTCTGTTGGTAAAGCATCCAACCATGTTCTTTACACTACTCCGCGCAATAAAGGGAGGCGCTTCCGCACCTCCCAGAGAAAATGCCTTTTAAGCGGAATCAGCTTGTTCTTGGCGCTTGCGCTCCAAAAGCTCCCGCAGTTCCCTGCGGTCTGTGGTTATGAGATCTTTTTCCAATGGACTGGCCTTGAACTCCACCATGATATTGTTGTTATTGGTGGAGATCAGACCGCTGCCGCGCTCAAAGTGTGTGACCTCCATCGTTTCTGCGTCAGAGAGATGGAGGGTTTCCTGGACACGCTCCGCTTCGTCATCCTCCAGATTGAGAATGATCTTAGTCTTGCTGTTGTTGATGATGCCTTTCCCGAAACGGCCTTCGTCCAGATTGAAAAAGTCGTTAAGGTCCTGGCTGGCGCAGATCGCTGATCCACCGAAGCCGCGAATCGTCTTGAAAATTTCCAAAACGAAATCACCGGCCAGCCTGGTACCCGTGGCGCCTGCGCCGGAAAGAAGCTGCCAGCACTCGTCAATAAAAATGGCTTTTTCCTCGGTGCGGTCAGCTTTGGCGCGGTCCCAAACGAAATCAAGGGCCACGAACATCCCCACAGTCAGCAAATCACCAGTAAGCGAGGAAATATCCAGTACGGTGTACTTATTATCCAGCCGCACATTGGTCTGCTTGTTAAAGGTACTGGCGGAGCCATTCACCAGACGGTTGAGGATATGGGCCATGCGAGTGGTTTCCGGGGCGGCCTTCAAAATCTCATATAAATCGCCCAGCACCGGCATCTCCCGGTAGTAGCCCGGATTGGCCGGGTCTTCCAATGAGGCGTTGTCATGAGTGATACCTTTGGAATTGTAGGTGCGGATCAGAGCCTCATCCAACAGCTGTCGTTCCTCGTGAGACATATCAGGGATCAACAGACTGAAAAATATGTGGAGTTGCTGGATTTTGGCGGCCAGTTCGGAGAGCTGGATTCCCGGCCCGTCCAGAAGCTCACTGACCGACCGATCCACCTTGCGGATCTCCATCACATTGATGCAGTGCGGGCTGGCCGGGGAAATCTGGATAAACTCCCCGCCTACATTGGCACAGGCACGGTGGAATTCGTGCCCCTTCAACGGTGCAATGATGAAAACGGGAATGTTTTTCCGCCTCATTCTTAACGCCATGAGCTGCATCGTAAAGGTCTTGCCTGCGCCGCTGGTACCCAGGATCGCCATATTGGCGTTCTTGTAAATCGCAGAGTTGAAAATATCCACGATGATGAGGGAACTGTTATATTTGTTGACCCCCAGAAGGATTCCATTGTCATCGCACATCTCAAACGAAGTGAACGGATAGCAGCTGGCCGCGCCTCCAGTCAACAGGTTGCGCTTACCACGCTCGAACAGTCCCTTTTCCATGGAAACCAGCGGGAGGGCAGAACAAAATGCCTGCTCCTCCCGAAAATGGCAGTTGCAGACATCCATATCCTGCGAAAGCAGGAGCTTTTTTATTTCGCTGGCCTTCCACTCCAGGTCCTCCACAGAAGGGGCAGTCACAGTAATCAACAAGTTGAGATAATAGAAATCTTCGTTATTCGCAAGGCCCTCCTTCAGAAAATAGCCGCTCCGAATAGCGCCGTCTATATCATCGAAGTCCGTGTTCGTGTCGCTGGCATCCTTGATTTTTGACCGGTTGATGCGGAGCTGCTGGCCGACCCGCTGAATAATGCGCTCTTTGGGTTGGCGTGAAAGAAACATATCGAGGTCAATGCCATCACCGGCATTGACGATCAAACTCAGCCAGCCCGCGGGCACCTGTGTTTTGTAACCATCTGATGGGACGAGCAGATAAGTATAGTACAGCCCGTCTATGCAGAGATACCGTCCATGGGTGAAGTCGATGCTTTTGGGAGCAGCAAATTCAGCCGCCGGGATGCGGTCAATCTCGCCCTCCCGCCCCTTGTCGAGATACTGTGCCACAATTTCCTGTGCCCGTACCGACAGGGGCTTGACCGCACTTTCATTTCGGCACAACAAATTATAGAAAACATCTACGGTAAATTCGTCCTCGTTTTCGTGGACAACGACCTCGTTGCCGCATTGACGCAGGTAATTGGATGCCGTGTGGACAGCACTTTGGAGAGATTGGATTGCCTCATCTTCCTGTTCGGAGCGCCGGGTATTGGCCCAGGGCTCATACTCGAAAATCAGGAAAAACCGCCGGGTCACAGCTTCCCGGGAGCCGACCTGCTGCACAAAGTTCAGGTAATCCTCCTGCATCAAGCGGCACTGCTCGTTTTCCTCATGGGCCATCTCCTGGCGCACCGTGTCCAGGTGGCGGTTGATGTCCGCACGGCGGGTCAGAACCTTGATTTGGAGCTTGATGGGCGAGATCTTCAGGTACGAAACGAAGGAGTAGATGATATTCCTCTGTTCCCGGGCGCTGCGCAGCATAAAGTTGATGGGGACAACTTCGACCACCTTGACAAAGCGATGGTCTTTGGTATAGATAATGCCGTTCTCCACTTTCTCAATGGGCAGATAATCCGCCACTGGATTGAGGCAGGCGGGCTTCTGCTCCTTGACACGGGCGGGGCGTTTGGGCAGGCGTTCCTTTTCATGGCGCTTTTTTGCGTTCTTTTTTGCCTTATTGCCCTTGGCAGGACGATCCTTTTTAGCATTTTTCTTGGGCCGGAGCTTTTCACGGATTTCATATCCGCGGACTTCATCAAACTCAGCGGGGAAATCTGCTTCACCAGACCGCCGGCGCTTCGGCGCCTTGGGCTTTCTCTCCTTTGGAGGCTTCTGTTTGAGATGCTTGCCGGCTGATTTGGAGGGAGCCGTTTTTTCACAGGGCTGTTCACCGTCACCGCCGACAACGCGGCGATTCCGCAGGTATTTCAGAAAAGTGATCAGAAACTGCGAGAGACTTTCCCCTGAAATGCCAATGAGGGCAACCAATGCCACCGGGAGCGCAGTCAGGCATAAAGCAATAATGCGGGCGGTCAGCCCAAATGGAAGGCACAAAAAAACCGGCGTCCCAATGGCAAGTGCCAGGATGCCGGCTTCAATCACATTCCGCGCACGGAACATACCGCCAAAAAAAGTGCCTGTTTCTATGAAGTTCGGCGGTATGATATAAATATCATGGTCATTCTTGTTGCTCATGTATTACCTCGTTTCTGATGCCGGGGTGCGGTGCGGTCAGCCAATAATCCAGAAAGGACCGCCTGCTGCCGCACGGCGGCTTGCTTCATTTAAGATGATGGACAGATCCCACAACTGCCCGCTTCGCTTGTAACTGGCCGGGTCAGCCACCATGATCTGGCCGTCTTTTACGCCACGGAGAACAATGAAGTGGCCGGATGAGGTAAAATGGCCTTCGGACATAATTGCCACGACCAGCTTGCCATCTGCGAGAGCGTCCAGAATCCGCTGGGGCTCGGAAGTCGTGCAGCCGGATACCGGAAGGCCCCATTCCTCCGCAGCAGCAGGGATCAATGCGTGATAAGAGCCGCTGCTTTTGCACCAATAGCCATTGTCATATGACCACTTTGCCATTTCCACCGGGTCTACCATATCGTCCGTGAGGGAGGAAACCACGATTGCCATGGCGGTGGGCCCGCACCCATAGCCGCCGATGTTATCGGTGCCATAGGGTTGACTGGCATAGCGTTCATCCAGCTGATTGTAATAAACAACCGGGGTCCCGCCGTCGGTAAAGGTTACATCTCCAAGGGAGGGGATACTGTTCCCTGTCCACTCGTCCACATTTTGCAGCAGGCCGTCGCCTAAAAAGAGACTTAGGTTAGAGGCATAATCGGACGCCAGTTCTTTCTGCTCATCCGTAAGCGCGAAAACATGGTCGGCAAGATAAGACTCGCCGTTGTAGCGAATGGTATAGATCATCCAGATCTCGATGGAGATGGTTTCCTCACCGGTCTCCGGATCTTCGGATGTGACCTCACGGCTCTCCCGCACACTGGTATAAGAGTATAGATGCTCTTTGTTCTCCCGCAGGACAGTGGACAGGTCATCCAGCGAAATGCTCTCAAAGTCTTCATCCCGGGCAGCGCAATACTGTGAAACGATGAGGTTGGCGTTGTAGACCAGGCCGGAAGAATAGGGGTTTTTGACCTCCATTTTGTCGGCGCCAGAAGAGGCAAAGTCCACTTCGATACGGGCCATCACATCATCCAGCGCCTCACCCAGAATGGCGTTGATGGCAAAGGTAATGTCGTTGGCGTTTTCTACGATGGCGGTTTCGCTGTTGAGGATAGGCGTGTCAGGATCAGCTGGTGAAAAGGCATTGACCAGCCCTCCAAAAATCAGGCCGGGCAGCATCAGGAGGAAAAGGACAGGCAGCAAAAGCAGAATGGCAATGACGGCAATGATTTTGCCGATGTGCTTTCGGCCGGCCCAGACGGCCCCAGCCACAGCCCCATAGGGGCCGGCGGCGGCAGCGCCTTTCGCTGCTCCAGAGATGGCCTTGCCAGCTTTGATAGCGCCTTTGACCGTATGTGCGGCAGAGGCCGCAGCATCTACTGTTTCGGCGGAGCTGTTTTTTTGTTCTTCAGCCATTAGAGTTTGTCCTTTCTTTTGGGAGTAGGCGGCAGTTTCTTCACGATGGATTCGTGATAGGCAATCGAGCCGTCCGGTGCCATATAGGGGGATTTTTCAACCGCATCCGCGGCATACTGCTTATACCAGGCAGTACCATCTACAGCGTGAACGGTTGTGTATTGGCCTTCCGGCGCCACATACTGGTCTGCATGATACATACCAAAAGCGATGCCTTCTGGATGCTCCGGAGTGACTTCTGTGCCGGTAATGCGGCCGCCGCCAATCTCCACATTCTGATAAGTGGGAATATTCTCGGCCCCGGGCTCCAATGCCGCATGACCCATGTAGGAATGCAGAGCTTCTACAGCTTTATCCCCGGTCATAGTTCCCATCTGGGTGATACTCCCGGTAGCAACCGATCCTATGACATTGTTGGCAAAATTGCCTCCTTTGCTTACGGAGGAGGCGTAGATATGTCCACCGATGCCGCCTGCAGCGCCGCCGACCAGCCCACTTAATCCGGAGGGCTTGGCATCCGGGGGCGTTGTGGCCGTTTTGACCGCATTATTGGTAACATTCCTTTTAATCACGCCGGCCAAGCCACCGCTGGCAAAACCAGCGCCGAATCCAGCACCGCCTTTTCCGCCACCGTTTGCACGGACATGGGAGGAATGACTGCTGCGGCCTCCCGCAAAGTGATTGCTGGCAAAGCTCTTAAATCCGCTGAATCCCCTGGCCGCAATCATAGCCTCCGCCAGCATACTGCCTCCGGTATGGCCGACATTGACGCCCAGACTTGCCATAAAAGAATCGATCTTCTGTGATACTTTAAGAAATCCGATTGCGCACATAAACCAGATCAGCACATTCCCCGAAACGGCTTCTTTGCCTACGGCGTCCACTTGTGCCTGGACTTCTTCCTCCGAAATAGCGAAAGCAGGCTGGCAGAACAGACAGGAGAGAGCTGCGACCATCAGCGCAAGGAACAAAATTTTCTTGAGTCTTTTCAAAATGGCCCTCCTTACAAAGAGAGCGGGTTGGAGATAAACGAACCAACCATGCTCGTGAACAGGCGCAGGCACCAGGCGTTCATCAGCAGAAGAAAAATCTGACCGCCCAGCATCCGGCACCAGGATTTCCAGATGTTTGATGTTGTCTGGCTTGCCCCCATGGAAAAGGCTACTGGAGCCGTATAGACCAGCACGCCGAGCAATACATATCGCTCTGCCGCTTCCAGCAGCAACTTCAGGTAGTTCCACGCCAGAATGATGACTAAAATCAGAGTGATAAGGGCCACAGCCCCATTGGCGCACACCCCGATGATGACCAGCATGACAGAATTGAAATCCGCAAAACTGAGTGCCGGCAGCTCCGAATCCATAATCCAGTTATACGGTGTGCCGCCGATGGTCAGGATCATGCTGACAATCTCATTGGAGAAGAACGCTAAAAGAATAAAAATGACGGACCGGATGCTCAATTTGAGCGGGTCTTCCGCTTCAATACCGGCTCCCAGGCCAAAGTTCTTGAACAGCTGCCACACCCAGTTAAGGAGAATGATACCGATGCCCAGTGCCACAAAAACGCTGTACATCGTTTCGGCTGCGGGAAAGTAGCGCAGAAATACCGCCATATCGCAGCCCAGTGCCCCCAAAACCGAGGTGGTTATCAAGTCAAGGCCCGCCATGACCTGCTCTGCAATCCATTCAACAATGCCGTCCAGAATACCCATAGGTCATGCCTCCTTTCGTCGGGTATCAATGTGATGCCGATCAACCTGCCCACTGACCACCCTCAAAGAAGGGGACGATATAGGACATGATAAAGCCCAGACTGTTTAAGATGGCCCAGGTGATAACAATTCGTTTGAGCCAAGCTCTGCTTTCATCCACCGTTTTACCAGAACGGGAGAAATTCATGAGCAGCAATGCTACCGAAGCGGTCACAATGGCCGCAATCGTGGAGATAGCGAGGATCTGCGTGTAGACATCCTGCATGATTTCTGTGGCCTTTGTCCAAACATCGGTTGCGGCAAAGGCCGGCTGGCTGAACATCAATGAGACGGTGGGACACAGAAACGCCATATAAGCGATTCTGCCAATGGAAAAACGGCGCGGAGGGCTGGTATCGCCGTTTCGCTTTTGGTGAGGAATCTTGCGTTTTTTCAATTTTCGGACCTCCAATCCAAATGTAATATGCGGGACTCAAACAAAAGAGGAGCCCGCAGCTCTTGTAATAGATGCGGGCTCCCTCCCCAATCGGCCGGTCATTAGGGCAGCAAAAAAGCACCTTGAAAAAGGTGCCGTTCACTGCCTGCATTCAGTTTTGGGTGCAAGTTTGAGCATATTCAGTTTAGCACACCAGGATTTACGGCTCAAGGGCAGGAATGCGCCAATTTCATTCCCGTATTCTGCCAATTATTTGCCCTTGGCCTTTTCATCTGGTTTTGGCGCTGGAAAGAACTGTTCCAGCATATCCAAACTGTCTTTGGAGGTGTACCCCCATAGTACGGAACTGAGTGCGTCAATGGCTTCCCTGCGCCTGCGGTAGTAAGTACGGAATGAGATGTCCCGGATATGCGGACGCAAATTCTCGATGATCTCCTCCACATTTTTGAGTTGCTGCGGGGAGAGGAAGGAGTAGTAAAGCAGCCAGTAATAGGCCTCGCCGTTCTTGTGGCGGGTACGAAGCAATTCGACTGCTGAATCCAAAAGTTTCAGCATTTTGTGGCTGCGCTCAATGCACTTAGCATGGTGTTCAATATCGCTCCCATTCAGATCGGCGCCGGCCAGATAGATGGAATCCAGAAATTCCTCGATGGATGTGCCGTATTCGATCTCAAACTTGGAACGCACATGCTGGACAGAAATTTCCAGGCTCCACACCACATCGCGGTATTTTTTCAACAGTTTCCAGGTATCATGGTACAGCGGGTTTTCTGCGACATCTTTTTCAACAAATTTCTTCATGGTAAGACCTCCTTATTCAATTCTCCGCGACGGGAGAGAGTGTAAGTTCAAAAGTGGTGACCTGCCTGTTCCCGCACAGAATGGACAAGCCAAAACAGAGCGTTGACTGTTCCCGTGCGCGGGGTAGTAAATCTTCCCGGCAGTCGCCCGATAAGGGATATAACTTATAGCGGGAGAGGGGACAACCAAAGCACGAAATCCCTTGTGCCATCAGGATTTGAGCCATCTTTTGGATGATAATTTCAATGTGCGATTTTGAAACGCTATTGAGTTCGTTTGAAACGATAACCTCATGCTCTATACTTGGTGTGTTTTGGCTGGAGCCTGATTCATCGGGGAGTTCCAAATGGATGTTGAGCGTCATAGCGACCTCCTCTTTGTCCACCATAACATCCGATATTTCAAACATGGTGGACAGGTAATTTTTCAAATAGACCACGCTGCCGTGTCGGCCCGGGAAGGACATAAGGGAGATAT
Source organism: Solibaculum mannosilyticum (assembly GCF_015140235.1). Lineage (GTDB taxonomy): Bacteria > Bacillota > Clostridia > Oscillospirales > Acutalibacteraceae > Solibaculum > Solibaculum mannosilyticum. The sequence goes on along the minus strand of NZ_AP023321.1, from coordinate 259,130 downwards.
AGTCCAGTGCGGCCAGCTTTTTGAGGACGCGGCCGACTGTCGCCCGGGACACCCCCCAGCGGACAGCCAGTTCAGTGTAGGCAACAAGAGGATTGCCGGTGCCGTTGCGGAAATAGACTACTGGCCCCAGGTCTGACCCCTGTACCTGATTATCGTTGTAGACGGCTGAAACCCAGAGGTCCAGAATAATATCCATTTCGGAGCATCGGCTTGTGCTGATGAGATCTGTGACAACGGAAACGGGCAGAAAGAAAAAGCCGGTATCCTTTTGGCAGGGAGCATTATATTCAAGCACCGTGTTATGCCGCGCCCAGTCGCAAATTTTATAGCGGATCACATTGCCGCGATCCAGTGTATGAAAAGTGATAAAGTGCTGTTTCTGCAGTTGTTCCAGCACTGTCAACGCCTGGCATTGAAACCGTGTGCGAAACCATTGGGACACTTCCTTGAGTGTGCAGACCCATTCGCCCGGATAGATGGTATAGCTAATACCATCAATGCGGCGGTATGAAGTGCGGAAGTTTGCGTAGCTGCAAAGCACGGTAAAATAAAAAAGACCAGAGCCTCCGCTTGTGCGAATGCTCCGGTCTGCCATCAGCCGATGGACGAATTGCCGATAAATCCGGCATCGTGGGTAATCCACGACCTGTTTGATCTGTAATTGATAAGCCGGCATGGAAACCTCCTATTTTAAGATTGATTCTATTGCATAAAAATGATAAAATAGCCCGGGATGCGTATAAAAATAACACACCCCGGGCGGGCCGCTCTGCTAATAATCTGCTAATTTGCGTTTTTACAAAAGCTCAAAAATGCCGTCTGCTAATTTTTTGCTAATTGCGCGAAAGGTATTCCAGCGCCTTGAAACTGTGCAGAATGACACAAAACGGCGTGAGAAACCAAAAATTCATTGGGCTAAATTGACACAAAACGAAGCGGAATGTAGTGTAAGGGAATCGTAGGACAAAGAGTTATTTGTTCTCCTAAGGGTTAGTTGTAGGTTCGATTCCTACTGGGGGTGCCACCGGGCAAGGCCCGGAGCCATTTCGCGCTCCGGGTTCTTTTTTATTTTCATCTTCTGCTTCCCGCGATTCTATCCCGGATTTCTCCTTTTATTTGCACAGCCAGGCAAGGCCCGGAGCCGTTTTGCGCTCCGGGTTCTTTTTTATTTTTACCTTCTGTTTCCCTCGGTTCTATCCCGGATTCCTTCTTTTGTTTGCGCAGTCGGGCAAGGCCCGGAGCCGTTTTGCGCTCCAGGTTTTTTTATTTTCATCTTCTGCTTCCCGCGGTTCTATCCCGGATTTCTCCTTTTGTTTGCGCAGTCGGACAAGGCCCGGAGCCATTTCGCGTTCCAGGTTCTTTTTTATTTTTACCTCCTATTTCCCGCGGATGGAGACACCGGAAAGAGCGCCATAGCTTAAAAGCCATGGCGCTCTTTGTTCTCTACAGGTTACTGCAATATAGTATTTTACCATCCTATTCGTCCCGGAGTCCGGCAAAAAAACGGCTGAGAATCTCCGAACAGGATTCTTCCAATACCCCTGCCGTTACAGTGGGGCGATGGTTATAGGGCAATTCAAACAGGTGGATCAAGGAGCCCACCGACCCAGCCTTAGGATCCGACGCTCCATAAACCACACGTTTCATCCGTGCGTTCAAGATAGCTCCGGCGCACATGGGACATGGCTCTAATGTGACATACAGCGTGCAGTCGTCCAGCCGCCAGCTACCCAGTGTACGGCACGCTTCCCCGATGGCCAGAACCTCTGCATGAGCCAATGCATCTCGATCCACTTCACGCCGGTTATAGCCCCGGCCAACCACGCGATCCCCTTGAACCACAATAGCCCCTACCGGCACTTCTCCAATTGCCTGAGCCTTTTTTGCCTCCTCAAAAGCCAGGCTCATATAGGCATCGTCCCACGGCAACCTCATCCGCCAAACCCTACGAAATGGACGTATTGAGCTGTGACCAGCAAAATCAGCACAATGGATACAATCATTCCTGGGTTGAGCAGGAAGGCCGACAATTTTTGTCCTGTCGTCAAGCTGGGGTTGGGCTGGTAAAACCGGTGGAATTCCGCCTTCTTGGAATGGAGAACCACATACCCTACCACGCCCAAGGCAATGAGGATCCCGTAGTACGCCAGGGAGATGACCGAGGCGAGTTCCAAACTAATGCTGTCAAACACCACCTGTAAAATGCAGGCAAACAGGTTGTTGAAAAAATGGATGATAAGGCCCACCCACATGGACCCGGTGATGATGACCAAATAACCGATGGTGAGTCCCACCACCAGGGCAAAGGGAGCCTGCACCAGATTGCCGTGCATCAGTGCGAACACCACCGACGACATGACAATGGCAAATCCGTCGCCAAATCGTCTGAGACTCTGCATGACCACCCCCCGGAAGATAAATTCCTCCACCAGGGCGGGGATCAGGGCTGTGCTGGTGTAAAACAAAAGCTGGCCCACCAGCGTCTGGGGCGTAGATACCGAAGGAGAACTTAGCTCAACGCCGGCCGCACCCATAGAACTGGAGACCAGAGCCGTCAAGATATTTCCCACAATGCAACCGCCCAGTCCCAGCATCACGCCCGGCACCAGCAGGGATATCTTGGGTTTCCCCAAAGGGGTTAAGGAACTGAGCCGATAGCCGCTGAGCTTGGCAAATACCAAAAAAGGCGCCAGCATGGTGGGAATATACAGCATCATATCGGTCAATTGATCAAGGATCTCCCCGCCGGCAAACCCATTCATGCTGGAGACATCATCCATCCCTAAAAGCTGCTGCAACGAGAGGAGCAACATACTCAGCAGAAAGCTGACCACAAAGGTCCCCACCACCGCAAGTCCCATGCCATTTCCCAAATGCCACAAACGCTTGTGCTCCTTGTGATACGTCTGTGGATCCATCATCGGCCGTCCCATGGGGTAACGAGGCGGCATTCCAGTGGTATTCATCCGACCATCCCTTTCCTACTTGCAAAAACGCATTTTATTTGGTGCTTGGAAATCAAAAAGATTTGTGCAAAAATCAGATTATCTTTTAAAAGGGTATCCCATTTCAATCCCCCTTGTCAAGACAGCCCATCCATCCCACACAAGAATTCATGAAAATTTTACTTGGCGTCACAAATATTGCAGTTCCCATGCATCATTTCCCGCTTTTTTCACATGCTGGTAAAATGACGTCTTTATAATCCAGCTTTTCTTAGAAAGGGGTTCCGCGACTTTTCGACAAAAGCGTAAATAAATTTTAAACTTTTTGGCTGTTTGATGATTTTTCTATCTAAATATGTTATAATACAACAAAAGATATTAGTTTTTCTGTGCTTTGTGCGAATATCACAAAGCTATGCACTGCAATGAAAACCTCATTTGTATAATCCACCTTTTGCGTGGCCTTTCGAGGAATCCACTTTACCTAATTGCCGGATTTTCAGGCAGGAGCCACAGCAGTGCTTTTTTGACGAGACACACCCATTCGATTGGGATAAGGCAGGTATCTGAATGTTTGAACAAATTATCAATGTCGACCGTATGGAACAAGCGGTAGCCCTCTTCGGCAATTTTGATGAGAATATCCGCTCCATCGAGAAGGAGTACGGCGTCTCCATCATCAACCGAGGCTCCGACCTCAAGATCACCGGTGACCCCGAACCGGTGGGCAAGGCGGTACGGGCCATCACCACGCTGCTTTCCATGATCAACAAAGGCGAGGCGCTGACCGAACAAAATATCCGGTATGTGCTGTCGTCCGTGGTGGAGGGCAGCGAGCAAAAGGTGGCAAATCTGGCCAGCGACTGTATCTGCATCACCTCCAAGGGCCGCCCCATCCGTCCCAAAACGCTGGGACAAAAGAAGTATGTGGAGGCCATTGAGGACAATACCATCGTCTTAGGCGTCGGCCCAGCCGGCACCGGTAAGACTTATCTGGCGGTGGCCATGGCGGTCAATGCATTCCGCGCCCAGGAAGTCAACCGTATCATCCTGACCCGTCCGGCGGTGGAGGCCGGCGAAAAGCTGGGATTCCTCCCCGGCGATCTTCAAAGCAAGGTCGATCCCTATCTGCGCCCCTTGTACGACGCCTTGTTCGACATGCTGGGCAGCGAGAGTTACCATAAATACGTAGAGCGAGGCAACATCGAGGTCGCTCCTCTGGCCTATATGCGCGGCCGTACCCTGGACGATAGCTTTATCATCCTGGACGAAGCGCAGAATACCACCCCGGAACAGATGAAAATGTTTCTCACCCGGCTGGGGTTTCAGTCTAAAATCGTTGTCACCGGCGACATCACCCAGATCGATTTGGATGGGCGGCGTTCCGGTTTAGTCGAAGCCATGAAGGTGCTGAAAAACATCGATGACATCGCGGTGTGCACATTCAATGCCAAGGATGTAGTCCGGCATAAGCTGGTTCAGGACATCATCAAAGCCTATGAAAAACATGAGGAGGGAAGACGCTCGAAGTAGCGGACAGTTATGGACAAGATTAAAGTATTGATTGACAACAAACAAAAAGAAGTAAAAATTCCCACAGGACTGCGCCTTCTCATCCGGCGCACCTGCAACGCTGTGCTGAAAATGGAAAATTTCCAGGGCCCTGCCGAGGTCAGCGTCAGCTTTGTGGACGACAAACAAATCCGGGAATTAAACGCCAAATTCCGTAATAAGGACATTGAAACCGATGTACTGTCCTTCCCTCTGGGAGAAAACGGCCAGTACGAGACAAATCCCGAAACCGGCGCCAAGATGCTGGGCGATGTCATTATCTCTATGGAAAGGGCGGTGTTCCAGGCCGAGCGGTATGGACACACCATCCAGCGCGAGGTGGCATTCCTGACGGCCCATTCGGTGCTGCATCTCTTGGGCTACGACCATGAAAACGGCGGCATTGAAGCCGTCAAGATGCGGGAAAAGGAAGAGGCTGTTCTTATTATGCTGGGCTTGCCCCGCAACGGAAGCTATGTGTTTACCGATGACAACCGCTGATCGGTCATGAAGGGGCTGCTCAGAAGTTTTGGCTACGCCTTTCGCGGCATCGGCTTTTGCATCGTCCATGAGCGCAATATGCGCATCCATTTGACGGCCATCTGCTATGTGACGGCCTTTTCCCTCTTTTTCCCTTTGAGCCGGGGGGAATACGCCGTACTGCTCCTGTGCTTTGGATTGGTTCCGGCGCTGGAAGCTGTCAATACCGCTGTGGAAAAAGCTGTGGATCTCAGTTCCCCCGCCCGTCACCCGTTGGCCCGCGTGGCCAAGGATGCGGCGGCGGGCGCTGTCCTGATCGCCTCCCTGGCGGCGGTGGGAGTGGCGGTTTTCCTCTTTGCACGTCCGGAAGGGTTCCAGAACCTCTTCCTATTCTTTGTCGCCTTTCCCTGGGCTGTGATCCCTTTGGCAGCGGTCACCGCCCTTTTTGTTCTGTTTATTTTTCGCGGCCCTTTTGGGGTGCTGTCCTTTTTGCGGCATCCTGGGAAAAAGGACGGCGTCACTTCATCCTCCGGGCCGGACCGCCTGGATTGATCTTATAAGGAGTTCCTATGACACAACATCATGAAACATCCTCCCGTTCGGCTTTTATCGCCATTGTGGGCAAGCCCAACGTGGGGAAATCCTCCCTGATGAACGCCATGCTGGGGCAAAAAGTCGCCATCGTATCCCCAAAGCCTCAGACCACACGTACCCGCATTATGGGTGTGCTCACCAAGGGGGAAACACAGCTGGTATTCATCGATACCCCCGGCATGCACAAACCCCGCACCCGTCTGGGGGATTATATGGTCCGTTCGGTGAGCGAAGCAGTGTCGGGCGTGGACGCCTGCATGCTGGTGGTGGAGCCGGAAGGGGAATTGACCGAATCGGAGCATTCCCTCATCCAATCGTTTCAGAAGAGCGGATTGCCGGTTGTTTTGGCCATCAACAAAATCGATCTCTTGGAGGATCGTTCGGCCATCCTGGCCCGCATCGCCCAGCTAAACGGTCTCTACCCCTTTGCCTCGGTGGTGCCGGTATCGGCCGTCAAGGGGGACGGTATTTCCATTCTGATCGACGAGCTGTCGGCCTTTGCCCAGGAGGGTCCCCATTTCTTTGACGACGACGCCCTCACCGATATGCCGGAAAAGGCTCTGGCCGGTGAGATCATCCGGGAGAAGCTGCTGCGTCTTTTAAACCACGAGATCCCCCACGGTATCGCCGTATCGGTGGAACGTATGCGGGAGCGGGAGGAAGGCGGCATCACCGACATCGACGCCGTCATCTACTGCGAGCGGGAGAGCCATAAGGGCATCGTCATCGGCAAAAAAGGCGCCATGCTTAAAAAGGTGGCCACCCTTGCCCGCAAAGATATGGAAAATTTCTTCGGCTGCAAGGTAAACCTCCAATGCTGGGTCAAGGTCAAGGAGGATTGGCGCAATCGGGAAGGCTTGCTCCGCTCCTTTGGCTATGATTCCGACCAGTGATCGGCGCCTCCTTTTCTCCCCTTCTATTCTTATGATAGGGTGGGGATGTCTCTTTCTGTCAAGCAGTAAGATTTTCCAAGTGGGCTGTATTTTTTCCCTATAATATCCCTTCCCGGCTGGGTTACAATGATAGTGTACCAAGCTTGCCGGGAGGAATGAAAAATGGATCAAGACCAATTGTGGAAAACCTTTGAAAAATCCGGCCGCGTCCAGGATTACCTCAATTACCGTCAGGGATCCTACCAGGCCGCCGTCCAGGAGGCCCCTAAACATGTTATTGAGCACAAACGGCCTGATCATCCGCCAACAGAGCATCGGTGAGGCCGACCGCGTGGTCTCTGTCCTGACCCGGGACCGGGGCGTCATCCGCGCCTTTGCCAACGGTGCAAGACGGGTCAAAAATAAGAATATGGCGGCCACATCGCTTTTTTCGTATTCCCGTCTGACGCTGTTCCACGGGCGGGACAAATATACCATCAACGACGCCGAATCCATCCAGGTGTTTTTCGATCTGCGCCGCGATGTGGAACGCTTGAGCCTAAGCCAGTATTTTTGCGAATTGTGCCTCTGTCTTGCCCCCCAAGAGGAGGAAGCGGAGGCCTTTTTGCGTCTGACCCTCAACTGCCTGCATCTGCTGTGCGTGGGCAAGCATCCCTTGTCCCAGATCAAGGCGGTGTATGAGCTGCGCATGCTGGGTATGGCCGGTTATATGCCGGATCTGGTAGCCTGTTCCGGATGCGGCGCTTACGAAAGCGACGTCATGTTTTTATCCCTGCTGGACGGTACCCTCCACTGTGGCCGCTGTCAGGAACAGGCCCCCGTGTCCCCGGCGCTCATGCTGGTCAAAAGCGTATTGGCCGCCATGCGCCACATTTTATACGCCGATTTGGGGAAGGTATTCTCCTTCACCCTGCCGGATGAGGCCATGAAATCCCTGGGCAGCACAGTGGAACGGTTTCTTCTCAGCCAATTGGACCGGTCGTTTCAGACCCTGGACTTTTACCATACCGTGTCCTTGGACCCGTAACGCGGAACAAGACGCCTTTCAAATCCATCAATGACCAGCCGCCCTAAGCGGCAGAATGGACAAATTCTTATGAGTAACCAACTAGAACATCAAATATCCTTAAACCGGCACCACAGGGCGCTGGAGCTGGATAAAGTATTACATATGCTCAGCAAGGAGGCTCCCTGTGAGGATTGCGCCATGCTGGCCGAAGCCCTCATCCCCTCCACCGATTTAGGGGAAGCCCGTCTGCTTTTGCAGGAGACGTCCGACGCCCACATGCTCATCGGGCGCTTCGGCAGCCCCTCCTTCGGCGGGATGAAGAATGTAAACGGTTCCCTGGCCCGTGCGGAAGCGGGCGGCGCTTTGAGCATGCGGGAGCTGCTGGACATTGCCGAAGATCTGCGGGTGATCCGCAGCCTGACCGAGTGGCGGGAACGGTGTGCCGGCATCGAAACCTGTCTGGACGACCGGTTCAACGCCCTCTTCCCCAACAAGTATCTGGAAAGCCGCATCACCTCCTGCATCCTGTCGGCCGACGAGATGGCCGACACCGCCTCCCCTGCCCTGCACGATATCCGCCGCAAGATCCGCGCCGCTTCCTCCAAGGTGAGGGAACAGCTGGACAAAATGATCCGATCCCCCGCCTATCAGCGGTATTTGCAGGATCCCATCGTCACCATCCGCGGCGACCGGTTTGTCGTGCCGGTCAAGGCCGAACACCGGGGGGAAGTCCCCGGTCTGGTCCACGACACCTCCTCCTCCGGCGCCACGGTGTTTGTGGAGCCCATCAGCGTGGTGGAGGCAAACAATCAGGTCCGCATGCTCAAGTCCCGGGAGGACGCCGAAATCGAACGCATCCTGTTTGAACTGTCTTCAGAAGCCGGCTCCTTTGGCCAGAGCATCCGCCGCAGTTATGCCATCGCCATGGATTTGGGGCTTGTGTTTGCCAAGGCCCGTCTGGGATACAAAATGAAGGCCGGCATCCCGCTGTTGTCCGACGACGGCGTCATCGACTTAAAGCGGGCAAGGCATCCCCTTATCCCCGCCGATCACGTGGTACCCATCGATGTGCACCTGGGAAACGGGTTCGACACTTTGGTCATCACCGGTCCCAACACCGGCGGCAAAACGGTCACCCTCAAAACGGTGGGGCTCCTGACCCTGATGGCCATGTGCGGCCTGATGATCCCCGTAGCCGACGGAAGCCGGGTGTCGGTCTTCGGGCATGTGCTGGCCGACATCGGCGACGAACAGAGCATTGAGCAGTCGCTCTCCACCTTCTCGGCTCACATGACCAACATCATCCGCATTGTGGACGAGGCCGATCCCCACTCCCTGGTGCTGCTGGATGAGCTGGGCGCCGGCACCGATCCCATCGAAGGTGCGGCGCTTGCCATGGCCATTTTGGAGCATCTGAGGGAAAAGGGCGCTCACATCGCCGCCACCACACATTATGCCGAACTAAAAGAGTACGCCTTACAGACAAACGGCGTGGAAAACGGCAGCTGTGAATTCGACGTCAAGACGCTGCGTCCCACCTACCGGCTTCTCATCGGGGTGCCGGGACGTTCCAATGCCTTCGCCATCTCGGAACGGCTGGGCATGCCGGAGAGCATTGTGGGACGGGCACGCACCATGGTATCGGGCGACAGCACCCGGTTTGAAGACGTGGTACAGAAGCTGGAGCAGAGCCGTCAGGCCATGGAGGAGCGGCAGAAGGAGGCGGAAGCCCTGCGCATCGCCGCCGAACGGGCCGCCAAAGAGGCAAATGAACGTCTGGAACGGGTGCAGCGGGAGCGGGACCGGGAAATCGAGCGGGCGCGGGAGAAGGCCCGCGCCATCGTGGGACAAGCCCGGCGTCAGTCGGAATTGCTGCTCAGCGAACTGGAGGACATCCGCCGCCAAAAGGACGGGGAGGATTTCCACCAGAAGCTCAAGGAAGCCAAATCCAGCGTGGGCGGAAAGCTGCGCGCCATGGAAGAAGCGGCCGATCCTGTGCAACGTCGGAAAAACGAGCCTTACGAGCTGCCCCGCGCTTTGAAAATCGGGGACGCCGTCATCATCGCCGATCTCGGGACAAAGGGGCAAGTCATCAGCCTGCCCGATTCCAAGGGCAATGTAGGCGTCCAGGCCGGCATGATGAAAACGCGGGTACCACTCAAGAACCTGCGGTTGGACACCAGTCCGAAAAAGCCCAATCGTTCCAATACCCGCCGGGTCTCCAAAGCGCCCAGCCGGGCAGAGGCCAAGGTCACCACTGAAATCGATCTGCGCGGCATGGCGTCGGACGAAGCCATCCTGGAACTGGACCGCTTTATCGACGAGGCGGTGCTCACCGGCATCGATCAGCTGACCATCGTCCACGGCAAGGGCACCGGCGTACTGCGGGCCGCAGTACAGAAGTATTTGAAAGGGCATCCCTCCATCAAGACCTTCCGGTTAGGCGTCTACGGCGAGGGCGAAGACGGCGTCACCATCGCCGAGTTAAAGTAAAAATAGAGAAAACCGATCGGTGTCATCCGACCGGTTTTTCTTTTGCCTTTTCGTGTATGATATTTCTTCCTTTGTCCATGCTAATAGATGAGGATAAAATAAGCGGAAATGGTTGGATGCTGGGGGAAAAAGGTGTATAATGAAAAGCAGTGGTTTTTCGGGAAATCACATCCTTTTTGTTCTTTTATTTGTGGAAAGGGAGGAACCATATGGAAGCACTCCAGTGTATTACATCGCGCCGGACCATCCGGGCGTTTACCGACAAAATTCCGTCTAAGGACATGGTGGAACAACTGATTTCCTATGCATCCTGGGCGCCCAGCTGGGCCAACAGCCAATGCGTGCGCTATGTCGCAGTGACCGATCCGGCTCTCAAAAATCAGATGGCCGATCGCATGGAAAAAGGCAGTCTGAAAAACAGCAAAATGACCCGTCAGGCCCCGGTGATATTGGCGCTCATCGCCCTGCCGGACAAAGCCGGACGCCTGGGGGATCACGTGGATCCCAGGGCTGAGGGCTGGAAGTTCTTCGACTGCGGCGGCGCGGCTCAAACTCTGTGCCTGGCGGCTCACGCTATGGGGCTTGCCACGGTGCAGATGGGAAATTTTGACCACAAAGCTATCCATGAACTACTGGAACTTCCCCACGAGGCCGAAGTGGTAGAACTTATCGGCCTTGGATACCCGGACGCAAATCCCAATGCACCGGCCCGTCTGGCTGTGGACGAGCTTCTCCAGTGGCGATAAAAGAAAAGCATCAGAGGGGGATTTTACGATGAAAAGAAGAATCGGAATCTTAACCGCCGGCGGCGATTGCCCCGGCTTAAATGCCGCTATCCGCGGCGTAGCCCGTGCATCCTACAACATGTTTGACGCCGAATTTGTCGGCATCCGGGATGGTTACAAGGGCCTCATCAAGGGCGAATACAAGGAGATGACCCAAAGCGATTTTTCCGGCATCCTGACTCTAGGTGGGACGATCCTGGGCACCTCCCGTCAGCCTTACCGCACCATGCGCAAGATCGAGGAGGACAAGGTGGACAAGGTGGCCGCCATGAAGGCCAATTACAAGAAGATGAAGCTGGACTGCCTCATCACCTTAGGCGGCAACGGCACCCATAAAACGGCCAATTTGCTGGCGGAAGAGGGACTCAACGTCATCGGTTTACCTAAGACCATCGACAACGACATCTGGGGGACCGACGTCACCTTTGGCTTCCACACTGCTGTGGACATCGCCACCGAGGTCATCGACCGCATCCACACCACCGCCAACAGCCATGGACGCGTTCTTATCGTGGAGATCATGGGCAACAAGGCCGGATGGCTCACTCTCTTCTCCGGCGTGGCCGGCGGCGCCGATGTCATTTTGCTGCCGGAGATCCCCTATAACCTTAACTCTGTGCTGGAGGCTGTGGAGGGACGGGCCAAAAAACAAAAGCGTCGTTTCTCCATCATCGCCGTAGCCGAAGGCGCCATGACCACCAAGGAAGCCGGTATGAAGGGCAAGGAACGCAACGCCTTGCGGGCAAAAGAGCCTTATATGTCGGTATCCTACCGCGTGGCCGATCAGATCAGCAAAGAAACCGGCTTTGAATGCCGAGTGGTGGTGCCGGGACATTTCCAGAGGGGCGGTTCCCCTTCTCCTTACGACCGCATCCTGGCCACCCGTTTTGGCGTCCAGGCCGCCCGCCTCATCCGGGAGGAGCATTACGGCATGGCCGTCGCCCAGATCGGGGACATCGTCACCCAGAATCCCCTCAAGGAAGTGGCCGGCAAAAGCAAGCTGGTTCCTCCTGACCACCAGATGGTCAACTTCGCCCGTTCCATGGGTATCAAGTTCGGCAACGAATAAAGCTTTTCACTATCTGAGATCCCCCGGCAGTAAGCCGGGGGATTTTTTATTCTCACAGATATCCATATAGGCGCAACAAAACAGGGATCGACCTTGGCCAATCCCTGTTTTTCATGCTCTCCTATCCGATCACGATCAACCGGATAGAAAAGGTTTATCTATTTTATTTCTGAGGCCGTCTGTGAAAATTGCCCGACGCCTCTTCGGTGACAACCTGTTTTCCCAGGATCCGGCATCCTTTCATGGCCTCCAGCACCTCGTGACGGTGTTGAACCGGCACTTCTACGATGGTCTGACGATCCTGGATCTCAATGCGCCCAAACGTTTTTCCCGGCAGTCCGGTTTCTCCCGCAATGGCTCCCAGGATGTGCCCGGCATTCACCTTATTCTGACGGCCGATGCTGATGGACAGGCGCGCCATAGGCACCCTCTCTCGATCCCCGCCCCGTTCGCCTCGGGGACGTCCGCTCATGCGTCCGGACCCTTGGTCACGGTCGCGGTTCCGGCGGCGTCCATCCATGGAACCTCTATTCTGGCTGCGGGCGTGGGCGGCAAACAAGGCGTCGTCCTCCCGGGAGGGAAGGCCACGCCGTCCCTCTTTGACAAGCGCCATCTTGACCAGAGCGGCGGCGATATCGGCCGAAGTGAGATCTTCGCCTGACATGTCGTCCACAATCTGGAGATACTCCTCCAAATTGCCTTCCTGAATGACGCCACGCACCTTATCCATAAACTTGCCCACTCGCTTTTCCCGGACCTGGCTGCTGGACGGCACAGCTTTAAGCTGGATCTTGCAGTTGGTATACCGCATGATCCCCCGCAAAGCATAGACTTCCCGCCGTCCTGTGACAAAGGTAAAGGCCCTGCCCTCTTTGCCGGCCCGGCCGGTACGTCCGATGCGATGGACATAATACTCCTCGTCCTGGGGGATGTCATAGTTAAACACAGCGCCGATGTCGTCCACATCGATGCCGCGGGCGGCTACGTCGGTGGCCACCAGCACGTCGATGTTGCCGGCACGGAACATATCCATGACGTGGTCGCGGGCCGGCTGCTTCATATCGCCGTGAAGACCGTCGGCCAGGTATCCCCTCAGTTGCAGCTGACTGACAAGCTCATCCACCTGGCGCTTGGTGTTGCAGAACACCATGGAAAGACGGGGATTGTACACGTCCAGAAGGCGGCACAGTACCTCCACCTTCTTGCTGGAGGGCACTTCATAGTAATACTGTTCAATGCTCGGCACCGTCAGCTGTTCCCTCGTCACCTTGATGAGCTCCGGATCGGTTTGGTACTTCCGGGTCAACTGTAGGATCTCCGGGGACATAGTGGCTGAAAACAACAACGTCTGCCGTTCCTCCGGCACGTCCTGCAAGATGGTCTCAATGTCCTCCCGGAAGCCCATGCTGAGCATCTCGTCGGCCTCGTCCAGGATGATCATGCGCAGCTGATCCAGCTTGAGGGTCCCACGACGCATGTGATCCATGACGCGGCCCGGGGTTCCAACCACGATCTGAGCGCCCATACGCAGCGCCCGGAATTGACGGTCGATGGGCTGGCCGCCGTACACAGGCACCACCCGAACCCCTTCCACGTATTTGGCGAATTTATTGATCTCATCGCAGGCCTGTACCGCCAATTCGCGGGTGGGACAGAGGATCAGGACCTGCACCGTCCGGCGATCCTTGGGATTGATCTTCTCAATGGCCGGGATGCTGAAGGCGGCGGTTTTGCCAGTACCGGTCTGGGACTGGCCGATGATGTCCCTGCCCGACAAAATCAGCGGGATACTGGCGGTCTGAATGGAGGTGGCCTCCTCAAACCCCAGTTCAGCTACCGCCTGTTTGATGGCGTCGGAAATGGGCATATCGGAAAATAGCATTTTTTGCACGAATGGTTTGCTCCTTTTATTGTTACTTTTTTGTCTCGTTGTGGTAATGTTATCTCATTCAGTATATCCCATCTGCACAAAACAAGCAAATTATATTTGTCGCAAAAACCCAATCTGACGCCGAATTGTAAATTGTCACGAAAAAACATTCGATAAGGCTTCCCATTTATCCCTTTTGGTGAGGATGTTTTATCCCAGTCCCAGCAGCCTCCCCACCTGGTAGACTGCAAAAGACGCCGTCCAAGCCACGCCCAACTGATAAAATACCGCTGTGAGCGTCCATTTGGCCGAATGCATCTCCTTGGCCACAGCCGAGAAGGCCGAAACACAAGGGAGATACAACAGCACAAAAACCAAAAAAGACAGGGCTGACAATGGCGTATAGGCCGACTGAAGGGCTGACGTCAGCGCTATGCCGGCGTCCCCTGCTGCGCCATATAGGACACCCAAAGTGCTGACCACCGATTCCTTGGCCATGAGCCCTGTCAGAAGAGCTACGGCACTGCGCCAATCCCCGAATCCCAACGGCGCCAGTACCGGGGCAACCATTCCTCCCATCGACGCCAATATGCTTTGGGATGGGTCGCTCGTCATGGACAAAGACAGGGTGAAGCTCTTGAGAAACCAGATGGCTATCGAAGCTCCCAATAAAACGGTCCCTGCCCGCATGGCAAAGTCCTTCACCTTATCCCACAGATGGATACCGATCCCCCTCAGCGTAGGGAGATGATAGGGAGGCATCTCCATAACAAAGGGGGCTTCTTGGCCCTTATGTACTGTCTTTTTGAGGATCCATGCCGACAGCACCGCCACCAGAAGTCCTAAAAGGTAAAGGGAAAGGATCAGCAGTACCTTTCCCCTTTGAAAGAAGGCGGCGGCAAACAGGAGATACACCGGCATCCGGGCCGAACAGGATAAAAAGGGGAGGATCATAAGCGCTGTCCGACGGTCGCGGGGATTTTCCAACGTGCGGGTGGACAGCGCCGCCGGGACAGTACATCCAAAGCCCATGAGCATGGGGACAAAAGCCCGCCCTGTCAAACCGATTTTTCGCAGCGGGCCATCCATAATGAAGGCGGCCCGCGCCATATAGCCGCTGTCCTCCAGCAGGGAGAGCAGGAAAAAAAGCAGCAGGATCTGGGGGAAGAAGGAGATCACCGATCCCACGCCGGCTAAAACGCCGTCGCACAAGAAGCCGATGGACCAAGGGGATGCATCCCATCCTTCCAAAAGGCTGCGGGTTTGACCTGTAATCCCCTCGATGAAGGAGGCCGCCATATCCTGCATCCCGGAGCCTATGGGGCCAAATGTGACGCCAAAGAGCAATAGCATCGCCAGCAGAAAAAAAGGCAGAGCCAGGTACTTGTTGGTCACAACCCGGTCGATACGTTCCGACAGGGTGATTCTTCCGGCAGATGGACGCCGCCCTGTCACCTGGCCGCACAGGTCGCACAGCGTCCGATACCGTTGATCGGCCACCGCCATCTCGCAGTCCATGCCCCACTTTTCCGCCGCATAGCTTGACCAGCGTCCTATGTTAGTCAGCTGCCACCTTGTTAGACCCAGCGTCCGCTCCATCAGGGAATCCCCCTCCAGCAGCTTGACCGCCGCAAAACAGACGGGCGCCCTCACTTTGGCACAGCTTTGGGAAACAATGCCCTCAATGCCTTCGAGCGCCTCCTTCACCGGCCCGGTGAATACCTTCAGCTTAGGGGGACCATAGCATCCGGACGCCGTTCGATGAACAGCCTCCATCAGCTTGCGAATGCCCAATCCCTTACTGGCCGAGATGGGAAGGACCGGCACGCCCAGTTTTTCCTGGAGCATCCTGCATCCGATATATTCCCCTTTTTTCTCCAGCACATCCATCATGTTGAGGGCCACTACGACGGGACGTCCCAATAAAAAAAGCTGGGTGGTGAGATAAAGGTTTCGTTCCAGATTGGTGGCGTCCACGATGTTGAGGATGACGTCGGGATGCTGGTCCAGGATAAAATCCCGCGCCACTACCTCTTCATCGGTGTAAGGGGAAAGTGAATAAATGCCTGGCAAGTCTACTACCGTGGCCTTTTCCGGATGGGATAAGATATCCTCCCGCACGGCTCCCTCTTTTTTCTCCACCGTTACCCCAGGCCAGTTTCCAACCGACTGGCTGGAACCCGTCAATTGATTAAACAAGGTGGTCTTCCCGCAATTCGGATTGCCCACCAAGGCCACCGTCATGCTTTTTGGCACGGTATCCCCCCTTACCATCGTTTGCTTGAGGTTGGGGATTTTACGTCCACCCGGATGCTCCGCGCCTCTGCTTTGCGCAGCGTCAGCTCATAGCCTCGGACGTTGATCTGTACAGGATCCCCCCATGGCGCCGCCCGGCGCATGAAGACGTTTGCCCCAGGCGTAATGCCCATATCGGCCATCCGGCGGCGTACCGCGCCTTGACCATCCACACGCGTCACCACGCCATATTGTCCCGCCTTCAGTTGATCCAGCGTCTTTTCTATGGCTCCTTCCCCCTTTATCCAGCTTGCAATTTCCCTCAAACCTGTTATCATAAAAGAATCTGATTTCTCTTAGGGAGCTTTACGTCTATGAAACGACTGTATTGTCTTATTCTAATCTGTCTTGTCCTGCTGTGTGTGCCGGGATGCGGTTCGATGAATCCGCCGATCTCCCGCCAGGATTTTCTGCTGGATACCATTGTAACCGTCACCCTTTATGACACTGACAGTCAGGACCTCTTAAACGGCTGTATGGACATCTGCCGGGAGCTGGACGCCCTATTGAGTCCCACAAAAGAGGGCAGCGACGTCTATCGCATCAATCGTGGGGGCGGTAAACCCGTCGAGGTGGATCCCCGCACCGCCCAGCTCATCCAAAAAAGCCTGGAGGTCAGCCAATGGACAGACGGTGCTTTTGACATCACCATCGCCCCCTTGGTGGAGCTATGGGATTTTAAGGCCGAGACGCCCCGCGTCCCTACCCAGAGCCAGATCGACGAGGTACTTCCCCTGGTGGACTACCGTGGAGTCCAGGTGGAGGGCAGCACCGTCACCCTGGCCAATCCTGAGATGAGCATTGATCTGGGCGGCATCGCCAAAGGGTACATCGCCGACCAGATGCGGGAATACCTGCGTGAAAACGGCTGCAAAAGCGCTGTCCTGGATCTGGGGGGCAACATCTACGCCCTTGGCAGACGCACCGACGGCAACGACTGGACCATCGGCATGCGTTCCCCATTCGATACATCCTCCCAGCTTGGGACACTGGCCGTTCACGACCGTTCGGTGGTGACCTCCGGCCCCTATGAGCGTTATTTTGAAGTGGATGGAAAACGGTATCACCACATTCTGGACCCCTCAACCGGTTACCCGGTGGAAAACGGTCTTGCATCGGTGACCATCTTGTCGGACGATTCCGTGATGGGGGATGCACTGTCCACCGCCTGCTTTGTCCTGGGGATATCCGACGGTACTCAGCTCATCCAAAACCTCGACCAGATTGACGCCTTGTTTATCACCGATGAGGAGGAGGTCGTGACGGTCGGCCAAGCCGTATTCCATAAAAACAGCTGATCCATCCTCCCTTGGAACCAATGCTTTGTTCCTTCATACAATGGGATAAGGACTTTTTGTCGTCTTTTTGACTTGTCCCATGGAATGGAGGAATCATCCTATGTCCACAACGCAAACCATCCAAATCAATCCTTTTACGCCCTCTGACCTAGAGGATTTCCAAAGAATCTCCTATCAGTGGCTCTCCCAATACGACCTCCTGGAAGAGGAAGATATCCGCATCCTAAGCCATCCTCAGGAGGTCATCCTTGGTCCCGGAGGCTGTATCTTTGTGGCCCGGCAGGACGATAACATGGTGGGGACGGTGTCCCTCATCCCGGCTGGAGAACATACCTTTGAATTAGCCAAAATGGCAGTGATTCCGGAGTGCCGCGGCCAGGGCTTGGGGAAACGTCTGATGGAACACGCCATCTCTGCCGCCAGTCAGATGAGTGCGAAACGCATCATCCTTTACACCAACAGCCGGCTCAAAGAGGCTTTATCCCTCTACCGGAAATATGGGTTTGAAGAAGTGAAACTTTCCGGACTTAAGTATCAAATGACCGATATCGCCATGGTACTCTCCCTCGCTTAATCCTCTTTCGGTTTGGTACATACTATGAGATCCTGAAGAAAATAATACGTCTTGGCTCTGGCTGGAGTGGATATTCCCCTCTTCCAGAGCCTTTTTATACAAAAAGAGCCAATGGATTTCTCCATCGGCTCTTTTGACTGTAGTTTTCAGAGGTAAAACTGCCTCTTCAGATTAGGAGGCAGCGCTTTCGCCAGCCGAGGCCGGCGACGAACTTTCTATCACTGTGCCAGATGACGCAGGGGCAATTGATTGTTCCTGCCGGCTCTGGGCCGCCTTGGATGTATTCTTATTGACGTCCTTTTCCAGCTGTTTGAGATCATATTTCTTGATGAGGCTATCGTTTCTTTCGATGCCCATCTCTTCACTCTTTTGAGTCATCTCAGCATAGATCTCTTCCCCTTTGAACTCCGAGAGGAATTGGCTGCGCTGAGTGGTGACGTACTCCATAGCCTGATCCTGATTAAAGGTGACGAAAAAGTACAATATACCTTCATCGCTGGTGGTAAAGGCCTTGCCTGGTTCGGTGTTGTCAAAACCAAGGCGAAGGGTCTCCGGCATGGTGTTTTCGGCATCTTCCTTGGGGAAGATCACATTTTCCTGCACAGGGCTGGTATTGACGCTGTCGGTACGGTACTGCTCGCTTTCGCGGATGTCCTCCCACGTCACATTGCCTTCGTTGTACTCTTCCACATAGTTGTTGTAAGCGTCGGCTACAACCGTGGCGTTTGTTTCGGTGGAGGTCACTGAATAATAACACATGTGGGCAGCGTAGTAGTTATCCAGCAAATAATTGGCCAGGTCCACATCGGAAATGGGTTCGGTACCGTTTTCACCGTACCTGGCCTCCAGCAGAAGCGAAACAAGGCCGTTATAGTAAATGTACTGTTTAAAGCTATCGTACCCTACGCCGTAAGGTCCATAGATGCTTTTTGCCGTAAGGGTAGAGGTAGTCTCCGGATCCCAGGACGCTTTGGCACTGGATTCAATGGCGTTCTGATCCTCCTGGCTCAGGGGGATCAGGCCCATCTCTTTGAGCTCTGCCTCTGCAGCCATACAGGTGCGGATATGTTCGTCCACCGTATCGTTGATCCAATCGGCGGCATCCTTACCTTCAATCTGCTGTTCAAACAGGGATTTGCTGCTGTCCTCCACCAGGCCTTTGGCCGCTGTGAACGCCTCCAGCTGGAAAATCCGGTATACGCCCGCGGGAACTTCTGTATCCCCCACCTTATAAGCCCATTCCTTCTCGTTTACCTGGCAGCTTGCAAGGCTCATCGCCATAGTCAAAGCCAAAAATACTGCCGTTGCCTTCTTTATTACCTTTTTCATGTTTGTTACGATCCTTTCCATGGCCTTCTTCGGCCGTGTTGTCCATTCTCTAAAGGACCGATGGATGGTTACGCCTCGTCCTCGTCGGGATTCTCCCAGTTGTGCCATACGGCTTGGACGTCGTCGTTATCCTCCAGCATTTCAAGCAGCTTGCCCATCTTGACCGCCAGATCGGCATCCTCGATGCGGGAATAGGTGTCCGGCACCTGCTCCACTTCAGCCGATACGAATTCATATCCCTTAGCGGCCAAGTCGTCCCGCACGCCGGAAAAATCTTCCGGTTCGGTCTGGATCTCAAACACATCCTCGTCGGCTTGGAAGTCGGATGCGCCGGCCTCCAAAGCGTCCTCCATCACCTGATCCTCCTCACGGCCTTCCTTTTCGATGACCAGGACGCCCTTCTTCTGGAACATAAAGGATACGCAGCCGGGAGTACCCAGATTGCCGCCGAATTTATCGAAGTAATGGCGAAGATCGCCGGCGGTACGGTTACGGTTATCGGTCAGGGTCTCCACGATGACCGCTACGCCGCAGGGTCCGTAACCCTCATACTGGATGGATTCGAAGTTGTCGGAGTTGCCCTCGCCCGACGCCTTTTTGATGATGCGCTCGATGTTGTCATTGGGGACGTTGTTCTGCTTTGCTTTGGCGATGACGTCTTTTAGACGGGAATTGACGTTTGGGTCGCCGCTGCCGCCCTCTTTGACCGCCACAGCGATCTCACGGCCGATCTTGGTGAAGATCTTGGCGCGCTGGGAGTCGGTTTTTTCCTTTTTGCGTTTGATGTTGTTCCACTTGGAATGGCCTGACATGTTTATTCACTCCTGTAAAATGCCGGAAGCTCATACAAAAGCCCCGGTGAATGGATTCATTTTGTGCACTGCACTTGGTTCTCTAATAGTACCATAATTGCACAAAATTGACAAGAGTAACCTCCTTAAACCGACTGTTTTTTCCGCAATAAGCTCTATTTTTTCCTCTGTCAGGACAGGGTAATGCTTTGCTTGTCAAAACCTGCACCTATAGAAATAGCAGCTTTTCACAAAAATATTTTTTCAAAAACAGCATCCATACGCTGTGTCCTCCGTCCGTTTTCCTTCCTTCATCCCTTGACGTACAAAATACTCCTCTGCTATAATAACAAAAAATACGTCTTGCCGCCTGCCACCGGGTAGGCTTGTAAGCGCCTTGACACATTCCAGTAGGTCGTAGAAGGAGTGTGGACGGGCGCTTTTTCTTTTGAGGAGGGATTTGATGAAAACAAGTTTGCTCAAAGATTTTTCCAAGTATGTATCGCTCAATGTCCTGGGCATGCTGGGATTGTCCTGCTACATCCTGGCCGATACCTATTTTACCTCCGCCCGCCTGGGTACCAGCGGTCTGGCCGCCCTCAACATCGCCATCTCCATTTACAGCGTCATCCACGCCACCGGACTGATGCTGGGCATCGGCGGCGCCACCAAATACAGCATCTTCCAGTCCCAGGATCATCCGTCCCAAGCAAACCGCATCTTTACCACCACCGTCCTGCTGGGCCTTGCGTTTGGGACTGCTTTTGTCTTGATCGGGATTACCGCCTCCTCTTCCATTGCATGGCTCCTGGGTGCACGGGGAACCATATTGGAGATGACGGCAACGTATCTCAAGACCATCCTTTGTTTTGCGCCTTGTTTTCTTTTAAATCAAATTTTTCTGGCCTTTGTCCGAAACGATCACGCCCCTCGATTGGCCATGACGGGCATGATCGTCGGCAGCCTCTCCAATATTGTTTTGGACTACCTTTTTATGTTCCCTCTGAATATGGGGATCTTTGGCGCGGCCTTCGCCACAGGGCTTGCCCCCATCATCAGTATGCTCACTCTCTCGCGGCATCGCATTGCCAAAAAGAACCACTTTCACTTTCAAAAAATAAATTTTTCCTTTTTCAATGCAGTATCCCTTTTGGGGCTGGGAAGCTCCGCCTTTATCAATGAGATTTCCTCCGGCATCGTGCTCATCGTCTTCAACCTCCTGATCCTACAGGCGGCGGGCAACACCGGTGTGGCGGCTTACGGCATCGTAGCCAATTTGGCTTTGGTGGCCCTGGCCATTTTTACGGGGATCGCTCAAGGAGTCCAGCCTCTCGTCAGCCGTCTGTATGGCCGAGGGAAATCCCAAGAGTCCCATACCATTTTAAGGTATTCCATTCTTGTCTCACTTTTCCTGGGCGTTCTGCTCTATCTGGCGGTGTTTTTCTTCACCGAGCCTTTGGTGTCCATCTTCAACAGCGAAAACGATCCCGTCTTGGCAGATCTGGCCTTTGAAGGGCTTCGCGTCTATTTCATCGGATTTTTATTTGTGGGCGTCAGCATTGTCTCATCCGCTTACCTGGCGGCCACCGAACGTCCCAGGCCGTCCTTTGCCATTTCCATCGTCCGGGGCGCGGTGGCTATCCTGATCCTGGCTGTGACGCTCTCCAGCTTGTGGGGAATCCACGGCATTTGGCTGGCTTTCCCCTCGGCGGAACTGATTACCGTATTGCTCTCCATTTTGCTCATCCGGCCTGCAATTGGCAAAAAGGCGTGCGAATAAAGCTTTACGGTTTCGAAAATACTATGGATGAAAAGGGGGGAAATGAAAATGGCTAAGAAAAACAACAAACAGAATCAGCAGGCTCAGAACAAACAGCAGAATCCTCAGAACCGCCAGCAGAACAATCCTCAGCAGAAGAACCATCAGAACTTCGAAAACCGCCAGAATCAGAACGATTATCAGTAAACCTCATCCTTTTCGGATTTTCTCAATAGGTCCGTGATGCCATAACGCCTGACCTCAGCTAAGTATGCTGTATTTTCTTTGTTCCTCGCGCATGCATCGGATGTCCTTCTTCGGTATGACGGCATCCGGCACGGCAACCAATAAAAAATCCCCGCTGTCACTGGATGGACAACGGGGATTTTTCCTTTTTGAATTCGTGACTTTGTACGTGCCATCATCCGGTCAGCTGCTTTCTCAGCTCCCTTAAGATCACCTTCTCCCGTCGGGACACCTGCACCTGGGTCATGCCCAGGACATCGGCTGTCTCGGTCTGGGTCTTGCCGCCGAAATAGCGCAGCACAATGAGCTTGCGGTCTTTGGGCGGCAGCTCCGATACCACCTCCTTTAACGCAATCAGATCGCTTAATTTATCCTCCGGCGCCTCCACTGGGATATCGATTTGTCCGCCGCCTTCCTCTTCCCCGGCCGTCAGGGACACCGGCGGCAGAGACGCGCTGATTGCTTCGGCAGCTTCTTCGGGTTCCACTCCCAGCTCTTTTGCCAATTCTCCCACGGTGGGATCTCTTCCCAAAGCGTTGGAAAGATGTTCCCTGGCGCGCACCGCCTTGATGGACAGCTCCTTTAAGGTGCGTCCCACCTTGACGGTACCCCCGTCCCGGAACAGACGCTTCATCTCGCCCAGGATGACCGGCACCGCGTAGGTGGAAAACCGTACGCCCCGGCCCTCGTCAAACCCTTTGGCTGCCTTGACAAGGCCCATGCATCCGGCCTGGAACAGGTCCTCATACTCGATACCCCGCCCTTTAAACCGATGGGCACAGGAGTGTACCAGTCCCAAATTCTGCGATACCAGATCGTCCAGGCCCCAGCGATCCTGTACGGCGGCGCTCATCAGCGATGGGTCCGGATCTTCAGCTTTTTCTCCATGGTGATGGTGGTGCCTTTGCCCGGTTTGGACAACACCTTCAGCTTGTCCATAAAGGATTCCATCACCGCAAATCCCAGTCCGGCTCTCTCCTCTCCGGCCGTGGTGAACAGGGGCTCCATGGCCTTTTCTATGTTCTCGATGCCGCAGCCGGTATCCCGTACGCGGATGAGGATCCGGCCCTGCTCGTACAGCTTGACGGCTATGTTGATGCTGCCGATCTGTTCCCGATAGGCGTGGACGATGCAGTTGGTCACCGCCTCGGATACCGCCGTCTTGATCTCGGTCAGCTCCTCGATGGTGGGATCCAGCTGGGCCACAAAGGAGGCTACCGCCACCCGGGCAAACGACTCGTTGGCCGACCGGCTGGGGATCACTAGCTTCATTTCGTTGATGGGCTTCATTTGGTTTTCCCCCCTTTGCTTAGAACGTCCAGCCGCTCCAGTCCGGCCAGCTTCATGACTCGGGTGATATGGGGCGAGGTGTTGACCACCTGGATGCATCCACCCAGCTCCTT
Source organism: Solibaculum mannosilyticum (assembly GCF_015140235.1). GTDB lineage: Bacteria > Bacillota > Clostridia > Oscillospirales > Acutalibacteraceae > Solibaculum > Solibaculum mannosilyticum. The sequence goes on along the minus strand of NZ_AP023321.1, from coordinate 235,746 downwards.
CATGATGCGGTATCGCCCCATGACCAATCCAATTCCCGAACTATCCATAAAGGTCACGTCCCGGAAATCCAGAATGAGTTGTTCCGGCATGGCCTGTTCTACCGTCCGATCGATCAGTTCCCGGATGCCGGCGGCGCCGTGATGATCGATTTCACCCTCTAAATAAGCGGTGACTACCTTCTCGTGGTTGTCTACACGCACTGGCATGGCTTGTCCCTCCCCGACTCCTAGTGCTTTAAGGATAAGGGAATTTTTCCTATTTATCCAGTAAAATACGTCGAGGGATTCAAAAAAATTTTGTCGGAACAGGACGATTTTTGCAACTATTTGTTTTATTTATAAAGTTAAATACAAATAGTATTATACATATCGTATTAACTATATCATTTTATCAGTTTTGTAGATACAATCCTTCTCCGAAAGAGAGAGGGGCATCCCCAGCCAAAATCATCGGTTAGGAATCGGGAAAGGTCCATTCCGGAAATCCAAAAAAAGGAGTATAATACTAATAGTATTATACTCCTTTTTTATCCTATTCGTTTTTTATGTTTTCCAGCACCAAGGGGCGCAGGGAACCAGCCAAATAGAGAGAGCCGCACAACAAAACCATACCTTCCTGTCCGGCTTTTTGTGTTGCAAAGTCGATGGCTCCCTGATAATCCCGGTCAAAAGAATGGGCCGGGACCCCGTGCCGTTCCGCCTCCCGGGCCAATCGATCCGACGGCAGTGCCCGGGGATTGTCCGGGGTAACGCAGGCCATGGACGCACATAAAGGGGCGATGAGTGCGACGGCATCTGGATAGTCCTTATCGGCCAGCATGCCCAGTACAACGTGGAACTTTCTTCCCGGTTCCAATGCCTGCAAGGTGCCGGCCAGCATCCCCATAGCCTGGGGATTGTGGGCGCCGTCCAACAGCGTCAAAGGATGCCGGGCAAGGATCTCCAGCCGGGCCGGCCACACCACATCCCGGATTCCCTCACGGACAGCCTGGTCACTGATGCACAGTCCCGCCTCCCGCAGGGACTCCACCGTCTCCAGCACGGTGACAGCGTTTGCATGCTGATGGACGCCCAGCAGAGGCAGATGAAAGTCAAAGCCCCGGTAGGTGAGCTCGCTGCCCTCCCATGTCATGGAATGGACGGTCAGGTCCTCCATCGTGCCTATGCGCAGGGCGTTGTGTTCCTCTTCAGCACGCCCCTTTATGATCGAAAGCGCCTCCTCCGACTGGGCAGGATAACAAACCGTCCGGCCGTCCGGCTTGAGGATGCCGCACTTTTCAAAGGCGATCTTGTCCAGGGTATCCCCCAAGATCTGCGTGTGATCCAGCCCGATGGAGGTGATGACCGAGCAGAGAGGACAGTCGATGACATTGGTGGCGTCAAACCGTCCGCCAAGTCCGGTCTCCAGCACCACGATGTCGCAATTCTGCTCCTCGAACCAGGCAAAGGCAAGGGCTGTGATGGCTTCAAATTCCGTGACGGCTTCCCCTTCTGATGAAATCTTCTCGATCATGGGACGTAGTTTTTCGGTCCATCGGCTGAGATCCCCGTGGGAGATGGGGACGCCGTCGATCTGCATGCGTTCACAGAAATCGGTGACAAAAGGGGAGGTGTATAGTCCCGTTTTATATCCCGCCTTCCTCAGGATGGAGGCAAGCATAGAACAGGTGGAGCCTTTGCCATTGGTGCCGGCCACGTGGACAAAGGAAAGCTTTTTTTGTGGATCTCCCAATCGCTGACACAGCCGGGCGATGCGTTCCAGTCCCGGTTTCATGCCGAACCGGAGCAACGAATGAATGTAATCAAGGGATTGCTGATAGGTCAATGGGATCATCCTTCCGTTTCGCAGAGCAACAAGGCCCGGGCGACATCAAGTGCCGCCTGGGCCTTACTAAAATTACGTCTATCGGGGCTGTCACTGGGGAAGCTTCTGAATGCTCTCCTCCAGCATGGCGATGGTTTCTTTCAGTTTGGCTTCGGCCTGACGCTGGTTCTCCACCACATGGGCCGGCGCCTTGCTGACAAAGGATTCGTTATTGAGCTTTGCCTGGACGCTGCTCAGATTCTTATTGGCAGTGTCCAGCTCCTTCTGGAGGCGTTTTCTCTCAGCGGCAAAGTCCACCAAGTCGCCCATGGGGATGAACACCTTGGCGTCAGGCGTCACAACCGATACGGCGTTTGCCTCCTCAAACGTTTCATTGACAATCACCGCTTTTCCGCCGGCCAGCTTCGCGATAAAGGGGGCACAGGCGGTAAAGGTATCGGCAAAAGAAGTCTCCACATAAATGCCGCTCTTCTTGGAGGGGGGGACGTTCATCTCAGCGCGACGGTTGCGCACCGCCCGGATGACCGCCATAACCCGTTCCATCTCCTGCTCTTCGGCGGCGAAGTCCAGGGCCGGATCGTAGGCCGGCCAGGAGGAAATCATCAGGCTCTCGCCCTCATGAGGCAGGGTGGTCCAAATCTCCTCGGTGATAAACGGCATAAACGGGTGAAGCAGCGCCAACGTCTTGGTCATGACCCAAGTCAAGACAGCACGGGCATTCTCCGCCTGCTGGCCGCCGTTTTGAAGGCGGAGCTTCGCAAGCTCGATGTACCAGTCGCACAGCACATCCCAGATGAAGTCGTACAGCTTCTGCACCGCAATGCCCAGCTCGAACTTCTCCAGATTGTCTGTAACCTCCTTGGTCAGACGGTTAAACTGGCTGACAATCCACTTCTCCTCCAGCGACAGTTCCTCCGGCAGATACGGGGCCGGCTGGTCCTCATCCAGATTCATCAGGATAAAACGGGAAGCGTTCCACAGCTTATTGGCAAAGTTGCGGGAGGCCTCCACCTTCTCCTGCATGAAACGCATGTCGTTGCCGGGACTGTTTCCGGTGACCAAGGTAAAGCGCAGGGCGTCGGCGCCGTACTGCTCCACGATCTCCAACGGATCAATGCCGTTGCCCAACGATTTGGACATTTTACGTCCCTGAGCATCCCGCACCAGGCCGTGGATAAAGACGGTGCTAAACGGTGTTTCCCCCATCTGCTCCACGCCGGAGAAGATCATCCGGGCCACCCAGAAGAAAATGATATCGTAACCGGTGACCAGGGTATCGGTGGGATAGAAATATTTGAGTTCCGGGGTTTGATCCGGCCAACCCAAAGTGGAAAACGGCCACAGGGCCGAGGAGAACCAGGTATCCAGAGTATCGGGATCCTGATCGAGATGCTCCGACCCGCATTTGGGACAGGTATGAGGCGTCTGGCGGGAGACGACGGTCTCCCCGCAGTCCTGGCAGTACCAGGCCGGGATACGATGTCCCCACCACAGCTGGCGGGAGATACACCAATCCTTGATGTTTTCCATCCAATTGTAGAAAATCTTATCGAACCGCTCGGGCACAAATTTCGTCTTGCCGGAGCGCACCGCTTCAATGGCCGGTTTGGCCAAAGGCTCCATCTTGACAAACCACTGGAGCGATACCCTGGGTTCAATGACGGTATGGCAGCGGTAGCATTCGCCCACGTTGTGCTTCATAGGCTCCACCTTGACCAGGAACCCCTGCTCCTCCAAATGCTTGACGATGAGCTTGCGGGCTTCGTACCGGTCCATACCGGCGTACTGACCGCCCTGCTCGTTGATGACGCCGGTTTCATCCATGACGTTGATGACCGGCAGGTTATGTCTTAAGCCCACCTCAAAGTCGTTGGGGTCGTGGGCAGGCGTAATCTTGACCACGCCGGTGCCGAAATCCTGCTCGACGTAAGTGTCGGCCACGATGGGAATCTCACGGCCCACCAGTGGCAGGATGACCGTCTTCCCGATGAGACCCTGATAGCGTGGGTCGTCGGGATGGACGGCCACAGCCGTATCGCCCAGCATGGTCTCAGGACGGGTGGTGGCCAATTCCACATAGCCGCTGCCGTCGCTCAACGGATACCGCAGGTGCCAGAAGCTGCCGTCCTTTTCGGAGTACTCCACTTCGGCGTCGGAGATGGACGTACAACAGTGGGGGCACCAGTTGATGATGCGTTCGCCCCGGTAGATGAGGCCCTTCTCATAGAGACGGTTAAACACCTCGTTGACTGCCTTGGAACATCCCTCATCCAGCGTGAAGCGTTCCCGCTCCCAGTCGCAGGAGGAACCCAATTTCTTGAGCTGCTCTACGATGCGGCCGCCGTAGGTCTTTTTCCAATCCCAAGCCCGCTCTAAAAAGCCGTCACGGCCGATGTCCTCTTTGGTGACGCCTTCCTCGGCCATCTTGGCCACGATCTTGGCCTCGGTGGCGATGGACGCATGATCGGTGCCGGGCAGCCACAGGGCCGAATATCCCTGCATCCGGCGCCAGCGGATCAGGATATCCTGGATGGTCTCATCCAAGGCATGTCCCATATGAAGCTGTCCGGTGATGTTGGGGGGCGGAATAACAATGGTATACGGTTTTTTCTCGGGATCTATGGTTGCGTGAAAATAATTTCCCTTGATCCACCGGTCGTAGGTACGGTCCTCTACCTCCCGGGGCTCGTAGGTTTTTGGAAGCTGTTTCAAACGGATTCCCCCTCGTTTTATATCGAAAATACAATTGTTAAAAGTATACCATGCTCCCTATACAAAATCAATCACCAGTCCAGCCGCCGGCCGGTAGACAAACTGGAAAAAACAGTGTAAAATGAAATTAAGCCATGAAAAAAGGACTTTTTCTCAAAGACTACTATTGTCTTCGCGGGAACTGTTCCTGAGGGCCCTTCCCGCCTTGGCGCGTGATTGTGGAAGCAGGCGCTGTCTGCTGCGACATGGCTGTGGGTTTTGCCCATCAAGTCATCTTTTTTCCAATTGTCACGTCCTCGCGGGCCTTGTTGCCCGGACTATCCCTGCCTTGAGGCGCGACATGGCTGCGGGCTTTGCCCGTCAAGTCAACCTTTTTTCCAATTGTCGCGTCCTCGCGGGCCTTGCAGCCCGGACTATCCCTGCCTTGAGGCGCGACATGGCTGCGGGCTTTGCCCGTCAAGTCAACCTTTTTTCCAATTGTCGCGTCCTCGCGGGCCTTGTTGCCCGGACTATCCCTGCCTTGAGGCGCGACATGGCTGCGGGCTTTGCCCGCCCGACCGGTGCGGCAATCCGGTGACGACTGGCCGATGGACAATCTCTTTTACACGGAGGGGTGCATAAGAGATTGTCCGTCGGCCCCCTTTTTCAAGAAAGCCTCCCCCCTGATCCAAAAAAGGCTCAGAGGGGAGGCTTTTATCTTTTCCGCCGTTTGTATGGAGTTGGATCATCCGTAAGCCCTACCAAATAGTCCACACTGGTATTGTAAAATATGGCCAGCTGGATGACGACGTCCAACGGATAATTCAGTATTCCTATTTCATATTGGGAATAGGTGTTCTGTTTGATATGGAGCACCTCTGCAATCTGTGTTTGAGTGAGCCCCTGATCGATTCGCAGATCCCGGATCCTTTCGTACTTTAGGCTCCCTGTTCTCAATCCTGTCACCGCCACTTCAGTTCAATTGATTCCTCTTGATAGACAAACTCCCCCTTCCTTTATTCCATGTGGAATAGGGAAGGGGGACGTATTATCCTATTTAAGCGTCCTCTTCGTCTTGAGGGACCTCCTCCAAATTGTGGCCCTCCAAATCATAGGGGGTGCGTTGGTAGACGTAATAGTTGAGCCAGTTGGAAAAAAGAAGGTGAGCGTGGCTGCGCCAATTAATGACGGGAATGCCCTCGGGATTGTTATCCGGAAAATAGTTGTATGGGATCTCCGGATGGATGCCTTTGGCCACATCGCGGGTATATTCATTGGCCAAGGTATCCCGATCGTATTCACAGTGGCCGGTGACGAAAATCTGACGGCCGTCCTTGGATGCCACCAAATAAATCCCGGCGGCATTGGATTCGGCCAGTACCTGAAGCGTTTCCACCTTGTCCACATCCTGACGGCGCACCTCGGCATACCGGGAGTGGGGAGCCATAAAGACCTCGTCGAACCCGCGCGTCAGGGGATGGTTGTGGACGCAAAGGCGATGATAAAACACCCCCGACAATTTCTTCTCCATGGCGTATTTGGGAATGCCATAGTGATAATAAAGTCCCGCCTGAGCGCCCCAGCAGATGTGGAGCGTGGAAAAAACGTGTTTTTTCGACCATTCCATGATGGTACACAGTTCCTCCCAGTAATTGACCTCTTCATAAGGCAAATGCTCCACCGGGGCTCCGGTGATGATCATGCCGTCGTAACGAAGATCTTTGACTTCATCGTAGGTTTTATAAAAATCCAGCAGATGCTGAGCCGGCGTATTCTTGGACACATGTGTGGCAGCCTGGAGCAGATCCACCTCCACCTGGAGGGGACTGTTGCTTAAAAGCCTTAAAAGCTGGGTCTCGGTTTTGATTTTGTCCGGCATCAGGTTGAGAATCAAAATGCGCAGAGGACGGATATCCTGTTTTGTTGCGCGCTCCTGGTCCATCACAAAGATATTTTCCGATTTTAGTACTTTTCGTGCAGGCAGACTTCCCGCGATTTTAATGGGCACAGACAAGACCTCCTCAACAAGCGCCTTCACCACTTGATGGTATATCACTCCAAAGATTTTACATCAATCCAGAAGCGTTATCCATAAATATACCACAAACCCCTCTCAAGCACAACCATCTTTCCCCACGGTCGTTTTTATCGTCAAAAAAGCCCGATCCTCCTCAAAGGAGAATCGGGCTTTGCCATCCTATTAGGGCATAGAGCAGGCCAGTTTATTTAGCAGCCTTGATCTCGTCGATGGACAGGCTATAAATCTTGCTGTCGGTCGAATTGATGAAGTACACCCGTTCGCCCGAGCTGGACAGATACATAGCACGGTCGTCCATCAGCTTGACGGTGTTGCTGCCGTCCAGATTGGTGCGGTAGAGATGGGATCCGTCCTTTGTGGTGATGGAAGTCACTACATAGTCGTCAATCACGCAGAAGGAATCCACAATGCCCTCTACAACCATCTTGCCGTCGTTGATCTTGTCCTCGCCCTCTGCGCAGGAATAGATACCAGGGTTCAAAGACTTCTCTGCGGTCATTACGTCATTGGTGGTCAGCAGATAATAGATCCGTCCATCGTTGCCTTTGACGTCCGGGATGGGGAAGATATCCAGCACGACTTCCTGATTATCCACCTTATTCTCGCCGTTCTTGTCCACAGTGAAGTAGGTGCTGTCAGCACCGGCTTTGGCGTCGTAATTGGTGCAGTACTCAATGTTGCCGTCTTTATTGACGCCCACCCAGCTACACTCATCGGTTACGATCTCTTTCTTGTCCGATCCGTCGTGCTTGACGCGGTAGATATGCTGATCGTCACGGGAGATATAATAGATATACTCCGAATCAGCTGCACTACAGATGGCTTCGATATCCAAGTCCATACTTTCAGCCTTCAGGTTGACCGACGGCGCTTTTTCTGCCTCGGTGACATGGCTGGTCGTATCGTCTGTCAAATTGGCATTGGTGCTGTCGCCAGGGGTACCGCCCTGCTGAGATCCGGATGCATCCCCGCTGCCTTCCCCTGAAGCATCCCCTCCTGTAGTTCCATCCGTGCCGGAAGCGGAATCAGAACCAGAGGCCGAATCGGAAACGCTTGTGCCGCTCTGGGCGCCGCCGGAAGCATCTCCCCCGTCCTTTTTCCCGCAAGCAGCCAACGATGTAGTCAAAAGTGCCAGAAGGCACAATAGAGTAATGGCTTTTTTCATTTTATAGTCCTCCTTAAATCAAATCGAGCAGACCACGGTCGCTGCTGGATTTTCATTTCTACCGACCCCACCTTGTTGTCTTTGTGTATTATAACATTTCAAAACCAGGTTCTCAAGTCAAAACAGTGACTTAATTGTGAATAAAGCGTAAATTTGACGAACAGTACCTGCCAAATACAAGCCTAAATGTACAAATTTCCCTCTGATTAATTGGATGATCTCTGCGTATTCCATTTTTGCAGGGAACGTTTTACATCGTCAAAATGATAGAGCACCGTATTCTTAACCCTCAAAAAGATGTCTTTTCCCCACACTCTCAGCCAACGCCTTTGCCACGCATATGCTTTCATCGCCCAATAGGCCTCTTTTATTTTTCCTTCGCATGCATTTTGCGCCACAAAACAGGCAAGCGCTCCGTTGGGACGGTACCCATCTTCACTCCAGGCTTCCCAGAGACTTCGATCCCCCAGTAATTCCAACATTAATTTTTTATCGTTCACTTTCGGAACTAAATCCATCGCTACGATAATCAATCCCCGCCGGCATAGTTTCCTGTTTTGCGGGGTGTCAAGACCAATTTGAGGTAAAATTCCCTGAAGATATTTTTGAAATCCTAAAGCGTCTTGGATGTGCTTTGGCGTAATATTGTGCACCGTGCTGGACGTATGATAAAAATAATGGTAGAGCGGGCGGCTGATAAAATACATGCTCTCCGCTTGATTCAATACCTGCCATACAAATCGGGCGTCTTCGGCTATGAGACGCCCCTCCTCAAACCGGATTCCCTTTTCACGTAAAAAGGATACGTTATAAAAATTCAGACAACTGCTGTTGATCCTTCCGCACTCAAGTATCATGGGGATCGCCTGTGTACGGATCATTTCTTTGTCCATCAGCGTCTTGCTCTGGATTCCATTTTCAGCCACGGTAGTTTGCCCCAGCCGCTCATGCTGCAATAGATAATGAATCACCTGGGCGCCTGTATCCTCCGCCGCCTGCAGGAGCAGGGATGCCGCATCCTTTTCCAGCCAGTCGTCGGCGTCTAGAAACAGGACGTACTGCCCGCTGGCAGCATCCATACCGGCGTTGCGCGCGGCGGCCGCCCCTTTATTGGGCTGCTCTATGATGCGCAAAAAGGCAACGTGTTGTGCATATGCCCGAGCGACCTCCAGGGAACGGTCGGTAGAACCATCGTCCACTACCACGATTTCTACCCGTCCGTCTTCCGCGCCCTCCTGCAGGATTACGGAATCCAGGCACCGTCCCAGATATTTTTCACAATTGTAGCAAGGGATGATAATGGTCGCTACAGATTTTTTTTGTTTCATTGAATCACCTCTCAAAGTGGTGAGAAACTTCCAATTCGAATAGACATATTATAATAGGATACTATTTTATTTGCAAGAAATACTGTATGTTTCCATTTTCCCAGGGAAATGTGGTTATCATCTGGCAGAGAAGCCGAAAAATTATGGCGAATTGTTGGACTATTTGTGAAAAAATAGTCAAAACCCGATTGACTTCAACATCCAAAAATACTAAAATAGAAGGTATCTTACAATCCGTTTCGCCCATGTGGCAAATCAAATGGAGGTATTGCATTTATGAGCAGAGTTTATAATTTTTCGGCCGGCCCTTCTATGCTGCCCGAATCGGTGCTGAAACGCGCCGCAGATGAAATGTTGGATTACCACGGCTGTGGTCAGTCGGTTATGGAAATGTCCCATCGCTCTAAGATCTACGGCTCGATCATCGAGGCTGCCGAGGCCGATCTGCGCCAGATTATGGGCATTCCGGACAACTACAAGGTCCTGTTTTTGCAGGGCGGCGCCTCCTCCCAGTTCGCTATGGTGCCCCTCAACCTGATGAACGGTTCCGGCAAAGCCGATTATGTCATCACCGGCCAGTGGGCTAAAAAAGCGTTTGCCGAAGGCAGCCGTTACGGCGAAGCCAAGGCTGTGGCGTCCTCGGCCGACAAGACCTTCTCCTACATCCCCAAGCTGGATCCGTCCACCTTCACCAAGGATGCCGACTACTTCCACATCTGCATGAACAACACCATCTACGGCACCAAGTTCCATCAGCTGCCGGAAACCGGCGACGTGCCGCTGGTAGCCGACTTCTCCTCCTGCATCCTGTCGGAACCGGTGGATGTGTCTAAATTCGGCGTGATCTACGCCGGCGCTCAGAAAAACTGCGGTCCTGCCGGCCTGACCATCGTTATTATCCGTGAAGACCTCATCGGCAAAGCACGTGACATCACCCCCACCATGTTCAATTACCAGACCCATGCCGACAACGGCTCCATGTTTAACACCCCGCCCTGCTACGCCATCTATATTTTCGGCCTGGTGCTCCAGTGGATCAAGGATGAAATCGGCGGTCTGGACGCTATGAAGGCTCGCAATGAAGCAAAAGCCGCTGTGCTTTACGATTTCTTGGATAACTCCAAGCTGTTCCGCGGCACGGTTGTGAAGGAAGACCGTTCCCTCATGAACGCTCCCTTTGTCACCGGCGACGCCGATATGGACGCTAAATTCGTCAAGGCTGCCGAAGCCGCTGGTTTCGTCAACCTGAAGGGCCACCGTTCGGTAGGCGGTATGCGTGCCTCCATCTACAATGCCATGCCCATGGAAGGTGTGGAGAAGTTGGTCGCCTTCATGAAGGATTTCGAGGCCAACGCCTAATTCCCGTGTTATTTTAACATTCAATTTATTGAAAAGGCGGAGTTACACTATGTATCGTATTCAAACGTTAAATAAGATCTCGCCCAAGGGCTTAGCCAACCTGGATGAGAACTATGAAGTATCCGACACCATGGAAAATCCCGACGCCATTTTAGTGCGTTCGGCTTCCATGCATGAGATGGAAATGCCTGCATCCCTGAAGGCCATCGCCCGCGCCGGCGCCGGCACCAACAATATCCCGGTAGATCAGTGCGCTGAGGCCGGTATCGTGGTATTCAATACCCCCGGCGCCAATGCAAACGCCGTCAAGGAATTGGTGATCGCCGGTATGCTGTTGTGCTCCCGCAAGGTTGTGGACGGCATCGAGTGGGCCAAATCCCTCAAGGGCAACGGCGATCAGGTGGGCAAGATGGTGGAAAAGGGCAAGAGCTCTTTTGTCGGCCCGGAAATCGCCGGTAAAAAATTGGGCGTCATCGGCTTGGGCGCCATCGGCGTGCGGGTGGCAAATGCCGCCGCCGCATTGGACATGGAGGTGTTCGGTTACGATCCCTACCTGTCGGTAGACGCCGCCTGGGGGCTCTCCAGCCGCATTACCCATGCCAAATCTCTGGAAGAAATCTATCGCGAGTGCGATTATATCACCATCCATGTCCCCCAGACACCCGATACCAAGGGCATGATCAACGCCGAAGCCATCGCCTCCATGAAGGAAGGCGTACGCATCCTCAACTTTGCCCGCGGCGGCCTGGTCAACGAAGCTGATCTCATCGCCGGCCTGGAAAGCGGCAAAGTAGCGGCTTATGTCACAGACTTCCCGTCCGACGCTTTGTTGGATGTGAAGGGTGTTATCCCGCTGCCTCATCTGGGCGCCTCCACCCCTGAGTCGGAAGAGAACTGCGCCTGCATGGCCGCCCTCCAGGTCAAGGACTTCCTGGAAAACGGCAATATCATCAACTCAGTCAACTTCCCCCGCGTGGAGATGGCACGTTCCGCCGGCTGCACCCGTATCTGCATCATCCATCGCAATCTGCCAAACGTGTTGAGCCACATCACGGAATCTGTTTCCTCCATTGGCCTCAACATTGAAAACATGCAGAGCCATTCCAAGAAAGATTACGCTTATGCCATTCTGGACGTCACCGGCGACGTGACGGCCGATGTGCTCAAAAAGATCGACGATAAGGACTTTATTGTCCGCATCTGGACCCTGTAAGGCACTGTTTCGAGAAATCATCCGGCGCGGCTATTGGTGGCGCGCCGGATTTTCTTTTGATGGATGGTACCGTCATTTTCCCCTTGCCATTTTAGGGGACGACAGTTACAATAAGAGAATAAGATTCGTAGTGGGTGCTGCTCTTTTACGCTGTTGAAATGAAGCATCCATTGTTCAAGCCTTATTTTTTCAGGTAACGAAAGGAGATCTGTTCATGTCCTTCAATCAGCTTGACGCACCTCAGGCGGGCGAACTCTCGGCCGTCATGCACACCAGTCTGGGCGATATCAAAATCCGCCTGTTTGCCGATAAGGCTCCCAAAACGGTGGAAAATTTCATCACCCATGCGAAAAACGGGTACTATGACGGCCTGATCTTTCATCGGGTCATCGACGGCTTCATGATCCAGGGCGGCGATCCCACCGGAACCGGTATGGGCGGCGAGAGCATCTGGGGCTCCTCCTTCCAGGATGAATTTGACCCTGATCTGCATAATCTGCGCGGCGCTTTGTCTATGGCCAACGCCGGCCCCAATACCAACGGCAGCCAGTTCTTCATCGTCCAGGCTCCCGAGGTGGATGAGCGTCTCATTGAACAAATGGAACAGCTTTCCGATCGTGGATTCCCTACCCATGCCGTGGAGAACTATAAGGCTGTGGGCGGTACCCCTCATCTGGATTTCCGTCATTCGGTGTTCGGCCAGGTGACGGATGGCATGGATGTGGTAGATGCCATCGCCGCTGTGGCCACCAACGCTCAGGATAAGCCGCTTGAGGATGTGGTGATTCAGTCCATCGACGTCATCGAGTAAGGCTTCTGCATCATTAAATCATACCCCGTCTGTGTTGATGCGGGGTAACTGGAAAAACATCAGAGAAAGGACGTTTCCCATGCACAAGTTTATTCGACGCATTCTTCTTTTGAGCTGCTGTGCCGCTTTAGTATTGAGCCTGACGGCTTGCGGCGGTTCTTTTGGTCCCGCTTCTCAGCTGGACGCTCCCAAAAAGGGTGAGACCATCGCTGTCATGCACACCACCTTAGGCGATATCAGCATCCGCCTCTTCCCCGACCAAGCTCCTAAAGCGGTGGAGAACTTCACCACTCACGCCAAAGATGGATATTACGACGGCCTTAAATTCCATCGCGTCATTGAGGACTTCATGATTCAAGGCGGCGATCCTGAGGGCACCGGCGCCGGCGGCGAAAGCATCTGGGGCACCCCCTTTGAGGATGAATTCGACGAGAATCTCCACAATTACCGCGGTGCTCTGTCGATGGCAAATGCCGGCCCCGATACCAACGGCAGCCAGTTCTTCATCGTCCAGGCCGGCCCTGTGGACGACGCCCTCTATTCGACTTACAGCCAGTACGGCTATAAGTTCGACGAGATGGATGAAAAGGTCAAGGAAACCTACGCTGAAGTGGGCGGTACCCCGTGGCTGGACGGCGTCTATACTCCCGACGGTTCGGGCCATACCGTCTTTGGCCAGGTATTCGAGGGCATGGATGTAGTTGACGCCATCGCCGCTGTGGAGAAAACCCCTACCACCGATGGAAGTCAGCCCTCCACTCCGGTGGAAGATGTGCTCATCAACTCCATTGAAATTATGGAGTACGAAGGCTAAATCCAAGCTATAAAGTGGAGCTGCAAAAAAACACCTTCTGGAATATTCCAGAAGGTGTTTTTCTATTATATCTCCATTTATTCCCCAAACAGGTACGTGATCTCCACCACATTCTCTTTGAGAATGCAGTAATATTCGTAGAGGGTTAAGGCCCTATCCCGGTAATAGTCCAGACGGTATTTATGATACACCGCTTCCCTCTCCTGTTCATCCGGGATCCGTTTGGTCAACAGATTGTAGTAAAGAGCTTGCTGTTCATCGTTCTGGATGGTCCATGCATCCTGCGCATTCTGAAGCAGTACGCTTTGCTGCTCATCACAGGCCCCCAACGCCAATTGAAAGGCGTTGTCGATTTCATCCAGCCAATATCCCATAAAGGAAGCATCCAGCTCAGACTTGGATTCCCCTGCATTCAGATGCTCCTGATACGCCTTATCCAGAGGGTTGCTGCTCTCCAGCGCCGATCGAATGGAGGAATCTATCGTCTGTAAGCTGCCTGATTCCCATTGGGTCTGGGAATCCTCCGCCTGGGAGACCTGCTCCCCCGCATCTCCAACCGAGACCGTCGTCCCCTGCCAGGACGATACCGGCATCTGTGAGCTGGCCGTATCTTGGTTCTTTTGTCCCAACGGCAGCAGCATAAAAAATACCAGCGCTGCGATCAGAACCACCAAGGCCACCACAATCAAGATCACCCGCTTCAAATGATCATCACCCTTTCCATCCATTTTGATGCAAGATACCTTTTATCTCCGGCTTCTGTTTCCATTAAACTACCTGTTATCATACCTGTTTTCGCTCTCTTCTGCAAGCTCTTTGACGCCCTTCCTCCCCTCAAGTTGCAAAAATCCCCCTTCCAGCTCTTCCGGAAGGGGGAAAACAGGATCTTTATTCACAACCCACATCACTCAGCGGACAATACTTTTAACACGTCCTCACCGTGAGTGGCCGTCTTGACCTTTTTAAATACCTTTTGAATGACGCCGTCCGGCCCGATAACAAAGGTGGAACGAAGCAATCCAACCGTCACCTTGCCGTAATTTTTCTTCTCTCCCCAGGCGCCGTAAGCCTGTATGACCTCCTTCTCCGGATCGGCCAACAGCAAAAAGGGCAGTTCATATTTCTCGGCGAATTTCTGATGGGATTCCGACGTGTTGGGGCTGATGCCGATGATAACGGCATCCTTCTCGGTGTAAAGAGGATAATGATCCCGGAATGAACAGGCCTCCTTGGTACATCCCGGCGTGTTGTCCCGCGGATAAAAATACAGAATTACCGTCTTGCCCAGAAAAGACGATAGGCTGACCGGTTGCCCATTCTGATCGGGCAATGTAAAATCGGGCGCTTTTTCCCCTGGCTTGAGCATTATTGATCTCCTCCTGGTTCCACTACAAAATGCAGGCTCTTTGCCTGAGCCTCTATGACGTCCAAAAAGCGCAGATACAACGCTTCTCCTAACCTGGCGTACACCGGATCGTCTTCCCGGTTGCACAGCATGGCAAAGGATTTGCCGATGTCGGCCGGTACCCTTTGTCCCCGGCGCAAGTCCAGGTAATAAAACGAAAAGGCAAAGGAATTCTCCAACTGATCATACAGATCGGGGGCTTCCTTCTTAAGAACATCGTAAAAGCTGCTGAGTGCCGTCCGGGCACAGAGCTGATTGGGGGTATATCGTTCCAGGCCTGTGGACGCTGCAAAGGCGTACAGCAGGCGCCGTTCAAACAGGCCCTGCCCTCCTTCTGCCGCGTCGGCCCCGAAAAGGCTTTCGCTGTCGGACGCCCACATCTCTCCAGCCACCAGCGCGCCCAGCTGCCGCGCCCGCTCCAGATTGCCGTTGCGTTTCTCCCGCTCCAGCTCCTGGGCCGTGTGGTCGAGAATGTTCTCTTCAGGCCTTTCCCGCGAAGGATGATCCCCCGCAATACGGATATCATTGTCGTCCGGCATGTGATGTCACACCTTTCAAAGCAAAACAATTTGAGCTCCCTTACCCCGCTTGATCCTCCTGGGATTTCCCGGCCTGCTCGGCCGCCTTGCGCACGGCCTGGGCCAGCTGGTCCGGACAGGAGGTCTTGCGCATACCGCATTTGATGCCGCTGAGTCTTGCCTCCACTTGATCCACCGTCATGCCCTCCACCAGCTTGGCGATGCCCTGGAGATTGCCGTGGCATCCCCCTTCAAATTGGACGCTGCGGATAACATCCCCATCCAGCTCCAAACGGATGCTGCGGGAACAAACCCCTCTGGGTCGATACAAATACTCCATTTTAACTTCCCCTTTCCAAAGGTCCTTTATACAAAAATCATTCCAATTGTCCGTGGGACTGATGGAATGGTATTCTCTTGTCATACAAAAAGCCGTCGGATCACTCCGGTTTGCGCCGCATTGATTTTTTCAGTTTTAACCAGTATAATAAAATATAGACTGCGTTTTTCCCTGCGGATGTTAACCCTATCGTTCCACCCGGTCCAACAGCTGCCTGAGGGACTGTTCGGGGGTGGTACACGTCCCCAACGGAACGGCTTCGCCCCGGAACCGGCCGTGGAAGTCCGATCCGCCGGTGGTGAGAAGGCGATGTTCCTTTGCCCGCTCCAGAAGATGCTGCCGTGTGGCAGGGCTGTTGCGCGGATGCCATACTTCTACGCCGTCCAGGCCCTCCTCAATGAGTTCTTCCAGCACTTCCAGGCTGTCGTAAATTTCCGGATGGGCCAGCACCGCTGTCCCGCCCGCTTCATGGATGAGGGACAGCATCTCAAAGGCGCTGGGGAACCGGGGTGTTACCAGATAGGCCCCTGTCTTTTGATGGAAAAGCTGGCGGAATAGAACCCCGTAAGCCTCCACATCGTAGCCCAGATCCATCAGGGCCTCCATGATGTGGGTCTTGTAGACACAGGTGCTGTCTTTGGCATATCGTTCCACCATCTCCTGGGTGATGGGATAGTGCGCGGCCACCTTTTCAATCATTTGATGCACCGCCTCCCGGCGGCGGCGTCCGATCTCTTGGCAGATGGGCTCCAGCACCTGGAGCTTCTTCGGGCCGTAGCACAACAGATGCACTTTTCTCCCCCGTTTTTCATCCACGCAGGAGAATTCCGCTCCCGGGATCACACGGATTTGTCGCCCCTTTTCCAGGTCTTTCGCCTGCCGGCATCCTGCCAGCGTATCGTGATCGGTGATGGCAATAACGTCGAGCTTTAGTCTTTGGCCCAACCGGACCAGATCCTCTGGAGGAAGGGAACCGTCGGACAATCGGGTGTGACAATGCAGATCTCCTACTTGCATGGATACTCTCCTTTTGCGATGGATAAAACGACAGGGAAGCCGTCTAAAAAAGTAAAAAATTGACAATGATGAGCTTGTCCTTTATTATACACCCGTTAAAGCCATAAAACAAGCGGATAACCTTACCTATGACGGCGGCGATTCCCTATGTAATGTGAAATATTTTCCCTTTGTGGGAAAAGCTTTCGGATCCCACCCGCTAATATCTATGAGAAAGAAGTACTTTTCATGAAGATAAACATTCGTCGTTATTCCACTCTTTACGAGCAAATGCACGCTTCCGCTCTGAAAAATCCTCAGGGGACGGCTCTGCTCTTTTACGGCACTACCTTGTCCTACCGTCAATTGGATGAATTGGTGGACCAATGTGCCGCCGGCCTCTTGGCTCTGGGGGTAAAGCCAGGCGATCGAGTCACGATCTGTATGCCTAACCTTCCTCAAACGGTGGCGGCGATTTACGCTGTCAACCGCATCGGCGCGGTGTGCAATATGCTGCACCCTTTGTCGACTTCCGATGAGGTGCGCCATGGGGTAGAATTGGTGCGGTCTAGCGTAGCCTTTTGCTTTGATCTTTCGGAAAAAGCCTTTGACGGCTTGGACATCACATTGATCCGCTGCAAGACCTGCGACTTCTTTGAAAAGACACCTGTGGGATGGATCCGCGGCAAGGTGTATACTCACAGCGTCCGGCAAAAGGTGGGGACGGCTCATGTATCCCAAAGTCTCACCTGGAACCAGTTCCTGAAACAGGGCGAGATATGGAGCTCGTCCCATTCTCTGCCGGATGCCGCGTCTGATTCGGAAGCCACCGCCGCCGTTATGTACACCGGCGGTACCACCGGCCTCCCCAAAGGGGTGATGCTGTCCAACGCCGCCATCAACGCCCTCTCCTTCCAGCTCTTCCCGGTGCTCGGGGAAGCCAGACGGTCCGACGGCATGCTGGGCGCATTGCCGGTATTCCACGGCTTCGGATTTGCCTTCTGTATGCACACCGCTATGGCGGCCGGTATCCGTTTGGCTCTGATCCCCCGGTTCGACGCCAAGGAGTGCTGCCGCATCATCACAAAGCAACGGCTGACCTTTTTGTTCAGCGTCCCATCCTTCTTTGAACGGCTGCTCAAATGCGGCCTCCTTGACGGCAAGGATTTGTCTTTTGTCCGCTTCATCGGCAGCGGCGGGGATGTGGTATCCGACGACCTGCGGCAAAAAATGGACAAGCTCCTGTCCCAAGGCGGCAGCTCCTGCCGGTTTCTCACCGGGTACGGCTTGACTGAATGCGTTACCGCCTGCTGTTTTACCGATCCCTATCTGTCCTATCACACCGGATGCATCGGCGTCCCCATGGAGGGCAACGAGATGAAGGTGGTCCGTATGGGCACCACGGAAGCCCTGCCGGAGGGGGACGGCGAGATTTGCGTCACCGGCCCCACTCTGATGCAGGGGTACTGGGAGGATCCGGAGGAAACAAGGAAAGTCCTCAAACGCCACGAAGACGGACGCATCTGGCTGCACACCGGCGATGTGGGATGCCAAGGCGAAGGCGGGATCTATTTCCGTCAACGTCTCAAACGGGTGCTGAAGGTCTCTGGATATCTGGTCTATCCGTCGGCCATTGAAGAAAAGTTAAGGTGCAGCTCCCTGGTGGAGGACTGCTGTGTAGTGGGCATGGATACTCCAAAAGGCACCCGTGTCAAGGCCTATGTGGTGCCGCGCCGGGAGCCTCAAAACGATCAGGAGCGGCAGAAATGGGCCGAGGATATTACCGGGTTCTCCCGGGAACATCTGAACCTATGGAGTGTGCCGGCCCAAGTGGAATTTTTATCGGAGCTCCCTCATACCAAACTGGGAAAAGTGGATTATAAGGCGCTGCAATAAACGGAAAAGAACATCGTCTGCAAATGCGGGAAAGGACGTGTAACTATGAACAAAGAGGAAGTTATCCAGTACCTGGAGGGAAAAGGCATCCCTTTTGACGTCATGGACCATCCGGCGGTATACACCATCGAGGACATGGAGAAGCTCCACATTACCGATCAAGGAGAGGTTTGCAAGAACCTCTTCCTGCGTGACGCCAAAGGAAAACGGCATTTTCTCGTAACGCTTTTAAAGGATAAACGGGCCGATCTAAAGCAGATCCAGGAGCAGCTGGGCTGTACCAAACTGAGCTTTGCTTCGGAGCAACGGCTGCAAACATATCTGGGCTTGACAAAAGGTTCCGTCACCCCCTTGGGCATCCTCAACGATGCGGAGTGCTGTGTGGAAGTGGTATTTGACCGGGAGCTTATAAGAAAATCTCGATTGGGTGTTCATCCCAACGAAAATACCGCCACTCTCTGGATCTCCTTTGAAGACCTCCTGAATCTAGTAAAACAACACGGCAATCCCATCCATATGCTGGATATTGAACCATAGTACCAATCCCCCCTGGAAGAAGCCACAACATCTTCCAGGGGGGATTTTTTTTGATAAAATAAAAAGGATGTATCCGAAGATACATCCTTTTCTTTGGAGCGGATTACGAGGCTCGAACTCGCTACCTCCACCTTGGCAAGGTGGCGCTCTACCAGATGAGCTAAATCCGCATTCACACTGACTCAAGTCAGCATGAACTATTATAATGCGTGTTACCGCATTTGTCAAGGAAAAAATACAAAAATCACGAGAAAAAGATTGTTTTTTGTTCTTTAGGAGAAAAGATGACGCAGATCCTCCAAGTCCAGACCGCCTGCCCCGTCCCCGGACGAAATAAGCTGATCGATCAAGGCGCGTTTCCGGTTCTGTAGATCCAGGATGCGTTCCTCCACCGAATTCTCGGCGTACAGGCGGATGACATGCACCACCTTTTTCTGTCCGATGCGATGGGCCCGGTCGGTGGCCTGGTTCTCCACCGCCGGATTCCACCAGGGGTCAAAGTGAATGACGGTATCGGCCCCGGTGAGATTAAGCCCTGTCCCTCCCGCTTTCAGGGACAAAAGAAACACAGATGCTTCCCCTTTGTTGAAGCTTTCCACCATCTTGACCCGTTCCTGGGAGGGGGTATTGCCCTCCAACAGGAAGTGGCTGATCCCCATATCCTGAAGGGTATCGGAGATGAGGTGAAGCATTTGGGCAAATTGGGAGAAAATAAGGATGCGGTGCCCTTCCAGCATGCCGTCCTGGATGAGTTCCAAAAGCAGATCCAGCTTGCCGCTCCCCCCGCGGTAATGATCCACAAACAGGCCCGGATGGGCGCACAGCTGCCGCAGACGCGTCAGCAACGCCAGCATGCGGATCCGGTTTTTCTCCCCGCCGTCTCCCATTTCCGTCTCAAATTGGTTGCGGGCCTTGGCCAGATAGGCGGCGTATAATTTGCGCTGTTCGGTTGTCATACCGCAGGCCATGGCCGTCTCCAGCTTAGGCGGCAGCTGATCCAGCACGTCCTTTTTCATCCGGCGCAGAATAAAGGGACTGGTCAAACGGCGCAGACAGTCGGCTGCATCCTCGTCCCCGCTTAGGATGGGCGTCTCCAACTTGTGTTTAAACCGGTCATAAGGTCCCAGATACCCCGGCATAATAAAGTCGAAAATGCTCCACAGATCCCCCGGCGTATTTTCCACCGGCGTACCGGTTAGGGCATAGCGGATATCGGCGCTGACCTGCTTGACCGAGATGGCGTTCTGCGTCTGATGATTTTTGATATACTGGGCCTCGTCGATAAAGCAATAGTGGAAATGGATGTTGCGGTAAAGGCTGATATCCCGCCGGAGAAGGTCATAGGAGGTGATCATCACGTCCTCCTTGGCCTCCTTGATCATGGGAGCCCGTTGCTCGGCGTTTCCCGACACCACGCATACCGAGAGTTCGGGGGCAAACCGGCGCACCTCGCTTTTCCAATTGTATACCAGGGAGGTGGGACACACAATAAGCGTCCGTCCCTTCCCCTTTCCCGATGCGATGAGGGTAGTGGCCTGCAAGGTCTTGCCCAGACCCATCTCATCGGCTAAAATACCGCCCATGCCGTACCGTTCCAACGCCTTCATCCACTTGACGCCGCTTGTCTGATAATCCCACAGCTGCACGGTCATCCAATCGGGCGGTGTGAAAGGCTGGCGCTCGTAGTTGGATAAGGACAGAATATCCTGCGTGAATTTGGCGTCCAATTGGACGTCAATGTCCTTATTCTGACTCAGCAGGCTTTCCAAGCCCGCCTCCAAATACGCCGGCACCTGGATGCGATTTTGTAACACGTCCTCTTCGCGCATGTGAAGCACGTCGGCCACCTGGCTGAGCTGCTGGACGGCGGCGTTGTCCATGGGTGCAAAGGAACCGTCGGGCAGACGATGATATGGCTTTTTCTCCTCCACAGCCTGTAGCAGCTCCCACAATTCGGCCCGGGTGTAGTGATCGTTCTCCAGGCCGATGAGCAGTTGGGATCCCTCCCGCTTGATGGTCAACCGGGGTTTTACCGGCAGGCGCAGGCGAATGCTCTTAAAGGCGGCGGTGACGTATACCTCGGCCACCTCCTGGAGCTGGCCCACCCCTTCCCGCGCAAGACGAAGAAGATTCTCCTCCCCATTCAGCACATAATGATCCTTTTCCGGAAGCGATCGGAAACCATTTTCCACCAGTACCCCAATGACATGCTCCTCCCGCGGAAGGTCACGCTGGGGCAGAGCCGACGGATCCTCCACACCATAGTCAAACTGGAGCTTGCACAATACCTGAGACCCTTGCCGATCCAGCCAGATGCGGGGCGTCATGGAGGCAGTGCGGACCCGATGAATGGTGCCGTCCACCTGAGCCCAGCCGCGCTGTTCCAGAGCCGGCAACGCGGTGGACAGCACCCGGTTCTGGTACTCCTCCGGAATGGATACCTGTCCTCCGCAGACATCCAGCAGATCCAGCGCGGGCAGAAGAAGCGCGGCATCTTTGTCCGAAAGGTGCACCAGGCGATCCCCCCACAGCATGATGCAAGGGGTACGGCAGTAGACCTCCCGTTTGCCCTGCGGGAAAAGGGTCATGGTGAGACGCTCCCCTTCCGGCTGGGAAAATTTCATCTGGATATCCATACCCTGAGCGCCCTCCTGAATGAGAAGAGGGACATCTTCCCCCCGTCCGGGAAGGGACACCGGAACCTCTCTCCCCGCCAGTACCGGCATGAGGCCGGCCATCTGGACAGGGGTCATCAACAGGCGGCGGCCGATGGGACTGCCCCCTCCCGCCAAGATGGCCTGAAGGATGGCCTGCCATTCCTCCACCGTCTGGCGGACAAAGCCGATGAGCGGCCGATCCTCGGACACAAAAGCGGCCGGGACATGGACAAATTCCAGCTCTTTGCCGTAAGCTACCGCGCGTTCCGATGAAAAAGCCCCGCAGAATTCCTTGACGCTGCGCACCGCGTATTTTCGATTTTTCCCGATGCTCAGCTCCAGGAAGAATCTCATCGTCCCACCGCTTGTCTGATCCACCGTAAGACGGGGATAAAGATGCACCCCGTGGCAGGACTGCCCCATCAAATGGGGATAGGTCTCGGACACCAGATGGGTGTATCGGCTGACCATCCGGCCCACATCCTCCTCCCGGATGGAGGTATGTTCCTCCCCTTCCGGCGGAAGCAGCGCCAGTACGGCTGCCACGCCGTGTTCGCACCATCCGTTTTGGACGTGGCCGTAACAGGCGGGACAGAATACCTCCCCTAACGTGCCGTCGGGATGGAAGTGCACTGTCACAGTGGGGTGGTCTCCGATGCGGCAGTAAAGCTCTCCCAGACGGCCGGCGGTGGTATCCACATGCACCATGCCGCTGCGGAACAACACCAATCCCTTGAAATAGGCGGGACGGTGGGTGGCATGGCTCAATACATAAGCCTTATCGATGCGTAAAGGCGGCAGCACTGCCGAAGATACGGTTTTTGATGCCTCAAATTGTGAAACCTGTTTGCTCATGGGGACACTCCAATTTTGACGTTTATCTCTCTATTTTACACTGTTTTTATCCTTTTGTTAAGAGATGACGCGCAACTGGAATGTATTTTTCCCTTTTGCCTAAAAGTATCGGTTCCCTTGATTCTCTCCATAGAGATAAATATAACCCTCATCGGAAAGTCCCAATATGTAATCGGTGCTGATATGATAATATTGCGCCAGCGCAATGAGCATGTCGATGGGCAGATGCCGCACCCCATTTTCCCAATGAGAATAGGCGCGTTGGGAACAGTGCAAGATATTGGCCAATTCCTCTTGACTAAGATGATGTTGTTTTCGCAGCTCTTTTAAACGCTGTGTGTACATAAAACGGACCCTCCTTTTTACCGGCCGTATGAAAACTCCCGTTTGACTTCCAGGCATCCTTTTCGATAACCTGAAATCACAATCAAACTGGTTTTGAAATTCCCTGTGTCTTGTGGTGTATTCCGCATCCGGGCCGGGAATCCTATTTTTATCCATTGAAAAAATAGGAGGCTAACCCAATGCATGAATCTATTTGGATGAGCGATGTTTCCCTGCCCCAGTATGAGCCGCTGCGCGGGGAGCATCGGGTGGACGTGGCGGTCATCGGCGGAGGTCTGGCCGGCATTTTATGCGCCCGTAAGCTCCAGCAGGACGGCGCTAAGGTAGCTGTGCTGGAGGCCGACCGCATCGGCGGCGGCACTACCGGCCATACCACGGCTAAAATTACGTGTCAGCACCGCTTGCCCTACGATCGTCTTGTCAGCGGCATGGGGGCTTATAAAGCAAAGCTCTACTACCAGGCAAACCAGGCGGCAGTGGAACAATATCAAAAGCTGATCAAAGAGAATCAGGTGGACTGCGATTTTAAGAGTACATCGGCCGCCTGCTACGCTGTACATGAGGAAGACCTCCAGCTTCTCAGACGGGAAGAAAAAGCGGCAAAACAGTTGGATATCCCCTATACCATGGTGGACACACCCGATCTTCCCTTCCACACTCTGGGGGCACTGGAGATGCCCGGACAGGCACAGTTTCATCCGCTGAAATTTTTAAAGTGGGCGTCAAAAGATCTCACCATCTACGAGCATTCCCGAGCGCTGTCCATTGAGAAGGATACCGTCTCCACCGGGGAAGGCAAGCTCAGGGCCGATCAGATTGTGGTATGCACCCATTATCCCTTTGTCAATACGCCGGGGTATTATTTTTTACGCATGTACCAAAAAAGATCCTATGTGGTGGCCCTCAAGGGCGCGAAACCGGTGCAACGCATGTACATCGATGCCAGTCCCAAAGGTTACTCCTTCCGCCAACAGGGTGATCTCGTACTGATGGGCGGTGAAGGGCACAAATGCGGCCGGGATCCAAAAGGCCACCGCTTTGAGGCGCTGGAACAGGCGGCTCTTTCCCTTTATCCTGAGGCCCAGGTGGTATCACGGTGGTCGGCTCAGGACTGCATGACACTGGATAACATTCCCTATATCGGCCATTATTCCACCAAGCTGGACAACCTGTATGTGGCCACCGGTTTCGGCAAATGGGGGATGAGCAGCAGCATGATGGCAGCCCTTCTGCTGGGGGATATGATAAAGGGAAATGTGAACCCTTGGGAGGAGATCTTTACGCCCCGCAGATTTCAGCTTGGACTGTCGGCCAGTACGCTTTTGTCATCCGCCGGGGACGTTATCAAAGGCCTCACGGTGGATAAGATGGCTCCTCCCCAGCGCAAAACCCATCCTCAACCCGGGGATGGCGCCACAGTGGCCCGCGGCGTGATGGGCAAAGCTGGAGAGTTCCAAGATCCCCAAGGGCATCTTCACGCCGTCAAGCCCACCTGCGCCCACATGGGATGCGAACTCACCTGGAATGCCGACGAACAAACCTGGGATTGTCCATGCCACGGCTCCCGGTTCACCGCCGATGGTTCGGTGGTGGACGGACCTGCTCAGACCAATCTTCATCCCCCTGCACAGATGTAGGGGGATGACCTTTTTCGATCACTGTCCGGTAACGTTATGTGAATTTTCTTCACATAAACCGTGCAAAAAAAGGTTGTCTATCTGCGGAATCTGACAACCTCATAGGATTATCATACTATAATTTTCTTTTTTTGACAAGCTGAGTGAGACAATATTTTCATATTTTTTATAATACTACAAAAAAAACTGTGTATAAAATCCAGATTTCTTCGGATCAGTCGCTTGATAAGCTCAATCCCTGCATATTTTATTGCGTTTTTCCCAGTAATCTGTCGTTATTGTACCATACTTGATTCCCGGATTGGCAAGTATCGGCTTCAAAAATACAATTTTTTGTAGATCTTATCTTGGTCCAGTGAGGAGATCCTCTTTTTTTCCGGAGCAATCCGTGCTATCATGTTGCTTGTCAGCTGCGGCTGTATCACAATCAATTGGAACCAGGACGGGAATTCATATACCGCGCTGTGGCCAGACCCTTCCCAAAGGGCTAAAGGAGAATGATCCATGCAACAAGAAGAAACGAAAACTGCATCCCCTTGCGCCATTCTGGTGGCGGTGGACTGCGGAGAGGGCGTGTACGACGCCGAAGCTTCCCTGGATGAATTACACGAATTGCTTCAAAGCGCCGGTTATGAGCCGGGTCCCAGCGTTATGCAGCGCCGGGAATCACCGGATAAAGCCACCTGTATCGGATCCGGACGGTTGGAGGAAATCCGCCAGCTATGCAGTACGCAGGAAGCCGATGTCGTGGTTTTCGACCGGGAACTGTCCCCCACTCAACTGCGCAATTTGGAAAGGGAGTTAAAAATCCGGGTCATAGACCGCACTATGCTTATTTTAGAGATTTTCGCCAGCCGTGCCCAGTCCAGTGAGGGCAAATTGCAGGTGGAACTGGCGCAGCTCCAATATATGCTGCCCCGTCTTTCCGGACAGGGAACTGCTTTGTCCCGTATCGGAGGCGGTTCGGGCACCCACACCCGCGGCGCCGGTGAAACACAGCTGGAAACCGACCGCCGTCACATCCGTCGCCGCATCGAATCCCTCAAACAGAAGCTGGCGGAGTCCAACAAGCGGCGGCAAAACCTGCGGCACCGGCGGAAAAAAAATAACATTCCCACCGTCGCACTGGTGGGGTATACCAATGCTGGGAAATCCACACTGATGAATGCCTTGACACAAGCGGGCGTACTGGCGGAAGATAAACTGTTTGCCACCCTGGATCCCACCGCCCGTTCCCTGCGCCTGCCCAGCGGACGTCATGTGGTTTTAATCGATACAGTAGGCTTGGTGCGCAATCTCCCCCATCATTTGGTGGAGGCGTTCCATTCCACCCTGGAGGAAGCCGCTCAGGCCGATCTTATTTTAAACCTATGCGATGCCTCCAGTCCGGAAGCGTCGGTGCATCTGAGCGTGACCAAGGATCTGCTTGAATCCCTCAATTGCGGAGAAACGCCCATCCTGCCGGTATTGAACAAGTGCGACCTTCTGACCGACCCATCGCATCTCCCCCATGTGGGAAAATTCGTATGTATCTCAGCCCGGTACGGCACTGGAATCGAAGGGCTGCTGGATGCCATCGATCAATCCCTGCCCCAGATTCATCGCCGTATGAAGCTGTTGATCCCCTTTGAGAAGGCTGGCCTTGCCGCACGTATCCGCCGCAACGGTTCTATTTTGGAGGAACAGTATTTGCCGGAGGGACTTCTGGTGCGAGCCATGGTGGATCAGCAGCTTTTGGAGGACGTCCGTCCTTTTGTGGTGGATTGACATGGTATATGTGAAACGCCTTATCCTCAAGCGGGACCGGATCACGCAGTGGGACAAGTATCCCTATTGTCTGCCGGTGTTACGGCAGTTTGAGAGCCTCTCTTTTTCAAAACCTGTCACCTTTCTCTGCGGTGAGAACGGTTCTGGAAAATCCACTCTTCTGGAGGCCGTCGCCGTAGGCTACGGCTTTAATCCAGAGGGCGGTTCCCGCAATTTCCGTTTCTCCACCCAAGACAGTCATTCCCCCCTCTACCGGGATATCACTCTGGTAAAGGCCCCCTATTCGCCCCACGACGGCTATTTTCTGCGGGCCGAGAGCTTTTATAACGTCTCCACCGAGGTGGATCATCTGGCCGCCGTCGATCCCGCGACCCGGGAACGCTTCTTGCAGCAGTACGGCGGTTCCCTCCACGAGCAATCCCACGGCGAGAGCTTTTTCTCCCTGATCCTCAACCGCTTTCGGGGACAGGGATTCTATCTCCTGGATGAGCCGGAATCGGCCTTATCCCCTTCCCGTCAGCTGGCCCTCCTTGCCCGGATGCGGCAATTGGTACAAGGCGGTTCCCAGTTTATCATCGCCACCCATTCCCCCATCCTCATGGGATATCCGGATGCCGACATCTATCTTATTGAGGACGGGGAATTGACCTTAACCCCTTACGAACGGACGGAACATTACATCATCACCAAGCAGTTTTTAGGAAACCGCCAGCGGATGCTTCAAGAATTATTTGAGGGGCAGGATTTTACAACATAACCTTTTCTTTTGAGCGATAAAAACCGGTCTGCATTTCTATCATGCAGACCGGTTTTTGATTGTTACATCCACTGAGACGGATCGCTTACCAATTGAGATGCTTTGAATTCCACTTCCGGGAATTGCTTTTTTAATTTATCGGTCAAGGCGGGCACTACCACATTCTCTGTGAAGAAATGCCCTGCATCGATAAATGTGATGCCGGCGTCCGCCGCCTGCAGCAGCACGTGATGTTTGCATTCGCCTGTGACAAAGGCATCGGCTCCTGAACGAATGGCGTCATGAAGGCTGCTGTCCCCGCCTCCGCCCAGCACGGCTACTTTGGACACGTCCCGATTGCCCGGTACAAATCGTACGCCAGGCGCTTTCAGCTGTTCTTTGACATAGTAGGCGAAGCGCTGAGGGGACAGTGCATCGAAAGTCAGCTTGCCCACCAGACCAAAAGAGGTGTTCCGGCGGACGGAACTGGTTTCTACAATGTCATAAGCCGGCTGTTCATAAGGGTGGTTCACCAGCATGGCGGCACGTACCGCCTTGATTCTCTCCGGCGGCACCAGCATTTCCAGACGGTCTTCTTTTGCAGTGGCTTCTTTCCCCTCTTCCCCAATATAGGGGCGCGAACCCTCTTCGCAGATGAACCTCCCCTCACCCGGCGTGGTAAAGGCACATCCCGAATAATTGCCCAACGTTCCAGCACCGGCCTGGGTCATGGCACGGTATACCTTTTCCGTATGATCACTGGGACAAAATACCGTCATCTTATAAAAATTACGGCTGGTATCCCAGTTGAGCGGCTGGAGATCCACAAGTCCCAGCCGGGAGGCCAGACAGTGATTGACACCGCCGGGAGCCGTATCCAAATTGGTATGGCATGCCACCGATACAATACCCGCTTTGGCCAACTGATAGGGAATGGATTCCTTTTCGAGCCGTTTGACAGCGTGAAAAAGAACCGGATGGTGGCTGACGATCATCTGGGCACCCATATCCTGAGCTTCCTGAATGATCTGAGGCGTGACATCCAACGCCACCAGTACCTTCTCCACCGGATCGTCATAAGACCCCACCTGAAGGCCACTGTTATCCCAATCGGCCTGGTAGTCAAAGGGGGCAATCTGATCTAAGTAGTTGTAAATTTGTCCCACAGTAATCATACTCATAATCTCCTTCTCTGAGTGTTTACGGCTAACGCAACGCGGGGAGATGTGCGCTTAATGCATCGGCTGCCGCTTCCAGTTGCAAGGCTGCCGTCAGATATCCTTCCCCTTGGCCCTGGGCACAATTACGCAGATGCCGTGCCTGACGGCGCAAAAAAGCAGGGGCATACGGGGATCGGCTTTGGGTCAGCCGGCCCGCCCAAAGGCTCAGGGGAGTGGCGTTGACAACACGGCCGGTAAAAAATGCCTGCATGACAGTATAAAGCCGGCGGTTATTCATGACAATCTCCTCTTTTTCCAGCTCAAAGCCATGCTGAAATAGATATTCCCTCAAACATTCTGCCCGGGACATAGGCTGTAAAATCAGCCGTTTTTCCTTATCCCGCAGCCATGGAGCTGCTTCCAGAATCCCGGCAATGACTTCTCCACCCATGCCGGCCACCACAATATCATCCACTTCGTGGGCCGATACCTGATCCAGCCCGTCCGATAACCGAAGATCCACTAGATCTTCGGCCCTGTATTTCTCCACCGTCTCCCGTGCCCGAGACAGAGGCTGGGGCCGGATATCCACCCCAATGGCATGGGGACATATTCCCCGTCTCGTCAGCCATACAGGGAGATATGCATGGTCGGTCCCTACATCTACCATACGGCTCCCTGGACGGATAAAACAGGCGCACTGATTTAAGCGGTTATCCAATAAAAAAGGATGCTCTTTCAACCATGAACCTCCCTCTCAGACATCAAAACTCAAAAGGGCCCAGGCGATCTCGACAAACGCCCGGACCCTCTTTGCTTCTAGACCAGAGAATAAAACTTCTTCTCTTATTTGCTGATATGGGCGTTGAGCTTCTGGAGCAGCTGATCGACGTCCACGCCGTGAACCTGGCAGGCTTCTTCCAGAGTCTCGCCGCGGGAAGCGGGACAACCCAGACAATGCATGCCGATCTCCAGGAAATAAGGGGCAGTGGATTCATCCATATCAAGAATATCACCGATGATGGTATCTTTGGTAATCTGAGCCATAAAATGCACATCCTTTGTTTAGATTAAGACCGCGTCACATTTTCCGGACGCAGAGGGAAAAATCCTAAGGTCAGGCTAAAATCATTCCTGCCTTTCTATTCCTCATTATAATCCCCCTTTCCCATCTTTGCAATACCCCTTTTCCGTCTCGTGGAAACAATTGGAACTTCTTTTCTTTTTCCGGTATCATTACAAAAAGCGTGCAGCCCCAGATAGGACTGCACGCTTTTGTAGGATCGCTCAAAAATCTTTACAGGTTTTTGAGTTCTTATTTTGTGATAACGACCGAGCACTCTGCACTCATCTCAGACCATTGGCCTTGTTCATTGGCAGCCAGGAAAGAAAATACTCTCATACCGGCAGTGCCTACGCTCATGGAGATGGTATAGGTCCTCTTATCGCCTTCGTCCTCATAGCCCAGAACATCGAAACCGATGTTGCGGCCATTCTCGTTCTTTACAGCCAATTTCGTAGCACCTACATTGGTCGTAACCTTTACTTCGAAAGGCTCGTTGACCTTTGCGGTTTCAACCTGGATATCGGCCGAATAGACGATGGGTTTTACAGTGATGTTGATGGAAGCTTCTACCGTCATCGCAGACCATTTCCCGGTTTCATTGGCAGCCAGGAAGGAGAATACTCTCATACCGGTGGTGCCTACGCTCATGGAGATGGTATAGGTTCTCACGTTACCTTCGTCGACACAATCCAGGACATCAAAGCTGACGTTGCGGCCGTTCTCGTTCTTCACAGCCAATTTCGTAGCATCGAGGCTGGTCTTCACTTTAACAATGAAGGGTTCATTGACGTTGGCGCTTTCACTCTGCATCTCCGCGGAGTAGATAATGGCATTCGAAACAATCTTGATGGAAGCAGTTGCACCTGTTTCTGTCCAGACGCCATCTTCGTTGGCAGCCAGGAAGGTGAACTCTCTCATACCAGCAGTGCCTACGCTCATGGAGATGGTATAGGTTCTTACATCGCCTTCGTCGACACAATCCAGTACCTTAAAGCTGATGTTACGGCCATTCTCATTCTTGACAGCCAGCTTAGTGGCGTTGAGATTGGTCTTAACCTTAACGGTGAAGGATTCATTGACATTGGCGACTTCACTCTGCATCTCTGCGGAGTAAACTTCTGCTGCAGGAGCTGCCGGTTTCACGATATCCACTGTGATAGTGGTACCTTCCACAAGGCCTTCGCCACGGTCGACCATTACAGACAGAACGCGGCCGATGCCGTAGCTTCCCACTGCAGTCTTGACCGTCCAGACCTTCTGGCCGTCTTCCTGCTTGCTGTGGACATCCAACAAGGTGATGTAGTTGCCGCGCTCATTGCGCAGGGCCACTCTGTTTACATCCAAAGGAGTCTTAATGGTCATCGTGATGGTCTCGTTGACGTCATAAGTATCCTTGTCGGTTTCCGCGGTAATGGTATCCGGAACCTCAGGTTCTCTGACCTCAATGGTGCACTCATCATAGATGTTTGCATCAGCGGCACTGGTAACGCGGATCGTCGCAATGCCGGGTTTCAAAGCGGTAACGTTGCCGTTATTGTCCACAGTCAGGATGGATTCATCGCTGGAAGTCCACTTGACATTCTTGGTCATGGCATCGTCGGGAGCAACAGTGGCCGACAGAGTGATCTGTTCATCCACATCCATGTAGTTGACTTTGCCGCTCATCGTGACGCTTTCTACCGGGGTGGGCATACCGCTGTAATCCTCAACGACAATCTTACAGGTGGCTTTCACCTCAGGATTGAGTACGCTGGAAACCTGGATCGTAGCCTCGCCGGGAACAAGCGCGGTCACATTACCGGACTGATCCACAATGGCGATATCCTTATTCAGGCTCTCCCACTGGAAGCTGGAAGCGGTAGCATTCGCAGGATCGGTGATAAGTCCCAAGCTGACCTTGTTGCCGCACAGGACATTGTATTGATCCTTCTCAAAGGCAATGCTGTTGATTTCCACAGGATCGGTATTGCCATAGCCCATCACTTGGAACTCATAGAAAGAGTAGCCATACTTGCTTCCGCGCTGGATGCCCAACATGCGGACATACTGGCCGGAGACAGGTTCAAAGGAGTGTTTCTTCCAGCCTTGGGCGCCGTTGGTCTCATGGACTACGTCTTTCCAACTGGAATTGTCATCGGAAACCTGGAGTTTATATTCTTTGCCGTAAGCAGATTCCCAAAGGATGTTGATATCGGTCAGGGTGTAGACGCTGCCCAGGTTTACCACAAACCACTCGTCATCGGTACGGGCAGTGGAGAAGCGGGTGGTCTCGTCGCCATCGACGGCATTGGAAGCAACCAGGGAACTGGAATCCAGGCTGCTGGCCGAGGCTTCTTTGCCCAGAGCCACGTTGGTGGAAATAGGATCGGGGTCTTCCGAATCGGTAAAGGACAAAGCACGGAATTCAAAAATGGAGTAGCAGCTGTCGGTTTCAATGCCCTGCATCTTAATGTAGCGGGTGGTTACAGGTTGATCCAGAGCGATCCATTCATGGCCGCCTTTGCCGCTTGTCTGGACAAAAGCGTCCTCCCAGTCCTGGCCATTGTCGGAGACCTGGATCTTATACTGTTTGCCGTATTGCTGCCAGGTGATGTCAAAGGCATCAATGGACTTTTCACTGCCCAGATCAATCTGGAGCCAAGCGTCCTGTTCATCGGCCGACTGCCAGCGGCTCAGCATATTGCCGTCCACTGCATTGGTGGCAGGATACATGCCGTTTACTGCAGAAGAAGTCACCGATTTGTTCATAGCCAGGTTGCGGGAAACGCGGGCCGGAATGGTATCAGATACTTCGGTGCCCAACACGTTAACCGTGATGTTGGCGTTGCCCTGTTGGACAGGAACCATGGTGTCCCCTTCGAAGGTAAGGACGGCCTCTGTATCCGAAGAGTAGACCAGTTCGCCGGAGCCGTTCATAGGAGCGACCTTGACGGAGGGAGTATCGCTGTAGCCGATGACGGCTTCCTGCTGGCCGTTTGCAAATTTCACCTGCTCAATAGGCTGGATTTCATGTTTGTAAGAGAGGCTCAAGTCGGTCCAGTAAACGTCTTCTTCACCTTCCCAACCGTTGCGGTCAATGGTGACGCGCAGGTACTTAGCACCTTCCGGCAGGTCGGTAAATTCGCTGATGTATTTGCCGTATTTCTCGCTGGTGCTGCTTGCATCCTTTTCAAAGGAAGTGCTCACCGGCACATAGGTTTTGCCGTCTACAGAAGCTTCGGCATAGGGCTGGATAGCGCCGCTGGTGCCGGTAGCATAGTAGGTCAAGGATGCGCTCTCGATGTTGGTGAAGCTGTAGAGCCTGGTGCCAACGGTATCGGTGCTGTATGCCACATCGGTATCGCCGTCAAAATCGGTGCCGTCGGTGGTCATGTAGGCAAAGTTACCGGTGGTCTCAAACGCCTTGCTGTCATCCAGCATGGTGTCCATCACCATACGATCGTTGGTATAAGCGTAATCAATGGTCAGGGTGGAGAGCTGCGGAGCCCAAATCTTATCGTTGTTGGACACTACAAACTTGATATAGTTGTAGGAAGAATCCAGTTCAGCTGCATTGGTGTAAACCGTTTTACGCCAAGTGTCTTTCTTGACTTCGCCTTCCCTATTCATATCAATGGGAGTCCAGGTTTTGCCGTCGGCAGAACCAAAGGCTTCAAAGATGGTGTTCTTGCCTTCTTCACGGCCATAGTCATAAACCACAATCTCGAAGTTTTCGGGATCGGGAGTGTAGTATACGATCTCTTCTGCACGATTGGTCTTGTCGGCGTCGTTTCTCTTCAGACGAGAAGTATCGCCGTTAAAGTAAGTGTCGGCATTGGTTTGATCCAGTGCCCAGCCGTCGGAATAGCTGGCCATCTTGGACATATCGTCGAAGTTGTCCACCAGGCGGCGGGTATTGCCCATGGTATAGCTCTTCTCTTCCGAAAGAGCGCTTTCACCGCTGTCGTTAAACGCCTTCACCACGAAGTAGTAGGTGGTGTCAGGTTCCAGGCCCTGGATGGAAGCCTTGGGGGAAGTAACGGTGATGGACTCGGTGTATACACCCGATTCAGTGCCGTACTGCAGGATATAACCCTCGGCACGGTCGGCATTCTTAAAGGTCAGGTTGAGCGTATCGTCCACCAGTTCAGTGGAGAGGATCTCAGTAGCTTCAGGAGCATCCACAGGAGTGTAAGAGATGCTGGCTTCGATGGGGGTGCCGATAGCATCTTTGGTGTCGATCTCCAGGATGATGGAAGGAGAAGTCTGGATAACCTTCACTCTCTCGTCCTTGCTGGAGACGCCGTAAGCTGCACGGTTGATTTCCAGGGTTACGGTGTCGGCCTGCTGGGTGGAATCGGTGAGGGAGATATCAAGACCCTTGTTGGTCTCCTGAACCATCACAGTGGCAGGCTTGTCCACAGTGAGGAAGTTACTGGTGCCCATGGCATCCAGACTGCCGCCATTCCACATGTTTGCAGCCAAGATGTTGAGGCTCTTCTTATATACAGCGTGGACATCGGAGTCATTGCGCAGGATTTCCACATCGCTGTTGTTGGCATAGGATTCCACTTGCTGCTGGGTCATACCGGGCAGCAGGACGTATTCATAAGAACCGTTCTCCGGCTTGGAGCCGTGATCCTGCCACAGGGTCAGCCAGTTGGCCGAATATTCGGTTTCATCGGGGTTGTAAGAACCCAGGCTGGACCACTTTCCGGTACGGGTTTCTCTCTTAGCATTCAGAGTGGTGCCCTCGGGGAAGTAGATACCGATGTCGGAGCCTTCCACATTGCCTTCCATGAAGGCCCAGTTGACATCCTCCAGGGTCTCTTGCCAACCGAGTTCATTGGGCATCTTCTCACCGTCGATGACCAGAGCATTGTCGCCCTCGATGCGGCGGTTTTCAAAAGTGGTTTCGATTGTATTAGCATTGCTGCTGGTGATGTCGGAGCCTATGGCCACTACTTCATCGTCAAAGAAGAAGTAGGACTTCTTAGCCTCCAGGCTGGTGGGACTCTGGGTCTGCACCTGCATACCGGTGGCACTGTACAAGCCGTTCAGGGTCGCGCCGCCGACAAAGGCTGCACCGTTATACTGGGTACTCGGATGCATGGTGGCCACAGAAGTGACGCCGGGCAAACGCTCCCAATCGATGGTGGGCTTGCTCAGGCCGCTGTACTGGCCGACGTCGTTGGTGTAGATGTAGAGCTGGCCCCAGCCGGTGTACCAGCCCTTGGTGTTGCTGTCGCCCTGCTCATAAGACCGGATGGTCTTGGACGTCATGGAGAGAGCAGCACTATAGTCATCGGAATGATGGATGGTACGGGCGCCGCGTCCCCACTGACGGCTGGGCTGATCCAGTTCCACCTTCTCGATGGAATCGTCATCCAGGATGCGCAGAGTCTCGGCCAGGTTGTAAACCGGGAACATGTACCAGGCAACGCCAGCGCCATGCTGCATGGTTTCAATGGCAAAGTCATTGTCCATCCAGTTTTTGATCATGCCTTCAAACTCCTGGGCCACATCGTCCGGAGCGAATTTGCTGGTCATCAGGAAGGACAGGGACATGGTGATACCAGCGTAAGCATCGGTGGTATCGGTACGGGTCAATTCACGGCCGCGGGCCATATCCATGAAGATGCCTTTGTACATCAGGGGAGCATAGCTGTCGCGGACGATCTGATAGAAAGCCTCTGCTTTGTCCAGCGGGATCTCCCAGGGAGAATCGCTCAACAGCAGGAAGAAGTGGGAAATATCTGAAAATGCTTCCTTGCCATAGCCGCCGTTGTATACGAAGTTGCCGTGGAAGGCAAAGGTACCGTCGGGATAATAGCCGTCGCCGCTCTTGACGTACTGGATGTAGTACGGAACAGCATCGGAAACATCCTGCATCATATCGCCGTCCTTGAGCATGATGGCAGTCAGCATCAGGACACGGTTATGCCACAGGCCATTGGCGCCTTCGTTGGGGTTGGTGATGGCGCCCGAACCGCCGCTGTATGTATTAGCACCGTCCCGGGCAATGGTGGCGTACTTCTGTACGGTTTCAAGATCCATCTCATCGTACATCAGCAGCGTAGCTTCAGACAAATAGATGGGACCTCCCACCTGCCAGGTAAACCAGTTGCCGTAACGGCCGCTGTGATCGCCTGTGCCATACATGGCGGGATAGTAGTGATACTCATAGAGATATTCCAAACCGCGGAAAATCTCATTTTTCAGCTCTTCATTCTTATACAGGTCACAGCCCTTGGTCTGGTAGGCAATGGCCATGTTCCGCAGATTGCGGTAGGAAAACTGAACGTTGTTGGAGTCGTCATAGGCACTCTTGCGTTTGCCTAACATGTACTCCGTCCAAAGATAGTCGTTGTCGCCCCAGTCAGGAGTAGGGTCGGGGTTGATACGATCCAGCAAATCCTGTGCTACATCGTTGATCGACTGAAGCAGGACCTGCATACGGGGATCGTTCTCATCGTAATCGCCGCCCATGGCCATATGCTGCCATTTGGTGCGGATCTGATCGAAGTCGTCCGGCGTGGTCTCCTGCGCTACTGCAGGAAGACTAGTCAGCACCATGGACACCATCATGACCAGAGCAGTCATCATGCTAATCCATCTTCTTTTCATCCCTGTTATACACCTCTTTCTTTATTTGGCAAAGAGTATCCGTTGCTCAGCCTTCAGACCAATTTGATCTAACCGTTGCTGCACCAACCGATACTCTTCACATATTGTCTACATTATAACTCTAATTCATTAAAAAAGCATCTGTAATATTTTTATATATCCTGTAAAATATTATACTATATGATCCAAACGGCTTGATTTTTTGGGCATTCATTCCTCCTTTTTAAAACAAATGGAAAAAGGATGGATTTCCTTCCCATTTGCATTTGTTTTCGAATACAAATCCGATTTTAAATCAAACTCTCTTTCCGCATAAAAAAGTCTGCCGGACCCCTTAGGATCCAACAGACTTTCGATTTCACATTTTCCTATTGTTCTGCACGTGGACACCGACTTCTTTTCGATCTTGTCACCGTTTGAGCCGGGCAATGCAGTCTTTAAGCCATGGCGAACTGAACAGCAGCAGCCTCTTCCGGCGCCGGCGTAATATGGAACTGCTCGCCATTTTGAGAGATAAGAGTAATGGGCACCTCCGGGCAAAGGGTGTGCAGCACTTCCACAAAACCGCTTCCCACCTGGCCGGGCATGCCGGTCACAACTTGGCGGACTCGGTATTTTTTAATATGTCCCGCCGTCATAAGGGCGCTGTCGTTATGATAATAAATAGTCATGGACGCGTCGTACCTGGCGGCAAGACGATAGAGGTAATCCAGAGCTTTTCCTCGTTCCTGGACGCTGCTGCTTGCGGGCTGCACGCTAAGCACTTGTAGGGGAAGACCCATGGAGTCGGACAACTGCTTGCCAGCTTTGATGAGCCGCTCGCAGGAATACTGGTCGGTGACACAGACCAGCACCCTAGGACTTTTTTGGATTTTGCTCACAGGTTAATGATCTCCTTTATGTGTTGTATTTTACTTGCTGGCTTTATTATAAAATACAATTGTGAAAAATAATGTAACAAAGCGTGAACGTCTGAATAAAATTTTTTGATCAAAATTT
Organism: Solibaculum mannosilyticum; assembly: GCF_015140235.1. GTDB lineage: Bacteria > Bacillota > Clostridia > Oscillospirales > Acutalibacteraceae > Solibaculum > Solibaculum mannosilyticum. The sequence continues at coordinate 198,982 of NZ_AP023321.1, read as the reverse complement.
TATAAAAATTACCAATCCCTCTTTTTATCGATTCGGATAACGCCCATTCTTATAAATGCTATATTTAAAAAATCGATTGGTGATAGTATAATAGAGCCAGCAAAAATAGAGGAGTGGACAAGATAATGCGAGTCGAATATATCTTTGTGATCTTTTTTACGATCTTAACTGTCGTCTTTTGGAGTGGAAAGGGCGGTTGGTTGATGGCGTGTTATAATATCATGAGTGATGAGGAAAAGCAAAAGTATAATTATAAAAGGCCTCGTAGGGTCATGGGGGAGGCACGGGAATTATCGATTTGGTTCTCATCATCTTCTGTCTGACTGGGGAACCGGTAACAAAGCATGTAGCAAGCATCTTTTGTGTTATCGTTATAGTAGTGGCTGTCATAACAGTGATCCTGGCAAACACCATCTGTCGGAACCGTAGTCCAAAATAACTATTCTCCCTCGTGGGATATTCTTTTTTTCCTTATCCCCCGCTCAGAGCGCGGATTGGCCATGGGCCTTGCCCGGGCCTCGCGGGACACCTTTCCTCTTCCTTATCCCCGCTCAGGGCGCGAATCGGCCATGGGCCTTGCCCGGGTCATGTGGATGTGTGGAACATGGCCGTCCATATAGACCGCCCCGCCAGCCACAAATCCCAAACGCTCATAAAATCCCTGCGCCCTTACCTGAGCGCTGAGCTGGATGCTTCCAGCTCCCAGATCCCAGCACTTATCCATTAGGAGTTCCATCAATTTCCGGCCGGCCTGCATCCCCCGCAGTCTCTTTGCTACACAGACCCGGCCGATGGAAAAAATCCCATTGCCCTCATCGATGACCCGGCCGGTCGCCGACGGGATTCCTTCCTTGTCGTACAATACCACATGCCAGCTGCATGCATCAAGCGAATCCACTTCCTCATCCCGGCCGTATCCTTGTTCATCACAAAAAACTTCAAAACGGATGGCCAAAGCATCGTCCACTTGTCCGCCCGGCCGAATCCAACGCGCTTCCAATACATTTTCCACTTTCCTTTTTCGTCTCCTTTCTCATAACGAAAAGGCCGTTGCCCTAGGGCTCCGGCCTTTTTGATTTCCTAATTGACGATCCATCCAATGGATTCCCTTACTTCTTTGCGGCCTTCTTCATGCGCAATTCCTTGCTTAAGATGGATTTGCGCATACGGATGCTCTTGGGAGTGACCTCCACCAATTCGTCGTCGGTGATAAACTCCAGCGACTGCTCCAGGCTGAGAATGGTGGGAGGGGTCAATTTGAGGGCTTCGTCCGAACCAGAGGCACGGGTGTTGGTGACGTGCTTTTTCTTGCACACATTTACTACAATGTCTTCATTGCGGGGAGAACGTCCCACAATCATACCTTCGTATACCTCTGTGCCCGGTCCGACAAACAAGGTCCCACGCTCCTGGGCATTCCAAAGGCCATAGCCTGTGGCTTCACCGGTCTCATGGGCGACCAGGGAACCCTGCTGGCGCTGTATAATATCCCCTTTGTACGGTTCATATCCGTCAAACACATGGTTCATGATGCCGTTGCCGTTTGTGTCGGACAAAAATTCCGACCGGTAACTCATCAGGCCCCGTGCGGGAATCTTAAACTCCAGATGGGTGGTGCCGGTTTCCCGCGTCCCCATATTGATCATCTCGGCCCGGCGGGTGCCCAGCTTCTCCATGACGGCGCCCACATACTGCTCTGGCACTTCAATCATCAGATGTTCAATAGGTTCACAGCGTTTCCCGTTTATCTCCTTAAAGATGACCTTCGGACGGGACACGGCAAATTCGTAGTTCTCCCGGCGCATGGTCTCGATCAGAATGGACAGATGCAGTTCGCCTCGGCCCGATACCTCAAAGGTGTCGGAAGACTCTGTCTCTTTGACCCGTAAGGCCACATTGGTTTCAATCTCTTTAAAGAGACGGTCCCGAATATTCCGGGAGGTGACATATTTTCCTTCTCTGCCCGCAAAGGGAGAGGTGTTGACCATAAACATCATGGAGATGGTGGGTTCATCGATCTGTACAAAAGGCAGGGGTTCAATGTGCTCGGGATCGCACAGCGTCTCGCCGATGCCCAGATCCGTGACGCCCGATACCGCCACAATATCGCCCAGTTCGGCCGATTCCTCTTCCACCCGTTTGAGACCCTGGTACTGGTACAGGCGGGAAATCCTCACCATAGTATGAGTCCCGTCCGGCTTGCACAGAGCTGCCGATTGTCCCATCCTGACCCGGCCTCGCTCCACACGTCCTACGCCGATTCGGCCCACATAATCGTCGGCCTCGATGCTGGAAATCAGCAGCTGGAAGGGCGCATCCAGTTCCCCCTGAGGGGCAGGGACGTGGTTTACAATGGTTTCAAACAGGGGGGTCATATCCTCCCCCAGGTTTTCCGGATCCAGGGAGGCATACCCATACCGGCCCGAGGCGTACACCACCGGGAAATCCAGCTGGTCGTCGTCGGCGCCCAGCTCAATAAACAGATCCAAGACCTCGTCCACCACTTCAAGCGGACGCGCTCCGGGACGGTCGGTCTTATTGACCACCACAATAGGACGTTTGCCCAGGGCAAGCGCCTTCTTGAGCACAAAACGGGTCTGAGGCATACATCCTTCAAAGGCGTCTACCAGCAGCAATACGCCGTCCACCATCATGAGGATGCGCTCTACCTCGCCGCCGAAATCAGCATGGCCGGGGGTATCTACAATGTTGATCTTGATGTCCTTGTATTTCACAGCGGTATTCTTGGACAAAATAGTGATACCGCGTTCCCGCTCCAGATCGCCCGAGTCCATGACTCGTTCCTGCACCGCTTCATTGGTGCGGAAAATACCGCTCTGTTTGAGCAGCTGATCCACCAATGTGGTCTTGCCGTGATCGACGTGGGCAATAATGGCGACGTTGCGGATTTTCTCCTGACTTTGCATGGGAACCATCCTTTTCACTCTCTGGCGCCCTGGCTGTACCAGGGGCATTCTTCAAAATTCGACTTTCTTCGATTCAACTAAATAGTATACCATTCCTTTATGCATTTTGCAAACCTCATCCCTGCAAAACCCACAGGGGATCCCGGCCCATTTCTTGGTGATTTTGGTGAACAAAAAAACTCTGCCTATCCCTCCACATAAAAACGCCTGGCAACGGGCATCCGTCGCCAGGCGGCTTATGCTATTTGGCCGATACCGAAATGCCGATCATGACCGTTTCGGTGGCAGCATTGTTCCAAACCGAATGGGGGATCTTACCGTCCACAAAATAACTCTCATTCTCTTTGACAATGACTTCCCTACCATCCATCACTATTTTGGCTTGGCCTTTCGTCACAATAAACAAATGGCTGTGCACATGAGTATGTGGGGTGGTAGGCCCTCCCCCGTTTATACCCACATAAGCAATCGACCCGTCTAAAATGGACCCCATCCCGTCAAACAATTTCTTAGCCTTGAAATCTAGGTGATTGGGCGGCGTCATAAATCCATCCATACATACCTCCATTTGCTTTGTGACGCGCATGGCCCATTATTGCGATGCTTCGGCAGGATCGTCCTGCTGCTGGGCATTGGATGCCGTCCCACTGGATCCCGATGTGCTGGGCTGGGATGCCTGCGTATGATTGATCTCCAGGAGCTCCTGGACGCGGCGGACAGAATCATCCTGAGAGTACTTGAGTTTGACCTGATCCCCCTCCTTCAAGAAAGGCAGGGAATCGCTGACCTGGATGGCGGCAACATACACGTCATCCGATCCGCTCAGTTTAAAATAGTAGGAGGTGTTGCCGTCAATGACCACCGATTGTACCGACGTCACATTGCCGCTTGCCTCCTCGGACACCACTGCTGTGGGATCCTCTTGTACCAACAGTTCATTGTACTGATGCATGGCCTCCGCAATGGTGCTGCCGGTGGCCACCACCTGATACCGTTCCACATCCACAAAGGCGTACATCTTCACCAGTCCGGCCGCATCCTTGAGGGACATAAAGTAGGTCGGACGATCTCCCACATTGAGCAGGATTGGGAAAGTAGACGTGTATTTCAGGTTTTGCACCTTGCCTTCCGCCGACCTCATGGCGGAAGTCTCCTGGGCACCGGGCACTGCATAATACTTGGTCTCCTTGGTGCGCAGATTGACCAGTACGAATCCGGTGTTGCTCTGATCGCTGGTGACCGAGGTGATGCCGGTATAGAGATAAACGTCGTCGTTGCTGGCGATGTAATTGTATCCCTCTGTGGTGCGCAGTACGCCCCGCTGGCCAAAAACAGAGTTCCAGTAGCCCGATTGATAAGCGCCGTTGTAGTCGAGCTGTTCGATGATCATATCGGAATTGTACACCTGATCCACCCACTGGGGCACCTCTTCCACCGGATACAGGGTGCATTCGCCGGTACAGGCGTTTAACAGCACCACTTCGCCGATGTCCCGGCCGCCCCACACGCCGATACGGTAATTGATCACCGGGGCGATCCAATAAGGGGTTCCGTTGTCATCGATCTCAAAGGCGGCGTCGTCAAAAATCTTGGTGGGATAATGGAACCGGAGATACCGTTCCAGATTGCGGTAAAGGTACTCGCTGGGGGAATATTTGATACCCTGTTCCAGCCGGACGAGATCGGCCTCCTGGGTAACCATATCCACGGTGATGTAGGCCGGGATTCCCGCACTCTGGTTGTTGAACCACTTGATAAGATCGCTGTAAGCCAGGGGGGTGACGCGGATAGGACGTCCCTGGTAATTGATCTGCGTGTAATCGTCGGCCACTTCAAACTGGGATACCAGGTCGATCATCTCGCCCATCTTCCGGTTGCCCAGACGCATGGCGCTGTCCTTATCCACCACAGGGATCTGGGACATCTTAAGTTCTGCAATGTCGTCAGAAAAATTGCCTTCCTGCTTCTGGATAAGATCCTTATAGTCGTTTGCGCGAAACAGCGGGATACCGCTGAGGGCACATCCCGCCACGGCCAATGCCGCCACGCCGACCACGATCAGAACAGGCTTGGCGTAGTTGGCTTTGACGTTGAAATGAATCGTCCTTTTATCCAGCAGATAGGTCAAAATAGCGTAGTTGACAAACACCAGCGCCACCATCAAAAACAGGAATCCCCAGAATCCGGGATAACGGGGATTGATGGCCGGCAGCCAAAACCAAAAGACTAAAAATCCTTCTACAAGGGTTGCCAGGGCGGTAAGTAATTTCGTTTTCATCATAACCTCCAGGTCGGGCGCATCAGGAGCGCCGGTTCACCGTTGGGATCACTTTCTTTCTCCCATATATTCTCGGACAAAGACCTCTCCTGATCCTAGGATTTCAGGCGAAATCTTCTCCTCATTATACAATGCTTTCCATATCACATCAAGAATATCCTGCCCATTTTTATGCCTTCTTAATATCAAAATAGCCGGTTTTTAAGCATCTAGATACAAAAAACAGCCGCTTCCAAACGGAAGCGGCCATAAAGCGCGTGATTGCTTTGACGTCACAAATGAAAAGGGCGTATGCCAAGCGTCTTTTACCGGCACAACTTATTTTACTGTTTATTTATCCATCAGCTGGTCCACCGTGACAAAGCTGAATCCTTGAGCCGTCAGTTCCTGAAGGATGATCTCAGTGGCCTCGACGCTTTGGGTCAGCTGCTCATGCAGAATCACGATATCGCCGTCCTTGGCGTTTTCAATCACCCCTTGGGCGATCTTTCCGGTGTCCTGCAGCGACCAGTCCCCGGGATCCACTGTCCACATGATCATGGGCATGCCGTCGATGGTCTTGATGTTGTGATCAAAAAAGCCGTAGGGCGGGCGGACATACTGGGGTACATAGCCGCCGGTGATCTCTTTGACCGCCTCATTGGTCTTGGTCAGCTGCTCCGATACCTGGGCGGGACTCAGATTATCCAGCCGTTTGTGGCTGTAGGTGTGGTTGCCGATGCAGTGGCCGGAGGAAACCATGCGGCGGATGGTCTCCGGAAAATACTCCACCCGGTTGCCCACCACAAAAAAGGTGGCTTTTGCATTGTACTGATCCAGAAGATCCAGCACTTTTTCGGTGTTCTTATAGGGGCCGTCGTCAAACGTCAGGGCGATCTGTTTTGTGCCGACGGAAGCCTGAGGCGTTTCCGGCTGGGTGACGGCGGGATATGCCTCCGGCTGGGAGGATACCGACGTCCCATCGTCGTCAAACTGAAAATAGGAAAAACTGTGCATCAGGCGCAGCGGGATGGAAACTTGAAGCTGTCCGAAAGAGGAATCCGCCACCGAACCTGGGGTAAAATAAAAGGTGATCTGGTCCCCGTCCAGCATGAAGTTTTGGAGCTGATCCACAGATACCGGCCCTTTTTCCTTTTTATCCAGCACTTTTTGATCCTGTAGGCTGTGTTGGACTTTGTCCAATAGATACTGCTCATATCCGCTGTCTTCCTGGAAAAAGTCGCTGAGGTTCATACGCTGTCCGGTTTCCAGGTGAAAGGTCATAGCGGTCAGCCCATCCCGGGAGGAATCCCCGCCGTTTTGACGGACATGAAACAGCACGCTGACGATGTCTTCATTGAAACTGGAAAGTTCATAGTCGATGTTGAGTTCGGTACTGCTGCCCGTCGGCTGGTCCGAGGACGACGATGCAATGGCCGTCTGGAACTGTTCTACTTGGGAATCTACAAACGATTTGATCTGGTCGTTGACCTTCTGGCTGGACGTCTCCGGATAGGATACCCCCATGGGATACGCCTCTCCATAATGAATGTCCGATTGGATGCTCATCTTTTGGGCCAGGTCCTGCTGCGACACCGCCTGATAAGAATAACGGACATGATTATCCTCTGGTTCGGACTGTGCTATAGGCAGGTTCATCATCACGACGCTCAGCACGATGGCCACGACGGCCACTGCCATTACAATGGAAAATATACTCCATTTTTTTCTATCTTTCATGCGGCAATTACCCACTTTTCTCTTAATAATCAGCGATTCCTTTTATTTTACCGTATCTTCCATCCCCCCGTCAATACGAGAAGGGTCCGGATCATGGACGTCTTTCCCTCTGGTTTTTGTGCAAATTCGGGAGACGATGGGAAAAACCATAAGTATACTGCTCTTTTAGTATACACAGCTAAGTGAAAAAGTCCTCTGTAAACTCTTGGAACAGACGTCAAAAAAACAGGCCAAGGAATTTTTATCCCTCAGCCTGCTTGGAATCCCATGGATTAAGGTTTTATTTTGCGCTTCTGCATGTGATAACACATGCGAAGCAACATCTTTTCTGAGAAAAACCGTTCGGCAAATCGGGTTGCCTTCATCAGTCCGCCCGGGAGAATTACCAAGTCCTTTTGCAGCATTTTCCGCACGGCGTATTCCGCCACCCTCTGGCTGCTCAATCCTTTGATGCTAAACTGTCCATGGGCCACTTCGTTAAATTCGGTCTGCACCGGCCCGGGACACAGTACGCTGATCCCCACACGGCTGCCCTTTCGACGCAGTTCCTCGTACACCGCTTCGGTCAGCCGCAGGACGTAAGACTTCGTCGCGTAGTAGGTGGATAAAAGCGGACCCGGCAAAAAGGCTGCCGATGAAGCTACATTTAATAAATATCCGTGATCCTGCTTGACAAAGTCCCGCAAAAAGAGTTTCGTCAGGATATGCACCGCGCGGATATTGGTATCGATCATCTCCAGTTCCCGGTGAAGGTCGGTTTTGTCAAAGGCGCCGAACAGTCCAAAACCCGCATTGTTGATGACAATATCGATCCCCTGATCCTTGAGTCCTTCGTAAAGGTCAAAGCAGGCCTGGCTCTGGGATAAGTCTGCGCCGATGATTTGGACATCTGTGTCAAGCTCTTCTTTCAGTTGTTCCATCCGGTCCACCCGTCGGGCCACCAGTACCAGATCCGCTCCCCTCCGGCTCAGCGACCGGGCCATATCGCGCCCAATGCCGGAACTCGCACCGGTAATCAATGCTTTCATAACAAAACCTCCTTGCGTCTTTTTCACAGTTATCCCCAGGTAGTCTCTTCCATTATTATACCAGATAAAAAGACAAAATCAGGAGGGTATCCTATGATTTTTTTGTCTTTTGGGAGGCAAATAAATTGCGATAAGAAGAGAAACATGGTATGCTTTTGAGGAGAGTATTTTGACGGAATGTCAGCGATAGAAATGACGTGTAAAAGAGGGTGGGAAATCATGGACGAAAAACAGGAAATGTATCGCGCCAGGGAGATATTGGAAGAGACTGCGGCGGTGGAATGTCTCCGTCTGGCTGTGGGCCGCATTGTGGACGGCAGCCTGCATCCGGACTTTCACCAGCTAAACGATGGTCAGATGGCCCTGGGCGAACAGCCTAATCCAGTCGATCAGGACGGGCCGAAGGCAGACCATGTCCAGAGGAATGTGACATTCCCCTCTGGGAAACTGTTTTTTTCCGCCACGATATTCAATCCACCTTTCGGGAATGTGGAGGAATCCAGGTGGAACGGTTTGGCCGATCCCGGGGAAACCCGACTGGAAACCCTCTTTTTGCGCCGCTTCCTCTCGGAAGAAAAAAATAAAGGGCAATGCTGCTGCCTCGTCCCCAACGGGTTCCTTTCCCGTATCCATCCCTTGGACGAACAGCTGCGGCGGCAATTGGTCGAATGTCACGGTTTGCAGGCGGTGATTCTGCTGCCGCTGCACGCCTTCCAGCCTCGGGTGCACGTATACACCGCTCTTCTGATCTTTCGTCAGGGAGGCGGCCCCTCCAAAAGGGTATGGCTGTGCGACGCCCGGGACGGCCGTCTGGAAGATATAGATTTAGACGTTTACTTTACCGCCCGGTTTTCCTCATCGCTGGAGGGAAAATGTATGCGGACCGGTCAGGTGACACACTTGTTTTTGACGCCCCAGATGCTTTCCTCCAACCACTATCTCCTGGTGCCGGAGGGACATCGATCCCAGGTGTGGGGCGTCTCTCAGACTAAAATCCAGGCCATCGAGGATAAGATGGACACATTGCATCAGGCTATCCGAAAACTGGAGCAATCCGGCTCTGACCAACAAATGAATCTGTTTGGCGCAAAACAACAGGCCCCTTGGACGAAAAGACAGTTGAGACAGATGATCTCTCTGAAAAAACAGCAGATCCTATATTGCCGTCAAATGGTGGAACAGCTCTTCTTAGATCACTTTGGCGAGGGCATCCAGAAGGGAGAGTATCCCTTATTCTATGGAGAAGATCTCTTGGTATTCCATTCAGGCAACAAACCGGCGAAGGACTGGACCGACGGCCCTTATCCCCTTTACGACGGCAGCGGGATCCGCCGCATGTTGGACCGCTGTACACAAGGGATCTCACTGCCAACTGTTATCATCACACGCGTGGGAACCTACTGCGGCGCTGTCTACCGCTCCAAACAGCCCTGCTGGATAGGTGGAAACGCCTTTTTCTTAAAACAGGTGCAAAAACCTGCCCATCCCAGTTATCTGGTAGGGCTGTTTTCCTACATGGATTTTAATCAATATAAAGCTGGGTCCTGTATCCCTCAGATCAATCAGTCCGTATTACAATCCAAACAATATCCCTTGCCGTCCCTGACCCTTCAGGAGGAATATGCCGGCAAAGTGGATCCTTGGCTGGATCAATTGGAAGAATTGGAAATAGAGGTCTATTCCCTGCAGAAAGAATACCGTCTTCTTGCCGATTAATCTGTCTTGGGCGAAAAAACTTTGGAAAAATAAAAAAAGTGCTTGCTTTTTCAGAAAAGATATGGTATAGTTATATGCGTTCCCACAAGAGGAATGCATAGTTGGTGCTAATGGCGATGAGGGTCCACCCGTTCCCATTCCGAACACGGTAGTTAAGCTCATCAGTGTCGAAGATACTTGGCTGGCAACGGCCCGGGAAAATAGAGCGGTGCCAACATCAAAGCCTTCGTTTCAAACGAAGGCTTTTTTCTTTGTCTGTAATGGCACGGTCTAGCGCCTCCATTTCGAGAGCTGTTGACCGTGCTGTTGTTTCATGTTATAATTTCCGGTGCGAGCAAGCTGGACAGCCGCGAAATGCTAGGGCCGAAAGGCTGCATTTTGAGGAAAGTCCGGGCTTCACAGGGCAGGATAGCGGTTAACGACCGCCGAGGGCGACCTTAGGGAAAGTGCAACAGAGATATACCGCCGTGGCAACATGGTAAGGGTGGAAAGGCGAGGTAAGAGCTCACCGGCGCATAGGAGACTATGCGGCCCTGCAAACCCTATCCGGAGCAACACCGCTGCGGGGATGGCTGGCCCGGCCATAGTTCCCCCATGGTGGCTTGAGCTGCGCGGCAACGCGTAGACTAGATAGATGGCTGTCCACGACAGAACCCGGCTTATAGGCTTGGTCGCAAATCAAACGCATCTTTGAAATCATAGGATTTATTCCTTTTCTTCCTATGATCTCAAAGGTGCGTTTGTGCATTTTCCATTCTTTTATTAGGATATAGAAAAGCCATCCTCATCACAAGGAAGAGGATGGCTCACTTTTTGTATCAAGCGGCAGGGATCTTAGTCCATTGTAGTCTTTTCCACAATGGCTACATCCTGTTGGCCAGTCCGGTCCGGCTCAACCGGAGGAGATGAGGATGGTGCACTGCTGTTGTCAGCCGGCTTTGCGGATGACGATTCCTTGTCTGGCGATGACACCGAAGGCGCCGTCGAAGCAGACGTGCTGGAAGAAGAACTGGCAGGACGCGATGAACTGACAGAAGGCTTTTCACTGGGTTTTGAAGTGGAAGGCGCTTGATCTTTAACAGGGGCAGAAGGAACGCTGGAATCAGAAATAGAAGGATTCTCTTCTGCCGGCTGTTGAACTTCGTTCTCTTGTACCTCCAGCTGGTCTAACGCCTGTGCATCGTCGTCTGCACCGTCTTTTCTGTATTCCTCTTTCAAATCCAAAAGATTAACGGTGATACGGCCCTCACCAACCGACTCAATGGTATCCTTTGCCGAATCATAGACTTTGCCGCCGACGTCCAAAACTCCTCCGCTGATATCCATGGTGGAGTAAACCCCTTCGTCGGCTTCAACCGTCAGATTCCCTACCTTCAGCAGATAATTGTTGAGCACCAGGTTGGGATAACTTCCTTGATCAAAAGTCAGCTCTGCTTCGGGTTCTTCAATATTATTCATCAGGTAGACAACACTGCCGGGGGCATACTCTGTTTGTGTTAAATCATCCAAAGAGGATGCATGATAGATCGCAGAACCTGTAAATGCCGTGCGCAGTTGCAGCTGGACATCACCCAGATTTTTCAACTGCTCCTCTGTAAAAGTCACCTGATAGATATCCCTTTTTCCGGGATCCAGACTCTCGCATTTTACGACAGAATCAGTAGTCCCTTCCTGTACAGGAGTCCCCTCAGAATTTCCATCTACGCGCTTAATGTTCACACTACTGCCGCCGGCCTTTAGTTCCAGCTCATACTGGAAGGGGATATTATGAGTGCCGCTATCCACATCAGCGTCAGCAATCGTACCGGGATCCGATTGGTTTTCATTATAATTGGAGACAATGATATATGCTGTTTGTGTAGTCCCTAGACCGCTTAAATCAATGTTCTCATTGAGAAAAGAGGAGGTTTTATGAGATTTCCCAATCAAATTGTCATCATTGATCAGTCCTGTTTCCTCTTTTACAATTTCCACCTGGCTCACGTATTGGCCGGAGGCGATTTCCATGGGTTTCTCCACGATGGAACTGCTGAACCATGCCAAGGCCGACATGGTGTATACCGACAGAGCCACCACTAAAACCGGAATGATAGACAGCATCCGTCGTACGGTCCTATCCCATTCCTTTTTCTTGGCATGTTTGCCTTTCATATCATCACCGCCTATTCCAAATCTATCTTATTGACCAGCGCCATCCTGAGGCTTGTCCGGCGGATCCTGATCCTCCAGGCGCGATTTAAGCCGCTCCAGCTCTGCCAGCATCGCTTCGGTTTTCTCCCGTTCTTTGCGGGCCTCCTCCAGCTGAGCCTGCGCCTCGGCTTTCTGGGTATCCACTTCCTCCATCTGCTCCCGTTTGTACTGGCGGAACAACCGTACGAACTTAACGCTTTGAAGCACAATCAGCAGAAGGAAGGGAATTAGGATCAAGGTAACATATCCTGCCGTCGATTTTAAGAATTGGAAGAAATATCCCATTTTAGGCAAATGGAACACATATTTTCCAAAAACATTTTCCTGCAAAGCGGGATAAGCATCGTCTACACCGGTGGTGGTACCGTAGGTGATAAACGCCGGCTTCCCTTCATAAGTAGTCGCTTCTCGAATTTTATGGGTGACCATCTCCCCGTAGTTGGCCGGGTCGATGGAACGATAGGTGATGATATCTCCCGGCTGGAGGGTGGAGGGATCTACCTGCTTGCTGATGGCCATATCACCCACCTGGAATTCCGTATTCATGGAGTCAGACAGGACGATGTAGGGTTTATACCCAAAGAGGGTTGCATTTTCCTTGTTGACCATTGTAACAGACAGCACAGTGAAAATCATGATGAAAACAGAAAAAATTAAAATGAGAGCTGTTACAACCCTTCCGATAACCTGAAGTGTCTTTTTCACGAGAATAACTCCTCCATCCATTGGTTTTGTAGGTCAGTCGCCGAGATTTTGCCGCGCTTTTAATGGGAATCCATCGGTTGGCCGTTGATTGTGCAACCGGCGAGTTGTACCTGCTCTGCCGGTGAGGTGATATACAGGGCTGCGCTTTCTTTCCCAGTCTCAAAAGAACAGTTGGTCAAGACCGCCTCGGTACTGTCTCCGCCGACGGTGACGAGCCAGGTACCTGTCCCCTGCTTTGTGGAGGATACTTGACAGGAAGTCATTGTCAAAAAGCCATTTTCCGCTTCCACCAGGTTATGTACATCCCCGCCTCCTATGGTCATATTCTCCAGCACCAGGGTCCCATAAGACTGAAGAACCGCTTTATTCACGGGGGATCCGTTGGGCACTGTGGTGAATCCGCCGTTCTTTATGGTAAACGACACTGGATCGGACACGACAATTTGTCCCCCGGAACCGTTTCCGTTTTTCATTGTCAGCTGTTTCCCGTCAAGATCCAGGATCGTATCCTGAGAAATCTCCCAAGGCCCGCCATCGTACTCGGTCATATCGATGTCGGCGCCCAATTTGATATTGCCGCCTACACGAAGAGCTTGATCCAGCTGCAAGGCAGTGCTGACTGTAACGGCATCATAAGATGCATTTTCATCGTAGGACGAATGTCCAAAACCGTCGACCTCTTCCCCACCCTGGGCAGCCAGGATGCTCACGTCGGCTACGAACTTCTTACCCTGGTAGCCGCCTCCGGCATTGTCCGACATCCCATAGACAAACAGGAAATATTGATCTTGTCCAGAGGCAAGAGAAAACTCCTGTGCCGATACTACATCAGATAACTCCGTCATAGGGCGTTTTACCAATGTTCTTGTCTTCACCCCTTCTGGATCAGCTTTGTCCAATGGGATGAAATCAAACCAAAGGGCATTGGTTAGATCATCGGTTTCCACTGTAAAACGGAAGTTGATTTTGGCGGATAAGTCTTCCTCGTTGGAAACTCGAATCATTTTTACTTGTGTGCTGCCTGGTCCAAAATCTTGTTCTTCAATGAGAGGCTGATCGTCCGGCGATGTTGTTAAATCCAATCCGTCCTGGTCAAAGACAACGGTTTCTTGATCCTCTCCATCCTGATCTTGGCTACTGTACCCGGGGATGGTTATGTCAATCCCATTCTCCCCTTGGCTATAGAGGGAGGCGCTGATCTTCAGTGCCCCTGACTGGATCTTATTGCCTTTGTTGGAGACACTGTCAGTCAGCCAGGCAAACGTGGTGCCCGTCAGCAATGCAAAGCACACCAATAGGGTAAATCCGCTTACAATAAGCGCTCTTTTTGTTGCTTTCATCCCGATTCCTCCATACGTACTCCAGTTTTTCGGCGGACAAAAGACACTCTGCTCTTTTCCGCACAATGTCCTTTGTCCGCCGCCTCAGCCGAGGCTGAGACGGCAATTAAGATCTGATTCCTTACGCTTTGGTATTGTTGCTCTCAGTGATCTGATCCTTGTCGGCCTCATTGTCAAATTGGATCAGAGCATTTTTGGCATAGGTATTGTCATGCGCAGTGACATTGGTGAAATTCGGTGCGAATCCACCCTGATTGTACACACGGATGTCGGTCAAGCCCTGGAATTGGTTGTTGCAAATTTCCACATTCTCCAAATTGCCTGCCAAAGTCAAAGTACCGTCCGAAGCACCTTTAAACACGTTGTTTCTAACCGTTACATCTTTGGCGGTATTGTTGGCGCCTTCAATGTTGAGGGATTTGGAAATGGTGCAGTTCTCAATGACGACGGAACCGGTGTTGCCGCCGTTGACATAAACCGATTTCTTACCACCGCTGAAGGTACAGCCGCTGATAACCACATCGCCTGCGCCGGGCTGCAGATGAACGCCTACGCCCTTAGTAAATGTGCATCCTTCGATTGTAGCGGAGGTGGAAGCAACGTTGATTGCATAAGAACTGGTCTCATTTGCAGGAGCGGCAAAAGTAGCTCCGTTACCCTGGATGGTGATGTCCTTGGTGACGTTGATGGTCTCGTTGACGGTAATATCGTCGCTCATGGAGATCACGTCGCCGGCCTCGGCTTTGTCCAAAGCGTCCTTGAACTCGTCCAAGCTGGCCACCGGATAGGTAGCATTCTTGTCGTACTGATCGTTGCCGAAGCCGTCCTCTTCCACGGTGGCCTGGGTGGCGACGATGCTGACATCGGCAGAATAGCCCTTGTCCTGATATTCATTGCCGGCTTCTTCATTCATGCCGTAAGCCAGGATGAATTCCAAAGATTCCTTTGCGTTCAGAATCGTATTGTCCATCGTGGAAACAAAATCTGCCAACTGGCTCATGGGACGTTTGGTGAACTGTCCCACTGCTTCGCCGTCTTCAACTTTGATAAAGTCAAACCACAAAGCATTTTCCAGACCGCTGTCTGCCACAGCTGCCTGCAATTTGATCTTGGCAGCCAAACTGCCGTTGTTGGTCACCTTCAGCAACTTTGCATTGCTCTGGCCAGGTTCCCAATTGTTCTCTTGAATTACATGATAATCTTCATTTTCCAGGTCATTAGCGGTATCTTCAAAGCCGAATGCTTTACCGCCGTTGAGGCCGTCGATTGTATAGGTATCCTTGCTGGCGTCAACTTCATAAGCCTCGGCGGTGATACCTAACGTACCCGATTGAATCGAGTTGCCCTTGTTTACCACGCTGTCGGTAAACCAAGCGAAAGTTGTCCCAGCCAGCAGCGCGACGCTGACCGCAACGGCCAGTCCACTGGCTACCAAGGTTTTTTTGCTCGTCTTTTTGACTTCCATGGGTTATGTAACCTCCTCTGTTTTTTGCGCTTTCTTTTAATTTATGTTTTTCCGCCGCCGGTTAAGCGCATAGAACCGGACTCATGGCTGCACGATATTCCCCTATCTTCCCATGTGGCGGACAAAAGGCATCCTGTTTTTACACAATGCCCTTTGTCCGCCACCCCAACCTCTCCGGCTGGGATGGCTTCGCTCAATTTAAAAGGTACAAATCCCCTATCATGTTTAAGAAAATTCCTTGTCCGGATTGTTGCGCACCTGAACGGCATCGGCTGTAAAGTCAAAGAAAATATTCCCGTTCTGATATTGGTTTCCGGCCGTTTCATCCATTTTGACCACTGCGGTCAAGGTACGGGTCTCTCCCGCCGCCATAGTGTCTTCACATACGGCTGGATTTTCCTTCGTCATTTCACTGGCGCGGCCGCTGTAAATCTTCTGGTCACCGTCATAGATCTCAAACACCAGGCACTCCTGCAGCGAACCTGTGACATTTTCTAAATAGAGGCGGTAGTACACATCCACCGTACTGTCGTTGCGCAAAGTGAAATCCTTTTTGATTGCCTGACCCGGTTCTACATTCCAATCTGAACCGTCAAAAATAGTCTGACCGCCGTTGAGGTCGATCTTTACTACACCCATTTCAAAAATACTGTCTTCCACCGATACAAAGGATGCAATCAGGGCGCTTGTGGTGATCACCAGCATGGCCACCAGCAATACAATTGCGGTAACGCAGGCGCGTATCCTTTTCTTCGTCGCTTTCAAATTACTCATTGCAAGCGTCATCCTTTCTGCGTTTATAAGAGACGAACAGTATCACTCCCAAGGAGACCGCTGCAATGATACACCAGAGCCAAACACTGCCTCCTTCACCGGTGTTGGGAGGATCAATCATTCCCCCGGACGCATCGGATGAACTGGAAGGAGGCGGCGTTGAGCCGGAAGAAGCCCCGCTAGAAGGACTCTCGCTGCTGGAAGGCTGACTGGAGGGGGTTGATGAACTTCCATCCTCCTTGACATACCACATAAAGTCGGCCTTCAGCATGGATGCCTGGTATTCATTGCCCACTGAGGTGTCGAGATACACATCGATTTGATAGCGGGCAGTGCTCTCCTTTTGATCCCCTGCCGACAGAACCTGGGAAAATTCCTGGCCTGCTACCGCTGCAAAAGTATCGTCACAGAGAACCGTCCCATCCTCGGCCCGGCTGACGCGAATGCGCAGCACGTCCGACAACTGTTTGGTTTGCTCGGTAACGTCGGCCTTAAAGTATAACGTAATGCTGCCGGTATGGTGCGCTTTCACCTGGAAATACTGGGTAACACAATCCCCCGGCAACATATTTTTTACTTCAAACGGGCTGTTGTCCTGGGGATTGCTTTTGGTGAGTTCCAAAATCTTTTCCTCATCGGCCTGTCCTGCAGCGGTTTGCTCCTTCAGCTGTTGCAGGGCCTGTCCGCCAGGAGCCTGATAACGGGGCAGCGTCACCAGCATAGATCCCTGTTTCGGGCCGCCGATCAGATTATCCTGCACCGTCATAGTTGCCTGGGACGACGATTCATAGTGGATGTACAGACAGCGCACTGCAAGCCCAATCACGCAAGCGCCCACTAAAATTGACAGCACCAAAATGGTTACCTTGAGCCGTTGGGTCAATTTATCCGTTTGCTCTTTCATGATGATCTCCTCGCATCCTCCCGCTCAAGACGGGACATGATTCGAAATTTTTAGATTTGTTACCTAATTAATCTTCCTTATTGTACCACATTCTACACAGCCCTTCAAGTGAATTTCTACATCATAAGCATCAAAAAGTTTACCAATTTTATATGATAAATTAGAGGGACTATGCGTTAATTGTGAACATTGTTTCTATCTGGAAGGAGATTTCCCTGTTTTTAGTAAAAATAAGACAGCATCATACTTTTGATTCCTAAATAATACTATTAGTATAATTTTCAACTATATTACAAAATTCACTTTTGTAGGAATTTGTCGCTTTTTCAAGACCTTACATTTTATAATATTAACCACAAAATATACTATTAGTATTTATAAAGCAGCCTTCCTGATCCATTCCACCGGTTATTCCGTGCTCCAAAGCAAATGTAAGAAAATTGTAAGATTCTCCTTATATGGCCTTAAAAATCGCTTTTTGTATTTTGATACACTAACTACCAGCGTAAAATACAATCAGAAAGAGGCGATTATGATGGCGAAACATCCGAAAAGAGTGTGGCTGCCTTTGGCGATTGTACTGCTTCTTTTAGCAGGAATTGTCACCTGTATGTGGACGCTCAACCGAAATCTTCTCCCGGGATCCTCCAGAAGCCCTTCTGGGACAGGGATCCATCTTGGATCCGGCACCTCATCCTCAGGGGAATACAACACCGTCCCTATGGGCCAGGATGATATTCATCAGGGATCTCTCATCCTCGTCAACAACGATTACGCTTATTCCTTCCCCGAAGATGACCAGCTCGTATCGGTGTATGAAAACAAAAACAAAAGTTATCAGGTTTCCACTACCCATATCCAGCTCCAGAAACAGTTTGTCTCCCAGTTCAACGCCATGATGGAGGATTTCTCAGCCGCCCAAGGCATCAAGGACATCATTGTGGTCAGCGGATACCGCTCCAAAGACGACCAACAGGCCATCGTCAACCAGAAGATCCAACAGCTGGGCAAAGAGGAGGCCATGCGCTGGGCAGCCGTCCCGGGTTACAGCGAACATCATACCGGTCTTGCCGCCGATATCGGCATCTATACCTCCGACGGGAAAAGCCCCTCCTATCAGGGCCAGGGGAAATACGCCTGGATCAACGAGCATTGCGCCCAGTATGGATTTGTCCTGCGCTATCAGGACGATAAAAAGGACATCACCAGAATCGCCGATGAGCCTTGGCATTATCGATATGTGGGAGTCCCCCATGCCTCCATTATGCAGCAGGAGAATCTTTGTCTGGAGGAATATACCGATTTTCTCAAACGCTACCCCTACGACGGGGATCATCTGACGGCTTCCGATGAAAATGGAAAACAGTATGAGATTTATTATTTCCCCGCCAAAGGTGATTCTATGAATGTACCGGTGCCCAAGGGCAAGGAGTACTGGATTTCGGGCAACAATGTGGATGGTTTTATCGTGACGGTACAGCTGTGATTTCTTCCCATCCATTAGGATTTCACATATCCGGATCATAATCCATCGATAATCTAAAATGAATTTATTCGATGCCCTGTGCATACCAAAAAAGACGCCCACAGCCGTCTTGTACGACGTAGGCGCCTTTTTTGTTCCTATTTTAGTCGGTCTCGTTGACCACCAGGATATCCCCTTTGTCCACTACCGTGTCCCCGCGCGGAACTACTGTGGTCCCATCCGAACGCTTGATGAGCACAATCAGGATCTTAGCCGGGACATCCAGTTCCCGGACCGGTCTGCCTTCCCACTCGTCCTTGACCGGCAGTTCCCTCAGCCCCACATCTCCATCGTCTACATACGCCGGCGTGGACAACACCACAATATCCCCCACCCGCAGAGGAGTAGAACCTTTGGGCAACAGGTTTTCCCCTTCATGGCGCACGTTGACCACCAATGCGTCGTCAGGGAAACGGCAGTCGGCAATGGTCTTTTCCGCCCAGGGATGCCCTTCTGTAATGCGGAATTGGGTCAAGTTCATCTGGCGTTCGTACTGGTAATCGGTAAAGGTGCGGTTGACGCTGTCGCTGGCATCCACCATCCCCAGTTTACGCGAGACCCAAGGGAGCAGAGACCCCTGTACCGCTACTGATAGAAGGGAGATGCAAAATACTATGTGGAACAGATCATGACCGATCTCCACCCCCGACGCCACCGCCGTAATGGCAAACACGATGGATGCCGCCCCTCGCAGGCCAGCCCAGGAAGTCAGCAAAATCTGCCGCCAGGAGCATCGGAAGGGCGCCAGGATGGCAAATACCGCCGCCGGACGTGCCACAAAAGTGAGAAACAGGGCGATGCCTACAGCCGGCAATGCCACCGAAGGCAACTGCCGTGGAAATGACAGGAGCCCCAGCAGGAAAAAGATAAGGATCTGGGCGAGTCCAGTGATGCCGTCGAAGAAATGCACCAGGGAGACTTTATGCGGAATCTTGCTGTTGCCCAGAATAATCCCGGCCAGATAGGCCCCCAGATATCCATTGCCTCCCACCGCCGCAGGAAGGGCGAAGGCCAACAAAGCTGCTGCCGTGGCAAAGATGGTATCGGTACCGTCGGCTAGCTTCAGACGCCGCAGTACAAAGATGGATATCCCTGCCACCAGTACACCCAAAGCGATGCCGAACGCCAGTTGGCCAAATATCAGAAAAGCGATGTTTCCCTGTTCGCCTTTTTCCATCAGGGAAAGGGCTATCACGGTGAGCATATAGGAAGCGGGATCGTTACTGCCGCTTTCCACCTCCAGAAGGGAGGCGGTATTTTCCCGCAGGTTGAGTTTTTTGGATCGCAGGATGGAAAAGACGGAAGCAGCGTCGGTAGAGCTGATGACGGCGCCGGTGAGAAAACTCTCCAGCATGGTAAAACCCAGGGCAAAGTAACAGAATAGCCCTGTCAGGAAGGCGGTGAGTGCAACTCCCAGGGTGGAAAGACAGATGGCCTTTCCTGCAATGGGTTTGGCTGCATCCCAACGGGTGCCGAAACCGCCGTAAAACATGATGAAGATGAGCGCTACCGAACAGGTTTGTTCGGCCAGCCGGAAATCATCGAAGTGGATTTGTACCAATCCGTCCGACCCGAACAGCATTCCCAGCGCCATGAACAACAACAGCGCCGGTACTCCCAGGCGTCCGGATAGACGCCGGGCCACCGTACAGGCCAAAATAATCACCGCAACCAGCAACAATACCTTTTCCATCATCGCCTCCTATGGGTCTATGTCTCATATCGTTCATCCATAAGTATACCATAAAATCCCAGCTGGCAAAAGACGAAAAAGGATATTTCCATCATTTTTGAACAAAAGAAAAAGGCTACACAAACTGTGCAGCCTTTTGGCGCGCCCAGGAGAACTCGAATCCCCAACCTTTTGGTCCGTAGCCAAACGCTCTATCCGATTGAGCTATGGGCGCATATCCAATTGAAAAACACTCTGTGAAGAGTGCCTCATTATATTATCATAACTTTGCTTTATCGTCAAGTATTTTTCCTGCAATTCCTGAAAATTCTTTTTTCCCCTTTCGTCCGACACAAAAGCTCAGGCCGCCTGTTGACCTTTTGGCACGATTGGTTTATCATTATTGTTGTAAGTAGAACCCTGTGTCCCTTCCCAGCGGAAGGCGCTTGCAGGCTTCTTTCCATCAACCTTTTTTCGGATGGAGGATTCGAATTTGAACATCCAAATTGCTCCCTCTATTTTATCGGCCGATTTTGCCTGCCTGGGTCAGGAAGCCCGGCGGATGGAATTGGCTGGTGCAGATCTGCTGCACATCGACGTGATGGACGGCCATTTCGTTCCCAATATCACCATCGGCGCTCCGGTGGTCTATTGCCTGCGCAAAGTGACAAAACTGCCTTTTGACGTCCATCTGATGATCAGTGAACCAGATCGGTATGTGGACGCCTTTGTGGATGCCGGCGCCAATATGGTAACGGTCCATGCGGAATGCCCCTCCGCCGACGAAGCTTTAAAACAACTGCGCCATCGAGGCGTCAAATGTGCGCTTTCCGTAAAACCCGGCACCCCTGTGGATGCGGTTTATCCTTATTTGGATAAACTGGATATGGTTCTTGTCATGACGGTGGAACCCGGTTTTGGCGGCCAGAGTTTTATGACCGATATGCTTCCTAAAATCCGTACGCTGCGTCAATGGGCTGACCAGTTCGGCCTCCCCTTGGATATCCAGGTGGACGGCGGGGTGGATGTCAATACCGCACCCTTGGCCATCGCCGCTGGGGCCAACATCTTAGTAGCGGGTACCGCTGTGTTTTACAGCGACGATCCAAAAGCCACCATCCGCAAGCTGCGTTCCGGCCGCGCCTAAAGCAGTACTTCCATCCATCATTCTAACAGAAAACAAAGCACCTGGGTTCTTAGGCCAGGCGCCTTGTTTTTGTGTAACTCCAGGGAAACTATTTCGTCTTTTTGATTTCATTGTCATACAGCGCTTGCTGCAATGGGATATCTCACGTTTTAAATGGGAATTGCGTTGGAAATATCTGAAGTTTCATTCCAGATAAAACAGCAAGACGCAAAGCATTTCTACGTTTTCAACGTATGTTGACAAGACCGGCAAATATTTTTCATCCATCGGCCTTAAGCTGAGATTGCCGGAGGAACTTTTTCTAAATTCCCGCAGGCAGATTAGAAAAAATTTCCTTCGGCCGGAATTTTTTACCTCTTACCATCCTACAATATGGAAAGGACACGCTGTGTATCGCGCGTACCTTTTAGGAGAGATGACGTCCAATCTGACTGACGGCATCCCCTTCGGCAAGCATTTTTCCGTGTTCGGCCGCAAATGCCGCGGCAGCGCTTCCCTCTCCGGCGGGACTTCCGTATTCGCTGAGCAGAGGCGCACAAGTCTTGCAGGTGTCCTCCCTGGTGTAGATCACCAGGCGATAAGAGTGATCCATCTGATAGACAGTGCTCTTTGGAATGGCGTCCGGATATTCCCGGGAAAGGCGGGAGCATACGCTCATCAGCTCGTCGGCCCCCTGGAACTCATAGACGTACGGTCCGCCCAGCCGGCGCAGATGCAGCTTCTTCGGCCGGTTCTTTTGATCGTACTCCCGGGGGAGGATGGTGAAATACAGAACACATCCGCCGTCCAACAGCGGCATGGCCTCGATGAGCAATTTCCCTTTTGAGCTGTCGAACCCGGTACGGCGATTGGCTTCATCCAGCAGTTCCCAGATGATGCGTCTGGTCTCCATCCGGCCGTAGTCCAGCTCCTCAAAGGAGATGGACAGCTGCTCCAGATCGGCCTGGTTTAGGGTGATCCGCAGCCTGTCTTCCCCACATAACTCGATCTTCAAATGACAACAGCCCCATTTCTTTGGTTTGGGAAACGATCTCCCTAGTGTCATGATATGCCATACCCCTCCACAATGCAAGAGGGCAAAATCAGGATGGAAAACATTGACCTTGTCGAATGATGTTTCTTTCCAGCCTTCCCTTTGAAAACCTTTTGGACTTCTGTGATTCCTTCGTAATTGGAGATGAGCTACTTATGGATAAAATTCGCCGTAGACGTACCATGTACCGCAAGAAACGTCACCCCTTCCGTTGGATCTTATTGGTTGTGGTGTGTATCGTCCTGGTCTTTGTGGGATACAGTGTAGCCGGCCCGGTGATGAACTTTTTTAAGAATATTACGTCGTCGGAACCCTCTTCCTCTGTAGGGGATGTCTCAAGTGAAGCCCCTGCCTCATCGCAGACTCCGGTTTCATCCCAGCCTTCTGCTTCTTCCGCTGCGTCATCGGAACCCTCCAAAACCCAGGTCACCGGCACAAAAGCCGTTTGGCTGCCGCTGGATACCCTCACGGGGAAGGACCTCGATTCCTTTATCGCTCTGGCCAAAGAGACCGGCGTCAACGCCGTAGTGGTGGATATTAAATTGGAGGACGGCACTTTAACCTATGCCTCCAACCTAGAGGCTCCCAAAACAGCCGGCGCTGTGGCTGACGATGCTCCTGATCTGATGGCCGCATTGACCGATCTGAAGGATGCGGGCATCCAGCCCATCGGCCGGATGGTCTGCTTTAAAGATCCTATTGCGAAATTGGCCATCCGTGCGGGGGCCATCCAGTATAAACCGAATCCCCAGTTGACTTGGCTGGATGCCTCCAAGGCAAACGGCGGTAAGTCCTGGCTCAATCCTTATTCCGATGTGGCTGCTCAGTATCTCATCGATATCGCTTCTGAAGCGGTTGATATGGGCTTTGAACAAATTATGCTGGAAGGGGTCCAGTTCCCCGACAAGGGCGGCAGTACCGCTTATTACGGCAAAGAAGCTGAGACCATATCCCGGGAAGAAGCATTAAGTACCTTTGTGGAAAAAATGCAGGACGCTTTGCAGGCCAAAGGAGCTGAGATGATCTTATCGTGCCCTGGTAATGTGGCTGCTGGTGAAACCAGTTCCATTTACGGTGACGGCAATCCCCTGACCTTTGGCGCAAAAACTGCCGCTGTAAATTGTATGCCGGGAGAGCTTGGCAAAGACATTACCATTTCCGGCGAGACCTTTGACGACCCGTCCAATCAAGTGGCCGAAGTGGTGGAGGCTGTAGCTGATGCTGCTGAAGCAAACGCCGGTTCATCCACAACTTTGTGGGGATGGGTACAGGCTTACGATATGTCCGATAGTCAAGTAGAGGAACAAGTGGATGCTCTGACCAGCAGCGGTATCCAGTCGGTGATTTATTATAATCCCGATGGATCTTATTCCAAAGACCAGCTAGATCTCTCTTAGGGGGCAGTGCCCCCCTTCCACTTCGCCCGTACTTGTTTTCTCAAACACAACTTATGACAGCCCGGTTTCTTTTCCCTTTCTGGGGAAGGTGCCGGGCTTTCTTGGGGGCAGTACCCCCTTCCACTTCGCCCGTACTTGTTTTCTCAAACACAACTTATGACAGCCCGGTTTCTTTTCCCTTTCTGGGGAAGGTGCCGGGCTTTCTTGGGGGCAGTACCCCCTTCCACTTCGCCCGTACTTGTTTTCTCAAACAGAACTTATGACAGCCCGGTATCTTTTCCCTTTCTGGGGAAGGCGCCGGGCTTTCTTGGGGGCAGTGACCCCTTTCCACTTCGCCCGTACTTGTTTTCTCAAACACAACTTATGACAGCCCGGTATCTTTTCCCTTTCTGGGGAAGGCGCCGGGTTTTCTTGGGGGCAGTACCCCCCCTCTACTTCGCCCGTACTTGTTTTCTCAAACAGAACTTATGACAGCCCGGTATCTTTTCCCTTTCTGGGGAAGGCGCCGGGCTTTCTTGGGGGCAGTACCTCCCTCCACTTCGCCTTTACTTGTTTTCCTAAACGCAACTTATTGCAGCTCGGTATCCTTCCCTTCTATTGAGATAGCAGAGTTAACTATCCCTTCTCAAAACATACAATTTCACTAAAGATAGTCCTGACATCTTTGTCGAACTAAATTTCAAAAATTTGTTCTTTCTCTCTTCCATTTTTGTCGAACATATGTTATACTATTGGTGAACAAAAATTCTAATTTAAATGGGGGAATTCATTATGACAATCGGGCAAACCCTTCAAACGATATTGGAAGTACTGGTCATCCTTGGGATCGGCATGGGCTTTCTCTTTGAACAGCGTGTCGTATTGTTTGAGAGACGGATGCTTCGTCGATGGAAGCATTTCTGTCGCCGGTTCCGTGTACCGAAAAATCGCAGCACGCATATCCAACGCCCCCGCGTATCCAAACGAGCCGCTTAATTCATCGCTCTCCTCCTGCGGCATTCGCCGCCATTCTAAATACATCCCTATGGAAAAAGGACATGGTAAGCCTTACTCACAAAGTCTACCATGTCCTTTTCCTTTTATGATCCCTATTCTCCAGGAAATCTGTCTTTCCTATTGCAGCTGCGTAATGGTAATGCGCCCATAATATTCAGCGGCACGGTTGGGATAAGCCAATTCAGCCGATTGGTCGGTGACCGACGCCGTCCCATAAGCAGCTGCCAAACGCACGCATTCGTCAAAGCTCAGGCCTCGGATATGGGCTGCCAAGAATCCCGCCAAGGAAGAATCCCCTGCCCCTACCGTGGATTGGGCCTCCACCGCTGGAACCTTTGCCAATATCGCTTGATCCTTGGTGATGCCCAGCATACCCTCTGAGCCGAGGCTCAGCAGTACCACCGATATACCACAATCCAATACCTGTTTGCCATAAGAGAGCATTTCCTCCGGCGTCTCCGGCTCCGCTTGAACCAATCGGCAGAATTCCCCTGCGTTGGGCTTAATCAGCCACGGTTTTATCTCGCTTAATTGATCCAATGTGAGACAATCGGTATCAATTGCCACAATGCCTTCTACCGACTGGGCCTCCTGAGTCAAGGCTTTCACATCCTCAAACCCGACGCCTTGGGGTAAGCTTCCTCCAAAGACGCAAAAGTCCCCTGGATGAATCTCCTCCCTCAGGATGCGCATCAATTTTCCCAGATCATCTTGGGAACACTCAAGGCCTTCACGGTTGACTTTGATGGTCTCTTTGCCCACCCGGAGAGTAATATTCTCCCGGATATCTCCCAGCGTCCTCACAAAACGATGTTTGACCCCTTCTCGTCCCAGTACATAGGTCATGGCGTGGAGATTATCAAATCCAGCGATACCAGTGGCCAGGGTCGGGATACTCGATCGAGTCAGCACGCGGGATACATTGATCCCCTTTCCCCCGGGCTGACGGGTCTCCCTCTTGACGCGGTTGACCATATCGGTATCCAACTGATCCAGCCACAAGGTGACGTCAATGGATGGATTGAGGGTCACAGTCAAAACCTTGGGCAACATAACGGTTCACTCCCTCATACGCCGGGACCTTCCAACTATCTGCACAAGGTCTACGGCATATTCCTCTTAATCTTTTCTTTATTATACACCAACATACCTAAATTTCAAGATCATAACCCTCGAAATTTTATACCGTTTTTTTGCTCCATTTGACACCTTGCGGCGTATCCTCCAAGACAATGCCTTCCTCTTTCAGCTGATCCCGGATGCGGTCGGCCTCGGCCCAATTTTTCTCCTTGCGGGCCTTTGCGCGCTTTTCAATCAGCTCCTCTACATGGGCTGTCAGATCGTCGTCGCTTTCCTGTCCCCGTTCATACAGCAGGCCCAATACGCCCGTCAGCTCCTCCAGCGCATCCAAAGCGGCCTGCACGCTCTGTTTCGACACCCCGTCCACACCGACCAGTGTTGTATTGGCGTCCCGCACCATCTCAAACACCACGCCCATGGCGTCGGCCGTGTTGAGATCGTCGTCCATGGCGGCGCAGAATCGGCTGCGGTACTGGCCAAGACGATCCAAAAGTCCGGCGTCGGCAGAACCGTCCACAGCGTTTTTCAAGGCAAAGTTCAGGTTATCCCGGCAGGTGTAGAGGCGATCCAATGCGGCTACGCACTGTTCCATAATCTCCAGGCTGTAGTTGATGGGGCTGCGGTAGTGGGAGGACACCATCAAATACCGGATGGGTTCATACCCGAACTTCTCAGCTACCTCCCGGACGGTAAAGAAATTGCCCAGGGATTTGGACATCTTCCGTTTGTCCACATTGATAAAGCCGTTGTGCACCCAGAACCGGGCAAAGGGAGCGCCGTTGGCGCATTCGCTCTGTGCGATCTCGTTCTCATGATGGGGGAACACCAGATCCTCGCCGCCACAGTGGATGTCGATGGTCTTGCCCAGATACCGGCGGGCCATGGCTGAACATTCAATATGCCAGCCGGGCCGTCCCATCCCCCAAGGGGATTCCCAGGCCGGTTCCCCGGGCTTTGCCCCCTTCCACAGGGCGAAGTCCAGGGCATCCTCTTTGACGTCGCTGACGTCGATGCGGGCCCCTGATTCCAAGTCCTCGATGGGCTGATGGGAAAGCTTGCCGTAATGTTCATCCTTCAGGGTCCTGAAGTAGACATCCGATCCGCTCTGGTAGGCATAACCCTTGTCGATAAGCGTCTTTACAATATCGATAATCTCGTCGATGTTTTCGGTGGCCTTGGGATGGACGGTGGCACGCTGGATGTTGAGGCCGTCGGCATCGGTCCAGTATTCGGCGATGTACCGCTCGGCAATCTCGGTGGAGGAAACCCCTTCACTGTTTGCCTTATTGATGATCTTGTCGTCGACGTCGGTAAAATTCTGCACAAACCGTACCGGCATACCGCGGTACGCCATGTAGCGACGCAGCACATCAAAGACGCACAACGGCCGGGCGTTTCCGATGTGGATAAAATTATACACCGTGGGACCGCAGGCGTAGATGGTGGCTTCCTCCCCCATGGGCTGGAATTCTTGCTTTTCGCGAGTTAACGTATTGTATAATTTCATAGTTCTATTCCTTTCTGTATCTCATGAGATGTGATGCAATTTATCTATTTTACGGCGCAATCTGCCAATCTCCGTTTCCAGACGGCACATCTGCTGCGCCACGGGATCTGGGATATGCACCTGATCCAGCTGATCCACTACCTTTTTGCCCCCTCGGCGCACCACACGTGCCGGTACGCCTACCGCCGTGCTATCGGGCGGCAGATCGCTGAGCACCACCGCATTGGCCGCCACTTTGCAGTTGTCCCCTACCTTGATGGGACCTAAAATCTTGGCGCCGGCGCCGATCATGCAGTTTTTGCCGATGGTGGGATGGCGTTTTCCGGTATCCTTGCCGGTACCTCCTAAGGTGACGCCCTGGTAGATGGTGCAATTGTCTCCCACCTCAGCCGTCTCGCCGATGACCACACCCATGCCGTGGTCGATGAGCACACCCCGTCCAATTTTGGCGCCGGGATGAATCTCAATGCCGGTCTTTTTACGGTTGCGTTGGCTGATCCAGCGGGCTAAAAACAGCATATTGCGTTTGTAAAACCAGTGGGCTCTGCGATGGGATCGCACCGCTTTGAGGCCCTGGTATAAAAACCACACTTCAAAACCGGAACGAGCGGCCGGATCTCTCTCCTTGATAGCGGCGATGTCTTCTCTCAAGCGGTTAAACATAAGTCTTCTCCCTTCTGATCCGCGACAAAGGGATTTCCCTTAAAACAAGAAACCGCCTCCATCGCAGAAAATGCTGCAACGGAGGCGGCTAAACCGCGGTTCCACTCCAATTTATCACTCATTCGGGGATGCCGGTAACGGCGGCCTGCCGCATGGGGATACTCCTAAAAAAACTCTTCCCCCCATGTGCTCCCAGGTGCACTTCACTCTGCCTTTTGCATCGGATGGCTTTCAGCCGGTGGCCTCCGTCTCTTTCATGCAGGTCTGGCAGGGTTACTCTACCTGTTCCACGCATTTTGTCTTATGTTCTTATTATAGCGCTATGGCATCCGCTTGACAACGCTTTTTCTATCCCACAGCCGCAGAAAAACATACCGATTTTGTAGGATTATTTGGTGGTATTGATGTGTTCCCGATACTGCCACATGTACTGCACGCCGGAAATCACCGTAGCCAACGTGGCAATGGAGATCAGAACGGTATCCACCACCGTAACCGTAGCCTGTACGCCGGCGGTTGGTAACAATACCTTTAATTCCTCCAGCAGCATGATGGTGATAATGGCCACCATCTGGCTGACTGTTTTCATCTTGCCCCAGATGTTGGCCGCTATGACCTCTCCGCCGCCGGCCGCTACCAGGCGAAGGGAGGTAACCAAAAATTCCCGGGCGATAATGAGTACCACAAACCAGGCGCTGACAAGTCCCAATTCTACAAATCCGATCAGCGCACAAGTCACTAGGATCTTATCCGCCAGCGGGTCTAGGAACTTGCCAAATGTGGTAATTTGATTGTTCCGCCGGGCTAGTTTTCCATCCACAGCGTCGGTGATGGACGCCATGGCAAATACCGCCGCCGCCAACAACGCGTTGTGGGGGATAAAATCCGCCAACAGGAAAAATAAAAAAATGGGCGTCATGGCGATGCGAAGCACCGTTAGTTTATTGGGTGTATTCATACAAACCTCCATGCGTTCCCGCGCGTGAATAGGTGAAGTGAATTTTCCTTAGAGATCTTTCTGACCGGTATCGGCCATGGCAGTGCATCTCTATTCCCTTATCATCTCCCTGACAAAGCAACTGTATCAACCCTCTGTACCACAGGGGCTATCTCTTATCATACGCCGTCAAAGCGGCGGGCTTTGTCAAAAAAGAAAGGGGATTCCTGAATGTTCTTCCTATCACCGGGACATCTCATTGCTCAGCTGATACCAGATGTCCTTTCAAATCGTAATCGGTGTGGCCGGTGAGTTCCACCTCCACAAACTGGCCCGGTAAAAGGGGCTGTTTGGCTGTGAACAACACAACGCCATCGATCTCCGGGGCCTGACGCTGTGTCCGCCCCACATAAAGTCCGGGGCGTTCCCCTTTCTTCTCCACCAGTACCGTTTCCCTCTTGCCAACCTGCTTTTCCAGACGGCTTGAGGATATCAGCGATTGCTCTTCCATAATGATCTCCTGGCGGCGCTGTTTTACCTCATCCTCCACCTGATTCTCCAAAGCAGCGGCGATGGTATCCTCCTCCGGCGAATAGGCAAAACATCCCAGATGGTCGAATTGGGCCTCCTTGACAAACTCCGCCAGCTCTGCAAATTGTTCCTCCGTCTCACCGGGGAAACCAGCGATAAGGGTGGTGCGCAGGGCGATATCTTCCACCTTGTCCCGCAGGGTACGTACCAAATGAAGCAGACTTTGCTGATCTCCCCGGCGGTTCATGGCCTTTAGAACATCCTTTGACGCGTGTTGCAGGGGAAGATCCAGGTAGTTGCACACCTTGGGTTCCTGTGCCATCACCTCCAGAAGCTCTGGGGTGATGGTATCCGGATAGGCATAGAGTACCCGGATCCATCGTACGCCGTCGATTTGACACAGCTGCTTTAACAGCTCAGGAAGCATCAATGTATCGTAGAGGTCCAAGCCGTACCGGGACGTATCCTGGGCGATGACCACCAGCTCTTTGACGCCGTCCTGTGCCAGCTTCCTTGCCTCCTCCAAAATTTCCTCCATGGGACGGCTGCGGAAAGGGCCCCGGATCATGGGGATGGCACAGTACGTACAGCAATTGCTGCATCCGTCGGCCACCCGCAGATAAGCGGTGTAGGGAGGGGTGGTGAGCGTGCGTTCCCCTGTGAGGGGCATGCAGGATTTGGGAGGGAAACACGTCATCTTTTCGCCATTCTCCAGCACTTCGCGGATGGACTGGGCGATCTTCCCATTGGAACCGATGCCCAAAACGGCATCCACCTCCGGCATCTCGTCCAGCACCTCTTTTTGGTACCGTTCGGCTAGACACCCTGTCACCACCAGCGCCCTGAGACGGCCGGTTTTCTTATACTCCGCCATTTCCAGGATGGTCTCGATGGATTCCTTTTTGGCGTCGTCAATGAAACCGCAGGTGTTGACCAAAATAACGTCGGCCTCGGAAGCGTCGTTGGTAATAGCAAACCCTTCCCCCGAGAGAGCCGCCAGCATCATTTCCCCATCCACCTGGTTTTTCGGGCATCCCAGCGACACCATACCCACTTTGATTGCCATCCTTGTTCCCCCTTGGTTTTGTCGTCTTATTTGCCGCCTACTCGTCCTCCGACAGGCCCTCCTCCAAAAAAGAACGCAGGGCCGGCCAGATCTCATAGGCGCTGTATCCATACCGCTGCAGCGCCGAAAAGATCCGCCGCAGTTTTTTCTCATCCTCAATGACGCCGCCGTATTTTTTCTCCACAATGCGGCTGATCGACCGTTCCGGACAGTACTCCACAAGCTCTACCGCCTGATGGGCTACGTCCCGGTCAATGCCTTTTTGAATCAGCTCCCGCCTGACCCTGGACGGTGCAAAGCATTTGCGTTCCATCAAATCCCGGGCCAGACGCCCGGCATATTTTCGATCGTCCACAAGGCCCAATTCCTGCATCCGGCAGACGGCGCGTTCCGCTGATTCCCGGTCCACTGTCTGCTCCAGCTTCTGGGTCAGCTCCTCCATGGAGTAGTCCCGCCTGGATAGCAGGCTCAGCGCCTTGCGTTTGGCAAAACGTTCCTGGGCCTGATGGGACAATTCCATGAGGTCCTCCCAGTCCCACAGGCTGCCTTCCGCCAGCCCGGAACTGTCCAAACTTTCCTCATCCAAAAGGCACAGGCATTCCCCGCCGCTTATCGCTTCGATCATACCGTCCCTGCGACGCCTGAGCTGGTCAATGGGTACCGTCATTCGTCGTCATCCACCAAAATGTCGATATCCACCGCTTTGCGGGCCGGTTTCGGAGCTTCCGGCGCCTTGGCGGCTGGGGCCGCCTGTGCAGAAGGTACGGCAGGCGCCGGAGCTGAAACAGGACGGCGAGGCTTTACTTTGGCCTCCTCCTGTTCCTTCATCTTTTCCCGGACTTTTGCCTCCACTTCGGCGGCCACTTCGGGATTGTCTGCAAAATAATTCTTGGCGGCGTCCCTGCCCTGGCCTAGACGAACATCCCCGTAAGAGAACCAGGATCCGCTCTTCTGCACCACGTTTGCAAGCACCGCCATATCCAGAAGCTCTCCCTCCCGGGAAATGCCCTTTCCGTACATGACGTCAAATTCCGCCACCTTAAAGGGCGGCGCCACCTTATTCTTCACTACTTTAGCGCGAGTACGGGAACCCACCATTTCGGTGCCGTTTTTCAATGTCTCAATACGGCGCACATCGATGCGCACGCTTGCATAGAACTTGAGGGCGCGGCCGCCGGGCGTGACTTCCGGATTGCCGTAGCTGACGCCCACCTTCTCACGCAGCTGGTTGATAAAAATAGCCACACAATTGGATTTTGCGATAACGCCGGCCAATTTGCGCAACGCCTGAGACATCAGCCTGGCCTGAAGGCCCACATGGGTATCGCCCATTTCGCCCTCAATCTCGGCCCGGGGCACTAAAGCCGCCACTGAGTCCACAACCACCACGTCCAAAGCCCCGGAACGCACCAGGGCTTCGGTGATCTCCAACGCCTGCTCGCCGGTATCCGGCTGGGAGACAAGCAGAGAATCCACATCCACTCCAAGCGCCGCGGCATACACAGGATCCAAAGCGTGCTCCACATCGATGAACGCGGCCTCGCCTCCCTTTTTCTGGGCCTCGGCAATGACGTGCAGCGCCAAAGTGGTCTTACCCGACGATTCCGGGCCGTAGATCTCGATGATACGTCCCCTCGGGACGCCTCCGATGCCCAGTGCCATATCCAGCGAAAGCGAACCGGTGGAGATGGCCTCCACGTTCATACCCTGGTTCTGCCCCAGCTTCATGACGGCGCCTTTGCCAAACTGTTTTTCAATATTCGTAAGGGCCGTTTCCAGCGCCTTTTTTTTGTCGTTCGCAGGGGTAACCGACCCCTTTTTATCCATGGAAGATGCCATATCTGATTCCCTTCCTCTCACCGATTTATCGGATGCTTTTCCCGTCCTTTCCAAGCTCTGGGAAAATATTTTCTAATAGGGTTATTATACCGTATTCATGGGCTCATTGCAACCAAAAACGCCCAATACCACCCGATCCAAACCGGCCAGATCCTGATACACCTTCACCTCGGAAAGGCCGTGACGACAAAATAGATCCCGTACAGACGATCCCTGTTCCGATCCGATCTCCACCGCCAAAAGACCTCCCTGTTTGAGAAGGCCCAGCCAGTTCTGGAGCAGCGACCGGTAAAACACCAGGCCGTCCCCGCCGCCGTCCAACGCCATGGCCGGTTCATAAGACAGTTCCGTGGGAAGCGTCTCCAGCTCGTAGGAGGGGATATAGGGGGGATTGCATACGATTACGTCAAATTGTCCCAGCTCCGGGGGCGGGAGAAGCATATCCCCTTCTACGACCTTCACCTGTACGCCGTTCTGACGGGCGTTTTGAATGAGATACTCAATGGCGTCGGTGGATTTTTCCAACGCCGTCACCTGGGCATCTGGACAAAACTTGGCGATGGACACCGCCAGTGCTCCCGATCCGGAACACAGATCCAGCACCTGGGGACTCTCTTTCCCTGTTAGGAACTCCAATGCCTTTTCACACAGCACTTCCGTATCAGCCCGCGGGATGAGCACACCTTCCCCTACCTGGAAGGGCAGTCCCATAAACTCCCATCCGCCCACCAGATACTGGAGCGGATACCCGGCCGCCCGGCGTTTGACAAGATGGACAAACCGCTCCACATCCTTTTCTGGGACCTCTTCCTTACCTCGCACCGTCAACTGTTCCCTGCCGATGTGGAATACCGCATCCATCAGCTGAATGACATCAAAGGCAGGGCTTTCACACCCTGCCTCTGTCAGACGCTGCTTTGCCTTTTGATATACCTGCTCAAAGGTCACGCTCATGATGCTTGAACCTCGCTACTTTCTACGCTTTTTTCTGTTTTTTGCGGCAGATCCTCCTCCGGGAGCACCGCCATAACCGACTGGATAGCCACTTCAATCATGCTGTCGTCCGGCTCTTTGGTGGTCAACCGTTGGGTCCACATGCCTGGGGCCGACAGAATACGGGTCAACAAATTGTCATGCCGTCCGGCAAACCGGATGATCTCATATCCCACGCCCATGATGACCGGCAGGATTAAAATCTTAATGGGCACCCACACCATATTGTTGTTGTCCAAATCGGTGAAGTACACTAATAAAGACGAAATCAAAATGCTGACCAGCAGCATGAGCACCAGGAAACTGGTGCCGCAGCGGGGATGAAATCGGGACTGTTTGCGGACGTTTTCCACCGTCAAATCCAAACCATTCTCATAACAAAAGATGGTCTTGTGTTCGGCTCCGTGATATTGAAACACCCGTCCGATCTCTTTCATACGGGCCACCAATGCGATGTATCCAATAAAAATGGCGATTTTCAACACGCCTTCAAATACAGCCCGCAGGTTGGCAATTTGATCCCCCACCGCGCCCTGCAACAGGCTGAAGAGCAGAGACGGCAGATACATAAACAAAAATACCGCCAGCACTACACCCAGTACTGCTGCAATGGATGTGAGCACACCCATCAATTTGTCTCCTAATTTATCAGTGATCCATTTTTCAAACTTGGAGGCTTCTTCCCCATCGTCCTCCTCCAGATCGATGCCGGCCTTTTCCGCCGAACGCATCAATGCCTTAAAACCCGTGAGCAACGACTCGATGAACCCTACAATACCTCGTATCAAAGGAATGCGGAAAAAGCCCGATTTTCCCTTGATGTCCACACAATCCAGGTCCTCTGTTTCAATCTCCCCTGAGGGGACGCGTACAGCCAATGCCGTACCTTTGGGGCCGCGCATCATAACGCCTTCAATCAGCGCCTGGCCGCCGATGATGCCCAAACGACTGTTCTTTGGTTTTTTCAAATTCAACCCATCCTTTTTATCCCGTAAAATAGGTGCAACTTTTCCCATTAAAAAGTGCGCCTAAGGAAACATTTCTATGCTAAACATACCATATCCCTCCCCTAAATTCAAGCTGACAACCGTAAACCTTTTATGAAGTTTTCCCTTCGGGCAAAAAATTTTATATTTCTCCATTTTTTTCGATTTTCCCCTTGCTTTTCTTAAAATGAAGTGATATAATATTCTTCGTCGCAAAAAGTAATTGTAAATAAAATATGGACGCTTAGCTCAGCTGGAAGAGCATCTGCTTGACGTGCAGAGGGTCAGCGGTTCAAGTCCGTTAGCGTCCACCATTGGGGGTTGTCCTTGCAATAGTGGGGGCGACCTTTTTTATTCTTTTTTCCTCTTTTCTATCAGAAAGCCCCGGTGATAGCACCGGGGCTTTTTTCTTTCGGCAGATTGCCGTTTTTATTCGTCGTCCTCGTCTTTGCTGCTCTTGGCTTCCTTAGCCGCTTTCGCAGCCTTTGCGGCGTCAATGACCTTCTGCGCCACAAAGGAGGGAGCCTCCTCATACCGCTCAAAGGACATGGTAAAACTGCCGCGGCCCTGCGTCACCTGACGCAGATAGGTGGAGAAATCGTACATTTCGGCTTCCGGAGCTTCCGCCGACACCACCTGCATGCCGTCTTCGCCAGCGTCCATACCCAGCACACGGCCACGGCGTTTGTTGACTTCGCCGATGATATCGCCCATGTTGGCTTCCGGGATAAACACCTTAACGCTGCCGATGGGTTCCAGCAAAACCGGGCTTGCTTGGGGAAGTCCGGCCTTATAAGCCAAACCTGCCGCCATCTTAAAGGACATTTCAGAGGAGTCCACCGGATGATAGGAGCCGTCCACCAAAGTGGCCTTCAGGCCAACTACCGGGTATCCGGCCAATACGCCGTGTTCCACACAGTCCCGCAGGCCCTTTTCTACGGCCGGGAAGAAGTTCTTCGGTACTGCGCCGCCGAACACCTTCTCTTCAAACACCAGATCATCGCCGTCACAGGGTTCAAACTCAATCCATACGTCACCGAACTGGCCGTGGCCACCGGTCTGTTTCTTATGGCGGCCCTGTACCTTGACCTTCTTACGGATAGTCTCACGGTATGCTACCTTGGGTGCCTTCATCTTGAGTTCCACGCCGAACTTCTGCTTGAGCTTGGAGGCGATGACATCCAGATGCTGTTCACCCAGGCCGGACAGAACCATCTGATGGGTTTCTACATTATTTTTCACCGTAATGGTGGGATCTTCTTCCTTGAGTCGGCTGAGGCCAGAGGCCATCTTTTCCTCGTCGCCCTTGTTCTTGGGCTTGACCGCCATGGACAAACTGGGTGTCGGGAAATTAACCCCTTCCAGCTTGACGGGGCGGGATGTGGACGACAGAGTATCGCCCGTTTTGGCCGACGCCAATTTTACTACAGCACCGATGTCACCGGCCACCACACAGGTGGTATCCTCCTGCTTCTTGCCGCGGATGGTGAGAAGTTTGCCCACCTTTTCCGGCTGGCCGGTGCGGGAGTTGAACATCTGGGTATCGGCCTTGACCTTGCCGGAGATGACCTTAAAATAAGACAGTTTGCCCACAAAGGGGTCGGCCACCGTCTTAAAGACAATGGCGGCAGTGGGATCGTCTTCGGATACTTTCAGTTCTACCGGTTCGCCGTCCATGGTCTCGGCCACTTCGCCCGCTGCGTCAGCCGCTGACGGCACTAAGTCCACAATGCAGTCCAAAAGCTGGGCTACGCCGTCCAGCTTCAGGCCGGAACCGCACAGGATGGGCGAAATATCCCCGGACTTCAGTCCCAATTGCACGCCTTTGATGAATTCCTCATTGGTGAAGGATTCACCGGCAAAATATTTTTCCATCAAGTCCTCATCGGTCTCGGCCACCGCTTCAGAGAGGGTCATGCGGATCTCCTCTACCTCGTCGGTCTGAGGCATGGGGACTTCTTTCATCTTACCTTTGTCATATGTATAGGCTTTTTCCCGCAGGACGTCGATATAGCACTGCGCCTTGCCGCCTTCCATGTAGGGGATGACCACAGGACATGCTCCTGCTCCAAACACCTCCTGGATGGAAGCGATTGCTTTGGCGAAATCAGCATGCTCTTCGTCCAGCTTGGTGACAAAGAAAATCTTTCCGATGCCG
Organism: Solibaculum mannosilyticum; assembly: GCF_015140235.1. Classification (GTDB taxonomy): domain Bacteria; phylum Bacillota; class Clostridia; order Oscillospirales; family Acutalibacteraceae; genus Solibaculum; species Solibaculum mannosilyticum. The sequence goes on along the minus strand of NZ_AP023321.1, from coordinate 162,406 downwards.
CGCTTGGATGCGGCCTGGAACGCCTTCTCTGCGCCCACCTTGGCGCCCGATTTGCCCGACACCGGAATGATGACGCAATCGCCCGCCCGGACGCCTTCGCAGAGTCCGCCGGCAAAGTCGAACAGTCCAGGGGTGTCGATCAGGTTGATTTTGCAATCTTTCCACTCAAGCGGCGCCACCGCAGTGGACACCGACGTCTTTCTCTTCATTTCCTCGGGGTCAAAATCCATGACGGTATTGCCGTCGGCCACTTTGCCCAGCCGTTCCGATGCGCCGGCCAGATAGAGCATTGCTTCGGCCAGTGAAGTCTTTCCCGACCCACCGTGGCCTCCTAGGACGATATTTCGAATGTTTTGGGCTGTATACTGTTTCAAGATTTGATTCCCCTTCCAGTGTATTTGTTTGGCTGCACTTTACGCGATTTTGAAATATTGCACAATTATTATGCTGCCTTTGAATCAATTATATCTTAACCGCCCATCAAATTCAATCCATTTTTTTGAAATCCTGGATTTTCGCCCGCCAGAACAGTTTCGACGCTATAACTTAGCTATATTTACTAGTATTTTTCCTTATTTCGCCAGAAGTGGCGTCGAATCCACCGGAATAAGGCCCGTCTTTTCGCAAGTTTATCGTTCTCCTTTCCTTCGTCTGATCCTTTGTTTGAAACATTTCTCTATATCTCCCTTTTTCGAGACGTCAACCAAATTTCTCCCTATTGATCAAAAGGACAAAACCGTCCTCTTCTCCCCTTCCGGAAGAAGCCGGTTTTGCCCTTTTTCTTTCTGATATTCCTTTGGTTTTTCTGAATATTCTTTCAGCCGTCCGGCCTCTAGACGGCCTCCTCCGACCGCTCCCGATCCTGTTGGATCTTTTGGGCGATCATCATGTCCTTGACCTTCATCAGCCTGGTCAGATTGGACCGTTCGTTTTCATCCAGCTTCATGGTGATGTACCGGATGGTGGACTGTAAATCCGGGATCATGACGTGCTCCAAGGCGTTGACGCGGCGGCGCGTCTTTTCGATCTCGGCCGCCAGCAGCTGGGCCGACTTCTCCGATTCGGCCAGACGCAGCATGTCGGGCAGTACCTGGGCCAGCGATTGGACGGCCCCGTCCAAATCGCCGGAGGTAAAGGCATATCCATAAGAATAAATATCGTGGGGATTATCGGTGCGGGTCTTGGCGGTAAAGCGGGGGATGTCGACACTCATGACGTTCTTCATCCCCACCTCCAGCTTGACCTGCTGTTTTGGGGCCATGAGGGCCACCGACAGCGCCTCCTTCTGCATCACCGACCGGGCCACGATAAAATATCGGTTGGCCTCTTCGATGCCCTGTTCTACCTTTTGACGCAGGGCCTTGTTTTCCCGCACAATGTCCAGAAATTGGCGCATCAACTCGTCCCGCTTATCCTTGAGCAGCTTGTGCCCCCTCAAAGCGGTAGCCAGACGTTTTTTCAGCCGGGTGAGTTCCATCCGGGTGGGGTTTACCTGCATCAGAGCCATAGGGCGTCACACCTTCCTTTCCCATTCGTCCCGCAGGATGCCCATGAGAATCAGATCCTTACGGCTGCCGTCGGCTGCATAGCACTTCCGGCGACGGCCTTCCTCCACAAAGCCGCAGGATCGGTAGCACTTGAGGGCCGCCTCGTTGTCCTCCCGCACCCACAGTTCGACGCGGTTGAGATTCATCTGATGGAAGGCAAACTGAAGGCTCAGCCCAATGGCTTCTGTCCCGTACCCTTTTCCCCGGCATCCCTTGCCTCCGATGACGATCCCCAAGGATGCTACTCCATGGCGGTAGTCCACCTGGGTCAGTTCCAGCTGACCGATGTATTCCTCCGAATCCCGATGAGCGATAATGAAGCTCGGCCCGCCGGATCGGGCATTTTCTTCCACAAAAGAGCGGGTCTGCTGTATACTCCTGGGATAGAGAAACACCGCTCCATCCAAAAACCGGGTGGTCTCCAGATCATTGACCCATCCTTGGATGAGTTCCACATCCTCCATCCGGTACTCCCGCAGCATCACCCGCTGACCCACTAGATAAGGCATATGCGTTCCCCCCTCCTGCAAGCGTCGGGGAACGGTTTACTCTTCCCCATGGTAATATTCATCCAGGAACTGATCTTTGATGCGCTTGAGTTCGCTTCTGGGCAGCATGGACAAAAGCTCCCAGCCAAGCTCCATGGTCTCCTCGATGGAGCGGTTTTTCTCATACCCCTGAGACACATACTGCTGCTCAAAGGCGTCGGCGAACTTGGCGTACTTTTTATCGATATCAGTAAGCGCCGCTTCGCCCAGGATGGTCATCAGTTCCTTGGCATCCTTGCCGCGGGCATAGGCGGCAAACAACTGATTCATGACGTTTGCATGGTCGGCACGGGTCTTGCCTTCCCCGATGCCCTTGTCCTTTAAGCGGGACAAGGACGGCAGTACGTCGATAGGCGGCTTGACACCCTTGCGGTACAGTTCACGAGATAAGATAATCTGCCCTTCGGTGATGTACCCAGTCAGGTCGGGGATGGGATGGGTCTTGTCGTCCTCCGGCATGGTGAGGATGGGAATGAGGGTGATGGACCCGTTTTTCCCCTTGAGTCGTCCGGCCCGCTCGTAGAGGGAGGCAAGGTCGGTGTACATATAGCCCGGATAGCCCCGGCGTCCGGGTACCTCTTTCCGTGCGGCCGATACTTCGCGCAGGGCGTCGGCGTAGTTTGTGATGTCGGTGATGATGACCAGCACGTGCATGCCCTTGTCAAACGCCAGGTACTCCGCCGCCGTCAAGGCCATACGGGGAGTGGCGATGCGCTCGATGGCCGGGTCGTTTGCCAGATTGACAAACAGGACGGTCCGATCGATGGCGCCGGTGCGTTTAAAATCCTCGATGAAGAAGTTTGACTCCTCAAAGGTGATGCCTACGGCGGCAAACACCACGGCGAACTGGTCGTCGGTCCCGCGCACTCTCGCCTGACGGGCGATCTGGGCCGCCAGATTGGCGTGGGGCAGGCCGGATCCGGAAAAGATGGGCAACTTCTGGCCGCGGACCAGGGTATTAAGTCCGTCAATGGCCGAGACACCGGTCTGGATAAACTCCTGGGGATAGTTCCGGGCGGCCGGGTTCATAGGGACGCCGTTGACATCCCGCCGGGCTTCGGGGATGAGCTCCGGCCCGCCGTCGATGGGACGGCCCATGCCGTCAAAGACCCGGGAAAGCATATCCTCCGATACGCCCAATTCGATATTGCGCCCTAAAAAGCGCACCTTGCTATTCTGCAAATTGATGCCGGATGAGCTTTCAAACAGCTGTACAAGCGCATTGCCGCCGTCGATCTCCAGCACGCGGCAGCGGCGGATCTCGCCGGATCCCAGCTCGATCTCTCCCAGCTCGTTGTAGGCGACGTCCTCCACCCCTTTGACCAGCATCAGCGGTCCCGCCACTTCCTGGATGGTCCGGTATTCTCTGGGCATCAGGCATCCTCCTCTCTCTGGAACAGCTCTTTGATCTCGTGATCAATCTGGGCGTCGGCCTCTTCGTAAGCCTGGTCCACCTGGTCTTCTTCCGTGTATTTTAAACGACCGATCTTCTCCCGGGCAGGCATATTGACAAGACCCTCGATATCGGCCCCGGTCCTCAGGGCTTCTAAGGCCTTATCGTACCAGTTGAGTACTGCCTCCATCATACGGTACTGCTTTTTGAGAGACGCATAGGTGTCGATCTCATGGAATGCGTCCTGATGTAAATAGTCCTCGCGGATGGACCGGGAGGCTTCCAGCTTAAGACGGTCCTCAGGGGACAAAGCGTCCATACCCACCAGCTTGACGATTTCCTCCAGTTCGGCCTCCTCCTGGAGAAGGCTCAGAATCCGCTGGCGCAAATCGATCCAGTCCTCGGCCACTTCCTTCTTGAACCAATCGGCCAATGAATCCACGTACAGCGAATAGGAGGTCAGCCAGTTGACGGCCGGAAAATGACGTTTGTAGGCCAAAGAGGAGTCCAATCCCCAGAATACCTTGACAATGCGAAGCGTCGCCTGGGACACCGGTTCGGAAATATCGCCGCCGGGAGGGGATACCGCTCCGATGACCGATAAGGCCCCTTCCCGGTTGTCGTCGCCCAGGGTGATGACGCGTCCGGCCCGCTCGTAGAACTGGGCCAAGCGGGATCCCAGATAGGCGGGATATCCCTCTTCACCCGGCATTTCCTCCAAGCGTCCGGACATCTCGCGCAGCGCCTCCGCCCAGCGGGAGGTGGAATCGGCCATGAGTGCAACCGAATACCCCATATCCCGGAAGTATTCGGCGATGGTGATACCGGTGTAGATGGACGCCTCACGGGCGGCCACCGGCATATCGGATGTATTGGCGATGAGCACCGTGCGCTTCATCAAAGAATAGCCGGTGCGGGGATCCTTTAGTTCCGGGAATTCGTTTAGGACGTCGGTCATCTCGTTGCCCCGCTCGCCGCAGCCGATGTACACGACGATGTCGGCGTCGGCCCATTTGGCCAGCTGATGCTGCACCACCGTCTTGCCGCTGCCGAAGGGGCCGGGGATGGACGCTACGCCTCCACGGGCGATGGGGAACAGGGTATCAATGACACGCTGTCCCGAGATAAGAGGTACATCGGGGGACAACTTCTTTTGATAAGGACGTCCCCTACGAACCGGCCATTTCTGCATCAGAGGGATCTCCACCCGCTGTCCGTTGGCCGTTGTGATCACTGCCACAGGCTGATCCACCGTATAAGAGCCCGCCTGGATCTGATCCAGCGTGCCGACGAGTCCAGGAGGCACCATAACCCGATGCTCCACCACCTCGGTCTCCTGAACAACGCCCAGGACATCGCCGCCTTTTACCTTGCTGCCAGCGTGTACCACCGGCTCAAACTGCCATTTTTTCTCCCGGTTCAAAGACGGGACGGTGACGCCTCGTTCCAGATTGGTGCCCGCCTTTGCCATAATGGCGTCCAACGGGCGCTGGATGCCGTCGTAAATCGACCCGATGAGACCCGGCCCCAGCTCCACCGAAAGCGGCGCCCCTGTGGACGTCACCGGTGCGCCGGGACCCAGGCCGGAGGTCTCCTCATAAACCTGGATGGATGCACGGTCGCCGCGCATCTCGATGATTTCACCGATCAACCCCTGATCGCTGACATGCACCACGTCAAACATATTGGCATCCCGCATGTCCTTTGCGATGACCAGAGGGCCGGATACCTTTACAATGGTTCCTTTGCTCATATGATAAGCCCCATTCTGCCGCCGCGCCGGCACAGAGTTTTCTATCTCTTATCCCGATTGCGCGGGCATCGGGACATCCAATTCGGCTGATTCTTTCTGCCGCTCTCTAAGCTTGAGCGACCGGCTATGCCTAAGGTTCCGTTGTGAAAGCCCCGTATGGATACTCTCGAAATGGAACGCCTTATTTTACCTTCTCCGCTTTCTTTCCTGAAGAAAGCAGGGAAGTGATTCTTTTTTTATCTCATTTATGGCGGATCTTTCATGCTCAGTTTCGGTCAGGACAAAATATCCGATCCCACCGCCCGTTCCACCGACTGGTTGACAAGCCCCATACCAATGCCTAAGGATCCGCCCTGTCCGGGGATGGGAATAATGGCCGGCAGATAGTCGTCCTTGTACCGGTCGACTGTATTGCGGATCTGCTGGAACATCCCTTCGGTGATGTACAGAATGGCGTATCCGCCCGCCGCCAATTTGCGCAGCGTCGCCGACGCCTCCCCCGCCTCGGTGACGGGAAAGATATCCAACCCCAGGGCACTGTATCCGCAGATGGAATCGTAATCGCCGATTACCCCGATTTTATCCATACAGTTCACGCACCCTTTCCCGGATGACATCCTGCGGGACGCCGCCCTGTTTTCCCAGCAGCACGATGCGCACCGTTTTGATCTCAGCCTGTTTGGCCATCAGGTAGGCGGCCAAAGGGCCTTCTCCGAAGGCCGTCAATTTGGTGGGAAGCATCTGCTTGAGAACCAGGTCGTCGCACCATTTTTCAAAGGGGCTTAGGGAATCGGCCAGCAACTCGATCCCCTGGGCATAAGAGGTGTGGGACAAAAATTCCCGCAGCGCCTGTTCCCCTTGAAGCGCCGACTTGATGAGCTCCTCCCGGTCAAAGCCACTGCATGGGGCGATGGCCTGCTGCAAAAAGTCCAACCCTTTTCCTGTCCGGCAGGCCCGCACCGACGTTTTGATGTTGGCGGTGTCCACCATGATGTGGCCCAGCTCTGTCATCCATTTGCTTTTGCTGCCGTCGGCCGCCTTTTGAATGGCATCCAAACACGCTCTGTCCAAAAGCACGTCACACAATTGCCCATCCCCGGTGTGGCTGAGGATTTCATATGCCCTTTGTGCCGGCTCCCGCACCAAATCGGGCAGCTTGTCCCGCTCCCCCTTTTGAATGCATCGGTTCATCTCCTCCGGATCCAGCACCGACGGCTGTAGGAATAGCCCGTCTACCGGGACATTGGCATAGGCTCCCTTGATGCAGGCCTTGAGATTGTGAAAATCGTTGGGGTACAATAACAGGTCAAACACTTCCGGCTGGGGAGACAGACCTCGGACGTACTCCCAGGCGTCCTGTAGTTCATTGGTCAGAATGGTCTCAAACTGCCAGGGTTCCAGACGGTCGGCCCCCTGCCAGCCCTTATCCTCCAGAAGGCGGACGGCGTCCTCCAACGTGGGAGCGGCCAGCATGGCGTCCACATCCGACCGGGTTAAGAGACCCATCTCCTTGACCCGGATGTTGGCCACAGCATATACATAATTGGTATCTTTTATCGCCAAAGCGCATTCACTCCTTCGGGCCGCGGGTTATACGTGGAACAGCACCTGAGCCACACGGTCCTGCAACGTCTCGCGGCGGTCCCGGAACAGGGCGTCCAAAGAGCAGTTTTCCTCCACGCCGCCGTACCGCAGGATCACGCCGCCGCCAAGTTCGGCCGTCTCTTCGCTGAGGGACAAGTTCCCTCCTTCGATCTCGGCGTTCACTTCCTTCAAAAAGCGCTTGGGCAGACGGTCCTTATCCTCCTGGGACAGCAGCATCTCCCCTTCTCCCGGCCGTACATGGGCCAGGATCAGCTTTTTCAGCATGGCGAAATACTGCCCCTCCGGCAAGGACATCAGGCTGTGTCTGGCCTCATTTAAAATCTGGTCGATGGCCTGACCTTTGGCGGCCAGGATACGTTCCCGTCCACTTAAATGGGCGGCCGACACCTTTGCAGCTCGGATGGATTCAGCTTTTTTCTCAGCCGATTCCCATCTCTGGGCCGCCTGTCTTTGCGCCTCTTGATCGGCCTCCCCTAACATCTCATCGGCTTGTTTTTGGGCGTCGGCCAATATGGCGTCGGCCTCTCCCTTGGCTTCTTCTAAAATCTTGTTGACAATGCTATCCAGCCCGTTCATACAATCCTCCCTTTCCGAGGCAACAGGCCGGTTATACGCCGTAACCCGGGATGTTGACCACAGCCAAGATGGAAATGATGAAGGACAGCAGCGCATAGAATTCCACCAACGCCGCCGAGGTGATGGCCTTGCCCGATTCATTGGGCTTTTTGGCGATGATGTTGACGCCTGAGGTGGCCACACGCGCCTGGGCGATGGCCGAGAACAGTCCGCCGAATGCGATGGGCAGTGCGGCGATAAAATAGAGAAGTCCCGTGAGGAAAGACATTTCAGCGTTGAGGTTCAGAAGGATCATGATGGATACCACGAATCCGTACAGGCCCTGTGTACCGGGCAGCACCTGTAAAATCAGCAGCTTTGTGAATTTGGAGGCGTCCTCCACCACCACGCCGGCCGACGCTTCGGCCACCATGCCGACGCCCTTGGCCGATCCGATGCCGGCTAAAATCACGGCGATGGCCGATCCGGCCAAGGCAAAAAACAATCCTAACATATCAATCATCTTGTTGTTCCTCCTTCAAACGGATGTATTGTGTGTTGACGGCAAAGGGGGTAAACAGTTTGCCGCCGCCCTCGTAAAACTGCTTGAAAAATTCCACATAATGCAGACGGTTGCAATGGACGTAAGCACCCAGCATATTGATGGCCAGATTCATGGCGTGGCCCGCCACAAAGATGACCGCAAAGGCGATCACTCCCACCACTCCTTTGCCGGGCAGGGTGCCCAGGGTATTGATGGTGGCGGCGATGATGCCGGTGGTCAGGCCCAAAGCCATCAGGCGGGAGTAGGACAGGATATCGGAGAAAAAGCCGGTGATGTCGTAAAGCGACATAATACCTCCCAGGATCTTCCCCAAAATGTTCTTTTTGTCCCGGCCCTGGGTACACAATAACCCCAGGAAGCCAACCACCGTCATGCCGATACCCACGTTGCCCAGCACCGTCTCAGGCAGGGCTACCATACCGGCCGCCATAATCGACAAGCCCGCGATGGCCAGCATCCAGAACCCGGCGTCGAATACTGCGTCGAGAGGTTTCCCTTGGCGGCACAGGTTGTAAAACTTGACGCCAAGCCCCAATAAGATATGCACCACTCCTACGGCGATGCTGAAGATGAGCAGCGTCATGGGGTCTTTGGACGGGTCAAACCAGATGGGCGCAATGGCAAAACTGCTGCCCAGAAAATTTTCTGCGATGGCGCCTACAGCATTGCCGAACCAGCTTCCGTACAAGGCCCCCCAGAATGTGGTGGACAGGCCGCAATAGAAAAACATCCGCATGGTGTTTTTCGTACGGCGTTCGGCTTTGCTGAAAAAGCCGATGTACCCGGTCGCGATGCTGATGAGGATGCCGTATCCTGCGTCGGACAGCATCATTCCAAACAGCAGGTAATAGAAAAACGCCATCACCGGGTTGGGATCCAGATCATGGGTCCCCGGCATGGAATAGGATGCCGTAATGCCCTCCACCGGCGCTACAAATGGTCCATTCTGAAAGGCTTTTGGCACATCTTCCGGATCGTCCGGCTCCAAAAGTTCTACATAGGCGCCGTACCGCTTCTCCAAGATGGCGGCTATTTTCCCGGCCGCCTTGGCCGGGACGTATCCCTCCAGCACAAAGACGTGTTCCGTGAGGCCCAGCCGCTCCAAGACCTCGTATTTCTCCCGGCGCATGGCCAGGTAGTCGGAGAGAAATTCCAGCTTGCGCCGATCCTCTCTATGATCCACGATGGACTGTTCACACTGCTCTGCTTTTTCCCGATGCTCTGCGATAAGCTGCTCCAGCCTCTGGATCTTCTCCCGGCATGTCCGGTGAGACAGCGACCATCCCGGACGTCCAAACCCAATGGTGCGAAGCAGTGATTCCACCCGTTCGGCCTCGGGCCGGTAACTCGCCACAAAAAGACACGTCTGTTCCCGGGTGGACGACACCACCTCCAGATAGGTCTCCTCCGGCAGGTCCGGAAGCCGTTCCCGGATGGATTCCGGCGTTATCTCCTCCGGCAAAGTGCCGATCATGGCGGCCGCATGGGTGGAACCTTTCTCCTTCATAGGGACGTCCAACCTCTCCCAAGGCCGCAGCGTCTCGATCTGGGCCTCCAGTTTGACGGCTGCCGACCGGTGTTCCTCAGCCTCCTTGGAAAGCGCCAGGATCTCTTGCGCCACATCCAGGTACTGCTTCCACTCCCCCGCCGACTGGCGGTATTGCTTCTCATCCACCTGACGCCGTGGGGCAAACAATACCTTTTTTTCCGCCGCTTTCTCATCCAAGATGGCCAAAGCTTCCTTGGCCGTCTGGATGCCGCGGTCAAAGGTGGCGATCTGACGGGACGTGTCCTTTTTGCTCAGACGGTCGTCCTCCCCTCGGACAGGGCGGACCTCCACCGCTTCAAATCGCTGGATGTGTTCTAAAATGGCTTTGCGATCGGTTTGCAGGGCAACGATGTGGATGCGCTTCATTTGCACAATGGCCAACGGCGTCCACCACCTTTCCCTTACGATTTGACTATTTGAATGCGATTTCCTCGGCTTACCAGCCCTCTACATTCTATTTCTCATTCCAGAATACAGCTGATAGCCGCTTCAATGGCCTGGGCATGGCATTGTTTCGCCGCTTTTGCCACAGCCTCAACCTTTTGTTCGTACTGCGCCTCGACGATCTCCGCCTGTTTTCCCCCCTCTTTGGAAGCCTGATCCAAAAACTTTTTCTCCTCGGCAGCAACCTGGGAAAGCGCTTCCCGAATACGCGCCGGAGCCTCTTCCTTGGCTTTGGCCAAAAGGATTCTGGCCTGCTCCTGCGCCTCCCGGATACAGGCTGCCGCCTGTTCCTCCGCCTCATAAATGCGATCCATCGCTTCCTTTGCCACCCGAATCACCACCATCCTTTTTTCCATTTTTGTGAGGCTTCTTTACGGATCTGCCCCACAACCCAGTATAGTTTAACATGTTCTAAATTTGGGAATTGCACGAATTATATCATATTATTTTCCAATTTTCAATTATTTTTTGTCGTTTTATCAATTTTATTTGTTGTATTTCTCTAGAGTTTTTCTTTTGTTATTCTATATTTTTGAAAAAATCCACCAGGCATATTCTTTCTTTTTCCGTTATAAACATTCTTCTTTTCTTATAATCCGCCCTCTCTTTCTTGTGGAATTCTGTTGGAACTATGTGATTTTAATCTTAATTTAAGGATAATATATATAAAGTTTTAGAGGTATGCAGTACCGTGTACTGTATGAAAAATGGATGCTTTTTGTTCCATCTTTCAAAACATCCGGCTTTTTCTCTTCTAGGGCGTCCCCCTTTCGGCATATGTATGGGATAACGTATGGATTATAAGGGAGGAATACCCTATGAGTATTGTAACTGCCTGCCATCCCGACTATGCCACGGTACGCGATTGGGCGGAAGCCTTGACCAAAAAGTACCCTTTCCTGGAGAAAATGGAGCCGGGACGCACGAGCCTGGGACGTTCGATTTTGTGTCTCACTCTGGGCCAGGCCGAGGATAAGGTCTTGTACGTCGGAGGCGTCCACGGCAGCGAATGGCTGACTGTCCTGACCCTCATGCGTTTCACAGAGAAGCTGTGTGAGGCCATTGATACGGGCCGCCGGGTATCCAACATCGATGTGCGAAACGCCATGGTGGGACGGGGCTTGGTCATTGTACCATGCCTCAATCCCGACGGGACCGAGATCGCCCTGCGAGGCGCTGCCGGCGCTTTGTGGAACGCTAGACAGGTGTCGGCATTGGCGAAAGGGGATTTCCCTCATTGGCAGGCCAATGCCCGCGGCGTCGATCTCAACCACAACTTTGACGCCGGATGGGAAATCCTCCACGAGATGGAGATCAAATCCGGGATCCGCGGTCCTGCCATGAGACAGTACGGCGGTCCCGCCGCTCACAGTGAACCGGAATCTTCCTGGCTTGTGAAGCTGTGCCGCACGTATCCCTTCCGTCACGTCTTGGCCATGCACAGCCAGGGGGAGGAAATCTACTGGTGCTATGGCGACAATACCCCGCCCAGATCCAAAGTGATGGCCGGCGTCCTGGCCGCTTCCAGCGGGTACCAGATGTCGTCACCCGACGGCCTTGCTTCCCACGGCGGTTTTAAAGATTGGTTTATTGAGGAATTTCATCGTCCGGCCTTTACCATTGAAATCGGCCGGGGGAAAAATCCCCTTCCCTTGAGCGATTATCCGGATGTTTACGATAAAATCGAGGAGATGCTGCTCTTAGCCGCTCTCATGTAACAGCTCTTAAGGCATTCTTTTTACACAAAATAAAAAATCAGCCGGCTGCCCTCAGATCGGACAGCCGGCTGATTTTTATTGATATTATTTTTATATCTGTTTTTCCCCATCTGCTGCCCTTGCCAATAAAAGCTTGGCCTCAGATTATCCTGTAATTTAAAGCAGCGGAATCTCCCCATCCTCCAGTGAAACAGCGTCCAAATAGGTATCCTGTACTTCATCCATAGCGGGGATGGACACTGCCGCCCCCGGATGGGATACCGCAATCGACGACGCTTTGGATGCCAGATCCATTGCCCTCTGTATCTCCGACCCCTGGGCCCACATGGCGGCAAAATAGCCGATGTAGGTATCCCCTGCGCCGGTGGTATCGATGACCGGCGCATTGTAGATCCCCTGGGTCAGCATACGGGTGCCGTCGTAATAGAGGCTGCCTTTGGATCCTAAGGTAAGCACCACTGCACTGGAGGGGTATTTCTGCACAATGCCCTTGACAATATCCTCAGCACGGGTACATCCGCTCAAGGCCGCTCCCTCCTGCCGGTTGACCACAAACAAGTTGACCGTTTCCAATGGAAGGCTTAGAACCTGCCCGTCAAAAGGAGCAGGATTAAATACTACGATCATCCCCCGTTCCCTGGCGGTCTTCATGATGAGATCCAGGTCGTTGATCTCGTTTTGCAGAACCAGCATATCCCCTGCCTCAAAGTGTTCAAACACTTTGGCAATCTCACGGGATGTAATGGTACGGTTGGCGCCACCATAAATGACAATGGCGTTTTCCCCTTTTGCATCCACCTGGATGACTGCATGGCCAGTGGGTTCCTGGGATACGGTAATAAACTGGGTATCAATGCCCTCCTGCTTGAGGGTCTCCAATAGAAAACCGCCGTCCTCCCCGATGCGTCCGGCATGGTACACCTTAGCCCCTGCCTTTGCCAGCGCTACTGATTGATTGAGTCCTTTTCCGCCGCAGTGGATGGTGCGGGAGGGGGCATGTATGGTCTCCCCCGGTTGTACAAAGTGGGGGACGTCATAGACATAATCGATGTTGAGGGAACCATAATTGAGAATTTTCATATTTTTCACACTCCTCTTAGCTTGGCGTCCGGCCTTTCCATCGGCCGGACGCCCTATGGTGATGCGGTGCTGCACCGGGATCTCATTCTCCAAAGACGGGCATCCCTTCCGTCCATAATAGGGACGGGGATCCCTGGGGAAAGATGGGATCCATCTGGCTGCGGTAGATGGATGCAATTTTTTCCTTTTGCTGTTCTATCGCCGTGCATTCTCTCCCCAGGCCGGCAGGCGGCAGAGAAACAAGCAATATCTGCCCTTCGGCCAACTCCATCCGTCCGCCGCCGCTCCGGAGCTGACGTTCCGCCATCTCCACAAAGGCCTGCCACCGTTTGCAAAACCGGCGCAGCTCATAGTCCTTCCATCCGTCGGGCAGATTTCTTCCATCCCAGCGCACAATAGCCGTGGGGGGATCCCATGGGGAAACGCTGGAAATACTCGTCTCTTCTCCGAAAAAGGAGGAAAAATCCGGGCGCTTTTCTACTATATGCACCGTTAGTCCGGTTTCATGACCGAGAAAATCCCTGTTTAATCCGTCCGGCGCTTCAACCAGCATCCGGTCGCCCAAGGAGATAATTCCTTTGAGACATCCGCCGCCGTCCAAAATTACCCGGTCCACGTAAGGATACAAAAACTGGTCCAGCACCATGCCGCCCTGCTCAAAAAGACGGCCCGCCGCCTCAAGCAGTATCCTTCCCTTTTGGATGCGGCCTTGCAGTCTCTCCTGAGGCATATCTCCTGTCGGCATCTTGGGCGCTGTTATGATCCAATAAGGCATGTCCTTCCTCCTCCCGGCCTTTTTTGATATCCATGTACAACGTTCCAAACAACAAAATGGCACGAATATCCCATATACCCATGCAATTACTATACCATAAAAAACCATCCATTCAAAGCCAAATGACATAGGCTTGTTCTGTATATCCTGCTGAAACGACACTGTTTCCTCCCTGTGCGCCTGCCTCCCATATAAAAGGATATTTTTTCTATATCCACAACTGATTGACTTTTCTTCTCTAAAGATATACACTATATTGTGCCATTTTTTAGAAAGAGAATTTTGATCTAAAACACACAGGAGGTCTAATATCCATGGAGATTAACCAAAATGCCCGTACGGTACTGGAGCGGCGGTATCTGATCCGTAACAGCCAGGGGCAAACAATGGAGACAGTAGAACAACTATTTGAACGGGTGGCAAATGCCATCGCCCAGCCCGATGAGAAATTTCATCCCGACGCCGACCCGACTAAAACCGCCAAAGAATTTTTGGAGGTATTGACCTCCCTGGACTTCCTGCCCAATTCTCCCACCCTGATGAACGCCGGGCGTCCCTTAGGCCAGCTTTCGGCCTGCTTCGTCCTTCCGGTTGACGACAGCATGGAGGATATCTTTGAATCCATCAAGAACGCCGCTCTCATCCACAAATCGGGCGGCGGCACCGGCTTCTCCTTCTCCCGACTGCGCCCCAAGGGGTCGACCGTCAATACCACCGGCGGCGTGGCCTCCGGCCCGGTCAGCTTTATGCGGGTGTTCAATATGGCCACCGAAGCCGTCAAACAGGGCGGTACCCGCCGCGGCGCCAACATGGGCATCCTCCGTGTGGATCATCCCGACATCTTAGAATTTATCGACTGCAAAAAGGTTAACACCGAAATCACCAATTTCAATATCTCGGTGGGCATCACCGAAGCCTTTATGGAGGCGGTGGAACGGGGCGAGGAATATCCTCTCATCGACCCCTCCACCAATCGGGTCACCGGTACCCTGAATGCCCGGGAGGTCTTTGATAAAATCGTCGATTCGGCCTGGCGCAACGGCGAACCGGGCATCATCTTCCTGGACCGGCTCAATCGGGACAATGTGGTTCCCTCCCAGGGGGAGATCGAATCCACCAACCCCTGCGGCGAACAACCCCTCCTGCCCTACGAAGCCTGTAATTTAGGCTCCATCAACCTGACCCGCATGGTCAAGGAGACGGTGGACGGGCGTTTTGAAATGGATTGGGACCATCTGGGACGCACCGTAGCCACAGCCGTCCATTTTCTGGACAACGTCATTGAGGCAAACCGTTATCCTCTCGCCATCATCGACCAGGTCACCCGTTCCACCCGCAAGATCGGGCTGGGAGTCATGGGATGGGCCGATGCCCTTCTCATGCTGGGACTGCCCTACGGCTCTCCGGAATCCATCCAGCTGGCCCACGAGGTGATGGAATTTATCAACCAGAAAGGCCATGAGGCCAGCGAACGCCTGGCCGAAGAGCGCGGAGCCTTCCCTTTGTTTGAAGAGAGCACATTAAAGGACGGTTCCCCTCTGCGCAACGCCACCATCACCACCATCGCGCCCACCGGTACCCTTTCCATCATCGCCGGATGCTCTTCCGGCGTGGAACCGGTGTTTGCCTATGTATTCATCCGCAACATCATGGACGGCACCGAGATGATCGAGGTCAATCCCATCCTCAAGCGGGAGCTCACAAGACGCGGCCTTTATTCCGACGATCTCATGCGGCGCATCGCCAAGGAGGGGACCATCGCCCACATGGACGATATCCCGGAGGATATCCGCCGGGTATTCCTCTCGGCTCACGACATCTCTCCCGAAGCCCACATCCGCATGCAGGCCGCCTTCCAGGATCACACCGACAACGCTGTATCCAAAACCGTCAATTTCCCTCACGATGCCACCCGCGAGGATGTAGCCCAAGTCTACCGCCTTGCCTATCGCCTGGGCTGCAAGGGCGTCACCATCTACCGGGACGGCAGCCGGGATTCCCAGGTACTCAACATCGGGAAGGTCTCTGGATCCCAGGAGCCGGAAGCAGCGGCCGCCATTACCCCTCGTCAACGTCCCGAGATCACCAACGGCTTTACCGAACGGGTTAAGATCGGATGCGGCAACCTTTACATCACCGTCAATTACGACGACAAGGGCATCTGCGAAGTGTTTACCAACACCGGCAAGGCCGGCGGATGTCCCTCTCAGTCGGAGGCCACGGCACGTCTCATTTCAGTGGCGCTGCGTTCGGGCATCAAGGTGGAAAAGCTGGTGGATCAGCTCAAGGGCATCCGTTGTCCCTCCACCATCCGTCAGCCGGGTATGAAGTGCACCTCTTGTCCCGACGCCATCGCTCGGGCCTTGGAAAAACTCCAAAAGATGCAAAATGGGTTTGGGGCAGCGCAGCAGGGAGAAAACATTCCCGCCCCTGTCATGACACAGCCCACGGTGGACAAGGCTCTGCCCAATCCCGGAGCCATGCGGTTCTGTCCGGAATGCGGCATACCCCTGGAGCACGAGGGCGGCTGCGTCATCTGCCGCAACTGTGGATATTCCAAATGCAACTGATACGGCGTCCCTTACCGTCGATTAAAAGAGACTCACTGTTCTCCACGTGTATGTAAAATCCGTGGGCTTTGACGCCGTCCCGCCCCATTTGCCTCAGGCGGGACAAAGTATCTCTGGTTCTTTGAAACTATGAAAAATGGGAGTGAATCATCCCGCAAAGGGACACTCACTCCCGTTTTTACATAGTCCCGGATTAAAAAGCAAACAGCCGGGCTGCTAACAGCGCTAAAGTAGCACCCATCCCGGCGGCCACTCCCAGACGCGCCATTCCCTTGGCGCGGAAGCTCCTGGTTCTGCGGGATTTGCCTTTTGCTTTCCCCATGCTTTGCAGCAGAGCTTTGGCCTGCTTTCTCAATTCCGGCTCCGGCGAATCCATAGCCCCGGGCCGTACAAACAAAATAGCCCGTTCAAAGTAATCGTTTTCGGTTTCGCTGACTTCAACAATCTGCTTATTGACCCCTCGGATCATGATGGGTCACCCTCCTTTTTACACCTTTTCGCGGCGATGATAGCTGTAGTATAGGCATCGTCATCCTGCTTTAAGCAGTTAACGTTTCATTTTTCTGGAATCGTCCCCTTTTCCAGTGTGTTATACGGAAGGTATATCCACAGGTTTACATAATCCATGTGGAAAAACCTGTGGAAAGTGTGGACAACTCCAGTGGAAACATCCAACCGTACTTTCAAGCTCTGCTGTTTAAGAATAAACAGCACAATAAAATTATGTCAACTTGTGAAGATACGTGGAGTTTATTGCGCTTTACGTCGTCTCGTTTTTTTACCCAATGGGCACCCGTCCAGCTCCTGAAGATTGTGTATTTTTTCGCCGGACGGCCGAGCCTTTTTCCTTTGCAAAGGATTGTATCTCGATGAAGGGGATGAGTCAATGGAATACCGCGTATTACCCCACGGCATCGAGGTCAAAGCCTCCTGCTTTGATCTGGACGAGACGCTGAGCTGCGGCCAGTGCTTCCGATGGGATCAGCTGGGTCCGGGCAATTGGAGAGGAGTGGTGTCCGGACGGACAATAATAGTCCGTCAATCAGAGGATGTCCTCCTGCTGGAAGGGGCTGATCTCGCCGATTTCCAGGAGCTCTGGCGCCCCTACTTTGATCTGGACCGGGATTACAATGCCCTCCGCCAAGAGATGGCGGAGCATCCCGTCCTGGCCCCTATCGTGGCCTTTGCCCCAGGCATCCACATTCTCGCCCAACCGGCCTGGGAAGCCCTGTGCTCCTTCCTGATCTCGCAAAACAACAACATTCCCCGTATTCGATCCATTGTGTCCCGCCTATGTGCCGATTTCGGCGAGCCCCTGGCCGACGGCCTTTTCGCCTTTCCCACGCCGGAAGCCTTAGCCTGTGTCACACTAGAGCAACTGGCTCCTCTGCGCTGCGGTTACCGTGCCCCCTATCTTATCGACGCCGCCCGCAAAGTGGCCGATGGCCACCTTGATCTGGAGGCGATTGCCCGTCTGCCCTTGGATGAGGCGCGGGAACGGCTTCGCTCTGTCAAGGGCGTGGGACCCAAGGTGGCTGAATGCGTCCTGCTCTACGGCATGGGACGCATGGACGCCTTCCCCGCCGACGTATGGATCAAGCGCACAATGGGGATTTTATTCCCTCAGGGACTCCCCTCCTGTTTTGCCCATTGTGCGGGACTTGCCCAACAGTATATCTACCATTGGTCAAGATGTGGTCCCGGCCGGGAGATTTTACAGGAACAATCGTCATAAGATAGACCTTTTTTGACTTTTTTCTCTGGAAAGCCTCCTCTTCAATTGACAAAATCTGTAGGGGAATGGTATTATTTTTAGCAATGCCGGTGTAATTTTCCCTTGTGGAAAAAGGCGATACTTGGCTTGGTTTCGCAACCGCACGCCGGGGCAGGAGGCTTTGAACTATGACGACCCTAATGGTACAAATCGACAAGGTTTTATATAATTTCCGCGCCCTTGTGAAAGCGGCCGGTAAATCTCAGGTCATCCCGGTGCTGGAGGGCAACGCCTACGGCCTGGGGGATGTCCCCATCGCGCGCCTGCTCCATCAGAGCGGCGTAGGTCTGGTGGCAGTGTCCCGGCTGGAGGAGGCTGAACGTCTGATCAGCGCCGTCACCAATGTGGACGTGCTGCTGATGTCCTGCCTCAATGCCGATACGGCCAGACGAGTGGTACAGCAGGATCGCATCATCGCTTCGATCGGCTCCAATGAGGAGGCTGTCCTGCTCAGCAGCGCCGCCCGGGAGTTTAACACACGGGCAAGGGTACATGTGCACTTTGACTGCGGCATGGCTCGGGGCGGATTCCCCGTATCAGAAGCGGGCAAGGTGGTGCGTACCATCAAGGGGCTGGGCAATTTGCTGGTGTGCGGGATTTATTCCCAGCCTCCCGGCCCCTTCAAAAGTGAGAAAAAGGAACGAGCCCGATTCCGCAGCTTCCAGGAAGCGGTGCGTCTCTTTAAACGGGAGGGCATCGATCCCGAGGTGATCCATTATGCGGGGCCTATGGGGTTCCTCACCTTCCCCTGGATGCGCACTCAGGCCGTCCGTCTGGACGACGCTCTGTTGGGCGGTTCCCCGTATCGAGAAAAATGGGGACTCCGTCAGGTAGGACGTGTGGTGGCCGAGGTCAGCCAGGTGTATTGGGTGCCGGAGGGACGGAAAATCGGTCCCCAGGCCGCCTTCCACACGCGGCGTGCTACTAGAGTTGCCGTTGTACCGGTGGGGTTTGCCGACGGCCTCTTTACCGAGTGGCGTCAAAACAATGCCTTCTCTTTCTGGCGCAAACACCGTCTGACTTGTGAAATCAGCGGGCAGACGGTGCCGGTCATCGGCCATGTGGGATATACTTCCATGGCGGTGGACGTCACGGATATCACCTGTTCCTCCGGCGATTTGGTTTACATCGACGCAAGCCCCGATCACATCAATGCTACCATGAGGAGGGACTATGTCTAATAGTATGCCTCTTGTACAGGCCCTGCGGGGGCATCTTTCCCTGGGCCGTATTTCCTTTCATACGCCGGGCCATAAGGGTCTCCCATCCCCACTGGATGGACTGGGGGATCTCAAACGCCTGGATCTCACCGAGCTGCCGGATACCGATAGTCTGTATGAGGCCGATGGGCCCATCGCACAGGCTATGGAACTGGCCGCCGGTTTTTTTCATGCCAAGCGCACCTTGCTTTCGTCGGGAGGATGCACCTTGTGTATCCAGGCTATGCTTTATCTGGCAGCCCCCACGGGAGGTAAGGTCATCTTTGGCCGGACGCTCCATCGGTCGGCGGTCAACGCCATGGCCCTCCTGGACATCACTCCCGTATGGGTATTGCCACGTCCCGATGCCGGTCCCGGCCTCCCCGGCCGCATTCATCCCGACGACGTGGAGGATGCGCTTTTGCGCCATCCCGACGCCAAAGCGGTGTACGTCACCTCCCCCGATTACTACGGCACGCGCAGTGATATCGCCTCCTTAGCGGCGGTATGCCGTCGCCGGGGCGTCCTGCTGCTGGTGGACAACGCCCACGGCGCTCACTTTTCCCTCCTGACGCCCGATATCCATCCCCTTCACCTGGGGGCCGACGCCTGTGCGGATTCGGCTCACAAAACCCTCCCGGTGCTCACGGGCGGCGCCTGGCTTCAGCTGGGACAGCGCATGCCGGCGGAAGGCGCTTTGGATGCCATGGCTCTCTTTGGTTCCACCAGCCCCTCCTATCCCATTATGGCTTCCCTGGATCTATGTCGCAGCTGGATGCAGGAGAAAGGCAATGCTGCTTTTTCACAATTACAGGGTCAGGTGGAGGAGGTCAAGAAAAGGGCGGAGGGACTTGGAATCCCCTCCCCCAAAGGTCCTGTTGATCCAGTGCGTCTGGCTTTCAATACCCTGGCTGTCGGAGTCGATGGCCGCCGTGCCGCTGAGCATCTGCGTCTTTACGGGATTGAGCCGGAGATGTCAGACAAAGGGTGGGTTGTACTGCTCCCCTCCCCCTTCCACGAGAAGCGGCATTTACAACGCCTCATGGATGCCCTTACAGCTCTTCCCCACGGTACGGAACAGTCAGAAGCCTATTTTGCACCCACCCTTCCGGAGGCGGTGGAACGTCCTCGGGCGGCTGTACTGGGCCCTTCTCAATGGGTGGATGTAGAACAGTGCGTGGGACGCGTCGCCGCTCAGGCCGCTTGTCCCTGCCCTCCCGGCGTGCCTCTGGTCATGCCCGGGGAAAAAATAGACCAAAGGGTACAGCTGGAACTCATTCACTCTGGAATCAGGCGATTAAAAGTGGTAAAATAGAAACGGGAGAAAGGCTCCCATTACATATCGTGCAGGACGACGTGATCCTGTATGGCGAAAGGGGAATACAGTTATGAAACTCGTACTTGCAGTGGTCAACAATGACGACAGCGCTATATTATCCTCGGCGCTCACCAAGGAGGGCTTTTCCACCACAAAATTAGCTACCACCGGCGGTTTCCTCCGTGCGGGCAATACCACGTTCCTCATCGGCGTGGAGGACGATAAGGTGGATGCGGTCATCGACATCATCTCCAAATACAGCCGCCAGAGAACACAGACGATGCCGGATCCCTCGGTCTACGGCATGGGAATGTACACCAACTATCCTGTGGAGATCAAGATCGGCGGCGCCACAGTATTTGTTGTGGACGTGGAGAAATTTGTAAAACTATAATTGAGTAAGGGCTTTGTATGAAGTTTCATGGTCTAGTAGGGAATCAATCGGTAAAAGGCCAGCTGGCCCGTCTGGTGGACGCCGGCCAGCTGCCGCATGCCGTCTTGCTCACGGGGCAGAACGGATGCGGGAAACGGACCTTGGCCCGCCTTTTGGCGGCGGCGCTTCTATGCCGTGGGGAAGAGGAAGTCCCTTGCGGCCAGTGTGCCCCCTGCCACAAAGTATTTGAAGGCATCCATCCGGACGTATTTGAGTACGCTTCGGCCGATCGGGCAGGGGCCTTCCACATCGACGTCATCCGTGAGGTACGGGGCGATGCTGGCATCCTGCCCAATGAATCCCCTTATAAAGTATATATCTTGGCAAACGCCCATCGTATGACGATGCAGGCGCAAAACGCCCTTTTAAAGTTACTGGAGGAACCGCCCTCCTATGTGCGCCTGATTTTGACGGCCGATGCCCGTCAATCCATGTTGTCCACCATCACCTCCCGGTGCATGACCTTTGGTTTGGAACCGGTAACGGTAGAAGAAGCCTGTCGTGTGGTGACACAACGCTGTCCCGATGCCGATCCAAAACAGATCAAAGAACTGGCTCAGCTGTGCGGCGGCAGTATCGGCAATACGCTTTCCATGCTGGAAGCCGGTATGACTTCCCAGTCAGCTCAACTGACCGGCCGCATCGGAGAGGCTTTATTGACCCCTGCCGAGTTACCTTTGCTCATTGCCACCGGCAAGCTGCAGGATGACAAGGCACTGGCGCGGGCGGTTCTCTCCATCTTGCCCACGCTGTTTCGGGATGCTTTGGTCCTTCGGGAGGGCGGCGGACCGCTTCTCTCCGGGCTTCCAGAGGTAGCCGGCAAATTATCCTCCCAACTCACGCGGCATCAACTGTTGCGTCTGCTGGAAAGTGTAGACGGCTTCTCTCAATGGATGGATGCAAATGCCAACCAGTCCCTATTGGTAACACGGTTATGTGCCGTCTTACGGCGGTGCTCTCAAAATCGTTAATTAAAAAATCCCCCTCCAAGGTCAATCATCAGATTAGGACCAAGGCGGGGGATTCTTTTCCCGGAAAATATTTTTAGTAAACAGCCCCAAACGGATTATTTTCCGTCTGGGGCTGTTTTTTTCACTGCATCTTTTCCACCGGTTTATTCTACGATGAATTTCTTGGGATCGTAGCGCTTTACAGCGGCATCATTGACGGTGACTTCAAGGCTTTCCAAACGGGTGTTGATGTCACTGTCAAATTCCTCACCCTTCATCTCCTGAAGAAGAGAGGACTGATTGGTTTCAAATGTTTTATCCACTAAATCAGCGTCATCGCCGTCATAAGGAAGCAACTGCACTACATAATAGACGTTGTTGGAGGTGAATGTCGCGGCCTGACCAACTTCCAAGCCCTCCAGGGCCTCGGTGCGTTCCGGCATGGTCTCGTCGCTCTTGCTGACGTAGGAAGCGGTATCAGTTTCCTCTTCTTCCTCCTCGGTCCCTGAAGAACTGGAGGAGCTGGAAGAACTGCTGGAGGAACTGGAACTGCTGGCCTCCTGTACCTTTTTCTCGGTCTCAATCAGTTCATCCATGGTGGCTTCACCATTGTTGATCTGATCTTTGTATCCATCCAGGCGATCGGTAATGACCTGTTTATCAGTATCACTGAGAGCCTGATTGTTGCTATCCATCAAAGAAGAACTGATGACCTTGACGCGGTAATAGTTTTCCTCCCAGTAGGACCGGATATCGTCCACCGGCACTTCTTTGGTACCGCCTTCTCCATAAAGGCCGTTAAATACCTTGCTGGCCGCCATGGACTGCTGGAAGAAAGTTTCAAAAGACTGTTTGCCTACGCCGCCCTGTTTCAGGGAATCGGTCAATTGGTCGTACATGGAATCGGCCTGCTTGTTGGCATTTTCAATCTCCTCGTCCGTAAAGGAGAGGCCGAGTTCGTCCATGTAGTTACGATAGACGATGTTTTTCTTGAGGCTTTCCATCGCAGTATCTTTCATCCACTGGGCAGCGTCCTTCTCCTCGATCTGCTTATCGAACACAGCCGAAGGATCCTGGCCTGTATAAGCGTATGTATAGGCCTGGCCGTAGTAAGCGTCAAACAAATACGAAAGATAAACCCCGGCTGAGATGGTTTCGTCGCCGCTCTTGACCACCCAACTGGTATCCGAGCAGGACGCAAGGGACAGGGCCATCACCAAAGCCAATAGGGCTGTAACCATGCGTTTTGCCATTTTCATTGAAGGTTCCTCCTGTTTTTCACGATCATTTGTTGCATTTGCCATTATACCATCCATTACGCCCCTTTGTCCACTAAAAAATCAACTATTTACAAAAGAATCATAATTTCCCTCTCTTTTCGTGAGAAAGCAACAAACTTTAGTCTACTTTTCGGGAATCCTATTCCCCACCCGCCTTGATATATCATTTCCTTTTCCCCTATTGACAGGATATCCCGGATTGTTTTATCCTAGATTCTAAAACAAGACATTTGGGTGTTTTTTATGAAAAGAATCCGGGATTCAGAACAGCTCAATATAATTGGCGGGCGTATCAGGAGGGCGCGCATTGCAGCAGGCTTAAGCCAAAAGCAGCTTTCGGAGAAATTGGAGCTGATGGCGGTTTACACCTGCCGCGGTTCCATCTCCCGCATCGAGAACGGCAGGCGAGCTATCACTGACATTGAAATCGACGCCATTTCAAAAGTGCTCCAGGTGTCGCTGGATTCTTTATTTGGACGCGATGAAATGTAAAATACAAAGCAAAAGGACGGGTATTATAATACCCGTCCTTTTTGTTCCATGAAGCTATTATTTGGACCTTTTTTCCTCTTTGACGTCTGCCATGCCCTCCAATGTCTCCCGCATGCAGGCCAGTGGGGACTGTCCCGGCAGCATCTTGACCTGGATATATGGCTTCTGGCCGGCGCTGAGCATGACCCGACCCTTCATATTGGCCATCAGGCGGGAGGTCCGTTCCAGATCGGGGATGTGGATGTAAAACAGCAGACGGTCGTTTTTCTGGGAGATCTCGCTGATCCCCAGATCGGCAGCCATATTGCGCAGCAGAGATACCTCCACCAGTCCGGCCACCGCGTCGGGCACGTCGCCAAAGCGGTCGATGAGCTCATCCAGCACGTCTGAGACATCCTCTTGGGTGCGGATGTCGGCGATGCGGCGATAGATGTCCAGACGCTGGGCGGCACTGGGGATGTACTGCTCCGGGATGTGGGCGCCGATCTGGACGTCCACCAGACACTCGGCTTCCCGACGTGTGGTTTTCTCCCCCTTCTCCTCGTCCACCGCCTCGGACAAAAGACGCAAGTACATGTCGTACCCCACCGCCTCCATATGGCCGTGCTGTTCTGCGCCCAGGATGTTGCCGGCGCCCCGGATCTCCAGATCCCGCATGGCGATCTTGAATCCCGATCCGAATTCCGTAAATTCCCGGATGGCGGCCAGACGTTTGGTGGAAATCTCCGAAAGCACCTTCCCCCCGGCAAAGGTGAGATAGGCGTAAGCCCGTCGGGAGGAACGTCCCACACGTCCTCTCAACTGGTGCAGCTGGGCAAGGCCCATACGGTCGGCGTTCTCAATGATGAGGGTATTGCAGTTGGGGATATCCACCCCTGTCTCAATGATGGTGGTGCACACCAGGACGTTGATCTCATTGCCCAGAAGCTGTTCCCACACGTCCGACAAAGCTTCCTCCGTCATCTTGCCGTGGGCCACCCCTACCTTGGCCCCGGGGATGCGCTGGGAGATGCGGTAGGCCGTCTGCTCGATGGATTCCACCCGGTTGTGCAGGTAGTAAACCTGTCCGCCGCGGCGCAGTTCCCTCCGGATAGCCTCGTCCAAAACAGCCGGGTCGTACTCCACCACGTAGGTCTGCACCGGATGCCGGTCCTGAGGGGCCTCCTCGATGACCGACATATCCCGCACCCCTGACATGGCCATATTGAGGGTCCGCGGGATGGGCGTGGCCGACAGGGTCAGGCAGTCCACCCCTGGGAACAACTCTTTGAGTTTCTCCTTCTGGGCCACGCCGAACCGTTGTTCCTCGTCCACAATGACCAGACCCAGGTTTTTAAACTGGACGTCCTTCTGCACCAGACGGTGAGTGCCGACGATCATGTCGATCTCCCCGCGCCTGAGCTTATTGAGGATGGCGGCCTGTTGCTTTGGCGTGCGGTAGCGGGACAGCACCTCCACCTTGATGGGGAATCCCTCAAAACGGGTCAGAATGGTCTGATAATGCTGCCAGGCCAGGATGGTTGTGGGCACCAGCAGAGCACACTGACGGCCGTTGTCGATACACTTGAAGGCGCCTCTTAGGGCCACTTCGGTTTTGCCGAATCCCACGTCGCCGCACAGCAGCCGGTCCATGGGAAAAGACCGCTCCATATCAGCTTTGATCTCGTCCACGCACCGCAGCTGATCCTCGGTCTCCTCGTAGGCGAAGCGCCGTTCAAAATCGCTTTGCCAGTCGGTGTCCGGACCGCAGGCAAACCCCTCCACCTTCATGCGCTCGGCGTACAGCTTGATGAGCTGTTTGGCCATGTCCTTGACCGCCTTGCGCACCCGGGACCGGGCTTTCTGCCACTCGGTGCCGCCCAGACGGTGGAGCTTCACCTTGCTGTCCTCTTTGGGGCCGATGTATTTGGACACCAGGTCAAGCTGCGTCACCGGGACGTAGAGGATATCCCCCTTGTCGTACCGGATCTTGATATAGTCCTTGATGACGCCGTGGACGTCCATCTTGTGGATGCCTTCAAACAAGCCGATGCCGTGGGTGGCGTGCACCACATAATCCCCGATGGAGAGATCGGAAAGGCTGGTGAGGGTGTCCCCCGCCTTATGACGCACCTTGCGTTTGCGGACGGCGGCAATCTGTCCCTGGGTGAGGATCCCCACTTTGGCCCCGGGATACTCCATCCCGGCCGACAGGCTGCCGGGCAAAATGGTGATCTGTCCCGGTATAAGCATTTCACACCGTTCCACATAAACCGCAGGCAATCCCAATTCCCGCAGGTTACGGCACAGATTGTCGGCCGACTTCCCGGTCCCCGCCAGCACGGCCACCGCCCAATTGCGATCCAGCATGGGTTCGATGTCCTCTTTGAGCAGGTCAAGCCCCCCGGCCCACACCGACAGCTGACGGGTATTGACCGATATCAGATGTCTCAAAGGCGTCTCGTATCCCGCCCTTGTGAATGCATCCAAATAAACGGCTCTATATTGTTCATAAATCCCCGGCATTTGTTCGCCCGGCAGGCTGAATTCCGTGATTCCCTTGCAGAGGATGCCCTCCTCCAGCATGGACTTGATGTCCTCTCCCATCTGCCAGTGGAAGGAATGGGCCCTCTCTTTGACCTTTACCGGATCGGATACAAACAGCATTCCATCCCCGATGTAGTCAAAAAGGCTCGCCCTCTGCGGATAAATGAGCGGCAAGTATTTGTCCAAAGCGTGGAGCCTTCCGCCCCCCTCCAACCGATCCAGATCCTCGCTCAGATGGTTGAGAGCCGCTTGGTGTTTGGCACCTCTAAGCCCTTTTTGCAGGCGTCGGATCCCCTCTGACAATTGATCGTCCGGGGGAGGGAGGATCTCCACAGCCGGCGTGATAACCGCCTCCTCCAGCTGCTCGGTACGGCGTTGGGTCTCAGGGTCAAAGGAGAGGAGGGTGTCGATCTCATCGTCCCACATCTCCACGCGGGTGGGCGCCGAAGTCCCCGGAGCATAAAAATCGCAGATACCGCCCCGGATGGAGAATTGCCCAATGCCGTCGACCTGGTCGGCCCGCACATAACCGGCATCCACCAGGGCCGCCGCCATTTGTTTAAGCGGAATGCGCTGTCCGGAATGCAGGCGCACCGTCCGCTCCTGCAAAAGAGCGGGCGGAATGGTGTAGAGCATGGCGGCGTCTGGGGTTGTGAGCACCACGTCACATTGGCCGTTTTGCAGGGCGTAGAGTACCTGAAGACGGGTGTGCTCGTATTCCCGGGAAATGCCTTCCAGCTTCTGAAAAGTCAAGTCCCTGGCCGGATATAACAAAACCCTAGCTCCCATGGCTTCCAGATCCCGTTGCAGCTGGGCGCATTCCGACTCATCCCCTGCCAGTACGATAGCCGGCCTTTCCAACATCTGCCCCAAGGCGTATACAAAATGGGCTTTCTGGATGCCCGACAGTCCCGATACCGCCATGGGAGCACGGCCGGCTCGGATGCATCCGGCCACAGTATCAAATTCCGGAAGCCCTTTGAGGGCATTTGTTAAAAAGGTCATGCCATCGCCTCTCTTTCCTGTTTGGGTCCGTTGCAACGGACAACGGCGGAAACCAGAAGGGACCTACCCTCTGGTTTCCGCTGGATGTCCGGGATGTTCTCCCGGTAGTATACCAGAAACAAATAAAAAAACAAGGGGAAAGCGGGCGGGCAGTGCCCGCCGCCACTTCGCCCTAGAACTTTTGTAAGGCTTTTCCTCTACGGACACGGTATCTTTAGCAGACTGCCTATCCCCTGCACAAGATACCCTCGCGGGATCCTTCCCTTCGGCTTTCTCCCAACCTGGTGCGCGACGTGGATGCAGGCTCTGCCTGCCCCGCCGACGTTAACCGTTATACAAATTCATTGCCTTGTCGGTTTCCCCTTTGACCAGCAACTCCACTGCATCGGCTGCTTTATCGTAAGCCTCCAACATGAGCTGCTGATCGGGCTTAGAGAATCCGGACAGCACCCAGCTGGCCAAATCATAATCCGGATGAGGCTTTTTCCCCACGCCGATCTTGACACGGGGAAACTGATCGGAATTCAAGAGGTAGATGATACTCTTAATGCCATTGTGTCCGCCGTCCGAACCCTTGCGCCGGATTCGCAGCTTGCCGGGAGGGAGAGAGATATCGTCAAACAGCACAAGTACTCGTTCGGCTGGGATTTTGTAAAATCTCGCCGCCTCCTGGACAGCCTCTCCAGAATTGTTCATAAAGGTCTGGGGTTTCATCAGAAGACAGCGTTTATCTCCCAACTCCACCTGACAGCAAAGAGACTTATACTTGAGCCGGTCCAACTTAACGCCCAGACGATTCGCCAATACATCGATTGCCATAAATCCAGCATTGTGACGGGTCCCTTCGTACTTCTTGCCGGGATTTCCTAGCCCTACAATCAAGAAATCCACTGGACCTATGGGTTTTGGTTTGCGAAAAAACATGGTAAGACTCCTTTATGCACGTATACACGCAAAAGCCGCCCGGACGTCAAACGCCCGGGCAGCGCAAACTTAAAATGGATAAAACGTATTATCTTAACCTCAGAGCGGCTTTGGGAGGGATTCTATCCCACTTGGATGCCAATATTCACCGAGGGACTCAGGGTACCGTGTCCGTATAAACAAGCGTATCCTCCAGCCTCAGAGCGGCTTGGCAGGGGATTCTATCCCCCGGAGCACTTTGGCCGGGCATCCACCCACCACTGTATTAGCTGGTACATCCTTAGTCACCACTGACCCGGATGCAATGACGGCGTTATCTCCAATAGTGACGCCCGGGTTGATGACCGAATGCCCGCCAATCCAGACATTATTGCCGATGGTCACTGGTTTCCCACATTCCAGTCCCTGTTTCCGGATCTCCGGATCCAGGGGATGGGTGGCAGCATAAATATGTACGCCGGGGCCGATGAGACAGTAGTCCCCGATGGTGACAGGACATACGTCTAAAATCATACAGCCGAAATTGGCAAAGAAGTGCTTTCCCACCTTGATGTTATGGCCGTAATCGCAGTGGAAGGGGGGCTCGATTCCAATATTGTCATCCCCTACCTCTTGGAATAGCTCCTTGAGCAGAGAAAGACGCAATTCTTTTTCCGCTGCATGGGTGGCATTATAACGCTCCACCAAGTCCCTGGTTTGGATACGCAATCTGTCCAGTTCTGGATCGGGAGAATAGTACAGTTCGCCTTGCAGCATCTTTTCACGTTCTGTCGCCATATAGGATGCATCCTCCTTAATTAAACATGGTAGAAACCGGCCGGTTGGACGAAATACGGGAGATGGCTTCGGCAAATACTGGGGCCACCGGCAAATACTTAATCTTTCCGCAGGAACACTGCTTGGCTGGAATGGTGTCCAGCAGCACCACTTCCTTCAACGGACTGTCCTCAATGCGTTCCAGCGCGCTGCCCGACAACACCCCATGGGTAGCACAGGCATAGACCTCCCTGGCCCCGCCGATCTCCATCACCGCTTTGGCAGCATTGCAAAGGGTACCGGCAGTATCGATCATATCGTCCACCAGGATCACCCTTTTACCCCTCACATCGCCAATGATGTTCATCACTTCACACACATTAGCCTTCGGACGGCGTTTGTCAATAATGGCGATGGGAGCATTCCCAAAACGCTGGGAAAATGCCCTGGCCCGGGTCACCGATCCAAAGTCGGGTGAGACAATCACTACGTCCTGTCGCTCGGCGCCAAACAGCTGTTGGAAATAAGGGACCAGCACCGGTACGCCGTTAAGATTGTCCACCGGAATATCAAAAAATCCCTGAATCTGCGCAGCGTGCAGATCCATGGTCAATACCCGGTCCGCCCCGGCCGCCGTCAGGATATCGGCTATCAATTTTGCCGAGATCGGATCCCTGGCCTTGGCTTTACGATCCTGACGGGCATACCCAAAATATGGGATGACGGCCGCAATACATCCGGCCGATGCACGTTTACAGGCATCGATCATAATAAGCAGTTCCATGATGTTGTCATTGACCGGCGCACAGGTGGACTGTACGAGGAATACATCGCATCCCCGCACGCTTTCGTGAAAGGAAACCGAAATTTCCCCATCGCTGAAGGTGGAGACATCGCTTCTCCCCAGAGGCAGACCCAGCTGTTCCGCCACCGATTTTGCGATGTTCCGGCTGGCATTGGCCGCAAAGATCTTGATGTTCTTGCCGTGAAAACTCATTGTTTCTGTTCCCCCTTTTCCTCAGGGACGCCGGCAAGGCTCCAGAAGCCGCTGCCAGCGCTCCTAAAGCATTACTTCCTCTTTTTTTCCACCCAGCCTGGTTTATTGATCTGACGGGCCCGGGCGATGCCCAACGCGTTTTCCGGAACCGGTTCGGTAATGGTGGACCCGGCTGCCGTATAGGCGTAATCCCCCACCGTCACGGGTGCCACAAGATTGGTGTTGCAACCGATAAAGCAGTGATCCCCTACGGTACAACGGTTTTTCTCCTGGCCGTCATAGTTGACCGTGACACAGCCGCATCCGAAATTGACGCCGGCGCCTACATCGGAATCCCCTACATAAGTCAGATGAGGGACCTTGGTGCCTTCTCCGATATTTGAATTCTTAATCTCCACAAAATCGCCGATCTTGACCCTGGCGGACAGGTTGGTGCCCGGACGGATGTGTACAAACGGTCCGGCCGTGACCCCTTCCCCTACTGTGGACTGATAACATTGTACAGCGTTCAACTGACAGTAATTTGCTACCGTGCTATCCTCGATCAGGCTGTTGGGACCGATGACACAATTTGTCCCAATGTCAGTCTTGCCCCGCAAAATAGTGCCCGGCAGCAGGCAAGTATTGGCCCCTACCGTGACATCCGGGCCTACCAGAATGCCGTCGGTACAGGGGATATCCACACCCTCGTCCATCAGATTCTCCAAAATGCGGCGGCGTGCCTTTCCATTCAGCCCGTTAAGCTGCGACCGGGTATTGGCGCCGCATACTACATCCTCTGTGTCGGCGGCAAAGGCGTCCACCCGGCATCCCTTTTTCAGAAGCAGGGCTAACGTATCGGTCAGATAGTATTCCCCTGCCTTATTGTCGTTTGTAAGCTTTGGCAGCACTTCAAGCAGCTCATCGGCCGCGAACCAATACGCTCCGGAATTGACCTCCCGGATGGCCCGCACCGCTTCGCTTGCATCCTTTTCCTCCACAATGGAGTTGACGGTGCCGTCGTTATCGTCCCGCACGATGCGGCCGTAGCCGGTGGGACGCTCCAATCTCGCTGAAATGACGGTAGCGGCATTGCCGTCGGTCTCATGTGCCGTCAGCGCCCCACGGATATTTTTGCTGTCCATGAGCGGGGCATCCCCGCACAGCACCAGCACATTGCCCCCTTTGTGGTCGGCAATGAAATCGGATGCCTGCATGACGGCATGCCCTGTACCCAGACGTGGTTCTTGCAGCACCGTCTGGCAAGCGCCGTCCAGATGCTGCTTTACCAACAGATGTTCCTCCACCAAATGGCCCTTGTGGCCCGTGACCACACAAATATCTTCAACGCCCGCGCCTCGGACTGCATCGATCACCCAGTCCAGCATGGGCTTAAACAGCACTTCACACAATACCTTCGGGCCATCGGCTTTCATCCGTTTCCCTTCACCGCCGGCCAAAATCACAGCACAATTCTGTTCCAAATTCCAGACCCCTTTCTATCCCAGATCAGACACTGGCCTTTTCTCTTCACCTAATATCCCAATGTGGTTATTATCTCAATTTTTCCTCTGATTTTCAAGAACTATTTCCTAGTTTTCTCATGATGTATTGTCTATACGCCAAAAAAGCAAAAAGCGTACCCCCGCAAGTCCTGAGGGCAGGGCTTTACGGGGGCTATCCTTTTTACTGCTGTAAAAACTCGTCGATAAAGTATTTAGGACGCGCCTTGACCTCACTGTAGATCTTTCCGATGTATTCGCCGCATACGCCCAGACATAAAAGCTGGATGCCTCCCAACAGCCAAATAGATGCCACAATGGCCGTCCAGCCCGACACAGCCATTCCCACCAATTTGGAAATGAGAGCGTACAAAAGCCCTATGACGCTGAGAATGGCAATAATGACCCCCAATCCTGAGATCAGGCGGATGGGCTTGACCGAAAAGGATGTGATGCCGTCAAATGCAAGGGCCAGCATCTTCTTCAGCGGATACTTGGATTCGCCGGCAAACCGTTCATGACGGTCGTAAAATACCGTAGCCGTCTTATACCCGATGGTGGGGACAATGCCGCGCAGGAATAAATTGACCTCTTTGTACTCCGACAGGGCATCCAACGCCCGCTTGGACATAAGACGGTAGTCGGCATGGTTATAAACCACCTCTACCCCCAGGGCATTCATAATCTTATAGAATCCCTGGGCGGTGGAACGTTTGAAAAAGGTATCGGTATCCCGCTTGTTGCGCACGCCGTACACAATGTCGCACCCTTCGTTAAACTTCTCCAAAAACTGATTGATGACGTCGATATCGTCTTGAAGATCGGCGTCCAAAGAGATGGCGCAGTCGCAGTACTGACGGGCGGTCATCAGTCCAGCCAAAACGGCATTTTGGTGCCCCCGGTTGCGGGATAGTTTCAGGCCGCATACGTATTTGTTCTGCTTGTGAAGTTCGGTGATAAGATCCCAAGTCTTGTCTTTGCTGCCGTCGTTGACCAGCAGGATACGGCTTTTCTCATCGGCCAGACCCAGATTTACCAGTTCTTCCATCTTTTCAATGAGACGTTTGCCTGTCTCCGGCAACACCTGTTCCTCATTGTAGCAGGGTACCACCAAATATACAGTTGACAATAGTACACACATCCTTTATCTATCACGTGTTTTGATCGTTATCAGGCGGTGGATGGCTTCCCCTGTCTCCCAAAGGATGGATCTGTTCTCCCGGCGGGAGATCCTCACGCGGTTTGGCTGGGAACATCAGGGATAAATCCTTGAGATAATACGTTTCAATGGCCTCATCCTCGTTGGTATGGCGGAGGATTTCCTCCTCGGGCTGTACGGCCGCTATACGGCGCGCCTTACGGCGGCTGAGCGCACGCATGCCGAAGAAGTAGAGCAGGAAGACCGCAAAGGATACGCCCGTTATCATCAAGCCCAGCGGCAGACCGGGAGTCATATAGTTAAACCGGATCGTGCTCTCTCCCGGGGGACACCATACCGCCATAAAGCCCACGTTGGTCTTTTCAATGACAGCGTCAACCCCGTTGACCTGCGCCGACCAACCCTCCTCCCAGGGCACCGAGAAGAACAACAGCCTGCCTTCTGAATCCTCCGGCAGGGTGATAGTGGCGGTAAAGCCTGTATTGTCTGTTTCAAACGTTTCGCAGGAGTATTCCCGACGGTCGGCGCAGTCCTCTGCTATCGCTTGATCAGAGGTATCCAGCCATTCCTCTGTATCATAGTGGGTCATGGTGCGCTCGTACTTCTGGGCGGCATAGTCCTCCACCACCGCAGCGTGCAGCAGAACCCGCTGCCGTTCCTGTTCGGTCATAGCATCGTATTCCGAACGGGTGATAAAACTGTCGTAACAGAAGCCCATGGGGATAAAGTTCTTGTTTTCGTAGACGTAATAGCCGTTCTGCCAGTCCACATAAGTGTAATAATCGTAGTCGTCATCATTGGGGCTCATCGGCTCCCGGTCAAAGAGATACCGCACCGACAAAAACGGACGCAGTAAATAGTCCTCCCGTTCGGGACGGCTGGCCACATCTCTCTGCACCCCTACTGTGGGATAAAACTCCATGATGGAGGCGGGTACCACGCTGTGGAACGCCTGAATCGACGGCCTTTGCCAGAACATAGCCTGATTGTCATAGGGAAGATTTCGCCCGTCGGTAAAGTCAATTCGATAATTGTCCTCGTCGGGCAGATCCACATCCTCGCCGCCGTTTAGGGCGTAGGGGATGATGAAATCATGGGTTTCACTCAAGTCCACCTTGCCTAAGGCGATAAAATACACCGAGTACACCACCGAGATGCAAAGTACTGCCGCCGTAGCTGCCGTTGCGAACTGGCGGGGCTGCCTTCGGAATTTCCTGAGCAGCCACCACAGGAGAAACAGGCTGACAAAGGCGATGGCCACATAGATCCAAAATCGGACAGGGTATTCCATCAGCCCATATTTCTGTGCCTCTCGGCCCTCCACCTCGGCCGGCAGGAAAGCGATGAGAATGGTGATAACAAAGGTAATGCCGGCCGTTATCTTGAAGCCCACCATATAGTTTACTTCCCTGTCCTCCAGGGACATCATCGTGGCAAGGGCCATCATGAGAACCAGCATATAGAACCAGCGTGCGTAATAAGACGAGTTAAAGGCAAAGAAGGCGCTGTTGAAAATAGGCACCATGGCCATGATAAAGAGGGTGATCAGGATGCGCTTGAGCCAATGCCCCCGTTTTGCCGACATGAAGGAAAACACGCCGCACATGGAGAATAGGGGCAGCCAAGCGCCCAGGGACGCCCATTTTGCCTCGGCGCCGGGGAAGAAATTAGGCCGGGCCGGGATATCCGGCGGGAAGAAAAAGCATTCCAAAATAGCGCCGTACCGCTGGGGCCAGGAGTATACAAGCGCCGAATGCCCTTGAAAGGACTGGCTTGTCCTGGGGTTGGCAAGTACCGTCAGCACCGAAGGAATGAGCAGTACCGCACTCATGGCCACACCCAATATAGCCTCAAAAGCCAGCCATAAGAACTTTTTCAAATTGATGGTCCAGTCCTTGCCCAGCAGGCGGAAGAACCAGTAGATGATGACAAACACCACCTGTCCCACAAAGAAAAAGTAATTGACAAAACAGTTGACAAACACCGCTGCGGCAAAAACGCCCCGCCGGCCGTTTGTCATGTATTCCTCCAAGCCGATGAGCAGCAACGGGAAGAATACAATGGGTTCGTGGAAATGGTTAAAGAAGATGTTGTAGGTAGTAAAGCCGGAGAAAGCATACAGAAGGCCGCCGATGAGGGCGTAGTCCTTATTGCGCACAAAACGGGCGATGTAAGCGTAGGAAGTGGTAGCGGCCAGCGCTGTTTTGAGCATCAAGAGGGGGGCCATCAGATAGGGCACCACCTCGCTGGGAAAGGGCAGGGTCAGCCAGAAAAAGGGACTGCCTAGATTATAGAAGCTGTAGGAACTGATGAAATTTGCACCCAGATCTGTGGTCCAGCTCCAAAAGATGTTGCCCTCGCGAATGGCATCATGGCACATCTGATAAAAGGGGATCTGTTGGACGTTAAAGTCGCCGTAATAGAGAAAATACCCTTGATCCACAATGATAAAGGGTAGAAAGACAATGCAGGACGCGCCCAATGCCAGCAAAAACGTCCGTAGACATCGGCTTTTTGCAGGTAACAAGGGCGAAGAAGGAGCCTTCATGTCTATTCCTCCTCTCACTCTCAGATATTTTGATAGGTTGACCCGTTTTGGATAGATCGGTGATATCCCCATAAACACCGAATCTCATCCACTTCTCACAAGTGAATTTATTATACCACGCATTGTATATGGGGGCAAACAATATTTCCCAATTTAGTCGCATTTTATTCTTGTTTTTCTTGTTCTTCCTGTGTCAGAACTCCGACTTCGTATCAAATACTCCCCAAAAAATAAACCCTCTGTTGTGTTAAACAGAGGGTTTACTATCTGTATATTAACTTTTTGCGTTTACTCTTTTGCGCCGTTCTCCGGTTTGTGTTCGTCTATCCCATCCACGTCAAATTAGGATTTAACTATCTAATCCTCAAAAACCATTGATTTTTCAAGGCTTCACGCCTGTTTTTCATTCAAACCTTATCTGTTTGCCCTTGTTTTTGCCCTTACGAGCCGAAACAAGGGCAACTTTTTATTCCCCGCCGACCACCTTATCCAGCAGCCTTGCGGAAGTGCGCTTCGCTTCCCTTGTAGAGTGAGCGTAGATGTTCATTGTGGTACTGACATCGGAGTGTCCGAGAAGTTCCTGCACATCTTTCGGCTTTGCGCCGCCGGAAAGCAGATTGCTTGTGTAGGTGTGACGGAGCGTGTGGAAATGGAAATCTTCAAGCCCTTTCACTTTCTTCTTTGCCGCCCTGCACATAATCCCTACCGTACTCGGCGCTTCATACGCCCCGTCTGCTCTCAGGCAGACAAAGGAGATTTCCTTGTAATCCTCCGGGACTTCCTCTGTCCTTTGCAGGCTGTAAACCTCATAATAGGTGCGCCCTTTTTCCTTTACTTCTTTGTAGTAGTTCAGGTGATAAAACTCCCCGTAGCGGAAACGGTTTTTGCGCTGTTCTGTTCTCGCCGCCCGCAGGATTGCCGCCAGCGTGTCGCAGAAATCAACGGTGCGGACTTTGCTCCGTTTTGTCGTTCCCACTTCGGTTGTGTGCCTTGTTCCGTTATAGCGCATGCTTCGGCGTACCGTGAGATATTGTTCCTCAAGGTTAATATCCTGCCAAGTCAAGCCGCATACTTCCCCGATACGAAGCCCCGTGTAGTACGCTATCTGCACAGGCAGCAAGGCGGGATTATCTTTTGCCTTGAGAAATTCCTCCAGCTTTTGGAACTGTTCATGGGTGATAGTAGGAATACTGGAAGTATCTTCCTCACTGTCCGAGAAAATATCCGTTTCCTGCTTCCTGCCCCTCAGCTTCACATACTGCATAGGGTTAAAGGTAATCAGTTTTTTCGGGAAAACCGCAAAGCGGAAGGAATTTTGCAACACCGCCGAGAACAGGAGCATATATCCTTTGCTCATGGGCTTTGAAGTTGTCCCGTCCGGGTTTGTCCCACCGTAGCTCAGAAAATCAATGAACGCCTGCAAATGGTCGGCGGTCACGGTTTTCAGCTTGCGTTTGCCAATGGGATATTGCTTGATACGGTTGACCGTTCCCTGATAGGACATGACCGTCCCGTTGCTTAAGTTGCCGGGTTTCAGTTCTTCCTCTACCCACATATCCAGCATATCGCCTACCGTGATGTTTTCCGCTTTCCCGACAAACTGCTTTTCCTCATAGTCCGCTATCGCTTTGCGGAGCATGGCTTCTGTTTCCGCCTTGCTCTCTGTGCCTGCAAACTCTTTCTGCACTTTTCTGCCGCTTTCATCTTCAATATAAAAGCGTCCGTACCACTTTTTGCCTTTCTTTCTTACAGAACCTTTTGCCATAGATAAAAAACTCCTTTCTATCCGTGGCAATCGGGACTGTGACATATGGTGTGCGTAAAGTAATTGTGTCACTTCCGCCAGTGAAAGTCAACTGGCGTCTTTACTTGTCAAGGTGCCACGGAATTTTCTTTTTCGGAAAGCCTTTCTTCGGCTTCCTCCACTATCCCGAAAAGTGCGCCCATCGACATTCTTGTGCGCCCCTCATCGTGGATATGTAAAATCCCGTCTAAAAACCGTTTCATATCCTCAATCGGTACTTCCATCTTCTTGCGGTATACCTGTTCCATGATTGCCCCGGACTCTATGGCGTACCGTCCAAGAGACTCTTTCAGCCCTTTGTCCTCCGCCACACGGTCAACTTCCTCCATAGCATCAGCAAAGTAGCAGGTCATAACCGTATACAGGTCAACCATCTTGCCGAGAAATGTCGTGAGAAGCTGCTGGTGCGGCTCGCCCTTTACTGTATAGGAAACTGTGTCCAGATATTTCCTGATGTGTTCCTCAATATCCCGCTGGCAAAGAGTATAGGTGTCATATTCCTTATCATCGGAAAGACCTGTCAGCCATTCGGGAGTTGTGAGCAACGCTTCCGCAAGACCGTTGATAACCATTGTGCGCTTCGGATCAACTCCGTCCGCTTCATACCGCTGAATGGTGGATTTGTTCACGCCTACACGCCTGCCAAGTTCCGGCATGGTAATGTTTAACTCTGTGCGGCGTTCCTTAATCCTCCTACCGACCTGTTTTGCGGTGAATGTGGTTTCTTTTTTCAAGGTGTTCACCTCCTGACTGGTATCAGTATAACACGCCGATACTTATTTTGCAACCTTTATCTCAATGAAAGTTGTAAATAAACTATGAATGGTTGCAAAATAGGTTGACAAGAGATGGCAGAATAAGTATAATGATAAAACAGTAGTTGCAAAATGAGTATTCTAAAAGGAGGTTGATAGAATGAGCGCAGTCAAAATGGGACTTACCATAGAGGAAGCCGCAGAATGTACGGGTATCGGCAGGAACACCATGCGGAAGCTGGTGGAATGGGGAAAGCTGCCCGTCCTCAAAGTGGGGCGCAAGACCATTATCCGCAGGGACACGCTGGAACGGTTTCTGACGGTCAATCAGGGAAGAAATCTTCTGAAGCCCGATGATGTCCGCAGAGTGGAATGACCATCCATTCTCTTTTCGGAAAGTAACCCTAAGCCCTCGGCGTTTGAGAGCGAAATACACCCCTCGCACAAATCTTCGATTTGTACTCCGGGTATTTCGCCCTTGCAGGGGGCTTCCGTATCAACCGCCTGCGGCGTATGATACGGGGCTGTCACCGCTGCCGCAGCGACAGCCACAACCGTAAACGGTTGCAAAAAAAGGACGCACCTTGACAACAGAAAACGGAGATGATGTATGCCGAGACACAGTTTTATCCAGATGTCAAAACTGCCCAATGTCAAAGGGCGAATATCGTATATTACAAGCCATGCAAGGCAGGAAAATCTCTATGCCACCTACCGCACCGCCGACAGCACCTTTTGGAGCAACCTTGCAAGGGAAAGCCAGCAGGAGTTTCAGCGCAGCGGCACAGAGGGCAAATGTATCGAAGCAAGGGAACTGATTATCGCCTTGCCCGAAATCTATACGCAATACGAGCCGCAGCAGGTACTCACGGACTTTACAGAGGAGTTCCGCAGGCGGTACGGTGTGGAGTGCGTGTCCGCCCTCCACCACAACAAGCGCAAGACAAATTATCATATCCATCTGATTTTCAGCGAGAGGAGGTTGCTCCCCGAACCTGATGTAAAGGTTGCTTCCCGCAGCGTGTTCTTTGACGAGACTGGAAAGCGTGTCCGCACCAAAAAGGAAATCACGGGGGAGGACGGGCAGATACGGAAAGGCTGTACCGTCATCAAAAAAGGCGAGGTATACGAAAGCCATCTGTTTACTACCAAAGATACACGCTTTAAGGGAGAGCCTTTTCTCCGAGAGATAAAGGAAGTGTATACAGAACTTATTAACTGCCATATCTCCGATCCTGAGCAGCACTTAAAGGTATTTGATAAAAACAGCGTCTATCTTCCGGCCAAGAAAATCGGCAAAAATAATCCCAAAGAGGACGAAATCAAAGCCGATAATGCCGCAAGGCAGGAATGGAACAGGACAGCGGATATGGCGTTATTATCAGGTATCTCCGAAGCAAAGATTTTAGAAGTCAAGCAGACAGAGATACACGAAAAGGCGAGCCAGTCTATCAAAAGCAAGGGCTGGCTGCCGGGTCTGTTCCGCAGTATCGTAAACAAGGCTAAGGACTTCCTGCAAAACTTAATCCGTGAACACGATATGCCGCCGAAGCCTGTCCTTGAAATAGATATGGCAGAGTTCCGTACCATGCAAAAGCTGATGATAAAGGCGCAGGATAAGGCGAAAGAAATCCGGCATTTGCAGGATACGGTACTTCCGAAGCTGAAACAACAGCTTGCCGATACAAAAGGGATTTTCAAGGGTAAGGAGCGCAAGGCGCTCACAGAGCAGATACAGCGGACAGAAAAGGAAATCGCTGAAAAGCTGGATAAACTGCCCGATGTTCTGAAAGAGGACGGTTATCCCGATGTGCAGGCGTACATGGCAACCTACCGTAAGGCGGAGGCTGTTGTGGAGCAGTTCAATCGTGACCTTGCCGCATGGGAGCAACAGGTCAGGGAAAAACAGAAACCCGCCAAAAAAGAGCAGGCAAAGCCGCCTGAACGAGAGAGCGTGCTGAAACGCCTGCGTCAGCTTCAGGCGGAGGGTAAGCAGAGAAACCAGCCGAGACAGAGAAAGAAATCCTTTGACAGAGACAGCCGATAGGCACGAAAAACCGCCGCTATGGTATCACCCATGCGGCGGCATACATAAAAATCTTATTTGTGTTCTGCAAGCGTGACTTTCATATCCTGAGCATTGATGCTTGTTTCCTTTTTGCACTTCGGACAGTAGAGAGGGAAGTTTCTTAATTCTGTATCTTCCCGTATCATTGTGCGAGTTTTATTGCCGCAGATAGGGCAATATATCCATTCTGTGGCTTTCATGTTACTTTTCTAATTTCAAGTCTTTTATTTTTTGAGATATTCTCTCAATGACCTGTATAAAACATTCATCACTTTTGCCCGTCGGATCGGGAAGTCCCCAATTATCATCAAACGCTCTACCGATATAGGGACAACCGACATCACACCCCATTGAAATCGCAATATCGGGCGTAGGGATTTTATCAATCGTCTTGCTATACTGGCTTTGCTCCATATCTATCCCATAAAGCTGTTTCATAAGCCGCACAGCGTCCTGATTGATTTGTGATTTTGTTTCTGTTCCGGCAGAATAGAAATCAAACTTATCTCCCGCCAAATGTTTTCCAAGTGCTTCTGCAATCTGACTGCGGCAGGAGTTATGCACACAAATAAAGGCTACCTTTTTCTTAT
Organism: Solibaculum mannosilyticum; assembly: GCF_015140235.1. GTDB lineage: Bacteria > Bacillota > Clostridia > Oscillospirales > Acutalibacteraceae > Solibaculum > Solibaculum mannosilyticum. The sequence goes on along the minus strand of NZ_AP023321.1, from coordinate 122,245 downwards.
CCATCGTTAAAACCCCAGCTTGTGCAGCAGAGCAACCACATCAGCAGCTTTCAAAACCTTACCCATAGCAACAACCTTTTCGTTGACAACAAGGGCAGGCATACTCATAACACCGTATTCCATTACTTTCTGCATATCGGTAATGTATTCGACCTCTACGGAAAGTCCCATATCCTTTACTGCCTGCTTTGTGTATTCAAATTGTTCGTGACAGGATTTACAACCTGCCCCTAACACTTTGATACAGCAGATTTCTCCCTCTTTCAAATCAGGACAGCAATCGTTTGTAATGCTTTCTGCTTCGCTGGCAGCACAACCGCAGCTACAAGCGCAAGCAGGTGTTTTCTTTTCTTCTTCCTTTTTCTTTCCAAAGTTAAATAATGCCATAATAATAACCTCCTAAAATTAAACAATTAAATATTGTATTGCGTTGAAAAGATAGCCTACAATAATAATACCAGCAGCACATATTCCAATGAAAATACCAAGCAGTTTCGGTTTGACCGCCTTGCGAAGCATAATCATTGAAGGGAGCGAAAGCGTAGTAACGCCCATCATAAAGGAAAGGACAACGCCGAGCAAAGCACCTTTTGCAAGCAGGGCTTCTGCAATCGGAATTGTACCGAAAATATCCGCATACATCGGAATACCGACTATCGTAGCAAGAATTACGCCAAACGGATTATTTTCGCCAAGTGCTTTGACAATAAATTCTTCAGGAATCCAGTTGTGAATGAAAGCACCAATGCCCACGCCGATCAGAACATAAGGAGCAACCTTTTTAGCGGTTTCAACAACCTGTTCCCACGCAAATTTCATACGGTCTTTGAAATGCAGTTCCTCCTGCGGAACATCAATCGAGTGACCGTTTCGGATATATTCTTCCACTTGATTATCGAGGTGCAACTTTTCAATTAGCGTTCCGCCAGCCACAGCGATTACCAAACCGAATATTACATATAAAACAGCAACTTTCCAGCCGAAAATACTCATCAGTAAGACAAGGCTTCCGAGGTCAACCATCGGCGAAGAAATCAAAAAGGAGAATGTAACGCCAAGCGGCAAACCTGCGCTTGTAAACCCGATAAACAACGGAATGGAAGAACACGAGCAAAACGGTGTTACCGTACCGAGCAGAGCGGCGATGATATTCGCCCATATGCCGTGAAATCTGCCGAGTATCTTTTTTGCTCTTTCGGGCGGGAAATAACTTTGAATATACGAGATAATCAAAATCAAAACGCCAAGCAGTACCATAATTTTTATGGTATCATAGATGAAAAACTGAATACTCGCTCCTATTTTGCCCGTGGTATCTAAACCGCAAGCGTTCAAAATTGTTTCAATGAGACGATTCAGCCAGTTCATACCGAGGACTTCATTTTGAAAAAAGTCCCAAATTGTTTTTAGTGCCTCCATAAAAAGCTCCTTTCATATAGTCATATTGAAATATGTCGATTTAATATTCCGAATATAAGTCGTGCGGAAAAGCATTCAAATAAACTTCCTCACTTTTCACAGCACGACTTATTTTCGCTTTCAACATCAAGTGTTGTCAACTGCCGCAAACATTCTTTTGCCTGTTCCACACCTTTTTCTGAAATAGAATAGTGTGTCCATTTTCCCTCTTTGCGCCCGACAACTATTTCAGCGTCACAAAGAATTTTCATATGGTGGGAAAGCGTAGGCTGCGTGACATTGATTTCTTCTAGCAACTTGCAAGCACATTTTTCACCTGAACGCAGCAGTTTTATAATCCTAATGCGGTTTTCATCACAAAACGCTTTGAAAATTGCCGCAATTCTTTTTTCATCCATCTCTCTCAATCACCTCCTATAGATAAATGTCTATGTGTTATTATATGCAACACATAGAAAAATGTCAATATATTTTTTTGATTTAAGTGAAACAGCGGTAGGAAAACTAAATCCTACCGCTGTCTTCTTATGCAAAGATGATTTCTTTTTCCACAATCTCCTTTGCACACGCCCGTATGTTATTCATTCTCTGTGTCCATTCCAAAGCGTTTTCCGCCTTTAACTGCTCCGTAATACCCTGCACCCGTTTCATCTGCTCTGTGAGCCTTTCCATGCGTTCCTGCGCCTGCCTGTCGATGTCAGCAAGGTAATTGTTCAGTCTGCCGCTTGTGAACAAGGTTATGTAGGTGGCTCGGCGGTATTCTTTCAGATACCGCAAGTGCCGCTGTCCCCACAAACCAATAGGCTGTTCTTTTTCGGCTGGTAAGATAAGACATGGGATATAATAATCTCCTTGCAGTTCATACCACAGACCATTTTTATCATCGTAAATGTACTTGTCCATTGAAAAATCCTCCGTTATAATATATTCGCACATACATCACAGTTCTCCGATTGCCACACTTTGTTATATCTTGTTATGAGATTTTCTTGCCCTTGTATTTGCCCTTATGAGCAATGAGGGAAAGAGTAAACTTGTGTGTAACCGTATAAAGAGATAAGGCAGACACATTGCGATAAATCCTTTATTTTCAAGGCTTTTGGAGGATTTTATTAAAACACTGTAACCTCTGTTGAGAGGTCATAATTTACTGATATTCAAATTGGAATTTGCCGTCGCGGTAATCGCATACCACCGGATGTCCGGCCTTGACCTTGCCCTCCAGCATCTTCTCGGACAGGGAGTCCTCGATCTTGGACTGGATGGCCCGGCGCAGCGGACGGGCTCCGTACACAGGATCAAATCCGGCATCGGCAATGGCTTCCACTGCGGCGTCGGTATAGGTCATCTGGATGTCCATATCGGCCACACGTTTGACCAGAGTATCCAGCATGCGGCGGGTGATGTTCTGGATGTCCTCTTTGGTCAGCTGATGGAAGACGATGATGTCGTCCACACGGTTGAGGAATTCCGGACGGAACACACGTTTCAGCTCGGCCATGACGTCGCTTTGGATGCGGGCATCCTCTTTCTTCAGATCGGCATCGGCCGAGCCAAAGCCGAGAGGCTTGTTGTCGGTGATGGACCGGGCGCCTACATTGGAGGTCATGATGATAACGGTATTTTTAAAATCCACCTTGCGGCCCTGGGCGTCGGTCAGGACACCGTCGTCCAGGATCTGGAGAAGCATATTGAAGACGTCGGGATGGGCCTTTTCAATCTCATCGAACAGCACCACCGAATAGGGCTTGCGGCGGATCTTCTCGGTCAGCTGGCCTCCTTCGTCGTAGCCCACGTATCCGGGAGGCGAGCCCACCAGACGGGAGACGGTGTGTTTCTCCATATATTCCGACATATCCAGGCGGATCATGGCGTTCTCGTCGCCGAACATGGCTTCGGCCAAGGCTTTGCACAGTTCAGTCTTGCCCACGCCGGTGGGGCCTAGGAAGATAAAGGAGCCGATGGGACGTTTGGGGTCCTTGAGGCCCACACGTCCGCGGCGGATGGCACGGGCCACCGACGAAACAGCTTCGTCCTGGCCCACGATGCGCTGATGAAGGATGTCCTCCATCTTTAAGAGGCGCTGTCCTTCCTCCTCGGTCAGCTGGACCACCGGTACGCCGGTCCAGCTGGACACGATCTCGGCGATCTCCTGGGCGCCTACTTCGCCGTTGGTATGGGCGTTCTGCTCATTCCACTGGTTCTTCTGTTCCGCGAGCTGATCGCTTAAAACCTTTTCCTCGTCCCGCAGACGGGCGGCGCGTTCAAAGTCCTGGGCGTTGACGGCCGACTGCTTTTCTTCACCCAGACGTTTGAGTTCATCCTCCATCTTCTTGAGATCGGGCGGGGCGGTGAAGGCGCGCAGACGGACGCGGGAGGCCGCTTCATCGATCAGGTCGATGGCCTTGTCGGGCAGGAACCGGTCGGAGATATACCGTACCGACAGATTGACAGCCGCTTCGATGGCCTCATCGGTGATCTTGACCTTGTGATGTGCCTCGTATTTATCCCGCAGCCCCTTCAGGATGAGCACCGCCTCCTCCTGGGAGGGTTCGGGGACGTTGACCGGCTGGAACCGGCGTTCCAAAGCGGCGTCCTTTTCGATGTGCTTGCGGTACTCCTCCAAAGTAGTGGCGCCGATGACCTGTAGCTCACCCCTGGCCAGAGAGGGCTTGAGGATATTGGCGGCATCCACAGCGCCTTCGGCAGCGCCGGCGCCGATGATGGTGTGCAACTCGTCGATGAAGAGGATGACATCCCCGGCCTTGACCACTTCGTCAATGGCGTTTTTGATGCGCTCCTCAAAGTCGCCGCGGTACTTGGTACCGGCCACCATACCGGTCAGATCCAAGGTGACCACCCGTTTGCCTTTCAGGAGTTCCGGCACTTCTCCGGTCACGATCTTCTGGGCCAGACCTTCGGCGATGGCCGTCTTGCCGACGCCCGGTTCGCCGATGAGTACGGGGTTATTCTTGGTGCGGCGGGACAGAATCTGAATGACCCGTTCGATCTCCTTCTGGCGGCCGATGATGGGATCCAGACGTCCATCCTTGGCCACTTGGGTCAAGTCCCGGCCAAACTGATCCAGAGTAGGGGTCTTGGAATCCTTTTTCCCCTGGGAATGCTGTCCGGGACGGGATGGAGCGGTATCAGCCGTCTCAGCGCCGATGGCCTTGGCCGTGCTCTTCAAAACGGCGCCTGGATCAGCACCCAGTTCGCTCAGGAAACGGACGGCGTAACTCTCCCCCTCCTGGATGATGGCGATCAGCAGATGTTCGGTGCCCACATAACTGTGGCCCATGCTTCTGGCTCCCACCACTGCCATCTCCAAAATACGCTTGCAGCGGGGTGTAAAATCATTGGGGCTCAGGGAGGTGGGCTGTCCCCGGCCGATGACCGTTTCCAACCGCTCTTCCACTTGGCCGGCGGTGATATTATGCTCTTGCAGCACCGATGCGGCTACACCGGTGCCTTCCCTCAGCAGTCCGAGCAGGATATGCTCGCTGCCGACATAGGTATGGCCCAGTTCCTGAGCGGCTTCCACCGCCAGGTTCATGGCCTCATTGGCTTTTTCGGTAAATCCATTGAATTGGAACATCATAACATTCACTCCTTTTTCAGGTTGATGCTCTATTAAAAATCACAACAAAGCTTGTGAATTATGTTTCGGTTTTGGCAAGCTGTTCTCTCACCCAGGATGCCCGTTCCACGTCCCGTTCCGCCGGGGTGAGATTCTTGCCCACACGCAGGGTTAAGCATCCGGGCTGGGCGTTCAGGATGAGGTTCGCCACTTCGTCCAGGGTGACTTCCGTCAGAATGCCCAGTGCCGCACCCAGACGTACATTGGAGATGAGCTGCATAAACTCCTCCCCGGTGAGGATGCGGGCGGTGCAAAGCAGTCCATAGGATCGCCACACCTGGTCGGTGAGACGCAGATCCCCATTTAACTGCTGGCGGGCTGCGCGTTCCTGGGCGATGACCTGCATGGCAATGCTCTTAAGATTTTGCAGCGCCGCCTGTTCGGAGATCCCTAAGGTCACTTGGTTGGAAAGCTGGTAAATAGCGCCCTTGGGTTCGGTGCCCTCGCCGTACAGACCCCGGATGGTAAGTCCCAGTTTGGATACGGTATCGCTGAGCTGTCCCATAACCCCTTCCCGCTGGAGGGCCGGCAGATGCAGCATCAAGGATGCCCGCATACCGGTTCCCAAATTTGTGGGGCACTGGGTCAGGTAACCGAGACGTTCGTCAAAGGCGTAGGTCAGTCGCTCGTCCAGCAGAGTATCCAATTGATCGGCCATCTCGTACGCTCCCTGGAGATCCAGTCCGGGACGCATCACCTGAATGCGCAGATGATCCTCTTCATTGATCATAATGGATACCGATTCATCCTTCATCAGGAGCAGGGCGCCGTCCTTGGCCTGGGCGAATTCCGGGCTGATCAGATGCCGCTCCATCATGGAGAGCGCCTGGGCAGGTGAAGTATCCTGCATCTCCAGATAATCGAAGTCGCCGGCGATGGCGGCATGGCTGCCCAGCAAAGCATCCTTTATCTGTGCGTCCACCGCTTTGCGCTGTTCGGGCGTCATGCGGATGGGGAAGGGTACGTTTTGCAGGTTGCGGGCCAACCGTACACGGGTAGAGAGAATGACGTCGCTGTCAGGACCTGTCTCTAAATACCACTTTCTCATTGCTGGTTCCCCTCCTCCTGTAGACTTTGAATTTCATCCCGCAGCTTGGCGGCTTGTTCGTAGTCCTGAGCCTCTACCGCCTGATTCAACTGTTCTTTCAGCTGGGCCAGATGGTGGTTCTTCTTGGCCTGCTGGCTGGCGCTCTGCGGGACTTTGCCGGTGTGTTTGGTCTTGCCGTGAATACGCTGCAAGGACGGCAAGAGCTGTTCATAAAACGTCTCGTAGCATTTGGCGCATCCGGCTTTTCCGGTGCGCACAATATCGGAAAATGTAGCTCCGCAGCCCTCGCACCGCACCTCATCGCTGAGACGGGAAGGCTGGGGGTCCGGAACCGTCTGCCCCAGCATGGAGCTTAACAGACTGCCAAGCCCTAAGGAGGCGCTTCCCATCATGGCGCCGTAACCCAATTGGGCGGCGCATTGGGGGCAAAGATGCAGCTCCTGGGTCTGGCCGTTGACGGTCCGTTTGATGAATGTCGTGGCCTGACGTTTGGCACAGTTGTCACATAACATAAGATAAACCTCCTTTGGGGAAAGCACAATTTTGTCTCTAGATGGAAGCGAGGAGCATATTCTTAAAAATTGCGGCTCGCACTTTATCCCGTGTATCAGGAGGCACGTCCCGATAACAGCGGTCGGACAAGGCGGCGGCCATGAGACGCGCCGTCTCTTTTGGGATAAGACCCTGATGGGCTATGTTTTGCAAAATGGCACGCACAGTGGCGGTATCGGCGCTGTCTCCGATGGAATTGACCACGTGCATTAAAAAGGCGTCCCGGCCTACCTGGACCTGGGTGATGCGAATGTATCCGCCGCCCCCTCGCCGGCTCTCGACACGGTATCCCTTTTCCGGAGTAAAACGGGATGTCAGTACGTAGTTGATCTGACTCGGCACGCATCCCATGGCATTGGCAAGTTCATTGCGCTGGATTTCAGCCGTACCGTGCATCTCTTTGAGCTGCTCTAGGATATAGTTTGCAATGGCATCGCTGAGACGCATTGTATCACTTCCTTTTCGTGAAGTTTGTCTTACCCTGACCTTTTGGGTCATCGAGTGGATTGATTTCTTTTTTATTTGTCCTTATTATAGCTTATTGCCCCCAGGAATCAAGGTCAGAAAAAGTCAAATTAAATCCGTTTTTTGCCTGTTATCCGATATTATCTCCTGTTTTCTCTTGTTTCCTTATATTTTTGACTTTTTTTGATCTTTGTAATCGATAGGAGTGAGCCTGGGTATGCGGCATTGGTTCCTCGGAAAAAGGATCGGGGGTTAAGTCATCGGCCAGTTCAAAATCGGAAAAATAGGACGGTCGTCCGCCAAAGCTTTCCTTTGTCATAGATGGCTCCTCCTAAACTGAATTTTATCCCTAGGATATGCCGCCTACCTGGCGATTATACAAGGACTTGTCCCTTTTACCGGAACCATTTTGGTTGTAACCCATTTGGCCCTCCCGCCATACAATGAACTAAACCAAGCGAAAGGGGGTTCCAAACCATGTGTGGATCCAATTTCTTGGGCGGCAATAGCTGCTCGTGGGTTCTGATCCTGATCATCGTTCTCCTTCTCATCAACAACGGTGATGATTGCGGCTGCCGTTCCAATCGTAGCGGCTGCAACGACTGCGGATGCTGCGACTAACATCAGCGGTTTTTGTACCTAACAGAACAAAGGGAAGGCGTCTGCCGGGAAACCGGTAGGCGCCTTCCCTTTTGGCGGGCAGTGCCCGCCTCCACTTCGCTCTTTTGCCGAGTAGGAATCGGTTCTGTTTTGGACACGATCCCTTTTCCTCTATATCCATGACACGCCCCAACCGCGGGACATGCCGTTTTCCATTCTTTACGATCCCCACGCGCGAATTGGCTGCGGACTCTGTCCGCCCACTTCGCTCTTTTGCCGAGTAGGAATCGGTTCTGTTTTGGACACGGTTCCTTTTCCTCTATATCCATGACACGCCCCAACCGCGGGACATACCGTTTTCCATTCTCTACGATCCCCACGCGCGAATTGGCTGCGGACTCTGTCCGCCCACTTCGCTCTTTTGCCGAGTGGGAATCGGTTCTGTTTTGGACACGATCCCTTTTCCTCTATATCCATGACACGCCCCAACCGCGGGACATGCCGTTTTCCATTCTCTACGGTTCCCGCGCACGGATTAGACGTGGACTCTGTCCCCTTTTGGATAGGATTGGCTTTTTCTGCCCATACTAGTGGAAAAGCCTGTAAGGACGGTGGGGATCTCATGCCAAAAGAGGCGCCAAAAAAGAAAAAAATCTGGAGCTGGATCGGCGGATTGGGGGTCGGACTCATCAATGGTCTGTTGGGAGCTGGCGGGGGAATGTTGGCAGTTCCTTTATTAAACGCCAGTGGATTGCCCACTCATAAAGCTCATGCCACCTCCTTGGCCATCATTTTCCCTTTGAGTGTACTCAGCGCCGGTCTTTACCTCTTTCAGGATCGTATGTCGCTAGGGGATGCCCTTCCTTATCTCCCTCTGGGTATTGTCGGGGCTTTGGTCGGCACATGGGTTCTTCCCCGCATCCAGGCAAAATGGCTCAGGCGGATCTTCGGCGTCTTTCTACTCTGGGCGGCATGGAGGTTGATGTTTCAATGAACATGATATGGGGTTCCATCGCCGCCTTCCTCTCCGGAATGGCAGGTTCCATGGGGCTCGGTGGGGGAAGCGTCTTTCTGTTGTACCTCACCCTGTTCGCCGGAGTGGAACAGTTAGCCGCCCAAGGCATCAATTTAGTGTTTTTTCTGCCCATCGCCGCCTTATCCCTGATCCTCTACGCCCGTAAGAAACTCGTAGACTGGAAAACTGCGCTGCCCATCGCTTTGGTGGGATTCATAGGCGCAGTGGGAGGCACCCTTCTTGCTAATGTCTTAGGCGGGGATATGCTTCGCAAAGTGCTGGCAGTAGGGTTATTCCTATTGGGGATCCGGGAACTTTTCCATCGGGAGAAAAAAGAAGAACAGCCTGCAAACTCGGAAGAAAATAAGACTTCTTCTCCTCAGGATCGGCCGTAGGGCGTATCGGGAAACTTTATCCAGACCATACATCGCAGACTATAAATCAAAAGCGTCCGGACGTTAACTGTCCGAACGCTTTTTTATCTTTCTGATTCTTCAATAGGCCTACTTATTTCCGTTCTCTTTTTCTTCGGCCTCTCGTTTTAAGTAATCCTGAAGTTCAGATCCGGCGCGCAGTTTATTGAGCTGCTCGTAGTTGCCGGCAAAACTGGTATCGGCGGGGATAGCCTGATCCGGTACCTTCTTAAAGACGATCTTCAGAAGAATAGGTGTAATAATCGTCGTAATAATTACCACCAATACCACCGGTCCCAGGAAGTTGGATCCCAACAGTCCAATAGCGGCACCCTTGCTGGCCACAATAAGTGCTACCTCGCCGCGGGAGATCATACCTACGCCAATCCGTTTACACTGGTAATTTTGATAGCCGCACATTTTTGCACCCAATCCGCAGCCAATCACCTTGGTAAGGATGGCTACAATAACCAGTACCACCGAGAACAACACGACCATCAGGCTCATGGACGGCAACTCCACCTGCAAGCCGATACTGGCAAAGAAGATGGGGGAAAGATAGGCGTAAGACAAAACGTCAAATTTAGAAGCCAGATACTGTGTCTTCTGCGTAAAGGATACAATCAAGCCAGCGGCGAAAGCGCCTGTAATATCCGCCACGCCGAAAGCTACCTCGGAGATATAGGACATCAAAAGGCAGAAGGCAAATGCAATGATCACATAACGATGCATGCCCTTGGGGGAACCGGTACCCCATTTTTTGTATCCCTGATACACCAGGAATCCAACCACGGCCGCAAAGGCGAAAAACCCTACGATTCTCAGCAGCACGATCCAGATGTTGACCGAGGTATCCGCCATACTGGTGATAACAGTAAGTCCGATGATACCTAAAATATCGTCGATGATGGCGGCCCCTAAGATGGCGTTGCCCGAACGGGTTTTGAGCTTGCCCAATTCCTTTAAGGTTTCAACCGAGATGCTCACCGAAGTAGCCGTGAGAATAATGCCGATGAAGATATTCTGGAGCAGGATACTGCCCGAGGCATCCGATTCAATGACGCCGGGCTGGTTGAAGAAATACGCCACGCCGAATCCGCCGATCAGCGGTACAATAACGCCGATCAGAGCGATGACAAAGGATGCTTTACCGCTCTTTTTGAGTTCCTTGACGTCGGTTTCCATACCGGCGCAGAACATCAGAACAATAACGCCTATTTCAGCAGTGCTGTGAATAAAGTCGGTTTCCTTGATGAGACCCAGGAGCGCCGGGCCAAGAACGAGGCCCGCCAGCAGTGCACCCACCACCTGGGGCATCTGGAACTTCTTGGTCAACAGACCCAGTAATTTGGTGCTCAGCAGAATGAGCGCCAGATCAAATAGAAACTGATAACCTTCCATAAACAATCGCCCTTCTTTCCCATTTTTCAAAAGCACTTCCCTATTATACTAGCAATATTTAAAAATGCAAGATTTTGTATTTGTTTTCTTTTTATTTAGTTATTTAGCTGATAAAAGCGGCACGAATCAAAAAAGAAAAAGGCAATCCTTGCTGATTTTTCCTGTCTTTTTCAGAGCATTATCCCATTTCTCCCAGCCTTTTTAACTGCTCTGTCCTCTCTCTGCCTATGTACCAATTTGATCTAAAAGATGCCGTTTGGCAAATCTTCCCTTTTTCCTGTATTTTCCCTTGCTTTTTACCTATTTATAATAACAGCTATCCGGGCCGCTTTCTTTTTATCTCTTTTATGTCTCCTTTTTCCTTCCTTTACGCAACAAACCCCCTCTTTTCTGCAGAGAGAAAAAAGGGGGTTTTCGGCTAAAACAATCCAATAGAAGTCAGCAGAATCAATAGGATCAGTATGGGCAAGGCAAACTGAACCCAATAGGCCCATGGTTTTGCAAGCCTCATTTTGATGCTGCCTTCGTTTGTAATTTCATGCACTGCATTTTTGCTTTTCCATACCCATCCGATGAAGATGCAGGTCAAAATCGCAGATACGGGCAAAAACAAATTGGAGACACAGTAATCGGCCAGCTCAAAGAATGTCTTGCCAAATACCTTGACGTGTTCCCATACCCCAAAGCTGAGGGCCGAAGGGATCCCCAACAGAGTAGCAAGTCCCGCACATACAAGGCTTGCCTTTTTCCTGGACATCTTAAGGGATTGCTGGGCAAACGCTACCACTACCTCCAAAAAGGCGATGGTGGTGGTCACCGAGGCAAACAGAACCAACAGGAAGAACAGAATGGCAAAAATTTGTCCTCCCGGCAGGCTTCCGAACACCTGGGGCAACACAACGAAAATCAGACTGGGGCCCATCTCAGGGTTTTGCCCTACTGAGAACACCGCTGGTAAAATGGCCAGTCCGGCCAGAAGGGCAGCCAAAGTGTCAAATCCTGCGATAATGACGGCGTCTTTGGCGATGTTCTCCTTCTTGGAGAGATAGGATCCATAGGTCGTACCGGCCCCTGCGCCGATGGACAGGGAGAAAAATACCTGTCCAAGCGCCATGATCCATGCCTGTGGCGTCAGTTTGGAGAAATCCGGCTTGAGGAAAAACTCGATGCCGGCCGATGCTCCCGGCAACGTACACGACCGGATGGCCAGAAATACCAGAAATACAAACAGCAGAGGCATCATAACCTTACAGGCCTTTTCGATCCCCCGTGCCACCCCCTTCATGACAATCAGCAGGGTGATGGCCATATAGACGATGTAAAACAAAATCTGCTGCGGGGCTGAAGCGGTAAAGGTCCCGAAGAATTCCGCCGAGTCTCCACCCAGCCCTTGAAAGGACTGGAGGATATACCGCAGGATCCATCCGCCCAGCACTGTATAATAAGACAGTCCCACCAGGCTTGTAAAGATGGCCAAAATGCCTACACCGCCCCACTTCTTATTGACACTGCGGTAACTTTGAAAGGCATTCTTTTTGCCGTGCCGTCCTACAGCGATCTCTGCGATCAGCATGGGGATTCCGATCGCACAGACGCAGATGAGATACACCGCCACAAAGGCGCCGCCTCCATTTTGTCCCACCATCGTGGGAAAGCGCCAGAGGTTCCCCATGCCAACTGCCGCGCCGGCCGACGCCATGACAAATCCAGCACTGCCGGTCCATCGTCCGGCCGACAGACCGGACTTCTCTTTCTTCACTTTTCTGCCCCCTCATCCCTCTGATGCCATTGCAGTTCCCTGTCCCCCATCAGAAACGGAAATCCCGCATACCGCCGTCGATATCGTTGAGATGCTCATACACTTTGCTCCTCACCTTTTGGTTGGGGATGTCTTCAGCTTCCTTCTTGATCATGTCGATGGCCAGGCGATAGGTATCCGGGCTTGCGTAGTCTTCGGCGTATTCCTTAAGGGTCATGAGGGCATTGGGCAGGCAGCAATTCCGGATCTGGCCGGATTTGACCAGCGTCATAAACCGGTCGCCGGTACGTCCTTCCCGGTAGCAGGCGGTGCAGAAGCTCGGGATATGACCGGTGCGCAGCAGCCAATTGACCACTTCATCCAGAGTACGTACGTCGCTGACTTCAAACTGGGCGGAATTTTCCGCCTCCTCCCGGGTGACGGTATAACCCCCTACCGTGGTACGGGATCCGCCGCTGATCTGGGAGACGCCGTATTTGAGCACCATTTCCCTGGTCTTCGGGGATTCCCGGCTGGAGACGATGATGCCGGTATAAGGCACGGCGATACGCAAGATAGCCACGATTTTCTGGAACAGTTCGTCGGAAATTCCGTTTTTAAACTCCGAAGCGTCCACATCGTCGGCGTCCCGCAGACGGGGTACGCTGATGGTGTGGGGGCCTACTCCATGGACAGCTTCCAGATGTTCAGCATGCATCAAAAGGCCCACAAAGTCATATTTGTACAAATTCAATCCAAACAGCACGCCACAGCCCACATCGTCGATTCCGCCTTCCATAGCCCGGTCCATGGCCTCGGTGTGGTAATTATAATTGTGCTTGGGGCCTGTGGGATGCAGCAGTTCATACTGTTCTTTATTGTAGGTCTCCTGGAACAGCACATAGGTGCCGATGCCCACATCCTTAAGCTTCCGGTAGTTTTCCACCGTTGTAGCGGCGATGTTGACATTGACGCGGCGGATCGCGCCGTTCTTATGTTTGATGGAATAAATGGTCTGGATGCTTTCCAATACATAATCAATGGGGCAGTTGACCGGATCTTCACCGGTCTCCAGAGCCAGACGTTTGTGGCCCATATCCTGAAGGGCGATAACCTCCCTGCGGATTTCATCCTGGGTCAGCTTCTTGCGGACAATGGTACTGTTTTGATGGTGATAGGGGCAATAGGTACAGCCGTTGACGCAGTAGTTGGAGAGATACAGCGGCGCCATCATAACGATACGGTTGCCGTAAAAGGCCTGCTTGATTTTGGTAGCCTGGTCAAAGATACGCTGCAGTGCTTCCGGATTGTCGCTGCATAAAAGAAGCGCCGCCTCCCGATGGTCCAGGCCCTTGAGATCATCGGTCTTGTCGATGATGCGGTTGATGAGCTCTAAATTATCTTTGTTTTCCTCCGCCCAGGCGATGGTATCTAGAATTTCACCATCGTCGATGAACTCGGTGGCTTTCATGGAATGTTTGTCGTACATGTAATTTCCTCCCTTATTTGCTTTTTCAGGCACTTGGTGTTTCCTTCTGATACACCGTCTTTACACTGACGCCTGGGATTTTGCCAATCTTGCCCGCCATAGAGCTGATGACATCATTTTCCGCGTCCATTACCACGCTGATGACATGCACACCCCTCTGTCGATAGGGCAGCCCCATGCGGCCGATGATGTTTTCTCCATAGTCATGGAGGATGCTGTTGATGCGTTCGGCAGCCGCACTGTCCTCCACGATGATGCCCACTAGGGCGATCCGTTTTGCCATTTGGTCACCTCTGTTCCTGTCTCCGGCACAAAAAAACGCGCCCTTAGGCGCGCAATTAGACACAATGGTCCTCTCGTCGCCTTTTTCATCAGGGGGAACCTTCTGAATCAGGAAACAGGTCTTATTTTCTTACTTCTAAAAAGAATAGATCATATGGAATCGTTAGCCCTTAGAGACTTCTTTGGGTTCACAGATCCCTTCTACAGATAACCATACCACATTTCTCGACAAAAAACAACTTCGGCATGCACGAAATTTTAGTACATGCCGAAGTTCCGGACAAGATTCTCTTACATTGTGTCAGCCTGATCAAAAATCCAAGGCGCATCTTGGCTGGAGGCCCTGCCTCCTACAGGCAAAGACCAGGACAGGATATATCTTCGCGATCTTCGCGGGGATAAACAGTTCCCTACCCTATCCAGACGACGGGCGCGTCTTGGCTGGAGGCCCTGCCTCCTACAGGAGATGGGCGCGCAACTCTTCACCGCTCTGAGCGCTCAAATAAGCGGGCGCAATGTCGAATGCCGTCTTGCATCCGCTCTGGCCTTCCTGGTTGAGGCGGTAAGCTGCACGGGCATAGGCCAGAATCACCGAAGACGTAAATTCCGGATTGGAATCCAGCTTGAGGCTGTATTCAATAATATGGGTATGTTCCAGATCCCAGCCAGTCTTGCCGCTGCGGATGACGAATCCTCCGTGAGGCAGTGTGCTGTGATCCCGTTTCATTTCCTCTTCGGTGATAAAATGGACGGTGGTATCGTAATCAGCAAAATAGTTGGGCATGGTCTTGATCTCCCGTTCGATACGCTCCAGATCAGCGCCCTCCTCGGCCACTACAAAGCACTCGCGGGTATGTTTTTGGCGGGTGGTCAGTTCCGGTGTCTCCCCGCTGCGCACGGCCTCCAGGGCACTCTCCACGGGAATGGTGTACTGCCGGGCATCTTTGACGCCGTCGATGCGGCGGATGGCATCGGAATGCCCCTGGCTGACGCCTTTGCCCCAGAAGGTATAATCCTGACCCTTGGGCAGGACTGCATTGGCGTACAGGCGGTTGAGGGAGAACATGCCGGGATCCCATCCCACCGAGATAACGCCTACTTTACCGCCTTTTTTTGCAGCGGCATCCACGTTTGCAAAATGCTCGGGGATTTTGGCGTGGGTGTCGAAACTATCCACTACGTTAAAATACTCGGCAAATTTCGGGGTCTGAACCGGCAGATCGGTAGCGCTGCCGCCGCACAGGATCAATACGTCGATATCATCCTTTTTAGAGATAGCTTGATCCACGGAGTAAACCGGTACGTTTGGCGTAAGGATGTCCACCATCTTAGGATCGCGGCGGGTAAAGACCGCCACAAGTTCTGCGTCCTCGCTGTTGCGAATGGCGCATTCCACGCCCCGGCCTAAGTTGCCGTAGCCCATAATACCAATGCGAATGCTCATCTGGTCACAACTCCTTTAACCTTTAAAATCAGACGGGTTTCTCCTATATAATCCCGTCTTTTCTCGTAATCAAATGATCCGTCCCTAATGATAATACAAACCCGTCCTAATTGCACTAGACTGCGGCTAATTTTGTTGTTTTTACCAGAAAATGATCCGAAATGGCCGCCCCTCTCTGCAAACAAAAAAGGCGCAGAACAAAACCAACGTTTCGCTCTGCGCCTTTTGATTGGCAAAAGCCCCGCCCAGCCGTAATGCGGTTTGTATTAACCTGCCTACGAAAGAAGACAGGTGGGTGCCCGCCCTCCGGATTCGTGCTCCCTTCTTCCAGCCCCGAGGGGCCGGGAGGTCTGCAATCCACCGGCGGAGACAAGCTCCCGAAGAATGGGTTGTAGGGTTAAAAAAACCGCCGTCCACGAGAAAGGCAGGGAAAATTTCCCCAACTGTTCAGCATGGGAGATCCTTACTCCCACCTGAAGCCTGGCTCATTATAACATAAAAACTGCAAGAAATCTATCCCCATATAGAGATTTTTTTATAGATTACTTTAAGAGATCATTGTCTACGCCTTCTCCAACGCAAGGCTGTCGGGTCCGGCATTGATATCGACAATTTTATTCCTCGCTGGCTTCTTCGATTTCAAACAAATCGGCCAAACGATCTTCAAAAATGGCAGCGATGTTGTCGAACAACTCGTCATTTTCAATGGGGCCAAGAACTTCTTCCCCATCCTCCTCGGTAACTTCCAGGATGATAAGCTCGCCGTCATCGTCCACAATATCCTGAGCCTCGTCGTAAACGGGGAGCAGGGCGACATAACGGCCGTCGTCGGTCTCGATGGCGTCGATGAGTTCAAACTGATGCTGAACGCCCTCCTCATCCACCACGGTGACCAATTCGCTGTTAAATTCCTCTGCCATTGTTTCAACTCCTTCCTGATTTCAACCTGTAGGTTTCATTTTACATGCCAAATCTAGTGAAGTCAACACCCAAATCCCTCCTAAATATTTTCACTAAATATTTTTTAAAATTTGAAAGAAAAGTATTGACAACAGATGCATGCCGTGGTATAGTATAGATGAACCAAAGAGGTGGAGTAAAAAAGATCCCAAAGAAAAAGATGTCCTGGATGCTAACAAATCCAAAAGGACATCAAGCTGGCAAAACCAGCGGAGAAATGGGATCCTGAATAAACTCCCCTTTCCTCAGAAACAGCATCCTGTCGTCTTTTGTGAGACAATCAAACGGGAGAAGCCTTTGAGTCAAGAAGGTTAGAAGTGTGCTGTGGGAAAGGTTGTTCTTTGGAATTGACAAAGGAGGAGGCGAGTCCCATGGGCTGTGAATCAAATATCGAACCGTGCCAGCTGAGGGGGGCTGGCGCCGCCTATACCGTCTAATCCAGCACAAATTATTCATGAGCCTAAATGGATAACATGGCGTGGATCATTGTTCGGCAGTTCTTCCCATTAAAATAGCAGGCATCCGGGTGACGGACGCTTAATGGGAATGATGTGCAGAGCACACTGGCTGCGCAGGACGCGATCCATTTTCTCATTATCATAAGGGCGAAACGTTCCTTGTTCTGGAGATGCGGTGAAACAGATCTTAGCCTTCGATGCCTTGGATCAAGGCGACCAGGAAGATTGCGTTTCAAATAGGTGAAGAAAGCTGTTGATTGTGCAGTGTGAACTGAAAGGTTACTGCGTGCCAGCGAGATTCCCCGTAAAGATACAAGTGAATAGCCGCCAAAATCGAGACGGCAGCAGGCCGAAAGGCGATACCCGATATGACATTGATTTCCTATTCCGAAGCAGAAAACAGGTGTTAACTGTCTTGGAGTCTGAGAAAGAGAGAGTGGTATGGGTTAAAGTTTAGCCTCAAAAAGCTTGTAAGATCATTTGGATGAGAGCATCCAGAGAATCCATGAAGCGGGTTAAATGCTGATCGGTAAACTGCTAGAAATAGTTTTCTTGTCCGTAGTGGTACGGTTAGAAGATAAGTCGATTGTTAAGGCCCCCAGAGTCGTGACGAGTCTGGGGGCTTTCCGCGTCCCTTGATTGACAAACAGGGAGCCGGTTGATACAATGTCTTCTAAGATAAATTTTCCCGTCGGCCCAAGGGCCTCCTAAGCCCACGGGATATATTCCCATAAAACCTCATCAAAAAGGATTTCCCCTGCTTGAGAAGGTGTTGGAACGCAGACATCCTCTCCATTGGGGACGATGCAGACGACTTATTTTGTCTTTGTTTCCAGCGCTTTTCCCATCAAGGGGAAGGCGCCTTTTTCTTGGGGGCAATCGGAAGGAGCGGGTTTCTGATGCAAAATACTCCATTGGCGTCCAGACGGCATGTGGTCATCTACGGCAACATGAACGCTGGAAAATCCAGTTTATTTAACCGTGTCATCGAGCAGGATTTGGCCATTGTCTCTCCTACCGCCGGCACTACCACCGATCCCGTGGTCAAGGGGATGGAGCTGATCCCCTTTGGCCCCATCGCACTGGTGGATACGGCCGGCCTGGGGGATTCGGGTTCGGTAGGAGACCTGCGGGTTCATAAGACCAGAGCCATGCTGGACCGCACGGATCTAGCCATTTATGCCGCCGACATCTCCCATTTCGATAGGAACGATTATTGCCGCACTATGGAGCTTTGGAAAAAACGGAATATCCCCTCCATTTTGACGCTGACCAAATGCGATCTGGCGCCGGAAGAATTATGCCGTACCATGATGGAACGATATCCGGAAGCTGTCCTGGTGTCGGACAAGGACCCACGCTCCATTCAGGGGCTCAAAAGCCGGATGGTGAAAGAGCTTCAAAAATTGGGGGATCAGGAGGATAGCCTTATCGGTCACCTTGTACCCAGTGGATCGACGGTGGTATTGGTCATTCCTGTGGATTCCGAGGCCCCCAAAGGGCGTCTCATTCTTCCCCAGGTACAGCTGATCCGGGATTGCCTGGATCACGGCATTGCCTGCCACGTCTGCCGCGAGACAGAGTTGGCCTCCACTCTTCAAAATTCCAAACGGGTGGATTTGGTGGTCACCGATTCCCAGGCCTTTCAGATCGTGGATTCCATCGTTCCAAAGGACATCCCACTGACCTCCTTCTCCATGCTGCTCGCCAATCAAAAGGGGGATCTTCCGGCTATGCTGGAGGGGGCAAACGCTGTGGCCCATCTCCCCGACGGCGCGCGTATTCTGGTGGCCGAAGGCTGTACCCATAACCACAATCACGAGGACATCGGCCGGGTTAAGATCCCTCGTCTTTTGCAGAAAAAAACCGGGAAGTCCTTCCAGTTTGACCATGTGGCGGGCAATGATTTCCCGGAGGATTTGTCCCCTTATTCCATGGTCATCCAGTGCGGCGGCTGTATGCTCACAAGACGGGCCGTTTTATCCCGCATCGGCCACGCCAAAGACGTCCATCTCCCCATCACAAATTACGGCGTAATCCTGGCTTATCTCACCGGCATCCTGCCTCGTGCATCGGCCGTGTTCGCCAAGGAGGAGGGCGGGGCATGGACATAACCACCCAAGGTCTCCGCTCCATGGATCATGGCCAGCTTGTCCAGCTCATTGAGGAACAGAGCCATTCCCCCGATCCCGCTATTTTGGAGGCTGCACGTTCCATCCGGGACAGCGTCTATGGCCGCAAGGTCTATTTCCGCGGCCTCATCGAAATCAGCAACCACTGCAAAAACGACTGCTATTACTGCGGCATCCGTCGGGACAACCGTCAGGTGTCCCGCTATCGCCTCACCAAGGACCAGATTCTACATTGCTGCCGTCTGGGACACTCCCTGGGATTTCATACCTTTGTGCTGCAAGGGGGGGAAGATCCCTGGTTCACCGCCCAGAGGGTGGCCGATCTGGTGGCTTCCATTAAGGAAGAATTCCCCGACTGCGCGGTTACGTTGTCCCTTGGGGAAAAAGAGGAGGAGGAATACCGAGCTTATCGAGATGCCGGAGCCGACCGGTATCTCCTGCGTCACGAGACGGCGGACGACATCCATTACCGACATCTCCATCCCCGTGAGATGTCCCCCGATCACCGCAAGCAGTGCCTTTGGACACTCAAACGTCTGGGCTTTCAGGTCGGGGCGGGCGTCATGATCGGGTCCCCTGGGCAGACGGCCAATGAACTGGCGCAAGATCTCTTGTTTTTGAAGGAGTTACACCCCCATATGGTGGGCATCGGCCCCTTTATCCCACACGAGGATACCCCCTTCCGGGATAAGTCGGCGGGCAGTATCCCTCAGACCATCCTGATGCTGGCCCTCACCCGCATCCTGCTGCCCCATGTACTGCTGCCAGCCACTACCGCCTTGGGGTCGTTGGATCCCATGGGACGGGAAAAGGGGATGGATGCCGGCGCCAACGTGGTCATGCCCAATCTTTCCCCCACCGACGTCCGGCAGCTTTACACCCTCTATAACGGCAAGCTCTCCACCGGCGAGGAGGCAGCCGAAGGATTAAAGGCCTTAAAGCAGCGCATTCGAGCGGCGGGATATGAGCCGGACCTCAGCCGGGGCGACTACAAAGTGTGACGTCACGTTGTTCACAAGGCTTGACAAACGGCCTTGCCGGCGGTAAGATAAGCACAGAACATAAAAATGAATTGGAGTTGGGAAAATGCGCAAATAATCCACATCGGTGAAAAACCAGAAAACGGCAGTGCGGATTACTGCCTTGGTTTTGTCGCCTTTGCGGGTTATGGCAGGCTTTTCCCAGCTCTTTTTGCGTCTTTGAAAGAAAAAGGAGCTGTGGTGCGCCATCCTGCGCCCGCAGCTCTTTTTTGTATCTTTGGCGAATGCTTTGGGATACATTTTACTCACTTGTCTGTATCGTGCGGACAGATGTACTAAATTCAAAGACGGCATTGTGCCGTCCCCATTTTACTTCATACACAGGAGGGGACGCTTTATGAGTATTGTCCAAATCTCTCATTTGACCTTTTGTTACGACGGTTCATCCGAAGATGTGTTTACCGATGTCTCGTTCCAGTTTGACACCTGTTGGCGTCTGGGCTGTACCGGCCGCAACGGCCGGGGTAAAACCACTCTGCTCCGTCTTTTATCCGGTTGCCTGGACTCCGGCGGGGCCGTCACCTTGGGAGGGGTCCGCCCCGTATGCTTTCCCTTCTCGGGATTTGATGCTTCCCTAACGCCGGAAACACTGTTCACACAGTGGGTCCCCGACGTAGAGCCCTGGCGTATTTTATGCGAACTCTCCCAGCTTTCCCTTTCAGAGGAGGTGCTTCATCGGCCGTATCATACCTTGAGCGGCGGGGAACAAACCAAGCTGCAATTGGCCTGTCTTTTTTCCTCAGACGCTGTTTGGCCCCTCATCGACGAGCCCACCAACCATCTGGATGCCATGGGCCGTGAAGCAGTGTCCCAATACTTGTCGAGCAAAGACGGATTTTTGCTCATCTCCCACGACCGGGCCTTTCTGGATTCTGCTGTGGATCACATGCTTGTGCTGGAACGTCAAAAATTAGAGGTGCTGCGGGGCGGATACTCCACCTGGGCGGCGGAGAAACAGCGTCGGGAACGCTGGGAAGCGGCGCGCAATGCCCAGCTCAAAAAAGAAATCTCCCGGTTGGATGCCGCCGCAAAACGCGCGGCTCAGTGGAGCGCCAAAGCCGAAGGGGAGAAGTTTGTCTCAAAACCCGGACAGCAGGGAAATATAGACCGGGGGTATCTGGGGCACAAGGCCGCTAAAATGATGAAACGGTCCAAGTCCACTGAAGCGAGGCTGCAAAGGGCCGCTGAAGAAAAACGCGGTCTTCTGCGGGATGTAGAGACATCGGAAGCTTTACGTCTCTCTCCCTTGCCATGGCGCAAATCCAGCTCTCTCATCTCTTTGGAGGATGTCGTTTTGTCCTACGGTGGCAGACAGGTGTGCGGCCCGGTGAATGTTTCCCTGTCCCCAGGCGAACGGATGGCACTCCTGGGCCCCAATGGATGCGGCAAATCTTCCTTGCTGCGTGCCGTCTGTGAAGCGGCTGGATATCCCCAGCCAGATGGCCCGACTTTATTCCGTGGTAAAATCCAGGCCGGGTCGGGGCTTATCGTATCAATGGTACAGCAGGACGCCGAGGGGTTGACTGGAGATATCCGTACCTTTTCCCAAAAGCACGGGCTGGATCTCACGCTCTTTTTGACTCTGCTGCGGAAAATGGGATTTGAACGCTCCCAGTTTGCCAGACGCCTGGAGGAACTCAGCTCCGGCCAAAAGAAAAAAGCGCTGTTAGCGGCCAGCCTGGCCACTCCAGCGCATCTCATCATCTGGGACGAACCCCTAAATTACATTGATATCCTCTCCCGCCTCCAGATCGAACAGTTGATCTGCGAGAGCGGGGCCAGTATGCTGTTTGTGGAACACGACGCAGCCTTTGTCCAAAATACTGCTACACGCATCCTCCGTCTCTCTGAGGAGGGGCAAGCGATACAACCCTAATCCAACAGCGCCGCGATGACGGCATTGGACACCAGCATTCCCTCCCGCGTCAGGGTAAATCCATCGGGCAAAAGGTGAATCAGTCCGCCTTTCGCCAGGCGTCTGGCTGTGTCCCACATAGGGTCGGGGATGCTGTAACCAAACCTCTCCTGGACATGGCGCTCCCTGATCCCCTCCGTCAGACGCAAATGCAGCATGGCGTATTCCTCGAAATCACCGCCGGAACCATCCTCTTTAGGCCCAATACCCTCCAAAAAGGCGGCCAGGTCTCGGGGAAAATAAAACCGGCGGCCATCCAGGAAAGAATGAGCCGACGGCCCCAGTCCCAGATACTCCTCCCCGTTCCAATACTTGAGATTGTGCCGGGATTCCCTCCCCGGCAGGGCAAAGTTGGAGATTTCGTACTGTAAAAGCCCTTTTTGTTCTAAACGTTCACACGCTGTGAGATAAAGCTCTCGTTCCATTTCCTCATCAGGGATCCCGGAGGGAGGATGCCTTCCAAAATCCGTATCCGGCTCCAGCTTGAGTAAATAGGCTGAGATATGCTCCGGATTCAAGGATGCACAGAATTCGATGGACCGGGTAAGGGATTCTACTGTCTGGTTGGGAGTGGCGATCATCAGATCAAGGGACAAATTGTCAAACCCAGCCTGTCTTGCCCACGCCACTGTATGAATCGCTTGCTCCACAGAATGAAGACGTCCTAAGCTTCCCAGTTCCTCCTCCACACCCGACTGCAATCCAATGGACAGCCGATTAACCCCACACTGGCGCAGAGTGGCAAGATCCTTCTGCTCCACCGTAGCTGGATTGACCTCCACTGTCACCTCGGCTTTTTCCAGGCCAAAGGCCTCCCGCACAGCCATGAGAATCCCTGCAATGCGTCTTGCCCCCAACAGGGAGGGGGTCCCTCCGCCAAAGTAACAGGTATCGGCCGGACGCTTTAGACGTTTTCCCCAATCTAAAATAGAAGCCTTGAGTGCCTCTGTATAGGTATCCATAGCGTCCGGAGAGGCAGGCAAAGAATAGAAGTCACAGTAGGGGCATTTGCGCAGGCAAAAGGGGATATGAAGATAAAGGCCAAGGGGATTCATACATCTTCTTCCTTTCGGGCGGGCAGTGCCCGCTTCCACGTCGCACACAGGGCCGGGGGCTGAGCTAGGTTTTTTCTATCCTGCGACGGAGATTTTGTAATACCTGCCCGTCCTGGGAGGCTGAGCAGTGCCCGCTTCCACGTCGCACACGGGGCCAGGGGCTGAGCTAGGTTTTTTCTATCCTGCGACGGAGATTTTGTAATACCTGCCCGTCCTGGGAGGCTGAGCAGCGCCCGCTTCCACGTCGCACACAGGGCCGGGGGCTGAGCTAGGTTTTTTCTATCCTGCGACGGAGATTTTGTAATACCTGCCCGTCCTGGGAGGCTGAGCAGCGCCCGCTTCCACGTCGCACACAAGGCCAGGTGCTGGGCTAAGATTTTTCATCCTGCGACAGGGCTTGTGTGAAACCGGCCCGGATTCGCGGGCTGGACAGCTCCTTTCTACATACAGGCTAACACCGCGTCTCGGCCGTGGATCGCCCGCTAGTCGTCTAGCTTGAGGACGGCCATAAATGCCTCCTGGGGCACTTCCACCGATCCCAGCTGCCTCATGCGCTTTTTGCCTTCCTTCTGCTTCTCCAGCAGTTTCTTCTTTCGCGTGATGTCACCACCGTAACATTTGGCAAGCACATCCTTGCGCAACGCCTTAACCGTCTCTCTGGCGATGATCTTTCCGCCGATGGCCGCTTGGATCGGCACCTCAAATAACTGCCGCGGAATGTGCTCCTTAAGCTTTTCCGCGATGCGCCTAGCTCTGGTATACGCTTTATCGGCATGGACGATAAAGGATAAGGCATCCACGACCTCGCCGTTTAGGAGGATATCCAATTTGACCAGCTGGGATTTCTCATAGCCTGCCAGCTCGTAGTCAAAAGATGCGTATCCCTTGGTGCGGGATTTGAGAGAATCAAAGAAGTCGTACACAATCTCATTGAGGGGCAGGATATAATGGATGTCCACACGGTCGGTGTCGATGTACTGCATATCCTTGAAGACGCCCCGGCGTTCCTGACAGAGCTCCATAATATTGCCTACGTATTCATTGGGGCTATAGATGTGAGCTTCGGCTACTGGCTCCTCCGCCATGGTGATCTGGCCGGGATCCGGGTAATTGGTGGGATTGTCGATATAGACCACGCTGCCGTCGTTCATGGTGATGCGGTAAATAACCGACGGGGCGGTGGTGATGAGATCCAGATTATACTCCCGCTCCAGGCGTTCCTGGATGATCTCCATGTGCAGAAGGCCTAAGAATCCGCAGCGGAAGCCGAACCCCAGCGCCACCGATGTCTCTGGCTCAAAGGAGAGGGAGGCATCGTTTAACTGAAGCTTTTCCAGAGCTTCCCGCAGGTCGGGATACTTGGCTCCATCGGCTGGATAGATGCCGCAGAATACCATGGGATTAACCTTGCGGTAACCAGGCAGCGGCTCTCCAGCCGGCCGGGATGCCAATGTTACAGTATCGCCTACCCGAGCGTCGCTGATGGTCTTGATGGATGCGGCGATGTATCCTACGTCACCGGCATACAGACCCTCGGTGGGTTCCAGGAAGGTGGGACGCATCACACCGCATTCCACCACGTTGAATTCAGCACCGGTAGCCATCATGCGGATGATGTCGCCGGGTTTGACGGTGCCGTCCATGACGCGGATATACACAATGACACCTTTGTAGCTGTCGTAAACAGAGTCAAAAATCAAGGCGCGCAAGGGTTTTGTATCATCCCCCTCAGGAGGCGGGATATGGGTCACCACCTGCTCCAGCACCTGGTCCACATTGAGACCGGTTTTGGCCGAGATACGGGGAGCGTCCTGGGCGGGGATCCCGATGATATTTTCCACCTCATGAATGACCCGGTCGGGATCAGCGGCCGGCAAGTCCACCTTGTTGACCACCGGTACGATGTCCAAACCGTGGTCAACGGCCAAATAGGTATTGGCCAAGGTCTGGGCCTCGATGCCTTGGGAGGCATCTACCACCAGGATGGCCCCTTCGCAGGCAGCCAGGGACCGGGAGACTTCATAGTTAAAGTCCACATGGCCAGGGGTATCGATCAGGTTAAACAGATAGGTTTCTCCGTCTTTGGCGGTGTAGTTGAGGGTGACGGCATGGGCTTTGATGGTAATGCCGCGCTCTCGTTCCAGATCCATGTTATCCAGGATCTGATCTTCCATGTCCCGCAAAGCCACCGTATTGGTATTTTCCAGCATACGGTCGGCCAGGGTGGATTTGCCGTGGTCGATGTGGGCCACGATACAGAAATTTCGAATATGGTCACGGGGAATTTGCAATTTTTATCACCTCATTGGCACAGTTGCGCCCACCGTCTTTTCTCCCTCAAGCAGGGGACAAAAGGGCATATATATCCAGTATTATCGCTATTATATCACACTTTATAAAACACGGGTAGTACCCGCTTCCACTTCGCGCTCCCGATTTTGTCTAAACTGAGGTTATAGCTGCCCGCGAGGAAGCGGAATAGTCGCGGATCTTATCCCCGGGTAATGCCCTCCTTCGCGGGATCGATGGTCTCCTGCCCTATCTAAGCTGCATGCGCGTCTTGGCCGCGGATCTTATCCGCCGGGTAGTACCCGCTTCCACTTCGCGCTCCCGATTTTGTCTAAGCCGAGGTTATAGCTGCCCGCGAGGAAGCGGAGTGGTCGCGGATCTTATCCCCGGGTAATGCCCTCCTTCGCGGGATCGATGGTCTCCTGCCCTATCTAAGCTGCATGCGCGTCTTGGCCGCGGATCTTATCCGCCGGGTAGTACCCGCTTCCACTTCGCGCTCCCGATTTTGTCTAAGCTGAGGTTATAGCTGCCCGCGAGGAAGCGGAGTGGTCGTGGATTCTATCCGCGCGCCGGTCATAAAGTATTTACAATTATGCCCTTGACAACCAGATGACAGAATGGTAAATTAATACTTAGAATTAGCACTCGATTAACAAGAGTGCTAACACTTCCCTGGATACATGATAAGAAAAGGTACCCAGTGTTCCCAAGGAGGCAAGGAATATGGATCTTGGTGAACGCAAATTGCAAGTGCTAGCCGCTATTGTGGAGGGCTATATCACCACCGGTGAACCGGTTGGTTCCCGGGCGGTACAGGAGGCGTTGGATAAGGTAGTTTCCTCTGCCACCATCCGAAACGACATGGCTGAGCTTTCGGAATTGGGTCTTTTGGAACAGCCCCACGCATCGGCTGGACGCATCCCGTCTTTGGCCGGCTACCGGCTGTACATTGATAAGCTATTGTCGCCACAGCCCCTCTCCAAGGAGGATCGCAAGGCCATCGACGCCATGTTCGCCGGCCCTGTGGACGATCCTCAGCGCACGCTGAAGACAGCGTCCCAGGCTCTGGCCCAGATGACGCAATTGGTGGCCATGTCCACCAGCCCGTCGGCCGATCTGGCCCGGGTGATGCACTGTGAGGTCATCCCGGTGGGGCGGGGAAATGCCGCCATTGTATTATTGACGTCGGGCGGGGTTATGAAGTCCCGGCTGATTCGCACCACGTTTGATCTGACCCCTGAGATGCGGGAAGTCTTCGCCCGTGTGGCCGACGCCGAGTTCAAAGGCCGCCCGCTGTGCGACGTCACCATGCCGTTCATCCAGACGGTGGCTGCCCGGTTGGGGGAATACAGTTTACTGCTTACCCCACTTCTCATCGGACTCTATGAGACGGCCCAGGAGGCGTCCGAGGCCAGCATCGCCATGGACGGCCAGGCAAACCTCTTGGTTTTACCCGAGTATGTAGGCCTGCGTGCCCACGCTCTTATGGAATATTTAGCAGGCGGGAATCATCTGGCCCGGTTGCTTCTCAATCATCACGGCGGTGTGCATGTGGTGCTGGGCGGCGAGAGCAGCCAGCCTGCTCTAGACGGTTCCAGTGTGGTCATGACCCGTTACAACATCGGTTCCCGGGAGGGAGGCGCATTGGGAGTCATCGGCCCCACCCGCATGAATTACGCAAAAATCATCCCCAGCCTGGAATATTTTGCCGTCCAATTGGGCAGATTGCTATCGGAGGCATGGGGCGAGGATGATCAGGATCACAGCGATAAAAATGACATCCGGTAAAAGGAGCGGTATCAATTGAAAAAGAAAGACAAACAGTCCGATCCTCAGGTGGAGGCCGAAGAGATAAAGGCCTCTGAGGAAACAGCGGGGCAGAAGCCCGACAGTGATAAAGCATCCCAGCCCGACGATTCCAGCAAGGAGCTGGAGGACCTCAAGGCATTGCTGGAGGAGGCGCAAAAGGACGCCGCCGCCAAACAGGAATTGTTGCTCCGCACCGCCGCTGAGTACGACAATTACCGCAAGCGTACCCAGAAGGAGAAGGAAGCCGCGTGGACCGATGCCAAGGCTTTGGCTGTGGAAGCGTTGCTTCCGGTGCTGGATAATCTGGAGCGCGCCCTGACGGTAGAGGGTTCTTTTGAAGATCTGAAAAAGGGCATTGAGATGACCCTCCATCAATTCGAAGCTTCCCTGGAGAAGCTTGGAGTCGAGGCCATTCCGGCCGAACAAGGCGATCCCTTTGATCCCGGCCTTCACAACGCCGTCATGCACGAGGAGGACGATTCGGTGGGAGAAAACGCCATCGTACAGTGCTTCCAGAAGGGATACCGCATGGGGGATAAAGTCATCCGCCACAGCATGGTAAAAGTGGCCAACTGATTTCATTTGGCCTTATTGACAATAGATCTTTCCCGCGATTTTAATCCACATAAAATTTAGATGTGCGGATGATTCATTCCCGCACACGCCTATCATCTTAGGAGGTAATTGGTTATGGCAAAAATTATTGGAATTGACTTAGGTACTACCAACTCTTGTGTTTCCGTCATTGAGGGCGGCGAACCGGTTGTTATCCCCAACGCAGAAGGCGCCCGTACTACCCCATCGGTAGTGGCCTTCTCCAAAGACGGCGAACGTATGGTGGGTGCCGTCGCAAAGCGTCAGGCCATTGCAAATCCTGACCGCACCATCTCCTCCATCAAAAGGGACATGGGTACCAACCGTAAAGTCACCATCGATGGCAAATCCTATACCCCCCAAGAGATCTCGGCCATGATCCTGCAAAAGCTCAAGACCGATGCCGAGGCTTATCTGGGCGACACCGTCACCGAAGCGGTCATCACCGTCCCGGCCTACTTCACCGATGCTCAGCGCCAGGCCACCAAGGACGCCGGCAAGATCGCCGGTATGGAAGTCAAACGTATCATCAACGAGCCCACCGCTGCGGCTTTAGCCTACGGCATCGACAAAGAAAACGACCAGAAAATCATGGTGTACGACCTGGGCGGCGGTACTTTCGACGTCTCCATCATCGAGATGGGGGAAGGCGTCCAGCAGGTGTTGGCTACCGCCGGCAACAACCGTCTGGGCGGCGATGATTTCGACCAGCGCATCATCGACTGGATGCTTTCGGAATTCAAAAAGGAAACCGGCATCGATCTCTCCGGCGACAAGATGGCCATGCAACGCCTGAAGGAAGCCGCTGAAAAAGCCAAGATCGACCTTTCCGGTATCACCTCCGCTTCCATCAACCTGCCCTTCATCACCGTAGATGCTGCTGGTCCCAAGAACCTGGATATGACCCTGACACGCGCTAAGTTTAACGAGCTGACCGCTGATCTGGTGGAAAAGACCATGGGTCCGGTCCGTCAGGCCCTCAAGGACTCCAAGCTCTCCACCTCTCAGATCGACAAAGTCTTGATGGTGGGTGGTTCCAGCCGTATCCCGGCTGTACAGGAAGCTGTCCAGAAGTTCATCGGCAAAGAGCCCTTTAAGGGCATCAACCCTGACGAGTGCGTGGCCATCGGCGCATCCCTCCAGGCCGGCGTACTGGGCGGCGACGTCAAAGGCCTCCTTCTGTTGGATGTCACCCCCCTGTCCCTGGGCATCGAGACCATGGGCGGCGTTATGACCAAGGTCATCGACCGCAACACCACCATTCCCACCAAGAAGAGCCAGGTATTCTCCACCGCTGCCGACGGCCAGACTTCGGTAGAGGTACACGTGCTGCAGGGCGAACGCGAATTTGCCCGTGACAACAAGACCCTTGGCCTCTTCCATCTGGACGGCATTCCGGCCGCTCCCCGCGGCGTGCCGCAGATCGAAGTGACCTTCGACATCGATGCAAACGGCATTGTCCATGTTTCGGCTAAGGATCTGGGCACCGGTAAGGAGCAGGCCATCACCATCTCCTCCAATACCAATATGTCCAAGGACGATATCGAAAAGGCTGTCCATGAGGCCGAACAATTCGCTGCTGAAGATAAAAAACGTCGTGAGGAAGTGGATCTGCGCAACAGCGCCGATCAGATGGTCTATCAGACCGAGAAGACCCTCAAGGATGTAGGCGATAAGTTGGACGCTTCGGAGAAATCCGATATCCAGGCCGCCATTGACGCCTTGAAGGAATCCCTCAAGGGTACCGATATGGATAAGATCAAGGCTGATCAGGATGCTTTACAGCAGAAGCTCTATCAGATGAGCGAGAAGCTTTATAAGAGCGCCCAGCCTCAGCAGGATGCCGCTGGTGCAGATACTTCTTCTTCCGCCGGCCCGGATACCGGTGCTGGAGCAGCCCCGGATGGTAACGTCTATGACGCTGACTTCCACGAGGTGGACGGCGACGAAAAATAGTGGGCAGTGCCCACACCCACTTCGCCCTGGGGCTTGGATCAAAAGCAATGCCGGGTAACACGGTACCTGAACCGTTCTGTATAATGAGCTACCCTACCTAGACCGGATCGATTGATCAACTATCTTCTTCCGCGGGGCAATATAGCTTAAGTTTCGATAAAACTGAGTACGCGACTTGGATGCGGGCACTGCCCGCCGCTGGCCGGATGTCCAATGGCCCTTTTGGGTCGGGCATCCGGCATAGCTGGGTAAAGGGACAGAGTGTATCCTACGCCGCAAAGGACATAGGATGCACCTACACCTGACAACATAACATTTCTTGGTTTTCGCCGGCGCATGGGGTGGAATTGAGAAGGGTCACAATACATGCGCGGAACATTCTGACAAAGGTGTGATTGGGTTTGGCGGATAAACGAGATTATTACGAGGTTCTGGGCGTCCAGAAAGGCGCCTCAGAGGACGAGATCAAGAAGGCTTACCGGAAAATGGCCAAAAAGTATCATCCCGACCTCAACCCGGGGGACAAAGAAGCCGAGACCAAATTCAAAGAGGTCAATGAGGCTTATGAGGTCCTGTCTGACAGCGACAAAAAAGCCCGGTACGATCAATTTGGTCACGCCGGTGTGGATCCTAACTTCGGCGCCGGTCAAGGCGGATACGGTGCCGGCGGATTCGGCGGATTTGACTTCGGCGATATGGGTGACTTGGGCGATATCTTTGGTTCCATCTTCGGAGGAGGATTTGGCGGCGGACAGTCTCGTTCCCCCAACGCGGCCCGTCGAGGCAGCGATATCAATGTCTCGGCCACCATCTCCTTTGAAGAGGCAGCCAAGGGATGCCAGATTGAGGTCAACGCTCCGCGTGTGGACAACTGTTCCGCTTGTGGCGGTTCGGGCGCTGAGAAAGGGCATTCTCCCGTGACCTGTCCTGACTGCGGCGGCCGCGGCCAGGTACGCCAGTCCCAGCGCACCCCCTTCGGCGTCATGCAGACACAGCGAACCTGTCCCCGCTGCGGCGGCAAAGGCAAGATCATCGATCACCCCTGCAAACAGTGCAGCGGTACCGGCCGTCAGCGCCGTCCCCGCAAACTGGCGGTCAACGTCCCCGCCGGCATTGACGACGGCCAGGCCATCAACCTGCGCGGACAGGGCGATGTGGGCATCAACGGCGGCCCTGCCGGTGATTTGCATGTGGTTATCAACGTCCGTCCCCATCCTCTGTTCGAACGGGACGGCTTTGACGTGTGGTGTGAGATCCCCCTGACGTATGCCCAAGCCGCTCTGGGCGCGGAGATCACCGTCCCCACCCTGGACGGCAAGGTCAGTTACAAAGTCCACGAGGGTACACAGCCCGGAGATGTCTTCCGTCTGAAGGATAAAGGAATCCAGCGTCTTAACGGCAGGGGCCGGGGTAGTCAATACGTCCGTGTGACGGTGGAAGTGCCCAAAAACCTCAGCGAAAAACAAAAACAAATCCTCAAGGAATTTGAGGCCGCTGCGGAAGAGAAAAATTATCAAAAGCGCAAAGGGTTCTTTGAAAAGCTCAAAGATTTTATGTCCTGATAAAAAACATCCTCTTTTGGATAGGAGTCGTTAAAATTCCTGTTTGACAGAGGTGGAAAATCCCCGGTGGGTTTTGGCCTGAAACCAAAGTCCGCCGGGTTGTTTGTGTTCTGGATAGTCTTGCTTTGTCAGGAGGGGATGGGATTTGTCAACTAAAATGGATGCCGCGTTAAAAAAGCCGTGGATGGTGGCCTTAATCGCCATTTTTTGCTGCGTGTTATGGGGGAGCGCTTCCCCTTGTATTAAGATCGGTTACGAGATGCTTGGGCTGTCCCCCGATTCATCGGGCGCTCAGGTTCTCTTCGCTGGGCTTCGTTTTACTCTGGCGGGATTCCTGGCCCTGCTCTTCGGCAGTCTCTTGGAGAAAAAGATTCTATTGCCCAGGAAAAGCGCGTGGGGAAAAATCCTAAAGCTGAGCGTCTTCCAGACCTCGCTTCAATACTTCTGCCTTTACGTGGGACTTGCCCATACCACCGGCGTCAATGGGTCCATTATCATCGGCACCAACACCCTCTTTACCATCTTGGTAGCTGCACTGCTCTTCCGTCAGGAAAAACTCAATTTTCCCAAGGTGACGGGGTGTATCGTCGGCTTCGCCGGGGTACTCCTGGCTAATCTGGCGGATGGGGGATTCCATCTGAACTTTTCCCTGTCGGGCGAAGGTCTGGTGGCGGTAGCGGTGCTCTCCTACGCTTTCTCCTCCTGTTTTCTCAAGCGGTATTCCCAGGATGAAAACCCCGTGATGCTCAGCGGATATCAATTCATCGTAGGCGGCGTGACACTCACCGTAATCGGCCTTCTGATGGGCGGCCGGTTCCCTACCTTTTCTCCAGCGGCGGCGGGGATGCTTGTTTATTTGGCACTGGTATCGGCATTGGCCTATTCCCTATGGGGGATGTTGCTCAAGGTCAATCCCGTATCCAAAGTCTCCATCTACGGATTTATGAATCCAGTGGTAGGCGTCCTGCTGTCGGCACTGCTGCTGGGCGAAGGCGGACAGGCCTTCCGCCCGGGCAATGTTATCGCATTGCTTCTGGTCAGCTTGGGCATCTTTGTGGTCAACCGGTTTGGCGATACCGGGCCGCATTCCTCCAAGCGCCGTCTTTCCTAACCTCCAATCAAAAAGGCTCCCCTTGACGCAGGAGATGTTCTCTCTGCGACAGGGGGAGCCTTTTTCTTTCTTGTCGGGCAGTAAAATTTACTGCTCTTCTTTTTGTTCCGTATGGGTGATACACAGTCCCAGTTCATCCAACTGCTGCTGATCTACTGGGGAGGGACAGCTGGTCATGAGTTCCCGGGCATTCTGCACCTTGGGGAACGGGATCACCTCCCGGATGGAATCGGCCTTGGCCATGAGCATGACCAGACGATCCAGCCCGATGCCCAATCCGCCGTGAGGCGGCGCGCCGTATTGGAAGGCGCTGGTGAGGAAGCCGAACTTTTGTTTGATCTCCTCGTCACCCAGTCCCAGAGCATGGAACATCTTATCCTGGAGCTCCGGGTCGGTGATACGGATGGATCCGCTGGACAACTCCACACCGTTGAGCACCAGATCATATGCCTTGGCCCGCACGGCACCGGGATCGGAATCCAGCAGGGGAATGCATTCGTCCATGGGGGCGGTAAAGGGATGGTGCATGGCCACCCAGGTCTCGGTCTCCTCGTCCCACTCAAAGAAGGGGAATTCCGTGATCCAAAGGAAGTTGTAGGTGTCGGGGATGATATCCAGCTTGCGGGCCACCTCCAGACGCAGGGCTCCAAGCACCGGCAGGGTCACGCGGTTTTTGTCGGCGATCATGAGGACGGCGTCGCCCTTCTCGGCGCCCAGACAGGCCAGGAGGGCATCCATCTCCTCGGCGGAGAAAAACTTCCCAAAGGAACTGGCGGGCTTGTCCTCCACCCAGCGCACCCAAGCCATACCCTTGGCGCCGATACCGCGGGCAAATTCGGTGAGCTTGTCCATCTCTTTACGGGAGAGTGTTCCAGCCGCGCCCTTGGCCACGATGCCGCGCACGCTCCCGCCGTTCTGTACCGCCGACGAAAAGACGCCGAATCCACAGTCTTTCACCAGATCGCTTACGTCGGTGATCTCCATGCCGAACCGGGTGTCCGGCTTATCGGAGCCAAAACGGCTCATGGCCTCCGCATAGGTCATACGGGGCAGGGGAAGGGGAATATCCACGCCCAACACCTCTTTGAAGAGGGTGGACACATAACCTTCGCCCAGCTCCAGGATGTCCTCCATGCTGACAAAGGACATCTCCAGATCGATCTGGGTGAATTCCGGCTGACGGTCGGCCCGTAAATCCTCGTCCCTAAAGCAGCGGGCCAGCTGCATGTATCGGTCGCATCCCGACACCATCAGCAGCTGCTTATAGAGCTGCGGCGACTGGGGCAATGCATAAAATTCCCCATTGTGCAGACGGCTGGGCACCAGGAAGTCCCGGGCCCCTTCCGGCGTGGAGCGGATGAGCATAGGGGTCTCCAGCTCCAGGAATCCATGGGCGTCAAAATAATCCCGGGTGGCCTTCATAACCTGGTGCTTGAGCCGCAGGTTCCTCTGTAAGGACGGGCGGCGCAAATCCAGATAGCGGTATTTCAAACGCAATTCTTCTCTGGCATTGCAGTCGTCGCTGATCTCAAAGGGAGGCGTCTCGGCCAGGGACAAAATGCGCAGCTCTGTGACAGCCACCTCTACCTTGCCGGTGGGGATCTCATTGTTGACGGCCGAACGCGCCCGCACCTCTCCTACCGCCGCTATCACGTATTCCGAACGCAGGGTGGATGCTTTTTCAAATACAGCCCGGTCGGTATTATCGTCAAACGCCAGCTGTACGATGCCGGTGCGGTCTCTCAAATCTACAAAAATAAGTCCGCCCAGATCCCTCTGCCGCTGTACCCAGCCGCATACGGTGACTGTCTTTCCAATATGGCTTTCGCGCGCGTCCCCGCAGGTAAGGGTGCGGGAAAGCCCCTGCATTGTCTCTGCCATTACTGATTTCCTCCCTGTTCCATTTCTCCGGCCGCCAATACCACCTGATCCAACTGGGCGCCGTACAGAGCGTCAAGCAACCCCTCCCGCCAGTCGATTTCCGTAGTGGATCCGTCGGCCATGTTCTTGAGCTTCGCACGGCCAGTACTTAATTCTTCATCGCCCAACACTAAAGTATGCTGTGCGCCCAATTTATCGGCGTATTTCATCTGGGCCTTGAGGCTGCGTCCCGCCAGGTCGCATTCGGCCCAGAAGCCCTCTTCCCGGACCCGGTTGACCGCCGCAAAGGCCTCCTTGGCCGCCTGATCCCCCATGGAGGCGATGTACAAGGCGCAAGGCTCAGCCTGGGGCAATTGTACGCCATTCTTTTCCAATACCAGCATCAGCCGTTCCATTCCCATACCGAATCCCAGAGACGGCAGATGGGGACCTCCCAGCTCCTCGATAAGACCGTCGTACCGGCCGCCGCCGCACACCGTCCCCTGGGCGCCGATGGAGTCGGACACAAATTCAAACACCGTGCGGGTGTAATAGTCCAGTCCCCGGACAATGTAGGGATTGACGTTAAAGGCGATGCCGGCGGCGTTTAAGCAGCGTTTAACCCCTTCAAAGTGATCCCTGCAATCGTCGCAGATGTAGTCCAGCACCACCGGCGCCTTGGCTGCGATGGCCGAGCACACCGGACTTTTGCAGTCCAAAATGCGCATGGGGTTGCGCTCCAGACGTCCCCGGCATGTTTCGCAGAGCTCCTCCTCATGGGCGCGGAAGTACTCCCGCAGCGCTTCATAATACCGGGCCCGGCAGGCAGGGCAGCCGATGGAGTTGATGTTTAAGGAAAGGCCCTTGACCCCCAGCATGGTCAGCACCGAGCGGGCCAGCGCAATGACCTCCGCATCGGCCGAGGGCTCGGCGGCTCCAAAGACCTCCACGCCGAACTGATTGAATTCCCGCAGGCGTCCGGCCTGGGGCTTCTCATACCGGTAACAGGAGTCGAGATAGCACACCTTAAGGGGCAGCAGGCCGGCATGGAGGCTGTGCTCCAATACGGCCCGGGCCGTACCGGCGGTACCTTCGGGGCGCAGGGTGATGGAGCGTCCACCCTTATCCTCAAACGTATACATTTCTTTTTGCACCACGTCGGTGGTCTCGCCCACCGACCGGTGGAACAGCTCGGTATGTTCAAACACCGGAGTGCGGATCTCACGGAATCCAAAACGCCGGGCAGTATCCAGCAGCAGGTTCTCCACAAACCGGCGCGGATAGCTTTGAGACGGTAACACGTCCTGCGTGCCGCGGGGCGCACGGGTCAAAACAGCCATAATCATTCACCTTTCGGAGTCAAAATAACAATGAGACGCCCCATTCCAGGGCGACAGTACAGCCTATGATCCACTTCTCACAGGCTTATCTTAATAATTATAAAGGCTTTGCTCCCTAAAATCAACACAATCCACCGGCCATCTGCCCTTTGTTCCAAAGTGTAACCAAACGTAACTTGATGTATTGTCCCAATTCCTTTATAATAGGAGAAAAATCCGCAGGCGCAGGCATGAATTTTCTTCTCCTGCCTGTTAAATTGTACGTCCCAGGAACCTTTTTAAGACATCGTTGTTTTGCTCCAAAAGGAGGTATTTTTTGATGCGTCAATTGTTGAAACGAGCTCTTGCCTTATGCATGGCCGCCGCTTTGTGTATGCTGGTTGTGTCGGGCTGCAAAAAGGGGGAGGATTCTGCTTCGTCCGAAGCTGCGTCTTCCCAGAGCCAGTCGGAAAGCAGCTCCATGAGCAGCCGGTCCTCTTTTTCCTCTTCTCCCGAATCCAGCAGTCCTTCGTCCAGTGAAGCGTCTTCCCGGTCAGAGAGCAGCAAAACGGAGGCCAGCTCTGCTCCATCTTCTTCCCGGCCTTCTACGTCCAGACCCTCTTACAGCTCCAGCGCCCCGGCTCAAAGCAAGCCGTCGGAGCAACAATCCTCTACGTCCTCTCAGGGAACCGAGATCCCCTACGACTATCAATTGCTCCGGGATTTCAACAGTTATATCAACCTGACCACAAAGGCGCTCAGCGGCGAAACCTTTTCGTATGAATCAATCACTGACCAACAGTTGGCTGCGGCTGGTGTCGTGCTGTGCAAAGATATGGGAGACGTACAAGAGTCCCAGAGAATTGAAAAGTCCCGCTTTGAAAATGAGATCCAGCAGTATTTTGGCCGTACCATTCAGGATCCGGAAGCTCTGTCAGGCAATGGATTCCAGTATAAGGATGGGTACTATTATTGGTCCGGACTGGGGCTGAATGATTACGAGTTCGAGGCCCAGAAGGCCTATGATCTCGGGGATAATTATATCCGTGTGGAGGGGCAGACCACCCTTTATGATATGGATGGAAATCCAGTCCGCACCCAAGATGCCGTTTATGTCCTTCATCGAGTGCCCAGCAGTTATTACGGCTACTATCTGATCTCTCAATCCTGATCTGCGGGCAGTGCCCGCTTCCAATACGCCCTTTTGCTGAATGAGAATCAGAACCGTTTGTAGCACGGTACCTGTAGGCACCTTCTCCCTTGCCTAGTCGTGGGCGGGCAGTGCCCGCTTCCATGTCGCCCTTTTGTTGAGTGAGGATCAGAACCGTTTGGGGCACGGTATCTGTAGGCATCTTCTCCCTTGCCTAGTCGTGGGCGGGCAGTGCCCGCTTCCATGTCGCCCTTTTGTTGAGTGAGGATCAGAACCGTTTGGGGCACGGTATCTGTAGGCATCTTCTCCCTTGCCTAGTCGTGGGCGGGCAGTGCCCGCTTCCATGTCGCCCTTTTGTTGAGTGAGGATCAGAACCGTTTGGGGCACGGTATCTGTAGGCATCTTCTCCCTTGCCTAGTCGTGGGCGGGCAGTGCCCGCTTCCATGTCGCCCTTTTGTTGAGTGAGGATCAGAACCGTTTGGGGCACGGTATCTGTAGGCATCTTCTCCCTTGCCTAGTCGTGGGCGGGCAGTGCCCGCTTCCATGTCGCCCTTTTGCTGAATGAGGATCAGAACCGTTTGGGACACGGTATCTGTAGGCATCTTCTCCCTTGCCTAGTCGTGGGCGGGCAGTGCCCGCTTCCATGTCGCCCTTTTGCTGAATGAGGATCAGAACCGTTTGGGACACGGTATCTGTAGGCACCTTCTCCCTTGTCTTGTTGTTGATGGGCAGTGCCCGCTTCTAATACGCCCTTTCGCGGTTTTCCTGGGATCTAATCCATCTTCACTGAGCGATCTGGCTGCGGACCTTGTCCGTGAGATTTCAACCATAAATCCATGTCAAATATAAAAAAGGCCCTGCGTCTAGGATTTATCCTCAGACACAGGGCCTTTTTACCGCTTATTGATCTATCGTTTAGAGTTTTTACTTCAGCTTATTCATCACCAGGCCGGTGATCAGCTTGGGATAAAAATAAGTAGATTTCTGCGGCATCTTTTCCCCAGCCGCAGCCACATCCCGGATCTCAGTGACGCGGGTGGGGTTGAGCAGGAAGGCAAAGTTTGCACCGCCGTTTCGCACAGCATCAATGGCTTCCTCCATCTGCTTGACATACACAAGGTTTTTCTGATTGGCCATATTTTCCTTGTCGATGCCAAAAAGACGTTCCAAAATCAAGGTATGCAGCACCGTCACATCCATGTGCCGGGACGCCGGACTCAAATCGGGCAGCAGCCGGTCCATAACGCCCTGATCCCGCAGGGTCAGGCACTGCCAGCCTTTGCCGCCCATATAGAGGCCAAAAGCCGTCTTACCCTCTTCATACAGGCCTTCCAAGACCTGTTCCATATTGTCGATGCTGTCCATGGGCTTGAGTTCAAAATACTCGCTGCATTTGCCCAAAGCATTGGCGGGATCAAAATTCTCCAAGCCGGTGACCACTCGATGGGTGGGGAATACCACAAGTCCGGGATGCTCCATATCCACCAGCATCATCATGCAGTAGTCTACCGGATCGCCCTCTTTTGCCAGACCCTGTTCCCGAGCATAGTCCCGGAAATTGAGGGCCGTCTCATAGCGATGATGGCCGTCGGCAATGTAGAGCTTGCGGCTCTTAAATTGTTCAGACAGCTTTTGAGCCAGATCCGGATCGGCCACCGCCCACAGACGATGGATTATGCCCGACTGGTCGCAGAATTCCTGATCGGGTACTCCGGACGAAGCTTCTTCGATCAGGGGACGGGTATTGCCGTCGTCCATATACAGGGAATAAATCTGGCTGAAGTTGCAGAAGGTGGACTTCATCAGATTAAAACGATCCTCTTTTGCCTTGGAAAGGGTAAATTCATGGGGCAGAACCACACCCTCCGAGAAGGGAGTCAGCTTTACTAAGCATACAATACCCTTGATGCTGCGGGTGATCCCCTTCACAGTGAACTCCTCTTCATAGATATAGGTACATTCCTGCTCGTCCCGCTTGAGGATACCCTCTTCTTCCCACTGCTGTTCCAACCGGCCGGCCTGGGCATAGGGATCCTCTCCCTCCCGGGGGAGTTCCAGACGAATGACGTTATTCTCGTTTTTCTCAATGTATTCCAGACGCTGCTGCTCGCTGATGATATCGTAAGGCGGGCAGGTGAGTTCGGCGATGTCTCCCGCTTTTTGACAGTCAAACCGCAGGGCGCGGAAGGCTTTGATGTCAGCCATGTATGATTTCCTCCTTGTCGCAATAAAGAACGGATATTGATCAAAGCTTATTGTATCGGAAAAAGAAGGGCGCGTCAACGGGATTTCCTCAGGATTCCCCCTGCTGGAGCACAGACTTTTCAGAAATCACTCAAAATGCTGTTATCCCCCGGCAGAACCCTGTCATTTCCCGCCGGCAGATGGCCGGTCAAAGCCTTTTCCAGCGGCGCCGGATGAAGGGATTTTTTGCGTCCATTTCCTATTTCTTTTCCTTTTGGCGTCTTTTGAGACAATGAACTGAAAAAATCTGCCGATTTGCTTTACTTTTGCTCCAAAAATTGTTACTATGATTGTGATTTTGAAATTTTTTTGTAACTATTTTGTCTCCTATTCTTTGGGATGAGACATGTTTTCTACTTTTCAGGAGGTTCCACCATGAGCAAAAAGATCATCGCGTTATTGATGGCAGTCCTGTTGGTCTGCACCGTCATCGGAGGCGCCACTGTTTTGGCCTCCAGCCAGGAAGTTTCCATTCCGGACCCTGTGCTGAAATCGGCTGTTTGCAGCCAATTAGGCATCTCCTCCAGTTCCAAGATCACCACTGCCCAGATGGAGAAATTAGAGGGCCTGGCCATTCAGAACAAATCCTCATTGAAAAGTTTGGAGGGTCTGGAGGCTGCCGTCAACCTACAGCGGCTTTATGTAGACAATTGTTCCATTACCTCCACGGCTCCTCTGTCGGGCGCCGCCAGCCTGGAGGTGCTGAACCTCTCCGGCAACCCGATTTCCGATATCAGCGGTCTGGCGGGCCTTGAAAACCTGCAGCATGTGTACCTGGCCGATACCGGTATCTCAGATCTCAACCCTCTTCTGGATTCCAAGGATGCACTGATGGTGCTGGATATAGCCCGAACCCAAGTGGAGGATTTCTCTCCTCTTTCTTCTCTCCATAAACTGACTATGCTGGATGTATCGGGCAATGCTAGCGCAGCCTCCGCCCCCCTGGATCAACTAGGTAATCTCAATCTTTTGTTTGCGAAAAACTGTTCTTTGACTTCGGTGGAATCCCTCGCTTCTCTCACCGGGCTGACTCGCCTGGATTTGGATAACAATGAAATTTCCGATTTGTCGTCTCTGGCCTCTTTGCCGGCCATCCGGGAACTGTACCTATCCGGCAATCCGCTCACCGATTCCGAACGCAACCAGGCGGCCCTCGGTTCCCTCAATAGCGCAGGGGTCAAAGTGGTGCACGACGATCTTCTCCCATCGGATGACAATATCTATCCTGAGCCGGAAGACCCGTCCTTGGCCAGCGATGTTTACGTGTTGGATACCGCTAGGCAGACAGTGACAGGCGTCTCGCCGGAAACTGCAGTCTCCGACTTCCTGGCAGGTTTCGAGAGTACCGGTACCCTGCGTCTGGTGGACGCCGGCGGACAGGAAGTGACATCCGGTTCAGTGGGCACCGGCATGATGCTGGAATCCACCGATATGGAGGAGCCATATACTGTGATTGTGTACGGCGACGTCACCGGCGACGGCCTTATCAACATTGCCGATCTGGTGGCGGTGCAGCAGCATATCCTAGGCGAGAGCGCATTGACCGGCGCCGCTCTCCAGGCCGGACATGCCGCCCGTCCCGGCGATGCTTCGCTGGACGAACCCCTTAACATTACCGATTTGGTGGCCATCCAACAGCACATTCTGGGTGACGCCGTCATCGGGCAAAAATAAGAAGAAGGCCTGTGAGTCTTATGAAGAAATCTATCCGGGCTATGAGTTTATCGATAGCTCTTTGCCTATTATTCGCATTACTTCCCGTGCTGCCGGTATCGGCGGCAAGCAGCGCTACATTGACGGTTTCGTCCACCCAGCTTTTGCCGGGGGACACGGTAACGGTAACAGTGGGATATTCCAGCAGCGAGCCTTTGCGCGGCTCTGACATTACGGTAAAATATCCGTCGGATATATTTGACTATGCGGGTCACACTTTTGCCGATCGTAATAATATGTCCGGCAGCTCGGCTCCCACAAGCGACTGCCTCCAGTTTTTATCCTGGTACGACACCCCCGGTTCTTCGGGACAAACTTCCTTGACTTTGGGTACCATAACCCTTGAGGTAAAGGATTCCCCCGCCGCCTCCGGAGAGATCATCGTCACTCGGGCCGAAGGCAGCAGTGGAACAACCGGTAAACTTGTTTTTCTGGGCACCACTTCGGTGACGGTTTCTACCCAGTCTCCACAAGAGGAAGACCCTCCGGAAGAACAGCCGACCCCATCAGAACAGCCTTCCGAACCGGAAAAGGAATCTTCCAACCTTCTGAAGTCCCTGACGGTGTCCAACGCCACCCTGTCCCCGGCTTTTAACCCGGATCAACCAGCCGATAGTTATTCCTGCAGCGTCCCTTACGAGGTGGAGTCGCTGGATATCAAAGCAGTGCCCGTCGATTCAGATGCTTCTATCTCGATCCAGAACAACAAGCTTAAGGCAAGTGGGGTCACCAATGTCACTGTAACGGTCACCCCGGCAGCCGGCAGCGGATTGGAAAAACGACATTACACCATCGCAGCAACCCGGGCGGCACCGCCCGATGCCCCGGCTTTGGATTCATTGGAGATCCCGGACGTCCAACTTTCCCCGGATTTCTCCCCCGACGTGATGGATTACCATTGCCAAGTCCCTTATGAAACTACGGCTCTGGATATCAACGCCATATGCTCTGATCCAGACGCTGTTGTGGAACTCAGCGATCTGAGCCTGGCTTCGGAGGGCGTCACTGACATTACCGTCACGGTCTCAAAAGACGGTTACAATCCCCGGGTCTACACCATTTCGGTTACACGTAAGGATCCTCATTCCAGCCGGCTGAAATCCCTGTCCATTGTGGAAGCCCAGTTGTTCCCTTCCTTTGAAGAACAAAGTGAACCTGGGGCTATCTTTACCTGTACGGTTCCTTATGAAACGGAGTCCCTACACATCACCGCCGTCCCAGAGGACAGCGCTGCCACCATCCAGATTGAAAATAATATCCTCATCCCTGGATCTACTTCACGGATCACCATCACGGTTTCCTGCGAGGATCAAGAGGACAGCCTTTACTACATCGACGCCACCCGTCTCGCCCAGTCCGCGGAAGAAGAACAAGAAGAGGATTCCAATTCCTCGCCGGCAGGGACGACACAGCTTATCGTGGCCATTGCTGTGGTCGTAATCGGCGCCGGAATCGGCATTGCAGTGTTTGTCCTCTATCTCAAGCGAAACAACAGAAAATCATAAAAACTCATAGACGAAAAAAACACCTGTGTCGATAACCGGACACAGGTGTTTTAGCATCTTAGTTGAGGAGGATTGTCCCATATGAACGTAACAAAGACGAGCCGTTTTATCAGCTTAATCTTAAGACATAGACCCCAAGTCATCGGCATCACGCTGGATGAGCACGGTTGGGCCAACGTGGATGAATTGATTGCAGGCGTTAATAAAACCCATCCACTGGACCGGGACACCTTGGAGGAAATCGTAAGGACCGATGAAAAACAGCGGTATTCTTT
This sequence comes from Solibaculum mannosilyticum, assembly GCF_015140235.1. GTDB lineage: Bacteria > Bacillota > Clostridia > Oscillospirales > Acutalibacteraceae > Solibaculum > Solibaculum mannosilyticum. The sequence goes on along the minus strand of NZ_AP023321.1, from coordinate 79,792 downwards.
CAACGAGGACCATACATTGATCCGGGCCAATCAGGGACATTCCATCGCTGTGGACGTGGAACTGGAAGAGGCCGTTCCGCCGGAATTTCTCTGGCATGGTACAGGGGAAAAGTATACGGGTTCCATTGATACGCATGGACTGATCCCCAAAACCCGGCTCTACGTACACCTTTCAGGCGATATCGATACCGCCCATAAAGTGGGGAGCCGACATGGGAATCCAGTGATCTATCGCGTGTCGAGCCGTGAGATGTACAACGCCGGCTTTTCCTTTTATCGTTCGGTCAACGGCGTCTGGCTCACAAAGAACGTCCCTGTCTCTTATCTGCAAAAACAGGATTAAAGTATAACAAACCCCCGCCTACAAATAAATAGGCGGGGGTTTTCATCTTCAGGAAAGGAACCGAAGGTTAACCTCTTTTAAAAGGCCAGCTTATCCTCAATCCAGGAGATCAATTCATCGATAGCTACGCGCTCCTGAGCCATGGTATCCCGATGGCGGATGGTGACACAGTTGTCCTCCAGGCTATCAAAATCATAGGTCAGGCAGAAGGGGGTACCGATCTCATCCTGGCGGCGGTACCGTTTGCCGATGGAACCGGCATCGTCGTAGTCCACCATAAAATGCTTGCACAGAAGCTGGTAAACCTCCTGCGCCTTTTCCCCCAGCTTTTTGGAAAGAGGCAGTACGGCGGCTTTAAAAGGAGCTAGAACCGGATGCAGACGCAATACTGTGCGCACATCGTTCTTTTCTGCATCCACCACTTCCTCATCATAAGCGTCGCACAGGAAAGCCAACGCCACACGGTCGGCTCCCAAAGAGGGCTCAATGACATAGGGAACGTACCGTTCATTTGCCTCCTGGTCAAAATATTCCATGCTCTTGCCAGAGTGATTCTGATGCTGAGTCAGGTCAAAATTGGTGCGGTCTGCGATGCCCCACAGTTCACCCCATCCGAAGGGGAAGAGGAATTCAAAGTCGGTGGTGGCGTTGGAATAATGGGAGAGCTCCTTCTGCTCGTGGTCGCGCAGACGGAGATTTTCCTCCTTCATGCCAAGGCTCAGGAGGAACTGTTTGCAGTACTCCTTCCAGTAGGCAAACCATTCCAGATCGGTGCCGGGCTTACAGAAGAACTCCAGTTCCATCTGTTCGAATTCCCGAGTCCTAAACACGAAGTTGCCGGGCGTAATCTCGTTGCGGAAGGATTTGCCGATCTGAGCCACGCCAAAGGGAAGTTTCTTGCGGGTGGTGCGCTGGATATTCTGGAAGTTGACAAAGATACCCTGGGCGGTTTCAGGACGCAGATAAATCTCATTTTTCGCATCCTCGGTGACGCCCTGGAAGGTCTTAAACATCAGATTAAATTTGCGGATATCGGTAAAATTGTTGCTGCCGCATTCCGGACAGCAGATGTTATGATCCTTGATGTACTGGGACATTTCCTCAAAGCTCCAGCCGGCCGGATTGACGCCGGTATCTTCAATGAGCTTATCGGCACGATGGCGTGTTTTGCAGTCGCGGCAGTCCATCAGCGGGTCGGAGAATCCGCCCACATGGCCGGACGCCACCCATACCTGCGGGTTCATCAGGATAGCCGAATCCAAACCTACGTTATAGGGGGATTCCTGCACGAATTTTTGATGCCAGGCCCTTTTGACATTGTTTTTAAATTCCACGCCCAAGGGGCCGTAATCCCATGTATTGCTCAGGCCGCCGTAGATCTCAGAGCCGGGATATACAAACCCGCGACCCTTGCACAGCGCCACGATTTTTTCCATTGTTTTTTCGTCATTACGCAGCATATTGTTCCCTCCGCATTTTAGTCATCTATCATGGTACCGCCTCCCGTCCCAATTGTCAAGCGTCCGGGCAAATTGTACCACTTTATTCACTCCTCCCTGCCCCGGATGGCGTCACTGCCTCTCAACAGGAGCAAGAAGAACACAATTTACATAGGATAAAACAAGGGGCCTTTGGGACCCTTCCCACCATTCCCAAAGTTCTCTCTCAAGGAACTGTTGATCCGGCAGGCAGCCATTTCTCAGAGATGGACGGCGTACTTTTACAACAAGTTCCAGCTTGTCTCTCACAGGTAACGCTTCGATTGATCCGGAGCCGCTGTATCAATTTTCTACTTTTTGGGAGGTCTTTCTCTTGAATATTTATCATCAGGACTGCTGTTGTCAGCCCTCCTGTCCAGCCCCTTGTCCGCCCCCTGGACCGACCTGTCCAACCGGGGGGACAATGGGACCGACCGGTCCCACCGGTCCTCAAGGTCCAATGGGGCCTCAAGGAGACCAAGGTCTCATGGGACCGACTGGGCCTCAGGGAATCATAGGTCCCCAGGGGCCTCAAGGCATCCAGGGATTTGCCGGGCCTACCGGCGCTACCGGTCCACAAGGCGCTCCTGGACCCGAAGGTTCACAAGGGGTACAAGGCCCGCAAGGACCCATCGGGCCAGCTGGTCCCACCGGAGCCACCGGTGCCCAGGGCATTCAAGGACCTGCTGGTCCTACCGGCGCTACCGGCCCACAAGGCGCTCCTGGTCCCGAAGGCTCACAAGGAGTACAAGGCCCGCAAGGACCCATCGGACCGACCGGTCCCACCGGAGCTACCGGTGCCCAGGGCATTCAAGGACCTGCCGGGCCAGCCGGCGCTACCGGCGCTGTTGGGCCCCAGGGACCTCAAGGGCCTCAGGGTCCCATTGGGCCTACTGGTCCGACAGGGCCTCAGGGCATCCAAGGTATCCAAGGCGCTGCCGGCGTACAAGGCCCACAGGGCCTTACCGGACCCACTGGTCCTACCGGTTCCACCGGCACCACTACCAGCGGTATAACATCCTACGGCGGGCTTTACAATGCCGGTACACAGCTTGTCTCTTTCCCCTCAGCCGATACCGAGGTTCAAGTCCGTCTCAATGCAGCCATGCCCTTACGCGGCACTACCTCAAGCGGGAATAACACATTGACCATCGGTGTTGCTGGAGATTATGAGATTTCTTATAACGTCCTGCTCAACACAAGTCAACCGTGTACGGCTGCCGTTGGAGTCCGGCAAAATGGTACAATGTTAGCCGTTACGCGCGGTTCCCGCACCATGGCGGTGGACAGTACCACCACACTTTCCTACGATGGGCGTCTGTCCGGTACAGCCATCGTCCCCTTGGCGTCTGGAGACGTCTTGGATCTGGCCATTACCATTGTACGGACCCTTCCCGCCAATTTGGACGCTGTCATCAACGGTTACGCCAACTGTACCATGAGCGTCATCAAGCTGGATCCGTGATGCTGATTTGCTGATTTAAAGTCCACTGTAAATCCTTATACTGCAAAACAACAGGAAGATACAAATCTTCCTGTTGTTTTTTCTTATTTTAGACTTTCCCTTTGAAATCAACCGTCTCATGAGCCCGGAGGATCTTAACCCCCGGCATCCCTTTCACAGAAAACCACATACCGCTGTTTATCGCTTCCATAAGGGTGACAGGTGACAAGCGTCACCAAATCCCGCCCCTCTTGGATGAACAGCAGATTCCCATCGGCGGGGGAGACAATGCGTTTCTCCACCACCCGATACGTCAGGGTTTCCCGGAAGTTCCGGACTATAACTTCATCCCCCATCTCCAGCTTCTCGATATCCCGAAACATGGGGGCTTTGGGATAGGCCCGATGGGCGGCCAGGACGCAATTGGTATTTTCCCCTCCGATGGGATAAGACGTCCCTGTGAGATGGGTCGCACCCTCCCTCATATTGAGTTTATTGGCCCCCAACAGGATCGGAAGTTCGATGTCCATCTTAGGGACACTCAAAAATCCAATGACATTGCCCTCTAGACCAAATTCCTGCAAATCGATGCCCGGCTGTTCATAGGAGAAGGGATCGCTCAATTCCTTCTGATTGTCCTCAAAAAGCAGTTCATTGCGGTGTTTCAGCTCCTGGTACAGCTCTTCAAACGGCAGGGTGGACTCCGTTTCCACCGTCTGGGCCTCTGCTGCAACCTGCTGTTCAAACCGGTCCTTCTGATCGTCCACCTGGGCGCGGTACTGCATCGCACCGATACTGGGGTAGAGGATGACCGCCAGTCCGGCGAGAAACAGGATCGCTGCAACCGTATAGATCACCAGCCCCCGCCTGCTCTTTTTCCCTTGCCTTTTCACGGATTACGGCTCCTTCCCCATGCGCTTTTTGCGGCGCTTGCGGACAATCACAATCGCTGTGATCCCCACGCCCAATACCGCCAATCCAATGGCGATTCCGAGATAATAATACCACACGTCCACCCCCTCGAACAAGGGCTTTTCCACACTGTCCTGCATGGCCTCCTCGTCCGGCTGCACATATTCGGTACGGCTTCCCCGTACCAGAAGGCGGTGGGTATTGACTGCATAGGGCGTACAGGTCAACAATGTAACGAGATCTTTGCCATCCTCAGCCGCCAATTTTTCCAGTTCCTCCGGGAGAATGGTTTCGATCTGATCCACTTCATAGGCAAGTGTCTGATCCAGGACATGAATATAAAAAACATCGCCTGCTTCCATCTCATCCAGCCTAGTAAAGAGTTCCGCGCTGGGCAGACCCCGGTGGGCGCTGATCACCGAATGCCGTCCCTGTCCGCCGATGGGGAGGGTGGTGGCTTCCAGATGTCCGGCGCCCTTTTCCAGCACTTCCTCGCTGGCCCCGTGGTAAACCGGCAGATTGACGCCGATCTTCGGGATCTCCAAATAGCACATCACGCCGTCGCCGTTTAGATTGAGGGTTTCCTCATAATTTTCAGGAATCACATATCCGCTCCCCATGACAAAGGGGTCGTGTACGGGATCGCCTGTCAGGTTCTCATTGTAAACCACGGCCTTTTCCCATTCCTCGGCCAACTGCTGCCCGCTGAATTCAGATACTTTATCCTGGTAACTGTGGATGATCTCGGATTGGTTGTGTTCGGCCATCCAGTTGCTCACCGTGGGGTAAAGGAAAATCCCGACGCCCGCTAGAAAGACAAACACGGACGTCAGGATCACCCACGGGTTACTTTTTCGCTTTTTCGTTTTCTGATGATTCATGCAAATAAAACCCGTTATTGTTCATTTGATTGGCTCAAATCAGTTATGAGCTTTTTTCTTCTTGGAGGTCAGCACAATCAGTACAATAGCACCGCCCATCAGAGCCAGACCTACCACGGTAAAGAGCACGGTGCCCATGCCGCCGGTAGTGGGCAGTTCAAATCCGGAATCGTTGGTATTCCAGATCTTGAAGGACAGAACGTTCTTCTCTGCTTCTACGGACTCTTCGAGTACGTTGTTGCCCTTTGCAGAACTGTCGTCCAGAACGCCGTCAGGATCGTCATCGCTGATGACGATGGTGGTTACAGCATTCTTCGGGAGATTGTATCCGTCGGGAGCCTTGGTTTCCTTCAGGTAGTAGGTCCCCAGATCCAAACCTTGCAGCTTGAGGTTACCGTTGCCATCCACGGCCAGCACGTCTGCGGCAGACTCTCCGCTCTTCGTATGGCGGTATACGCCGGCAACACCGGTGGAAATCAGGGAGACTTCCTGTTTGCATTCCAGATCGGAGTACAGTTTGAATTCCGCACCGTTCAGGGCAGAAGAACCGTCCTTATTGGTCTTGGTGACATCGATACCATAGGTGTAAACATCTTCCTCCGTTGTGGAACCATCCGGCTTGTAGGAATCCTGATCGTAGGGGTCGTTGTTGTAGCCCAGGAAAGCGTCATTGCCCAGATCATCTGCTTCAAAGGCATTTTCGTTGACAGTAGCGGTATAGGTGACATAAATCTCTTTTTTGGCTGTGTTGAGTTCGTCAACGTTAAATTCAATCTCAAAGGTCCTGTCACCAGAAGGAGCTGTCACCTTGTAAGCATCTTCACTAACCTGCTCTTCTCCCGCTTTGTCATAAGATACCTTGACATCGCGATTATAGGTCAGGCCAGAGGAAATCTTATCGCCGACTACAAAACGTTTGGCGGTTGCGTCCTCAGGATAGGAAGGAATGTCCGCTCTCACCTGATATGTAACAATGTCGCCGATGGCCACAGAGCTATCGCTGCCGGCTACGTCTTTGTCGATGGTGGGAGCCTCACCCTTCATGGTAACGGACTCGTTGTTCAGAACCCATTCGGTTTCATTCCAGGTCGGGATCAGTTTAGCAGTAGTGGGCTGGTAGATCTTCACGCCGCCGTTGGCAGTCAGCAGGTACTGGCCCATGGGCATCCCTGTAAGAGTAACCGAATCTTGGCCGGCTTCCGCTTTTTGGTCGGTGGAGGTCAGATCAACGGTTCCCGCTTTAATGGCGGCGGCCAGATCGTGCCAGAAAGATTTGAACTGTTCGGCCGTGCCTTCTTTAAAGACCTCTGTTACAGAATTATCCGCCTCGTTGATGTAAGCTTTGTAAGTATCCTGGGTTTTGAGCCAGTCGGCCACTTCATCCACCCAGTAGTACATGGGGGACTTGGGCTGTCCGGATGCCTGGTCTACGTCGACGGTGATGATCTGATAAGCTGAAACGGTGGTATTCTCGTTGACGCCATTGACGGTGATGCTCCCCGTTTGGTCGGGATTAATAGCAAAACCGGTCAATCCCATGGACAATACGACTGCCAGTACCAGGCAGCATGCCATGATTTGATGGAGGATTTTCGTTGTTTTCATGTTTTTCTTTCCTTTCTGAACTAGTATTTTGAGGAGGTCGATTCTGCCAAACGGTCGCGCACCGCTTGGCAGAACCTTGGTCAACCTTGGCGGCATGTTTGATAGGGGATTTTTTTAGAGGCGCCGGTATCGTTTGGCCCCCTTTCTCGCGCAGAATATGCCGCCTATTCCAAGAGCCATAGTTAGGCTACCGAGGAGGAGAAATTGATTTGTCCCTCTTCCGCCGGTGACCGGGGGATCAATGGGTTTGTTGTTGAGGAATTTGTAACCCGTTACCGTAACGCCGTCCGGAGCATATACCTGCTCGACGGCCGGGGGATTGGCCACCCCCTGGATAACGGCCCATTCTATGAGGGATGTCTTGCTGGGGTCGATGCGGACATCCCATTGTCCTTTGGGGAGAGTATAGCCGTCGGGAGCTTTGGTTTCAATCAAGCGATAGGCCCCTTCCGTCAGATCCCCGAAATCCACCAGCCCCCCGGCATCGGACGAAACGGTTTTCACCAATTGCCAACAGTCTCCAGGATGTTCTGCATCCAGAAGTCCCTCTTGGTCCAACCCGGTATGGGTATGTGTGCCCTCTTGTTCAGGGCATGTCAAACGGAAAATCTTAAATTCTGCGCCTTCCAAGGGGAAGCTATGATCTTTTCCATCCACCTTTGTGAAGAAAAATGGCACATCGGGAACTTCCCAATGGTTGGTAAAGATCATGATTTGTGTACGAACCGTTCCTCCTGTGCCAGGTGGAGCGATGACGCCACTGCTTTTTCTGCCTGCGATGGGTTCACCGCCATCTATCGTTACGGAAGTCTCATAGCCTTCCCCTGAAAGGTTGGGATCGCGTTCTTGAACCACATACTTCGTCCCTGTGGGCAGCCCGTGGATGACCATCTGTTCTCCGCCTTTTAAAGTAAGCGGCTGGCCGTCAAAGGTCACGGTTCCCTCCTGGCTGATTTCTATTGTTCCAGTCTGTGATCCGTCTGACTCTATCTCTGTCTTCGTGTAAGTATAAGATGCAGTGGGGAGAGGGGTGAACGGCGTATCATCGGGATTTGTCAGGGTCAGATCAAATTCAAATTCCCGATCGGTCTCCCCGTGATTCCCGGTCACAATCTTTTCGATCTGTAAATCCCCATAAGTCTGCTGCAATTGAATGCGGCCGTTATTTCCCAGGTAAACCTTAACCCATGTCTTGCCGTCCTCTCCTACAACATAGGGGTGGATGGAGTAAGATGCTGTGTCTGTAGCGTTTTGTTCTTTCTCCATGACGTAGTCAAGCTGGGCATATCTCGGCGTCCCCATGGGGATATACCAGTATCCCTCTTGTTCATTCCATTGCGCATACCGCAGAGCCCCTGTCTGGATTTCTGCATACTCCCTTTTAATGGGTTCATCTTCCCCGGTTGTAAATGTCTGCTTGAAATAATAACCGTTTATGGGCTGTACTCTCCAGTTGGTACAGAGGTTCCCATCCTGATCGTAGATCTTGGTGTCTTTCGGGAAGCAATAAAATTCATTTTCCTGGGATGGCTCAAAGGTCACAACGGTATTGGCTTCCTTTTGCCCATTCTGCTCGGACCAGGCGTTGGTATAAAATGTGTAAGTATCTGTATCGGGGTCGTAGTACTTATAATCGTCCTTTACCGCAAATTGGACGTTATCTGATGTCACATCCTTCAGGCCGGCCTCGTAGAAAAAGCGCATGGGATAGGCTTCTTTTCTCTCTGTGGTCGCCTTCGTAGCCGCTTCCAGATCTTTGCCGTCAATTGTGACCTTGTATCTTACCATCGGCACCAGCGATGACGGCACTTTTAGCAATACGGTCTGTTTCCCGGTTGCCAATTCCATCTCCACCCGGGCGCTGATGTACATCATGTCGGCACCTGTAGCCGTCTGTTCACCAGAACTGCCGTAATAGGAATAGGAGTAGTTGAGATACTGCGCTTCAGACGGGGGGTCTTGTCCCTCTCTGTACGGCCCTACATACTGTTGATTGGTGGTATCTCCTTTTCCATACCACATCACAACATTTCCAAAATCATCATCACTGTGATAGTAAATCTGTTTTTGCTCTATGGCATTGTCAATCAAGGCCTCCGCCTGTTCAGCCGTGATGTTCAGGCGCTCCATGACCGACCGTAAAAACATCAAGTTATCGCCGCCATCTTCCGGATGGAATCCATCCCGGAAAGCTTTGGCAAATACCTGTCCTGTATGCAGCTGGTTGGCATATACCAGGCCGTTGACATGTTTGACCTCCATGTATTCGCCGATCTCGTCTTTAAACGTAAGATATCCGGAGAAATTGGCGCCGTCGGTGTCGACATCGGTGGGGTAATACTGGGACTGCAGGATAATTTCCTGTACGATTTGTTCAAAGGCGTTCTCCAGCCCCGAATTATTTGTGGCTTCAAAATATTGGTCGGCGTATACTTTGTCGCTTTCCTGGATCCCATCATCCTGCCGGACCACATCGGGATAATTCCGATAGTTCCAACCTTCAGATAAATTTTCTTCCGGCTCCAAAGTCAGAAACCGTTCCCACCAGTTTCCCACCGTTTGATTCCAACTACCGGGTTCGGGCGTCGACTCCGGGTTCAGTACCCACTGGGCAACCCGTTTCTGATCCCCTGACAAGCCGTTTATCCCAAGCCCTAACGTATAAAACAGAGGCTCACGGTCGTATTTGATTCTCATCTGCGCCCGGACATAAGCTGCTGTCAACTGGGTATAAAAACCTAGTTCGTTACTCGTACTCCTCCCATTTCCCTCATTTCCGTTTTCATTATCTACATTCGAATAACGATTGGTTCCTCTGGTAGGAGCACCGTCCCCCATCAACACCATGACAGGAATTCTTTTTATACCCTCTACCGTGGTGTCTGATACACTTTCAAATTGGTTCCATGCCTGATATAGGCCGCTCTGGATATAAGTAGCGCCTACGACATATCTCTTTCCCTCGATATTTTCGCCCTGTTCGTTGGTGACCCCATCCGCAACGCGAATGGATGGGGAACTAAGCCAGCCGCCATTTGTCTTTTCAACATAGGTACCTCCTCTTCTGGAGGTATACCGGTCTAACGGCAACAAGACGGTATTAGAATAATCTTCTCCATCGCCTACATCGGAAAACAGTACTACGCCTACACGGTTATTCACATTTAACTCCAGCAGCTTTTGAATCGCCTTATTGGTAGCTGTCACCAAATCAGAAACCGCTCCAGCGTCGTCCATACTGCCCGATACATCCAGAACCAGCATAACGTCTATCGGGATGGTATCCTGTCCCACAATGCTTTTATTGGAACTGATGGCTGAAAGGCTTACTAAAAAATTCTCATCACTGCTGCGCTCTACCTTCAACGTCTCCCATCCGTCTTCGCTCCGAAGGACAACGTCATTGTCGCTTACCGTCTTATCGGTCCAGATCCGGCCGGCGGATGAAGTATCCGGTACATCTTGTCCTAAGCTCGTCTCCCAATTGGTCATGCTGCTGGGATCTGCTGCCCGCGGCACAAGACTATTGTTCTGTACTGCCATGGCAACCAGGCTTTCTGCAAAGTAACAGCCTAGAATCAAAACAAAAGCCATTAAAATAGCCAGCAAACGCTTCCTATTTGAAAGAGTATGTGTTTGACGTGTCTGCATCCTTCCAGCCTTCTTTCTTTTTTGTTTCTGTCAAAGTCACGGCCAAGTGTTCGTAGAACAACGTAATATAGATTATGTGGTAAATAGTCGTCATAGGGCCTAAATCGACTGGATAAAAAATCCTTAAAATTGTAAAAAAGAGCATAAAAGCTAAGCCGGAAAAAACAAATTTAATTTCCAGCTTAGTTTTTTATGCCCTTTTTATTTTTAAGATTATTTTTATCTAAAAAAATATTGCAATAAATTCGTTCCGTGCTATAATAGGGACAGCAAAATAAAATTATGTTGTTAATTTGCTATTTGATTCTCTTTTTCTTCTAAATAATCATATGTTAGTTAACCGCAGTTTTTACATTTTATTTACCACATAATCTATATTACGTTGTTGCTATTTACCACATAATCTATATTATGTGGTAATTTTGTGTTTGTTTAACTACATAATCTATATTATGTGGTCAGCAGGACTTGTACTTGTTCCAGGCGATTTACATGCTGAAATCCTGTTTCCATTGTATAGATCCGAGTGGTATTGATGCTGCTGTGTCCCAGCAGGTCGGCCAGACGGACGATATCTTTCTCCACAGAATAAAATGTCCGGGCAAACAGATGCCTCAGATTATGCGGAAATACTTTCTTGGGTGGGACGTCGGCTTGTTTACAAAGTGATTTCATATCCCGCCAGATATTGCTCCGATCCAGCGGTTTCCCATTTTTACTTACAAATACCGGGCCGGCTTGTATGCCGGTTTTTTTACTGTATTCTTTTAATAGTTTCTGCAACGGCACGGGAATGAAAATGACCCGTGTTTTATTTTTGCAATTGACTACTGCTTTTCCTCTCCTGATTGCCTCCACTGTGATGTAGCGCAGTTCGCTGACTCGGATCCCCGTCCCACACATGGTCTGCAGCAAAAGAAATAGCCGATCATTTTTCGCACTTTTTGCCGCTTTTAATAGATTCTGATATTCCTCTTTGCTGAGTTCATGATCCTCAGCAGCGAAAATCTGCCGTTGAATCTTCAGGAGTTTGATGCAGCAGGTCTGCAATCCGGAAAACCGTAAAAAACAGTTGAGCGCCACCAGCATGGAATTGACACTTGTTGCCGCATATCGTTCCGCCAGATATTTTTTATAGGCAATGGTGTGTTCTTTGTCAATTTCCGCCCCATCGAGAAATTCGTAAAATTTCCGGATATCCCGGATGTATTTCTCGATGGTGGCTTTGCTCTTCTCCTCCTCTTCAAGATACCTCTCGAATCGCTTTAATATGGATATCGCCGTATCGGGATGATTCATACTATTTCCCTCCATTGTCTTGAATTATGGTCTTTTCTATATCATCTCCCATTTCATTTTACTATATCCCTTTTATTTATGCCATAATGGCCTAAAATCATTTGATTTTAATGCATTTATTCAGATATAATGATGATATTCATGCTAGAACATCTTGTTCTCTTTTATGTTATGCATAATTGCCCTCTTAAAACCGTCTGTTCGGACGAATCCCATTGCCTTCTTATGGGAATAGTTTTAAGAGGGTTCTCTTTTTTGTATCGGATAATTTGATCCTTTTTGTCCTGTCCCACTGGAATATTTGTACAGGATTTGGTACAATAGACCTGCTATTTTTTCATGTATCGTCGGGGGAGGACAATCGATATGGATAAACCTAAGCGTGCAAAACCCAAAATTATCCGATGGGCGCCGGCAGCGCTCCTCATCTTGGCTCAGGTCGTCTTTGTCATCTGGGTGCTGTATCAGTTGACCATCCGCTGGAGCTGGACTCCCTTTCTGGTCTTTGAAGGACTGGCCATTGTCATGTCGGTGCGGGTGGCCTATAAACAGGATAACCCATCCTATAAGATCTCTTGGATTATCGTGCTCCTGCTGCTGCCCTTCGTAGGGCTGCTCCTTTACCTCTTTATGGGACGCAGGGGACTCCCGTTTTGGATGAAGAAATCCATTGTCAACATCTCGTTGGGCACTCATGGCCTGCTGACTTCCTCTCCGGAGACGGAAAAGTCGTTGGGACAACAGTTCCCCATGCACGAACGGGAATCCCTATTGCTGGCCAGGCAGGGACGGTCGCCGCTGTACCAGGGCACCTCCACCCGGTTTTACCCCCTCGGCGAACTGGGATACCAGGCTATGCTGGAGGAATTGGAGAAGGCCCAACGGTTTATCTTCTTGGAATATTTCATTGTGAGCGCCGGCCAGATGTGGGACGGGATCCATGAGATCCTTCGGCGCAAGGCCAAGGAGGGGGTGGACGTCCGCCTGATGTACGACGATTTCGGCAGTATGAACAACCATCCCAAAGGGTTCCGCAGCCAGCTCACGCGGGAGGGGATCCAGGTCCGCCCGTTTAACCGCATCGATCCCCGCATCTCCAATTTCTATATGAACTACCGGGACCACCGTAAAATCCTGGTCATTGACGGCAATGTAGGCTTTACCGGCGGGGTCAATCTGGCCGATGAATACATCAACGTGGTGGATGCCCACGGCCATTGGAAGGACTGCGTCCTGATGCTCAAGGGGGAGGCTGTCTGGAGCTTTACCATGATGTTCCTGGGATCGTGGCACTTTTCCGCCAACGAGGATCCCTATGACCATACCCGTTATCTGTCCCTGCGCCCTACGGTGCAGGTGGAGGACGACGGTTTTGTCCAGCCCTACGGCGACTCCCCCTTGGATAACGTCAATCCTGCCGAGGGAGTCTACATGCAGATGATCTACAATGCACGGCGATATGTGTACATCGCCACCCCTTACCTCATCCTGGACAACGAGATGGTGACCGCACTGTGTACCGCCGCCAGTTCCGGCGTGGATGTCCGCATCGTCACGCCCGCCCACGGGGATCACGGATACGTCCATATGGCCACCAGGTCGTCCTATGGGTCGCTGCTGGAAGCCGGGGTGAGGATCTATGAGTATACCCCCGGATTTATCCACTCTAAACTCTTTGTTTCAGACGACCAAGTGGCTACGGTGGGCAGTGTCAATATGGACTTCCGCAGCTTCTATCTCCATTTTGAATGCGGCGTTTGGATGGCCGGCAGCCAAGCTGTGGCCCAGGTGAGGGACGATATGCTCTCTACCATGGAACAAAGTGAGGAAATCCTCTATGAAGTGTGGAAACGCCGCCCGTGGTATGTCAAGGTGGGACAGATGTTCCTGCATCTTATTGCGCCTATGATGTGACGGCATCCTGTAAAAATGTGAAAGAGGGACGACATCTCTCCTGAAAACGGTTGTTTTCGCCGCGGTAGGCGTGGTAAAATAAGGAAGTCTTTTTACGCTGTTTCCAGCCGGGTACGTCGGATGGGAGATCCGGTAGCTGTCCCAGGCTTGGGGCGGACAAGCCCCACGGTACTTTTCGATGGAGACCCGGGCTTTTTTTATCCTGGACAAGCGGTTTTTCGGATACGTTATGCCTTGGGGAAGGGAGGATTGGCCGTGCAGCTTCGCATTTCGCCGAAAGCGCTCCTCTTGTGGCGCATTTATTTGACGGCGGCGCTGGTGGTGATGTGTGCCCTTTCGGTGGTTCTTATCAAGCTGATAGGGGCTTTGGGCGTGCTGTTCCCCCTCCTCTTGCTGCCGGTCATGGTGTGGACTTACCAGTACTATCTCCCTGCCCTGTGGCGCTCCCATCAATATATCTTCGAGGACGGCCAGATTGTAGTAAAACGGGGCGTTTACCAGCGTACGGTACGAACTGTGCTCACGGAAGCGGTGCTCATGCGGGAAACCCGCCGGACCCCTTTGGAAATCGTGCTTGGGATGACCACGGTGGTCCTCCACGTGGCAGGGGGACGTATCGTACTCAATCAGCTCCCTTATGAGGACGCCGTCCACTTGGTGGAACAGTGGGAATCGCAGGTGAAATCATGAGCATTCACTTTCGTACCCATCCCGCCACCATCCTCGTCGGCCTGAAGCGGTATGTATTCATCCTATTATTTCCCGTATTGCAGCAGCTCCTTACGCTCCCTTTTCATCCGTCCTCCTGGTCGGTGCTGTTTTGGGGAGAAATCGGAGCGGCCGGGGCCATTGTATTGCTGTCGGCCGTCCGGTGGCTGCTTCTGCGGTGCCGTCTGGTGGATGGGGTACTGACAGTATCCAGCGGCGTCTTGCTCCAGAAACGGCGCGCCTTCCCTTTGAGCGCCGTATCGTCGGTCAACTATGAACGTCCCCTGTGGCTGGCCGCCATGGGCGGGGGACGGGTCAGGCTTGATACGGCTGCCGGCCGCGATAAAGAAGCCGATTTAACCCTGTATGTCTCCCGTAAGCGTGCCGATTGGCTGGTCTCGCAGATCAAATGCGACTATTCCACCGGCAAGACTGCCCGCGGACGTGCGGGCTTACTTCCTCTGATGCTGATGGCTGCTTCGTCCTCCAATGCGGCGGCCGGCCTGTTTTTCGCCGTCCCCCTGATCAACCATCTGGGTGAAATCCTGGGAGAGGAGTTCTCCCGGCGCATCTACGAAACCTTCAACCGGGCCACTGAGATCTTATCCCAGGTTATCCCTCCTCTGACAGCCGGTATTGCCGTCATTTTGGCCGCAGGATGGCTTATCGCTTTTTTCCGGGTGCTGATTCGGTATATGCATCTTCAGGTGCGCCGGTCGGGCAGTGTTTTGACGTTGACTGCCGGACCTTTCTTTCAACGGCATACCGTCCTTCCCATCGATCACATCAACGCTGTGGACATCCGCCAAAAACTCCTGATGTACCCCTTTGGCGTGCGATCCATCTGCCTTTTGTGCGCCGGATTCGGCAAGGAAAAGGGGGAGAGGGAAGTCCTACTGCCTGCCATGCGTCCGGAACCTATGGAACAGGCTATGAAATCCCTTTTGCCGGGTTTCCACATCCAGCCCAAGAATTTCGTCCGCCCTCCCAAAAAGGCGCTGCGGCGGTATGTGTTTATCCCAGTGCTCATTTTATTGCTTCTTATTCCGGCCATCCTGCTTTTGTGGGCTTACCGGCCTTCCCTGCGGTTTCTGATCCCTTGGCTGGCCATTGCCCTCACGCTGCCGGCCGTGTGGTTTTTACTCCTGTCCCTTGCATCCTATAAGGAGGCCGGTGTGGATCTCAACAGCGATATATGCATCCTGCGCTGCCGCAAATATTTCGTACTGCACTGGGTAGCCGTCCCTGCCACACGCATCCGCCGCATCGATTTAACCCAGAGCATCTTCCAGCGCATGGACGGCGTATGTAATTTACGGGTTTTGATCTACGGCGAAAAGGGCACTCGTTATACTATCCGTGAGCTGCCGCTGGAAGAGGTTCTACAGTCGGTGAGTGAGTTTGATTATTCCTAAACCCTGTCTCTGGGACGGGCGTCTAGCGGACACAAAAGGAGGAATTTCTTATCATGCAGATGGTTGGGAAACGAAGTCTCAGCGGCATTTTAAAACATGTCCTTACCTTTGTCATGTTGATAGGGGCGGGCATTATGATCGGCCTGCCTTGGCTGCTCAAATGGTTCTTTGAATACGAATACACCTTTTATTACGGCAGTCTTCCCGCTGATCAAGCCATCCAGTTTAACCAGAATTCCTACGTCTGGACACTGATTTTCCTTTATCTCTCGGCCATTCTGGCGGAAGTCCTTTTATGGCAGGTGCGGAAATTGCTCTTACATGTCCAGAACGACCGTCCCTTTATCCAGGAGAATGTCACTCTCTTGCGCCGTATTGGATTTTTATGCCTGGCCTTTTGCATTTTATATATCCCGGCTTTGTTTCTTATCTGGTCGGTTTTTGCGGTGGTTGTGTTGTTCGTCTTTGGCTTGGTATCCTGCATCGCTTTTATTCTATCGGCCCTCTTCCAGAAGGCCATTTTGTACAAAGAAGAAAATGATATGACCATCTAAGGAAAGGGGAAAGCAGCATGCCTATTGTGGTCAATTTGGATGTGATGATGGCCCGGCGGAAAATCGGTTTGACCGAGCTTTCCCAACGGGTGGGCATTACATTGGCAAACCTTTCGATCTTAAAAAATAACAAGGCTAGAGCCATCCGGTTCTCCACCCTGGACGCCATCTGTCGGGAACTCAAATGCCAGCCGGGCGATATCCTTCAGTATGTAGAGGATCCTAACGATATCTGGGAGGATTGAACCTTTCATCGATCCTGCCCTGGTGAGATAAAGAAAACCCCGTTCCATTATAATGGAACGGGGTTCTTTTGTGCTTTTTGAGTGTTCGCTTAGAACTTCCTAACGCCTTGGAGTTCTAAAAACTACTGTACTACTCTCACTTATTCATTCGGAGTAAGCTCTTTACCGTCTTGGAACACACGATTGTTCTCGCTAGCAGATGACTCTCCAAAAACATAACCCGTACTATTTTGTTCTATAACACAGTTATTAAAATAGGTGGTGTTATTAGAAGCACCATAGTTAAAAGAAAGAATATACTGGGGCTGATCCCCGCTGTTGGATGCACGTAATGTACAATTGTTAAAAGTCAACACATTGTTATTACCAGTACCACTTCCAGTAACACTACCGATCTTCGCCCCACCTTCGACGGCCACGGTAGCAAAGGCGTTTGTAGTTCCACTATGCTTATTATGGCCATCTAAGATACAATTGTCGAAAGTAATTTCACAGTCGGACGAATAAAAATAGAAGGGGCACCAGGCCGAAAACTGGCTATTTGAAATATGTACTTCTTTTACCGTGTTCTCTTGCGCTACCCAGATGCCATATTTATATCCATCAAAGCTGCAGTTATTGATTTCAATGGATTCAATGTTAGAATCTCCAAATCCAATGGCTGAGCGATTATAACTACTCGTCTTCCAATCAACGCCGCTTAACTCTACTTTAATGGGATCGGTGGCTCCAGAGATCAAGATACCATCTGTGGCGGAACTAATTGTACTAGTATCGATTGTATAGCCATTACCTTGAATAATAATATCCTCCGTTGACTTAATTCTCTCAGTCAAGGTGATATCTTTAGTCAAAGAAACCGATTCGCCAGAGGTAATCGCATCTCTTAATTCTGCTTCTGTAGAGACAGGTACAGCATACTGAGCATCTGCATCATAGTTGGGGTTGCCAAAGCCGTCTTCTTCCTCGGTGTACTGGGTAGCCTGGATCATGATATCAGCAGAGAAGCTCTTATCCTGATACTCATTGCCGGCCTCTTCGTTCATGCCGTACACCAGAATAAACTGTACATTTTGTCCCGCTAACACAGGCAGCTCCAGATTCTGGGCGATGGTTGCCAATTCGCTCATGGGACGTTTGGTGAACTGTCCGGTGACTTGTCCGTCCTTCACCTGGACAAAGTCAAACCACAGGGCATCCTGCAGTCCGCCGTCGGTCAGAGCAAACTCCAGCTTGATCTTGGCAGCCAGAGTGCCGTTGTTTTGGGCCTTCAGGAGTTTAGCCGAGGATTTGCCGGGTTCCCACAGGGTCTCGTTGAGGATGGGAGAAGAATCTTCCTTCAGGTTCTGGCCTTCCTCTTCAAAGGTGAAGGGTTTGCCGCCGTTGACGCCTCCAATGGTGAAGCCGCCGGTACCGTCCTTATCCAGGTCATAGGCATAGGCGTCGATGGACAGGGATCCGGATTGGATCTTGTTGCCCTTGTTTACGACACTGTCGGTAAACCAGGCGAAGGTGGTGCCAGCCAGCATGGCGATACATACAAGCACAGCCAAGCCGCTTGCCAGCAGCGAACGTTTTGTGGTTTTCATGATCTTTACCTCCTAGTATTTTTTAACCGCCTTGGAAGAGCGGTCATAGGATAATGAAAATCGCACGGCTATTTTCTATAGTCGATGTCGTTATAGCCGACAGAACCCTCTACCACATGGAAGGTACAGCCGGTGCAGGTGAGATTTTCTGCCTCAGTCGGGACAGGATTACTCCTGGAATACAAAATGCCGTGGCCGATGCGGGTGATATCCGCTCCGGAAATATCCAAGGATCCCTTGTATCGGATGGTGGGATTCGGTTTAAAACCACCATCATCGACCTTCTTATCGGTGATAAAGCTGCCGCCCCGGATGACTGCTTTTCCATACTCGTTGACAAAATCAACAGCTATGCTGTATTTTCCGTTGACTGTGACATTTTCCAGGTAATTCTCAGAAGCGTTGGAACTGATGCCTGCTCCATTCAGGACAGTATCCACTGCAACGTTAATGGTGGCGTCTTTGATTTCCAACGAGTTCCCCAGCATCTGGATGACGCTGTTTCCCTTCTTTGAGTTTATATAGGTGCCGCCATGGATGGTAACGGAACTTCCTAAACCGCCGTAGACTGCATAATCCCCAGGAGAGTTGACGGTAAAGTCATCCCCGGCTTCGATTACAAGATTACTGCCGTTGTTAAATTTCCTATCAGCATACAGTGCGCCGTTGAGAACACCGTTGCCTTTGACGGTCAATGTTGTCCCAACGGCCGATTTGATGGAACCATTGATGTCCAAAGTATAGCCATTCATGTCAATCGTGGTATCTTTGGAAAACACTACTTCACTTGCATTTTCAATGTTCACATTGTCGGTCAGTTTGATCTCACCGCCTTGGTCGGCCATTCCTACAAACTGCTCGCCAGTGGAAACTGGGGTGGCATAGGTAGCATCCTTGTCATACTGATCGCTGCCGAAACCGTCTTCTTCCTCGGTGTACTGGGTGGCCAGGATAGCGATGTCAGCAGAGAAGCTCTTATCCTGATACTCATTGCCGGCCTCTTCATTCATGCCGTACACCAGAATAAACTGTACATTTTGTCCCGCCAATACAGGCAGCTCCAGATTCTGGGCAATGGTTGCCAATTCGCTCATGGGACGTTTGGTAAACTGTCCGGTGACTTGTCCGTCCTTCACCTGGATGAAGTCAAACCATAGGGCATCCTGCAGTCCGCCATCGGTCAGAACAAACTCCAGCTTGATCTTGGCAGCCAAAGTGCCGTTGTTTTGTACCTTCAGGAGTTTAGCCGAGGATTTGCCGGGTTCCCACAGGGTCTCGTTGAGCATGGGGTTAGGATCTTTCTTCAGATCCTGGCCTTCCTCTTCAAAGGTGAAGGGTTTGCCGCCGTTGACGCCTTCAATGGTGAAGCCGCCGGTACCGTCCTTATCCAGGTCATAGGCATAGGCGTCGATGGACAGGGAACCGGATTGAATCTTGTTGCCTTTGTTTACGACACTGTCGGTAAACCAGGCAAAGGTGGTGCCAGCCAGCATGGCGATGCATACGAGCACAGCCAAGCCGCTTGCCAGCAGGGAGCGTTTTGTGGTTTTCATGATCTTTACCTCCTAGTATTTTTTAACCGCCTTGGGAGAGCGGTCATAGGCTGATAAAAAGCTCCAACTTTCATCTGCTTTTTATACGTTTCAAGCAATTTTTCCTGGTTTACCCCTCTAAAAGCCTATGGTTAACGAACACGGCTGAGCAATCTCTGGATGCGGTCGGAAGGATTGAGCAGTGCGCTTATGGACATATCATGATTGAGAGTATCGATGATATAAGCGATATACTTGGACATATCTACTTCACAGTACCATTTACGCTGCAGCAGTTCGGGAGTGCGATAGATCAGGTTTGTCGTAAAGACTTTTTCAATGAGACCCTTCTGATACGCCTCGTCAAAGCGCTCCAATCCTTCGCAGAACAAGCCAAATGAAGTGCAGATAAAAATGCGGCGTGCCTTGAGATATTTGAGGCGGGCTGCGATATCCAACACCGAATCGCCTGAAGAGATCATATCGTCTACGATGATGATATCTTTTCCTTCCACCGAGGCGCCTAGGTATTCATGAGCCACAATGGGATTGCGGCCGTTGATAACAACCGAATAGTTGCGGCGTTTATAAAACATACCCAGATCCAGGCCCAGAACCGATGAATAATAAATGCAGCGGTTCATGCCGCCTTCATCGGGGGAGATGACCATCATATGTTCCGGATCCAACTTGAGATCCGGCACGTTGTTCACCATGGCTTTGATCATCTGATACGCCGTTTTGACGTTTTCAAATCCGCCAAAAGGAATGGCGTTCTGAACTCGGTCATCATGAGCGTCAAAGGTGATGATGTTGGCTACGCTTGCATTGTTGAGCTCTTTGAGCGCCATGGCGCTGTCCAGTGATTCCCTGGATGTACGCTTATGCTGACGGCCTTCATATAACATGGGCATAATGACGCTGATACGGCGGGCCTTGCCTCCTACAGCTGCAATGATCCGCTTGAGATCCTGGAAGTGGTCGTCCGGACTCATGGGCACTTCACGGCCATACATCTTATATGTGCAGCCATAGTTAAAGCAGTCCGACAAAATAAACAGATCGTGCCCCCGCACCGACTGTTTGATGACCCCTTTGGCTTCGCCAGTGCCGAAACGGCAGCATTCGGTCTTGATCTCATAAGAATCCCGCTGATAACCGGCAAATGCGATGGTAGATTTGTGTTCACTCTCCCGCTCCTGCCTCCACTGGACAATATAATCGTTGATTTTGTCCACCATGTCTTCACATCCGCGCATGCTGATAATGCCCAGAGTTCCTACTGGGATGCTCTGAAAATCATCAATATTACTTGGCATAAATGATCCTCCTCCATATTGGATAACGTACTCGACATATTCTTATTTATTTTACCCCATTCATCCACTTTTTGCAATTCTTTTTCCAGTTTCGCTGGACAAACAAATCGGTTTTTCCCTTTGGATGCAAATGGCGGCAGATGTTCCCCGGCCGCCCGTATATTTTCACCGAAATCCAGGAGGTCCGTTCCACAAAAACGGCCATAAAATACTCCTGCAAAAACAAAACCACCCCAGTCCTAAGACCAGGGTGGTTTGATGCATATTACAAAGTGGAATCGATTTCCTTACCTTCCATGGCGTCCTTGGTCTTTTGGATAAAGGACTCCACCTTCTTGGATTGAACGGTATAAACAGGCAGTTCGCCTTCAATTCCTTCAATGGTCAAGAGGCAGGTGCGGTCGGTATCCTGATAGAATTTGTATTCAATGGAACCGGCTCCATCGGCAATGTTGAGCTTATAGGTCAGGATGGGCTCACCGGTAGGTTCCTTATCGCTCAGGCCGTCCACTGTCACGTACTGCAGGGCCTGATACCAATAGAACATGGTTGTGTCAGGGATATCCTCGCCGTTGGCCTGGGACTGCTTTTCACTGTTGCTGTCGGCCAGCACTCTCTCGCCCGTCTCCTCGTTCTCGATGATGGACGGGGTAAAGGTGACGTCCAGGCCGGAAGCTTTGACTTCCACGGAATCAATGTAGGTGATGTCCACCAAAGCGGGGCTTGCGTTGATGATGTCGGTCATCTGCCACTCCGCCCACGGTACGCTGTTTGCCCGGACGGTATAGACCACACGGCCGTCTTGTTCCATGGCATAGTAGTTTCCGTCCTCATCCTTGCCGCCCAGCACCAGCGACCCGCTGGAAGTCAGCATCTTCTCTTCCTCCCCCTCTTCAGACGACTGGGCCTGAGATGAGGAGGATTCCGTAGCGCTGCTCTCCAGGGAAGAGGAGATATCCGGTGCTTCCACGGTGAAGACCGCCGAAGAATACGGATCGGCAAGACCGTATTCCGCCAACTGTTCTTCTGTGGGCTCCACTGCCACGACCTTTACCGCATCGATGGTGCCCATACAGGCGGAGAAGGCAGTAGCCAGCTCGTTGCGGGCCGGCGTCTTAACCGGGGCGGTGATGATATGATTCATCAGGCGCAGAGGGTTGGTATCGCTGGTATTGGAGTTGCGCTGGATGCGGATCTCCTCGGGACGGACCGTGCCGCCCAATGTGATATCCTGTACATCCACCTGGGCGGTATCGCCCTCAGCCGTGAAGATGTTTTTGCTCACATACTCGGCCTTGGTGTAGAACAGGCATTCCACCGATGTATTCAGCAGGAATACCGCATCCTCACCTTTTTTGCGGGCATAACGGAACTCGGTCCCCGGGCAGGTGACGCCCACTTCCAGAGTATACGCCAGGCCGTCGGTATAAGTGACGTCCATGGTGGCGGCAGCAGGATCCAGGCCGTATTCCGACGGATCGGCCGGGTTCTCGTCGATGATCTTGGAATAGGTGATGGACGCCGCAATGGCGTTGAGCTCATCGTAAGCCTCGTCGTTTTTAGCGAAGTCCTCCAGCCCGTTGATGACCAAGTTGCCGGAGGTGGCCAATGTGGCCATATAGGAATCATCCTCATTGGTGATGGTGATGGATTCCAGTTCAGAGATATTCTTGTTGACCAGTGCCTCAGCCGCTTGGCTGGATGCGCTGGAGGATGCGCTGTCGCCATTTTCCTCCGGCACCAATAGGAGAATACCAGCCAAAATGCCGCCCACCAGCACCAACACGACGGCGCACGCAATGAGGGCTTTGACTTGTTTACTCATAGATGTCTCCTCCGGATCCAGATCACCAGGCCGGCTACCAATACGACCACCGGCAAAGCAATGATAAAGATTACCAGACCAATCACCGTTACCTGGGATTCCGTCATCTGCAGGGAGGTGTCCTGAAGCTTACGGGAGGAAATGTTGACCTCTTCCAGATCACGGCCGGTAATTTTGTTGGCCATGGTGGTAAAGATTTCATCGTTGAGGCAGTTGAATGCGGTACTGACGTTAAAATAATCGGTAGAACCGACGGCGATTACGCGGGAGGTATAGGTATCGCTGCCCTCGGTACGGGGCTTGGAGGATACGGTCAAAGCGTTAAAGACGCCCTTTTCGCCTTCGGTAGTATTGCCTTCCTCGTCGGTCAGCAGCTGTACAGCTGTCTCAGCCGTCTGGATGACGGGATGCACTTCAATGCCGTTCTGGGTCTCAAACAGGGTCTCAATGGGTTTGGAATCCATGATGATGGGATAAACGCCATTGTAGGGGTTGATGCTGGGGGCCAGTTCATTGGTCAGGTAGTCGGCGATGGCCAATGTGGGATAGCCCGAGTAGTAACGGCTGCTGTCGGTCTCAGCGATGACGCCGTCCATCGCCTTGATTCCCCATTCAGCCAGGAATTCATCCAGGTTGGTCATGCCGCTGTAAGAGGAGCCGAAGGTCACAAGCAGGGTGGGGTTGTTGACGTCATTGTCCAGGTATTCGTCGATCTTCTTGAGTTCGCCGGTGGTGTAGTCGTTGCCCGGCTCGGCGATGACCAGGAATGCCATATCGTCGGGGATCTCGTCGGTCATCAGGTTGACTTCAGACACTTCATATGCGCTGTCGGTCATAACCTGTTTGAAGTTCTCAAGCTTCTGGGTGCTCTCATTGTGTCCGGTGATGATGCCCACTTTGGGGATCTCGTCCACATCGGCCGACATGATCTTGGTGATCATGGTCTTTTCAATGACGTCTCCCGCCACATACTGCTGATAGGTAGTGGTATCGTACTGAATGTCAAACAGATCCGATGTGCTGATGACATAATGGCGTTTGTCCGACTCGATGATAATACTGGTGCTTGTCAGTTCATCGCCCGTATACTTGGAGGCGAAGCTGGGGTTTTTCTCCAGGTCGATGTACTCCACCTTGATCTTGGGGTTGACCTGGCTGAACTGCTCCAGGGCCGGAGGCACGCGGCTTCCCGGATCCCCGATGCTCTCAAATTCCTCTTTGGGCATCATGAGGTAGATGGTGATATCGCTCTCCACTTTCTGCAGATATTCTTTGCTCTGTTCCGAAAGGGTGAAGCGCTTATCGGAAGTCAGGTCCACCGACAGCGGGAACCGGGTATTCAGTGCGGTTACCAGCACGTTGAGCACAACGATAACTGCAATCACGCCCACTGTAATGGCCGTGGCAATGCCACCGTAACGCAGTCTGCGGGTTTTGTTTGGATCTTTCACGCTCATGTTCTCCCTCCTCCCTTAGCTCCATCTCTTTTTGTCCAGCACGCGCATGGTCAAAAAGAGGAAAATGGCTACAACGCTGATAAAGAAAAAGACGTTGGAATAGTTCAAAATACCGCTGGTAAACGGTTCATACCGGGAGTTGAAGGAGATCCAGCCGATGAAGGTGGTCAGCCAGCCCCAGGATACGGCCGATGCCAGGGAATCCATCAGGATGATGAGCATGGAGGCAGCCAGGGTGCCGATGGCGGCTACGGCCTGGCTGTTGGTCAGGCTGGAGATAAACAGGCCGATGGCGATAACGGCCGCTCCCAGCAGGAACATACCGAGCAGATTGCCCCAGAAGGACATCCAGTCCATCTCGGTAAAGGCGCCCAGCACCAGCATATACACAACGTTGATGGCCAGGGCCAGGACATAGACGATCAGAGCCGACAGGTATTTGCCGATGACCAGGCTGGACAGCCGCACCGGTGCCGTCAAAAGCGCCTGATCGGTTTTAAGGCGTTTGTCATCGCTCATCAGCTTCATGGTGAGGATGGGGATGATCAGCATGATGATGGTGAACATATTGGAGAAAATTACGCTCATATTCGCTACACGGGAATATGTCATAAAGTAGAAGAACATACCCGAGCACAGGTAGAAAACGGCTAAAAAGGTAAACCCGATGGCCGAATGGAAATAGGCGCCGAGCTCGCGCTTTAATACTGCGGTCATTGGCTGTCGCCTCCTTTGGAAATCAGCTGGAGGAAGACGTCTTCCAGCGTCAGCTCATTGTTGCGCAGGCCCATCAGCGGCCAATTGTTCTTGGACGCCATCTCAAACAGGTCGCGGCGGACGTCGCTGCCCTGCTTGGACTCGATGGTAAACTCAAAGACGCCCGGCTCTTTCTCGCCCACAGTGGACACATCGGTGATCTGGGACATGCTGATCAGAGCCTGATAGACGTTCTCCTGGGGTCCGGCGATGCGGGCCACCAGCTTATGATCGGTGCGCAAGGAGTTGGACAGTTCCGTGGGAGTGCCGTCGGCCACGATCTGACCCTGGTTGATGACGATGAGACGTTCGCACACCGCCTGCACCTCCGACAGAATGTGGGAGCTGAGGATGATGGTGTGGTTGCGGCCCAGATGCTTGATCAGGTTGCGGATCTCGATGATCTGCTTGGGGTCGAGGCCCACGGTGGGCTCGTCCAGGATCAGCACCTTGGGATTGCCCAGCAAAGCCTGCGCCACGCCGACGCGCTGCTTGTAACCTTTGGACAGGTTGCCGATAAGGCGGTTGTACACATGGTCGATACGAACCAGGTGACACACCTCGTCGATGTGAGCCTTGCGGGACAATTTGAGGCCCTTGAGGTTGTAAATAAAGTTTAAGTACTCCTTGACCGTCATGTCAAGGTACAAGGGCGGCTGCTCGGGCAGATAGCCAATCTGTTTTTTTACGCCCATCGGGTCTTCCAGTATGTCCACGCCGCCTACCGTCACCTTGCCGGACGAAGCCGAAAGGTACCCGGTGAGGATATTCATTGTGGTGGATTTGCCTGCGCCGTTGGGGCCCAGGAATCCCACAATCTCCCCTTCGTTGATGTTGAAGGAGATGTCCTGCACGGCCTTGATGGGGCCATACTGCTTGCAGAGGTTTTGAACCTCTATCATTGTCGTTCCCTCCCGTTTCTTTGAAAATTGAAACCACATGGATGTTCTATAACCCCCTCCGGAAAACGTCCGGCGGAGGCAGTCAGCAAAAAGCCCCGCTTGGGACGGGGCTGATTTTACCCTAACCGTAGTCCACTGGTTCTCCTCTATTTTAATAAGCCGGAGGAGGGGGGTCCCCTCCGACTTAGTAAAATAACACAAATATGATAGCAGAAAACCGCGCAAAGAATGTAAACATTCCTTGAATAAAGTGCAAAAAACCTCTTATAACACTGCCAAAAATATTGGTAAAATTCTGGCAGGTGCTTCTTCCTTCCAGCGGAAAATCCAATTTCTCCACTCAAAAAAAGGATAATATCACCAATTATTCG
This sequence comes from Solibaculum mannosilyticum, assembly GCF_015140235.1. GTDB lineage: Bacteria > Bacillota > Clostridia > Oscillospirales > Acutalibacteraceae > Solibaculum > Solibaculum mannosilyticum. The sequence continues at coordinate 53,592 of NZ_AP023321.1, read as the reverse complement.
GGCAGACCCAGCACCTTCTTTGCATTGCCGCTGAGGACTTTTCCCAGTTCCTCCTCTTCTAAGCCAACCCCGCGCAGATGGCGCAGAGACGGCTCATGCTGCCACATGGGGAAGTCGGTGCCGAACAGGCACCGGTCGGGGCCAAACGCCCGGATGAGCCTTCTGTATTCCTCCGGCTCCATAAAGGCGTAGCTTGAGGAGGTATCCACCCACACCCGGCGCGGCAGCAGCCATTGCTCCGATTCCTTCCACTGCATCCAGCCCCCCAGATGGGCGGCTACCACATCCAGCGCCGGGAATTTGTCCAGCACGCGGGCCATGCGGCGGGGATGGGAAAAATCATACCGGGGATCTCCGGTGTGCACCAGCAGGGGAAGCTTCCCCTCCAGCTTGGCATAGATGGGAAAAACCATGGGATCGTCCAGCTGGAACCTCTGGAAGTCCGGGTGGAGCTTGACGCCTCTGAGTCCCAGCTCCTGGATGTGTTTGATTTCCTCCTCCCAATCCTCCATCAGCGGATGCAGCGTCCCCAATCCGATGAGCTCGGGATGCTGCTCACACTGCTGGGCGATAAAGCAGTTGATGGAATGAACCTGGTCCGGTTTGGTGGCCACCGACTGCACCACGAATCGATGGATCCCGGCCTTCTCACCCTCCTCCAAAAGGGCCGTCACCCGGCCGTTTACATGCATGGGGATATCGTAAAAGGCGCCGATGTTGGTGGTGGCTTTGTCGGCGATTTTTTCGGGGAAGATATGTGCGTGGAAGTCGATAATATCTTGCATAGGAGCACTCCTTCCAAAACTGTCCCTTCCACACTGTGAAAGATGACAGAAAAATTAGTGATAATACAAATAAAATCTTACTTATTATAATACCATTGGCACTCTTTGTCAAAAATTGGTTGCCTTATCCAGTCAGCCCCCGGCATTTTCCAGGGAGTGCGGGGTTTGTCCTGTCATCCCTTGCCATCCGGTGGAGTTTTGACTATAATGAATGAAAAAGAAGTGTGACAAATTGCCCCTTTTTTCACAGGGGCAGGCTGTTGGATAGAGAAAGGATTTGGATCACTATGAAGTTGGGAATCGTAGGGCTGCCCAATGTGGGCAAAAGCACCCTGTTTAACGCCATCACCAATGCCGGCGCTCAGTCGGCCAACTACCCCTTCTGCACCATCGAACCCAATGTCGGGGTCGTGGCGGTGCCGGACAAGCGTCTGGATGTGCTGACCGAGATGTACCATCCGGCCAAGACCACTCCGGCCGTCATTGAATTTGTGGACATCGCTGGTCTGGTGCGGGGCGCCTCCAAAGGGGAGGGCCTGGGCAACAAGTTTTTGGCCAACATCCGGGAGGTGGACGCCATGATCCATGTGGTGCGCTGCTTTGAGAACGATGACATCGTCCATGTGGAAGGATCCATCGATCCGGCCCGGGACATCGAGACCATCAATCTGGAGCTGATTTTCTCCGACATCGAGATGCTGGAACGGCGCATCGACAAAAGCAAAAAGCTGATGAAGGGGGATAAATCCTACGCCGCTGAGGTGGAGTTCCTGGAGAGGGTCAAGGCCTGGCTGGAGGAGGGGAAACCGGCCCGCACGGTGGAGCGTTCTCCGGAAGAGGACGAGATCCTTTCGTCGGTGGCTCTTTTGACTTCCAAACCGGTCATCTATGCCGCCAATCTCAGCGAAAACGACTTCACCGGCGATCTGATGGACAATCCCTATTACTCTGTGGTAGAAAAGATCGCACAGGCCGAAGGCGCCCAGGTTCTGCCCATCTGCGCAGGGCTGGAGGAGGAAGTGGCCGGCATGGACAAAGAGGAAAAAATGATGTTCCTCTCCGAGCTGGGACTCAGCCAGTCGGGCTTGGACCGTCTGGTGCAGAAGAGCTACGACCTGTTGGGGCTCATCTCCTATCTGACGGCCGGTACCCCCGAGGTCCGCGCCTGGACCATCACCCGCGGCACCAAAGCGCCTCAGGCCGCCGGTAAAATCCACACCGACTTTGAACGGGGCTTCATACGGGCCGAAGTGGTGGCCTACGACGATTTGATTGTCTGCGGCTCCATGGCCGCCGCCAAGGAAAAAGGTCTGGTGCGCAGCGAGGGCAAGGATTACGTCATGAACGATGGGGATGTCGTTCTTTTCCGCTTTAATGTCTAAGCATAAAGGAGGACGGGCTTGGGCAGGGGATGCGCTGAGATGAGTAGGACAAAACGGGATTTTTTAGGGATTGTTTTCCGACGTATTCTGTTTTGGGCAGCGTTTGAATCCGACCTTGGGCCGTATCCGATCCAAAACAATGCCGGCAGCGTCGCAGTGCTGCCGGCATTTTCGTTCCTAGCTCTAGCCCCGTCCGGCAATTCCAGGGCATGGGAAGCCCTTCGGTCCGCATAAGCATAGAAACATAGAAACAAAGAAAATCTTTTCTCGTCTTAAAGCCCTATGGCGAGTTTCATCGCTGGCGCAGCTCCTCGGGGTGTACGACCGCATTCCATTATCCTTTGAAGGAAATACCAGCGTTTCAGGAGGCTTGTATGCACATTACCGTCTATTTCCGCAAGGGAAATAAAATTCCTTTTATCACTCTGCTGTGCGGGGCATTGATCCTGTGCATCCTAGTGCCGCTTTTGTGTTCCCGGTGTTACTTTACTCCCAGCCGTCCGGATACCCCCCAGGTGTACGGCGTCCCTCTGCACCAGATGCTCATGGAGGAAGGCAGTTCAGGGCGTCCCGGCACCCATCGCGCCATCCGGTATGTGGTCATCCACGAGACGGCCAACACCAATACAGGTGCCGACGCCATGGCCCATGCTCAGCTCCTCCAGAGCGGGCAAAACGGAACCACCTCTTGGCACTACAGTGTGGACGATCATCAAATCTGCCAGAGCATCCCCGACGACGAGATGGCCTATCACGCCGGCGACAAACGCAAAGAAGGCGGCGGCAACGTCAACGGCATCGGTATTGAGCTGTGCGTCAACCAGGACGGCGACTTTGAGAAGACCTTCCAAAACGGCGCGAAATTGACGGCCTTTTTGCTTCAAGAGTATGACTTAGGCTTGGGAGCCGTCAAACAGCACGCCGATTTCATGGAGAAGAACTGTCCCCAGACCATCCGGGATGAGGGGCGCTGGCAGGAATTCCTCCAGCTGGTGGAGCATTATATGGAGGAGCCCTATTAAGCAATCATCTGTATTATATTGTTTAATTATTACTTTTGGTATATTTTATTTTTGCCTCCACGATAAGGAAAAATTGAGCTTCACCTTTGAACCGGAATACTAATTAGTATATTCTATATCTATTTATCCTAATAGTATAATAAAAGCGTCAAAACAAGGGCAGGGAACGCATTCCCTGCCCTTTTCCGATGGAGGAAAGATGGGTGCTACTCCAACACCCGACGAGCCGACACAAAATGCTCTTGCCAGAAGGAACCGGTAATATCCTGTCTCTGGACGGTCTGACTATCGCCGCCGCTGTAGATCATAACGCCGTCGCTCTCCAGGATGCCGCAGAATTGAGGCACGCCCGGCTGATCGGTATAGAAAAACAAAATGTCCCCCGGACGCATGACATCCCAGGAAATCTCACTGCCCACCTGGGCTTGGGCGGTGACGGTACGGGGTAGGATCAGTCCCGCCTGGCTAAACACATAGTATGTAAAGCCAGAGGAATCAAATCCCTTTTCAGGACTTGCCGATCCGTACACATAAGGGGTCCCGATCAATTCCTGGGCTTCCTCCACCACCGGAGCAGCGCCGGCCACAGAGGCCGGCACGCTGCTGGAGGTCTGGGATGCTTCCGAGGTGGCGCTTGTAGTACCCTCAGACGGAACCATGGAGTTGCCGCCGTTGGGGTTGGATGCAGGATTCGAGGTGGGATTGCGGTCCGAGGGGTTAGAGGTGTTGTCGGTCATGGAAGAAGAGTTGTTGTCCGACGCTCCATCCACGACAGAGGATTCCGGAGTGCTCGAGTGGGGCAGCATGGACTCCACTTTGGAAACCACTTCCGAAACCACGCCGCCATTGCTGGAACTATCCCCTTTGTCCTTGCCGCAGGATGCCAGCACTGCAGTGGTCATGGCCAGGACCAGCATGACAGCCAAGAGACCCATTATGGTGTGTCGTTTCATCGTTTTTGCTCCTTCTGTATTTGAAATAGGATGGACGGGCCTGCTGAATATCAGACCCCTTTCTTAGGATGCGCCGTCAGATGGTGAGTATTCCTCCCTCTGTTTCCAAAAGGATGAGAATTTGTTCCTCCTCGCCGGTCTGACAATTGACGTATACTAAAACCTTCTGGTCGTTTTTCCCTTTGCACATAAATTCATAACACAGGTTTTCCGATCCAGCGTCGGTGGGGATCAGTGCCACGCCGGCGCTTTGCACGGTCAGATAAGAGCTGAGTTTTTCCTGGGCCTGTTCCTTGGTCAGGGACGCCGATTCCAAGGCCCGGTCCTGGTGGTTCATCAGATAGCCTCTGGCGTCGAACATCACCACTTGGCCGTCGTCCAGCGCCACGCCAACCTTGATGAGATCGGTATAACAGGTAACGCTGCCCTGCTGATAGGCAAAATTGATGGTACAAATGCCTCCGGAGGTGGAATAATAGCTCTCCTCCATGGAGGTGATGCCGTGATCCTCCAGGTACTGCTTTGCCTTTTCAATGGCGCCTTGGGCATCCAGAGTCGGCATGCCGATTTCCCGGGAGTTTAACAGCCAGGAGCAATAGCCCCCTTGTTTTGTGACGTTTACGGTCAGAGTGTCGGTGGTAAAATTATAGGACGGAATGGCGCCGCTTTCCTCACCGGCATCCTTGAGATCCATCGTGCTCTCCCCAGTAAACTGGGAGGCGCGGCCGCGGGCGGCGCCACGGTCGATCTCCTCTCTGCCTTTGAGCCATTTGGCCTCTTTCTGCTGGATGTGGTCGGAGAAAGGACCGTCGTAAATCAGGGTGGGGTAATCGGTAAACTGCTCCTCAAAATCCAAAAAGCCGGAATTGATGGTGGGTTCCCCCTCAGGCTCCTGTAGATTCTTCAGGCTCTCCTGCATCTGTTCCATAGACATATTGCCGTCATTGATCTCCTGCCGGATGGAGGTGATCAGTTCCGACAACTTTTTGGCATACCCTGCCAGCGCCTCCATATTCTCGTGTTCCTCTTCGGTGATGGCCTGGCCCTCCTCCACCTTGCGGGAGAGAGCCATGGAGAAATCCCCTACCTGAGCGATAAACCGGTTGGTTTTTTCCAAGTTCATGCCGCCCATGGGGAGCTGCCCCAAGCTGCTCTTTGCACCGGATGAATCCATCCAAAGCTCAGTGGCCAGGGTATCAAACTGACTGGCAGTACCGGCGTACATCCCTTTGTTAAGGGAGACGTCGATGCTGTTCATATAATCCCCCAGATCATCCAGAGCCCGCTGATAACTGTGTTCCAGCTGCATCTGGTACTGGTGGGACTGGACGTAGGCGCTGCACATCATGCCGAACAGCACTAAAATGCCCGCGATGGAAAAAGTGATAATGCGTACTTTACGCCGGATCCCCGGCACAAATGGACGATATTTTAAGGTCGTTATCATGGATTTTCCTCCTTGTGCCCATGTTCTCTCCTATTTTCCCCCGATCATGGACGGTTATTCCAGACCCGGAAAATTCGGCATTTCCAATCCCATCCTGCAGACGGGACAGCACAAGGTTATCTTCTCAATAAAAACCATTTCGTCCAAACGGCTATTCTACCTCTGAATATCCCATAGGATACAATTTTTTTCAGGAAATAGCAAGGTTTCCTTTATGGATTAAGGCAAATATTAACAAAATCTTTATGTCCCCTTTGGATCGCCTTGCAAAACAACTCTTCATGACCTAAATTAGAGGAAACTATTCTTTCCCAATTTGTATGCCGCACAGTCCGGAATCTTTCCAAAAAAGTAACTGCAACGACCCATCCAAACCAATCCCAAACTGAATTATTTCCCATCCCGCGGAATATGTTTTTCGGACGTCCTCCCTCGGTACGACAAAACATTTTCCCTCTTTGCCTTATCTTAAAAGAAACAAATCCCGGAGACCCCATCTTGTGCCCGGGCCGGGATCCCCTTATAATAGAAGGGGGTGTCGCAAACGTCTTGGGATCTGTTTCCTCTTCCAAGGCACAAAGGCGTCAATGCGGATCTGCGGCACGGTATTCTATGAGGAAGGGAAGATGATTTTAATGAAAAAAACAATCCTGTGTTTTCTGACGGCGGCATGTGTGCTGGTGAGCTGTCTGTGTCTCTCATCCTGCGGCAAAAAGGACGCGGAATCGTCATCTTCAGCGTCTTCCGGGGCATCTACCTCTGCAGCGGCCGGCTCCGATGGGCAGTCCCCACAGGCCTCGCTCCCGGCCGGGACTAAGGCTGGAACCATCAACCCGCTCACCGGCCGCTCTGATCTGCCATCCGAGGCAGTGGGACAGCGCCCTGTGGGCATCATGATCAACAACCTGGAGGCCGCCACCCCTCAGCATAACATCGCTTCAGCCGATGTGTGCTACGAGATGCAGGCCGAAGGCGGTATCACCCGTATTTTAGCTCTCTACTCCGATTGGCGGAATCTCTCTATGACCGGCTCTATCCGCAGCGCACGTCCCTACTTTGTGGAATTGGCCCAGAGCCACGATTGTATTTATGTCCATGTAGGAGGCAGTCAAGACGCCCTGGATGCTATCCAGTCCTCCAAGGTCGACAGCATCAACGGCGTCAGCGATTCGGTGACCATCTGGCGGGATCCGGGACGTAAAAAGAGCATGGGCAGCGTACACAGCTGCGTCACCGACGGGGAAAAACTCATTCAGTGCGTGCAGAAACGGGAGATCCGTACCCAGGCAAAATCCGACGGTACGGCCTTTTCCTTCCGGGCGGAAGGGGATTCCCAGGCCCCTCAGGGACAGTCCTGCGAGACGCTCACCGTCCCATTTTCCTCCTACGTCACCAGCCGGTTTGTCTACGATTCTCAAAAGGCCGTCTACGCCAAATACCAGTTTGACAAAGGCCAAATGGACGCCGCTACCGGCAAACAGGTCGAGGTGGAAAATGTCCTGGTCCTGCGCACCGCCATCACCCCTACAGGGGATAGTTTAGGCCATGTGGACATCCAGCTCAAAGGCGGGGAAGGGATCTACGCCTCTATGGGCCGGTGCCAGGACATCCAATGGAGCATGGAATCGGCATCCGATCCCATTCAGCTCACCGATTCCTCCGGCCAGGAGCTGTCCCTCAATCCGGGTAAAACCTGGATCTGTATTGTAGGCCAAAAAGACGATGTGACGGCGGAATAATTCTCCCGGTCCCCTCCATAATAAAAGATACCCCCCTTGGGCGGTATGCCCAAGGGGGGTATTGTTTTTTTGAAATGCAAAAAGCCCGCCGGGCACAGGGAGGAAGGTTGTACCCGGCGGAAGTTATACACACAATGAAACAGGGAAAAGGGACATCAGGGCGGCGGTAGATCGTCATCCCCGCCGCACCTGTGGGAATAGGGGCAGCTGCGGCATCCGCCGGCGCATCCACCCGATCCCTTGCCGTTTCGACGGCGCTTTCTGTGAGACCAAAGCGCAATAATTACCAATAAAACCGCAAGGAGCAAAATTACAATATCAATGAGTCCCATAGGAGTCAACTCCTCTGAATTCCAGATATTCTATTCTATGCACCTGTCTGCTGTTTTTGGCACTATTGTTAATCGACGCTAACAATATATCACAGCCCGTGCAGCCTGTCAAGGGGGAAACGAGAAAAAACTTTATTTCCTATATGAATTGTAGTGAATGATAAAAACAGGACCTCCGGTTTTTCCAGAGATCCTGTGGGCAGCGTATAACCTCATTCTAAAAAATCGGCTTATCTGTGTACGGGGTATTCCGATGGGAAAGTGCCAAATATTACGCCATTACTTGTTTATGACTTCGGCCTTTGTGGTGGATACGAACGTGGGATCGCTGTTATTGTTCCCAACCAGTACGATCATGCCATATTCGCTGCGAAGTACTGTCCCCTGCCCAACGGTCTGGCCTCCGGCGTTGATGCCCACACCCGTGGTGCCGACCGGCAGATAACTCCGTACCGCCGCTTCACATTGGGCGGCACAGCCAGCGGGAGTTGGCGTCGGCTCCGGCAGATACGTGATATTGTTGTTGTACGTAGCACTGGTGATCCGGACGGCAGCAATACGGCAAAGGGACACCGCTTCCTGTGGAACTCCCTGGTTATTGGCCAGCTGGAGCAGTCCGGGAGCCTGGGCCGGGAGCAATAGGGATGGACGTCCGCTGGCATTGTTGCCGCTTTCCATGGATACCACAATGTTGTCGCTGGGATAGAGCTGGATAATCTGCTGGAGAACATTCTGCATCTGCTGGATACCGGCGCATTCTACGGTATTTACATCCGAACCAGCCGGGCCAGTGGCGCCGGTAGCGCCTGTAGGACCGGTTGAGCCGGTGGCTCCAGTTGCGCCTGTAGATCCAACGGCACCCGCGGCGCCCGTAGCGCCGGTCGGACCGGGGATGCCTTGCGGACCCTGCGGGCCCTGAGCACCGGTAGCGCCTGTCGGGCCGATGGGGCCCTGGGTACCCTGAGGGCCTTGCGGACCGATGGGGCCTCCGGGGCCAGCCGGACCAGTAGCGCCATCCGCACCAGTGGGACCGGTGGGGCCTTGGATGCCCTGAGGGCCCTGAATTCCCTGGGCGCCGGTAGCCCCGGTCGGACCCATAGGGCCTTGTGCCCCCTGCGGACCCTGGGCGCCGACTGGACCGGTGGCACCGGTAGCGCCGATGGGGCCCTGAGCTCCTTGCGGGCCAACAGGGCCGGGAAGTCCAGCCAAACCGGCGGCTCCTGTGGGGCCGGCCGGACCGGTAGGACCCATGAGTCCCGTGGCACCGGTGGGGCCCGTCGGCCCTGGGACGGGACAGGTTTGAACACAACAGCAGTCGTTTTGACAGCAGCATTCATCCTGCTGGCATCCGTCTTCCGGACAGCTGTCGTAATGATAGATCTTCAAGATATTGACCTCCTATTTCAATTCAGGTGGTATACCCCAATTCATTGTATGTTCCCGGTTTTATCGTTGTCCCCAAAATTCATTTCCCCGGCTGATCCAATAAAAAACAGGAGTTCTGAACGAATCATCACCAGGTTTTCCCATTTTTATATGGCTGCATTGGTTTGTTCCCATTGCATTCCCCTTATGCATTCGGTATACTTAGAGCAAGACGTTTAGGAGATTCGCAATGAGAAATAAAAACAATAAGCATCTGGGAATTGAAGTTGATCCAGAACTTCACTATAAATTGCACTACATCGCAAAGTATGAAGGGCGTTCTGCCAACGGCCAAATTCTATATCTCATCCGCCAATGCATCAAAGAATTTGAAAAAGCAGAAGGTCCCATCATCCTTCCTGCCGATGGCAAATCACAGAGGAAATCACAAGAAAAAGGCTGAGGAGAACCAATTTGGTCTCTCAGCCTTTTTTCTTCTGTCTACTATTTTTTTATTTCTGCTCTTCCGACTGCTTTTTTTGTTCGTCCTCCATGGCCTTTTTGCGCACGGCTTTGAGCACATCGGGGGGCAGGATCAGATTTTCCGTATAGGGGTTGATGGCGATGCCGCTGGCACTCTTCATCTGCTCCAGGATCATCTCACAGCAGTTGAGGAAGGGGGTCTGCATGGCCATAAATCTCCGGCCGGCCTGTTGAGGAAGAAGCTCTTTCCGGGTATAGACCGGGAGAAAATACCGTCCGTCGGGCGCGCTCAGGATATTGACTCTCGCCTTAGCGTTTTCCGGCAGGGCGATGGAAGTCCCATTCTCCGCGCCTTCCTGGAGTTTCTTAGCGTCTTCTTCGCTGAGTTCCACGTGCACCGGCACCGTCACATTGGCCTTGCCCAGCGCAATGAGAACCGGCACCAAGTTTACCATATTCTCCGGATCCTTCATATAAATACGGATAAGGAACTCCAGGTTTTCCACCTGCATCATATCCGGACTGGTTGTTTCATCGCCGCCCACTACGATCTTTTTCTGCGGCGCGGTTTGTTCTTTTGCCTGGTCGATACCGGACGCTTGGGTCTCTTCACCCTTTTTTCGAGATTTTTTAAACAATGCCATAGTTAGAATTTAACACTCCTCGTTCCAATGGTTCCGCTTATGCTGAAAGGCCCAAGAATCCCCATCAATTGATTTTCCCCATTATAACATAAACTCTTCCCCAACACTAGGTCATAATTGTGAATTTTACAGTTTTTTCATCATTGTCCTTTTGCCCAAAGCAGGTATTTTTTATTCTTTTTTATAAGACTGGTTATTTTGGCGCTTTTTAGGAAAATTTTTTGATGAAATGGTGGAAATGGCCGCTTAAATTTGTTATAATATCCACTGTGTAGATTTTTTGAAAATGCTGGATACACACCCCCACGCCTCCCAAGCGCGGGGCGTTTCATTTGTATCTAAAATCAGGAGGTAGATGTTTAATGAGTTACAAGTACGTGTACCTGTTCTCCGAAGGCAACGGTTCCATGCGTGAACTGTTGGGCGGCAAAGGCGCCAACCTTGCGGAGATGACCAATCTGGGCATGCCGGTGCCTCAGGGCTTCACCGTCACCACCGAGGCCTGCACCCGCTACTATGAAGACGGCCGTCAGATCGCCCCCGAAATCCAGGCCGAGATCCTGGAATACCTGGGCAAGATGGAGGAGATCGCTGGTAAGAAGTTCGGCGATGCTGCCAATCCTCTGTTGGTTTCGGTCCGTTCCGGCGCCCGCGCTTCCATGCCCGGCATGATGGATACCATCCTGAACCTGGGCCTCAACGACACCGTTGTGGAAGGCCTGGCCAAGCTGACCAACAATCCCCGTTTTGCATATGACTCCTACCGCCGTTTCATCCAGATGTTCTCCGACGTTGTTATGGAACTGCCTAAGTCCAACTTCGAGAAGATCATCGACGAGATGAAGGAAGCTAAGGGCGTCAAGATGGACACCGAACTGGATGCCGACGATATGAAGGCTATGGTTGTCCGCTTCAAAGAGTACTACAAACAGGAAAAGGGCGTGGATTTCCCCACCGATCCCAAAGAGCAGCTGATGGAAGCTGTCCGCGCTGTGTTCCGCAGCTGGGATAACCCCCGTGCCAACGTCTACCGTCGTCTCAACGACATCCCCTATTCCTGGGGCACTGCCGTCAACGTCCAGATGATGGTGTTCGGTAACACCGGCGATACCTCCGGTACCGGCGTTGCCTTTACCCGTAACCCCGCCACCGGCGAGGCCAAACTGTTCGGTGAGTTCCTGATGAACGCCCAGGGCGAGGACGTCGTGGCCGGCATCCGTACCCCCCAGACCATCGATCAGCTCAAAAATGTTATGCCCGAAGTGTACGAGCAGTTTGCTACCACTGCTGACCGTCTCGAGAAACACTATCGCGATATGCAGGATATGGAGTTCACCATTGAGAATGGCAAGCTCTACATGCTCCAGACCCGTAACGGCAAACGTACCGCCGCTGCCGCTCTGAAGATCGCCGTCGACCTGGTGGACGAGGGCATGATCACCGAGGAAGAGGCTGTGATGCGCGTCGAGCCCAAGCAGCTGGACAGCCTCCTGCACCCGCAGTTTGAAGCCACCGCTCTGAAGGCCGCTAAGGTCATCGGCAAAGGCTTGGCTGCTTCTCCCGGCGCTGCCTGCGGCCGCGTCGTCTTCACCGCTGAGGACGCCAAAGAGTGGGATGCCCGCGGTGAAAAGGTCATTCTGGCCCGTCTGGAAACCTCTCCTGAAGACATCGAGGGCATGAACGTGGCTCAGGGTATCCTGACCGTCCGCGGCGGCATGACCTCTCACGCTGCTGTTGTGGCCCGCGGCATGGGTACTTGCTGCGTCTCCGGCTGCGGCGAGATCGCTATGCACGAAGAAGAGAAATACTTTGAGCTGGGCGGCATGACCATCCGCGAAGGCGATTATATCTCCATCGACGGCTCCACCGGCAACATCTACGGCGAAGCTGTCCCCACTGTGGAAGCCACCATCTCCGGCGACTTCGGCCGCTATATGGCTTGGGCTGACGCTGCCCGTACCCTGAAGGTTTACACCAATGCCGACACACCCAGAGACGCCGCTCAGGCTGTCAAGTTCGGCGCCCAGGGTATCGGCCTGTGCCGTACTGAGCACATGTTCTTCGAGGCTGACCGTATTAAGGCCATCCGCGAGATGATCGTTTCCGAGACTGTCGAAGCCCGCAAGGCCGCTCTGGCCAAGCTGCTGCCCTATCAGCAGGGCGACTTCGAGGCCCTGTACGAAGTAATGCAGGACCGTCCGGTTACCATCCGTTACCTGGATCCCCCTCTCCATGAATTCCTGCCCACCAAGGAAGAGGATATTGCTGAGATCGCCGGTGAACTGAACATCACCGTTGAGAAACTCAAGCAAGTCATTGCCTCCCTGCATGAGTTCAACCCCATGATGGGTCACCGCGGCTGCCGTCTGGCTGTTTCCTATCCGGAAATCGCTGAGATGCAGACCACCGCTGTCATCAACGCTGCTATCAACGTCAACAAGGCTCATCCGGAATACAAGATCGTTCCGGAGATCATGATCCCGCTGGTTGGCGAACGCAAGGAACTCAAGTATGTCAAGGACGTCGTCACCGCCACTGCCGACAAGCTCATCGCTGACGCCGGCATTGAGATGACCTATAAAGTCGGTACCATGGTGGAAATCCCCCGCGCTGCCGTCACCGCCGACGAGATCGCCAAGGAAGCTGAATTCTTCTCCTTCGGCACCAACGACTTGACCCAGATGACTTTCGGCTTCAGCCGTGACGATGCCGGCAAGTTCCTGGATTCCTACTACGATGCCAAGATCTACGAGTCCGATCCCTTCGCAAAGCTGGATCAGGATGGCGTGGGCAAGCTCATCAAACTGGCTGTCCGTCTGGGCCGTGAGACCCGCCCCGACATCAAACTGGGCATCTGCGGTGAGCACGGCGGCGATCCGTCTTCCATCGAGTTCTGCCACAACGCTGGCCTGAACTACGTTTCCTGCTCGCCCTTCCGTGTGCCGATCGCTCGTCTGGCTGCTGCCCAGGCCGCTATCAAAGCCAAGAAGGCCTAAGGGATAGGATCCTTTTCTTAGTATAGTTTTCAAGGCACATTGCTGATCTCTCAGCAATGTGCCTTTTTTACCGGCTTTTACTGATGCGATGGGCATACTGTGTGCATCCGGGAGAAACAATGGATTTAGTTGCAATTGGATCTATGATCCGATATACTGAAAGAATACAGGGAATCACTCTCATCTTGTCGAAAAGAAAGGATGTGTCGGCATTGGATAACGCGTTTAACAACGAATGGCTATTGTATCTCCTGCAGACCTATGGTCCAAAGATCCTGGCTGCTTTGGTGGTGCTGATCCTGGGCCTCTGGCTCTCCAAACTGCTGGGTAGTCTTACCGTCAAGGTTCTCAAGAAGGGTAATATCGAGCCATCTCTTCACGCATTTATCCGTTCCTTTGTATCTATCTCCACCAAGATTGTTGTAATTGTCACAGTAGGGTCCATTTTAGGGCTTCCCATGGGCACCATGATCGCTGCTTTGGGCGCTGCCGGAGCCGCCATCGCTTTGGCCGTCAAAGACAGCCTCGCAAATGTGGCCAGCGGTATCCTGATCCTGTTTACCCATCCCTTCCGGGTAGGCGATTACGTGGAAGTGGAGGGGTCGGCCGGCACAGTCCAAGAAATCCAGTTGCTTTATACCACCTTTCTGACGGTGGATAATCGGAAACTGGTCATTCCCAACTCCCATCTGACCTCCGACAAACTTGTGAATACGACCTGCGAAGCGACCCGACGCCTGGATTTGGCTTTCCTTGTCGGGTTGGACAGTGATATCGACCAGGTCAAATCGGTCCTTATGGAGCTGATGACATCCCATCCCTTGGCCCTCCAGGATCCGAAACCAAGCGCTTATGTTTATGAGTATACCTCTTCGGCCATCAATATTACCATGCGCGTCTGGACCAAAACAGAGGACTACTGGGATCTGACTTACAGTATGCTGGAACAAGTCAAGCATCGGTTTGACGAGGAAAAGATCCGCCTTTCCCACGACCAGTTGGACGTCCATGTGATGGACTCCAAACATGGATGATAACCGTGTCTTCAAAGGAAAATGCCTCTGTCCCGATGGCTGGGACAGAGGCATTTTTCCCATACGGCAAAACCATTGGATCCCGCCTGGATTTTTCCAGCAGGAGAAAAGGAAAAGGTCTTGATAAAATATCGGAAATTGGTATAATATAAGAAATACTATTTTGCAGATATGATTACTTGATTATACCGTGTGGAGGTGAGAAAATGACCGACATCGCCATTATAGGCGGCGGCCCAGCCGGACTTTCTGCAGCAGTGCAGGCCAGGGCCAGGGGGAAATCAGTGACGGTGTATACCAATGATATCCACCGCAATTGGCTGTGCAGGACCCCTTTGGTGGATAATTACCTGGGGTTGCCCGGTATAAGCGGCAAGGAAATGATGGAACGTTTCTTCGATCATGCCAAACGGGCAGGGGCTCAGGTAGAGGAGAAACGCATCACCAGCGTATTGCCTATGGGCAAGACCTTCCTGCTCTCGGCCGGCAGTCAGGTGATGGAAGCTCAGTCCATTATCCTGGCCATGGGGGCAGCTAAATCCCCGCAGATCCCAGGGGAACAGCAGCTTATGGGCAAAGGGGTCAGTACCTGCGCCACCTGCGACGGTATGCTCTACCGCGGCAAACGGGTTCTTGTTGTAGCCCAGTCGCCGCTCGCTTTGGAAGATTCCATTTTCCTCTACGAGATCGGTTGTGAAGTGACGGTGGTTAATCCCGGCGGCCGTACCAATCTGGAGGGATTGCCGGAAACCATTCCGGTGATCAGTGGTTCTAAATTGGCCTTGGAAGGGGCGGATCACGCCGTTGGCCTGACGGTAGACCGTATCCTGTATCCCGCCGACTGCGTCTTTCTTATCCGGGATACCTCAGCCCCGGATGCATTAGTACCAGGACTTGTCCTGGACAGCGGATTTATCAAAACAGCCCGGGATCAGTCCACCTCCATCCCCGGTGTATTTGCAGCGGGGGATTGTACCGGTCTTCCCCTACAGGTCGGAAAAGCGGTGGGGGAAGGGCTGACAGCTGCTTTATCGGCAATCTCGTGGCTGGCCTCCCGTTAGGAAGATGATAATCCCCATCGGTTCCACATATCCAGGACGCGCCTTCTTTTGAAGAAACATCAAACATATTATTGTGTTTATATAGAACACACTTGTTGTTGTACAGAATACAGCCGGACTAATCCTCCCAGTCGACCAGGATGGCCCGTACTGGAGCACCGTCTACTTCTCCCACCAGGACCGGCGGCGCAAAGAGGAAATATTCCCCATCCGGCACCTTATTCAAATCCAAGTTTTCCAAGATCATAACCCCGTTTTGCAGCAATTCCTGATGTACAGCGGCTTCGTCATCCGGCGGGGCGATGGAGTCGGCATCGGTGCCCACCAGCTGTACTCCCAAGGCTCCCAGCGCAAAGGCGGCCGACGGGGTGAGAAAGGCCTTTCCTTCTCCCCGGATGAGCAACCGCCGGCAGCCGGGGACAATGCTTTCATCCACATCCTGACCAGTGATGTCCCTTCGGACGGACAAGACTGCGCACCGTCCCACATAGGGCTCCAACGGCAGGGATGCGATGCCTTGTCCGTCGGCCAGAAAATGGAGAGGCGCATCGGCATGGGTGCCGGTATGCAGGCAGGCGAAAAGGGCGGTCAGATTGCAGTCATCCCCTACATCCATGCGCTGGATGGGATCCAGCCGTGGGGATGGGTCACCGGGATAAACCGGCGACGTCAGCAGGGGACGCGAAATATCATATAAACGCATGGTGCACTCCTCCTGAAGTTAACGTGATGTCCTAACATCATTGTACCCTTGGGCGGACGCTTGTCAACTGCAGGTGCGGCTTGCTATATGGCGTGCATCTTTTTTCATGGGGCAGGGGCTGGATTACACAGCAGATGTCCCGTTTTATCCTATAGGAGAGATGGTTATGAAGGTTTCTACCAAAGGCCGTTACGGACTACGGCTGATGTTTGACCTGGCGGTGCACTACAATGAGGGACTTTTGCCCCTGAAGGAAATTGCCAGGCAAGAGGATATCTCAAGCAAATATCTGGAACAGATTGTGATGCAGCTGTCCCGAGCCGGACTGGTGCGCAGCGTCCGGGGTTCCCAAGGGGGGTATACTCTGGGCAGGGAACCGGAGAACATCACAGTGGGGACGGTCCTGCGCGTGCTGGAGGGGTCATTGGATCCTGTGGACTGCGTGGCTGACGACACCATCCCCTGCGCCCGTGCCGATAACTGTGTCACCATGGAGGTGTGGCGCAGCATCAAGGAGGCTGTGGATGACGTTGTGGACGGCATTACATTAGCCGATCTCATCCAACGGCATCAGCAAAAATGCGATTGCGGCGGCATGTGTTCCTCCAAAAAGGAGACTAGGTAGTGGGATGGATAAACCATCCCCAGGGCTTTTCTGCCATCAGTGTCCGGTGCTGTTTACCGCCGCTAAGATGAAAGCCAAGCTGGCTCAGGATTCTTCCACCGATACCTGTGGTGACCTCATCGGAAGATATGCAGTGTACCGGCTGTCGCGCACCGTCGGGAGCCGCCTCAAAATGTATGAACCTTGTCCCATGCAGCCCTTCCGTATGAAGAGGGGGCGAGGCTTGGACTCCATGCATGCTTTGGTGATAAAAGAGAATAGGTGTTATAAAAGTCCTGTCTTAAAAGAGACGGGCTTTTTTTATTTCTGAGGCAGGAGAAAAAGGGTTGTGTTATCAAACAGGAAAATAGGGGATACCACTTGTGAATCCACGCAAAATAAGTTACAATAGAGAGAACATCGTCTTGTGTAAAGATCTTACTAAGGCGATAACTCCATCTCTGAGGTGACAAATGGAAGTTATTATTGACAATATGGTCTCATTTTTGGACCAGTATCTCTCCCCGGAACTGGTGGCCTTTTTGGTCTCCATGCTGCCGGTGGTGGAACTGCGCGGCGGTATCATTGCCGCCTATGCCCTGGGCATCGACTGGCTTCCCGCCCTTTTGATCTGCACTTTGGGCAACATGCTTCCTATTCCTTTTGTACTGCTCTTCGGCCGAAAACTGGTGGATTGGATGAAAAAATTTAAACTATTCCGCCGCATCGCCAACCGCATGGAAAACAAGGCACATGAACATTCTATGAAAAAATTTAAACTGCTGGGGCTTTTCATCTTTGTGGCCATCCCTTTGCCCGGAACCGGGGCTTGGACAGGCGCTTTTGTAGCCTCCATCCTGAACCTCCGCATGAAGGATGCGCTGCCTGTCATTACCGCAGGCGTATTGACGGCGGGACTTGTTATGTTGATCCTGTCCTTTGGCCTGCTGCACTCCATCGGTATCGGATAATCCCCATCGGCACATCGGCATCAACAAATAACCCGGACGGCACAAACGTACGCCGTCCGGGTTATTTTTCTTAGTTGCCGGGGAAAATTCGGTTTATTCTCCCCAATGGTATTTGGTGAGCTGACCGCTGTTCTGCAGCTCTGGGAATCCCCATTGACGCAGCGTTTCAAACGCCGCCACTGCCACGGTGTTGGACAAGTTAAGGCTACGGGCCTCCCCGATCATGGGCAGACGCACACAGTGATCCGGATTCTGCACCAACAGCTCTTCCGGCAGTCCGGCCGTCTCCTTGCCGAATACCAGATAACTGCCTTCCGGATATGAGACATCGGAATACACATGCTGTCCTTTGGTGGTAAAATAGTAAAAGGGGCCAGTATTCCGGTCAAAAAAGTCGCTGAGATCTTTGTAATATGTGATGTCCAATAAATGCCAATAGTCCAGACCAGCCCGCTTGAGCTGACGATCGTCGATGCGGAAGCCCAGTGGTTCCACCAGGTGCAGACGCGCCCCTGTCGCAGCGCAGGTCCGGGCAATATTGCCGGTGTTCTGTGGGATCTCCGGCTCCACCAGTACAATATTAAGGATCGCGGCCATATGGTACCAATTCCCCTTTCCAACAAGGATAAAATCAACGGGGAGATCTTCCCCTTTTTATACAAACGTCGGCCTTTTCGGCCTATGCTGAAGGTTCAAAAAAACAGTTCTGATAAAAATCAAAAAATTGCAGGATAATTCACCGTTTTACTGGCAAACTATCAATAAGAAAACCGATCGGAGGTGGATAATCATGCACAAAGCCGCAGGAATTGCCAAAGGCATCGCCACCGGTGTGGCCGTAGGCGCTATGGTAGGTATGGTGGGCGGCGCTATGAGCGGCCGCAGCCGTATGAAATCGGTAAAGAAAACAGCCGGCAAGGCCCTCAAAACAGTCAACACGTTGCTCAGCAGTGTACAATATATGATGCGCTGACCTCTTTACCAGCCTACAAATCCCAAGCCGTCCTCTTTTCCCAGGGGGACGGCTTTTCTCCGCCCTTTCCCCGACACATATTCCCTGCCGAAATGGACTTTTGTACATACAACAGACACATCTGTCTTTTATCAATATACATCAGCAGCTTTCGCCGCCCGTCTAAAAAACGGCCTCTATGACGGGATCTCCCTCCGCCATAGAGGCTGCTCTTTCCTATCACCCAGGATTTTCTTACAGATTGTTCAAAGCCTGCTCGATGTCCTCAATGATATCTTCAGCATTCTCAATACCCACCGAGAACCGGATCAGATCAGGGGTGACGCCGGCCTCTTCCAACTGCTCATCGGTCAGCTGGCGATGGGTTGTGGAAGCCGGATGCAGCACACAGGTGCGGGCATCGGCCACGTGTGTCACGATGGCGGCTAATTTTAAGCTGTCCATAAACTTGGTAGCCGCCTCGCGCCCTCCCTTGACGCCAAAGGATACTACGCCGCACGTGCCGTTTGGCATGTACTTCTGCGCCAGACTATAATAGGGGCTGGAGGGCAGTCCGGGATAATTAACCCAGGCGATGCGATGGTCCTTCTCCAGGAATTGTGCCACTTTCATGGCATTCTCACAGTGACGGGGCATCCGCAGATGCAGCGTCTCCAAACCCAGGTTGAGCAGGAAACCGTTCTGAGGGGAGGGGATGGCTCCCAAATCACGCATCAATTGCGTCCTGGCCTTGGTGATATACGCTGCAGGACCAAAGCTTTCCACATATTTTACACCATGGTAGCTGTCGTCCGGCTCGGTGAGGCCGGGGAATTTGCCGTTTGTCCAATCAAACTTTCCCGAATCCACAATCACGCCGTTGACCGATGTGGCATGGCCATCCATATACTTGGTAGCCGAGTGGATGACAATATCAGCTCCAAACTCAATGGGACGGCAGTTGATGGGGGTGGGGAAGGTGTTGTCCACAATGAGAGGCACGCCGTGCTTATGGGCCAGGCGGGCAAATTTCTCAATGTCGGTCACAACCAAAGCCGGGTTGGCAATGCTCTCAATAAACACCGCACGGGTATTGTCCTGAAATACCTTTTCGATTTCCTCTTCAGCCGCATCCGGCTTGACAAAAGTAAAATCAATTCCCATCTTGCGCATGGTGACATTAAACAGATTAAATGTGCCGCCGTAGATGGCCGCGCTGGATACCACATGTTGGCCTGCCGACACAATATTAAAGATCGAGATCAGCGAGGCCGCCTGGCCAGAGGAGGTCATCATGGCGCCTACGCCGCCCTCCAGCGATGCGATCTTTTTCTCCACTGCGTCCAGAGTCGGATTGGCCAAACGTGTGTAGAAAAATCCCTCTTCTTCTAAGTCAAACAATCTTCCCATCTGCTCGGAGGAATTGTACTGATAAGTGGTGGACTGATAAATGGGCAACACACGAGGTTCCCCATTTTTCGGCTTCCATCCCTCTTGGATGCAGCGGGTTTCAATACGATAGTCGCTCAATGCTTTCACTCCTTTGGTTTGCCGCCTGTGAATACATCGAATATCCCACAGCCAGCCTTCCTTTCATTCCTCTCACTATACCACAATTTTCCCCCACGCACAAGGCGTCATTTTCCGCCGCATCGTGCCTTTTTCCCGCAAAATTTTCGGCATTGCAGGGATCCCTGATCCGGATGAAATTTTATATTAGGCGTATCTTTCCTTTTTCTAACTAGCAAAAAACCCCTGCCATCACAAAGATGGCAGAGGTCTTATCCCAAACACGTCGTTTTCATTGCCGTCAGAACTTTGGATTCACAATGTTTCGCCAATCCAGATCGCCGCGTTCCAAACCGTGGATCAGGCCCTCACCGGTGGCGATATTGGTGGCCACAGGGATGTTGTGCATATCGCACAGGCGGAATAAATTCATTTCATTGGGTTCATGCGGATTGGTGTTCAACGGATCCCGGAAAAAGAGCAGCAGATCGATCTCATTGCACGCGATGCGCGCTGCAATCTGCTGATCGCCACCTTGGGAGCCGCTTAAGAAACGCTGGATATTCAAGCCTGTGGCTTCCGCCACCATTTTTCCGGTTGTACCGGTAGCACACAGGGAATGACGGCTCAGAATGCCGCAATAAGCGATGCAAAACTGCACCATCAACTCCTTCTTTGAATCATGCGCGATCAAAGCAATGTTCATAGAAAGGCTCCTTTCTCAAAGGTGTGATACATGCTGAGGATTTCATGTGTCAAGGTTCACAGCTTCATCAGCGGAACTTCGAAGCCTTCCAAACGGGATGCCAAATTGCAAAACGCCGTAGCAGCCGGCGTTTTCTCACAAAAGGGTTCCCCCTTGGATGCGGACAGTTGCACCAGATCATCATCGGGGATCACCGCTGCCAGACGAAGGCCTGTCCCATCGATTACAGCGTCCAAATCCGGCACCACTCCCATCTGCAGCAGCGAGGGCCGGTACCGGTTGATGACCAAGAGGCTGTGCTCCACACCGTAGCTGCGCACCAGACGGCCAGCTCGTTCCGCAGTGCGGATGCACACGGGATCAGGGGTTGCAACCACCAGCGCCAATTGGGCTGCTGTAGCGGCCAAGCGGAAACCCTCCCCAAACCCGGCAGGGGAATCGACGATCACATACTCGTAATATTGAGCTAAGCCGCGGCACAATACAACCATATCTTCTGGCCGAGCCGGCAAATTTCCTGTCTGCGGGGCAGGGATTAAATCAAACTTTTCTCCATATGACACATGCTGAATCGCACGGTACGGCTCGCAGCTGCCTTCCAACACATCCCCCAAATCATACACTGTGTTGGCCGACGTCCCTAAAATAAGGTCAAGACTGCGCAGCCCCGCATCGGTATCAATGAGAAGCACGCTTTTCCCCCGCTGGACCAGAGCATACCCTAGTCCCGCAGCAATTGTTGATTTGCCTGATCCTCCTTTGCCGGAGGTCACAACGAGTATTTTTCCCATTCACAATTCCTTTCTATATACTAGCACAAGTTTACCGACAAAGTCAATGACTAATGTGTTGCAAGTATATAAAAGTTTTCCCACACGTATCCCTTTTCATTCGAGACCCTTCCGTTCTATTTCATGATCCAGTCTTTTCCTTCAACTGGAAAAATGTTGCGCGTTATCGTATTAGGGTAACAGAGTGGATTCCGGCGAAATCTGTTGGATGCTATCGTCCTCTGTGAAAATAGCATCGTAAATCATTTTCATGGTGCGCAGGTTGGAGTCAAAGTTGGCAGTACCGCCGTGTTCCAGCACCACCGACACAGCATATTGTGGTTCATCGTAAGGCGCGAACGAAATTACAGTACTGTGGTTTGAGATATTTTTCTTGGTATCGGTGGTCTCTGCTGTACCGGTCTTACAGGCGATGGTCACCGGATAATCCTTAAAATACCGGTAACCGGTACCGCCTTGTTCATTGGCCACCTTATACATGCCGAGTTTTACTTCGTCAATGTTGTCCTGATTCACGGACAGCTCATTGAGTACGTTGGCCTCTTCCGGCACAACCGTTTCATTCATATCATAGCTTTTCACCGACTTGATCAGATGAAGCTGATAATGAGTGCCTCCGTTTGCGATGGTGGCCACATAATTGGCAAGCTGGACCGGGGTGAAGGCGTTATTGCCCTGGCCGATGGCCGCCTGCAATACGTCGCCGGGATTCCACACCTGGCCGATGGATTCCGAATATTCTTTGCCGGCCAGGATCCCCGTCGATTCTGAAATTTCCAGCCCTGTCTTTTCTCCCAGGCCCAACTGACGGGAATAAAAGTTCATCTTGGTAATGCCCAGGCGGCGGCCTACATCAAAAAAGAAATAGTTACAGGAATTTTTTAAGGCCACATCCACCGTTTCATTTCCATGGTATCCCAGACAAGTGGGCTGGTAGTCGTCGTAGTAGGTGTATTTCCTGGTACATTTAATCACACTGTTGGCGTCAATCGTGCCCTCTTGCAGGGCACCCAAGGCAACAGCCGGTTTCATGGACGAACCGGGGGGATAGACGCCCGATGTGGCCCGGTTCAGCAGGGGGGTATTCTCGGCGTTTAAGAGGGAATTATAATCGGTCAGATATTCATCGATGCTGTAGTAAGGATACGTGGCCAAAGCCAACACCTCGCCGGTGTTGACGTCGGTGACAACCGCCGCTCCACCGGTACAGTCGCCGCCGTTGCCGGGGGCGTTGTTCTCATGCAGATCGGTGATGATGGTTTCCAGCGCATTCTGAGCGGCCAGCTGGATGCGCGAATCAATGGTCAGGATCACAGAGTTTCCCGCCACAGGTTCTTTGGTGATCTCATCCTCTACCACGTTTCCTTCACTGTCGCGGGTAATGGTCTTTTCACCGTCCTGGCCCCTCAGCTCGTCCTCCATGGCCTTCTCAATGCCGCTCTTGCCCACCACGTCGTCCATGGCGTAGCCTTTTTCCTTCAGCTCCTCCAGCTCCTCGGCATAGATGGGGCCGGTATTGCCGATGACATGGGCGGCGATGTCCCCGCTGACGTATTCCCGCGTGGACTCCCTCTGGATGGACACGCCGGGGGTCTCGATGTTGTTCTCTGAGATGCGGGTGACGGTATCGTCTGAGATATCTTCCGCAAAGGTAAAGGGATACCGGGTGGAGAAAGCCCGCAGATCCATCTCATACCGCACGCCCATAATGGTGCGCTGCTGTTCTACGGTCAGGCCCTCCATCTCGTCGATTTCGTACTTTTTCAGCAAGGTATCAAAACAGTTTTGAGCGGTGGAGTAGGGATTGATCTTGGCGATGTCCGATTTAAGGTTTTCAATATCCTTATCCCGGTCCTCCTCAAACACAGCCTGTCCTCCCTCCAACTGGATGGGCAGGGTATCGTTCCATGTCTCCCCCTGGGAGGAGAGAAGGTTGGTCAACGTCAGAATGGTCTGATTCTCTGTGCCCTCGGTCATGTACTGCTTTAAAAACACCACCGAGAACCCCATTTTATTGACCACCAAAGGGCGGCCGTTTCGGTCGTAGATCTCACCCCGGGCGGCTTTGGCGGTGATGGTCGTCTGCTTGGGCGCCGCCGCCTGAGCCTCAAACTCATCCCCGCGGATGAGCTGATACTCCGCAAGCCTCGCCACATATACGCCCACCAGTATCAACAAGGCCACCAGCAGGGTGATACGCCGGCCGATGTGTCTATTTTCCTCCATAACTACATATCACTCCAGTCGTAAGGCAGGAATGTCCCCCGCCGCACAAATAAGGGAACCATTGGGTGGGTAGGTCAAACCTCCTCGGCGCTGATAAGCCTCTTCCGAAAGCACCGGTGCAGCAAAAACTGGATGGCGTACAAAATAGGCATGACGGCCAGGGAATAGACCGCCCGAGGCAGCGTATAGTGGAGCAGGATCCCAACGCTGTCCGGTTCGCCCATGAGAAACGTAAAAATAAACCAAGTAATGCCCTCGTACACAGCGATGGCCGGGATGGTAAGGAGCAATGCGGTAAAGAAATTGTTGCGCATAAAGAATGTGACCAGCAGGCCGCATAGACAGCCGATGGCCATCAGCAAGAGGGCCGAATAGCCGAAGGGCCGGCTGATGCTATTGAGATCCCATAGCACGCCGGCGATGATACCGAATACTGCTCCGAATAGTTCATGATCGTAAAGCGCCACACACACCACTGCTGGCAGCAGGAGAGAAGGGCGTACTCCCATAATCACCGGCAAAGCGCCCGGCGTCTGCTGTAGGGTAAACAGCAATAGAAAGTAGAGGATATACACGATCCATTTGACGGTCAATGTCCGCCGTTTCGCCTTCATCGGGATGCTCCTCTCTGGGAGGAAGACGTCCTGCTGGAGGATGTCCCATCCGATCGGGAACCGGAAGACGTCCCGGATGTACTGTTATTTTGAGAAGACGGCGTGGATGTCCTGGAAGAAGCGCTTCCCTGAGAGGAAGCCCCCTGGCTGCTGGACGGGACGGAAGAATCCGCCGCTTGGGAAGCATCCCCGCCGTCGCTTGACGATTCCGGCTCAGAGGAATTTCCTGTCGAAGTCCCGTCGTCCTCACCGGGAATGCCCACGCCTTGGCCGTAGAACGACTTGATTATCATGACATCGGTGAGATGCATGATATCGGCTGCCGGTTTGATAGTGGCGTAAATGGAGATGCCGTCTGACTCTTGGAGCACTTCCTCTACTGTACCGATGATGAGTCCCCGGGGATAGGCTCCTCCCACTCCGGACGTCACCACTAGGTTCCCCCGGGACACAGAGCTTCCCCGATCCAAATAGTTGAGACGGCACAGTCCCTCTTTTGCCAGATCGATGGTGTTGAGCCCGACCACCCCGTTTTCCTGGGTATGGCTGTCCTGTGCGCCGATCTCCGTAGAGGGATCCAGGATGGAACGGACGATGGAATAGGTGGGGTAGACCTCGCTGACGTAGCCCACCAGACCATCGGCTGTAATGACCGGATCCCTCAGCTCTACGCCGTTGGCCGATCCGGTATTGACGGTGAAATTATAGTAAAGATCCGTGTTGTCCCGCGCCACAACTTGGGCCGGTTCCAGCTCGAAATCTTCGTTTTGTTCTTTGATGTCTAAGTATCGGCGCAGCTCCTCATTCTCCCGGATGGCAGAATCGTAGTCCACCTGTTTTTCCCGGAGCTCACGCAGCTCCTCCTCCTTTTCATCCAGCTGCTTTTGCAGGTCGGAGGTGGAGACGAATTGAGAAAAGAAGCTGTCCGCTCCCTTCGAAATAGCCGACGAGAGGGATTGAAGCGGGGTTGTGATGGCCCCGATAAATCCGGATGCGCCTCCCCCTTGGGAGAGGGCATAGATCATAAAGCCGCACAAAAGCAGCGCTACCACCACCAGCGCTTTAAAACGGCCTGATTTAAAGAATTCTTTCACAGAAAGCCTCCTTGCGGGCATGGTAATTCCCTCGCGGGATTCTGACGTTGATCTTCACACCAATCTACGCGCGGCTTGGCTCAAGGCCCTGCGGGCATTGTCCGCTTCCAATACGCCCTAACGTTTTTACGCGTCCTGATTCCCTGCCGTCATAGGAACCCTTCTTCACAGGATTCCTGCCATGGACCTACTGATAATGTGAATCCAGCCCGCGCAAACGGGGCCACAGTGGCCACGGCTGCACGGGCTGGATGGTTTTTTGTGTAAGTCCACCTTTGCCTCCCAGCCGCGGCTGACAGTTGGGACGCCTCAAAGTGCGGGGACAAATCCCCCTCGGGCCTGCCTTCTAGGTACGGCGGCGATAGTTGTTCTTACTGGAGATCGGAGGGCCTTGCAGACGGATACCAGTGCCGTCGGCCACACAATCCAGAGGCTCCTCGGCAATGCGGACCGGCATACTGGTCTCCTTGGAGATCAGCTGATCCAAGCCGCGCAGCAGAGCGCCGCCGCCGGTCAGCATGATACCGTGGTCGATGATGTCGGCTGAAAGCTCGGGAGGCGTGTTCTCCAATGTGGAGCGGATGGCATCCACGATGGCGGCCAGGGAATCCCCTAAAGCCTCACGCACCTCTTCCGAAGAGATTTCAATGTTTTTGGGCAGGCCGTCCATGAGATTGCGGCCTTTGATGGACATGGTAGCCTCCTCCTGGCAGGGATAGGCCGATCCGATGCGGATTTTGATATCCTCAGCAGTACGTTCACCAATGAGCAGGTTGTACTTCTTCTTCACATAGGAAATAATGGCTTCGTCCAGCTTATCGCCGGCCACCCGCACCGAGCAGGAGGTGACGATATCCCCCAGGGAGATGACGGCCACTTCGGATGTACCGCCGCCGATGTCCACGACCATGGAACCGGTGGCTTCGTCAACAGGGAGCCCTGCGCCCATGGCGGCCGCCATAGGCTCGTCGATGAGCTCTACCTCCTTGGCGCCGGCGTTGTAGGCGGCGTCGTGAACGGCGCGGCGTTCCACCTCGGTGACGCCGGAGGGGATGCAGATCACCACCCGGGGCTTGCTGAACACACGGCCTTTGGTGGTTTTGCGGATAAAGTAACGAAGCATAGCTTCGGTGACTTCAAAGTCGGCAATGACGCCGTCCTTCAGGGGGCGGACGGCCTGAATGGAGCCGGGGGTACGGCCGATCATCTGCTTGGCCTCCGAACCCACCGCTTTGACTTGGTCGGTGCGCACATCGATGGCCACCACCGACGGCTCACGCATAACAATGCCTTTATCTCTCATAAAAACCAGGGTATTTGCTGTCCCAAGGTCGATTCCAATGTCGTGGTTAAACATTCTCTGCATACATCCTTTCCTATTTACAACCGCAGAAGGTGGGTAATCCGAACAAAAACAATCGAGGAATTCTGCGCAATGAGACGAAAAGAATTTCCTTCCTCATATGACCATACTTTTTTCTATTATACCCTTCTACCGCCCATTTCACAACACTTTTTTCCGAGAATTCAAAGCCTTTTTACAATTGACCCAATTCCCTGAGCAGCCGCAGCAGACGGGCCACCGGCAGTCCTACCACATTGGTGTAATCGCCCTTGATGCCTTCCACCAACGCCATGCCCATTCCCTGGATGCCGTACGCTCCGGCTTTGTCCATGGGCTCGCCGGTATCCACATACCGTTTGATCTCCAGTCCCGTCAGATGATAAAATTTGACTTCGGTTTTTTGTACAAATCCATACCCTTTTCCGCCCGTTATCACCCAGACCCCCGTCATTACCTGATGGGTCTTGCCGGACAGCATCGATAGCATGCGGGCAGCCTGTTCCTTATCCTTGGGCTTGCCCAGCACTTCGCTGCCCAGTACTACAATGGTATCGGCCCCGATGACGGTGTCCTTGGGATGGCGGGCCGCCACTTCCCAAGCCTTCTGCTTGGCCAGATGGGAGGCTACCTCTTCCGGATGCCATCCCGGCTGAATTTTTTCTTCTCCCCGGGCAGGGCATACCCGGAAGGAAATCCCCATTTGCTTTAAGAAGTCCCGACGTCTGGGGGACGCCGATGCTAAGATGAGAGCCATTTAGACGCCTCCATTTTTTACAGACGCCCATTTTTTACAGACGCCCATTTTTTACAGACGCCCGCGCAAATCAAAGATTTGCCCCGCCAATGGCGGGATGGCGCGTTCCGCGCCTGGAACTTGATAGCTGTTCTATCTCCTGCCTAGAAGAGCCCCCTATGCAAACAATTCACAGGGTATTTCCCAGCTTACCGGCCGGTGGAACCAAATCCACCGCTGCCGCGCTGGGTTTCCGTAAGATCCTCCACTTCCTCGATGGCGGGAAGCAGGACCGGCGCCACAACCAACTGGGCAATCCGCTGTCCGGGATTTATCGTATAAGGCTCTTTGGACAAATTAATCAACCCTACCTGGATCTCGCCTGTGTAGTCGCTGTCGATGACCCCTACGCCGTTTGTGAGAGCGATGCCGTCCCGCACCGCCATTCCGCTGCGGGCGTATACCAATCCCACCGTCTCCTTAGACGGCAGTCCGATGGCGATGCCGGTGGGGATTCGTACCCGTTCCCCAGGCGCGATGGTGACAGGCTCCTCCAAGCAGGCCGAAAGATCCATACCAGCCGATCCTTCCGTGGCCCGCCGGGGCAGAATGGCCTTGTCCGACACGCGTTTGATCTTCAATGCTTTCATTATCACTTCATCCTATCTATTCCAAACGATTCAAATGGTATGGCAAATCATGTTTATAAGACGCCCTTCTGACTAAGCCCACGGGTAAATGAGAAGGAAGGGGGAATCCCCTCTCGGAAAAGCCTGAGCACATGCTCCACTTCTTCCCTTGTCTCCTCTGTAAAATGGAGATGCATCAAGTCGAGGCGGGAGAGGCCGTCCGTACGGTCGGCAAGGCATAAGGGCACCGAATTGAGCACCTCCCCGGCGCCGCCTGCGCATCGCACGGGGAAGACCGTTCCCTTGCGGTCCGTAAGACTCTGACGTCCGTCGCATTTCTTACAATTGTCGGCGGCCGGACAGTTGCGCATAAGCATCAGAGGGAGACGTCCGTAAGCATAGTACCCCACCGGCAGGATTCCCGTCAGGCGGGACGCCTGCTGGAGGGATAATTCCAGCCACAGCGCCGCCGATGCAAATCCCGCTTCTTTTATCTCCTGTAGCGCCTCCCGATTGGCTGTCGCCAGGCCGAAGCCGCCGTGAAGGGTAAAGCCCTCCTCACAGGCTAGACGGACCCCGTCCCAGGTGTGCACCAGCGCGTGGCAGCATCCGCACCTCCAGGCCTCTTGCAGCCGGCGCCGTACCGCTTCCTCCCGGCCGAACATGGCCCGCGGCACCTCCACGCCCGCTCCCGGAAACCTCGCCGATAGGGCGGTGAGCTCCCCCTTCGATGCCGTCAGCGGGAGAAACACCATTTGGGCCTCAAACCCTTCCGGGATTTGATCCAGAGACCCAAACCGGACGTAAAGGGCAGGGGATCCCTTTTTGGGCTCACTGGGTGCCGGTTTTCCAGCTCTCCCAGGCCACACAAAGGGGATTGGATTACGTTCTCCACGAAGCTGGAGCAGACGCTCCAGCGCCTGCCTGCGCAGGGCGTTGAGGGAAGAGAGAGGCAGGTTGAGCCCTTCTCCTAATCGAATGTCCATTTCCCGTACAAAAAACGGGGTACCTCCCGTCTTTTTGAGCTGTTTTTCGCAGCTTTGCCGGTCCAGAGCCCTTGACTGGGCAAGCTGCGGCTGAGGACCTTCCGCCGTCGCCTGATACTGCTCCTCGTCCCAGGCCGTCAAGCAGGAGGGATGCCCCTCCTTCACCGTCAGGCGAAAATGCAGGGGGACGGCCGGACGTTCGGCGGCAACCAGCTTCTGCAAAACAGGCAACGCCCTCTGCGCCGCGGTGACGTCCTCTTTTTGGCGGATCCCCACCATATTCCTTCCTCGGCGGCCGGTATAATACCCGTCGGTAAACCCGCTGCGGGAAAACACTCCCTTTAAATGCTCCATTAGATCGGGGGGAACTTTGCCCTCATCCAAAGAAGCGCGGCAGGCCGATACCGCGGCGGCTACGTATTCCGGACGCTTCATGCGTCCCTCTATTTTAGCCGAAGCCACCCCCATGGCATGAAGCTCCCGCAAATGGTCAATAATAGAATAGTCCTTGAGGCTCAAAGCATTCCGGCATCGGTCGGACGCCTGAAAGGGGAGTCGGCAGGGTTGGGCACACCGGCCCCGATTGCCGCTGCGTCCTCCCAGAAAGGCGCTCATATAGCACTGTCCCGACACCGACGCACACAGCGCTCCGTGGACAAATACCTCCACCTCAATGGGCGACTTCCGGGCAATGGATGCAATCTCCTCCCGGCTCAGTTCCCGGGCAAGCACCACCCGGTCAAACCCGGCCTTTGCCATCCATTGCACTCCCGCTAAAGTGTGCACCGACAGTTGTGTGGAGGCGTGAAGCGACAATCCAGGCGCCGCCTGCTTCAAAAGGCGGCACAGCCCCATATCCTGCACAATAACGGCGTCTATGGACAGATCACAGGCCAAACGCGCCGCTTCCAACGCCCCGTCCAATTCCTCGTCCCGCACAATGGTGTTGAGGGCCAAATGCACCTTAACCCCTCTTTGATGACAGTAATGCACCGCTTCGGTCAAGGTCTGCTCGTCAAAGTTTGTGGCGGACGCTCTGGCGCTAAACGAGGAATACCCCAAGTATACCGCGTCAGCCCCGGCCCGGACGGCGGCTTTTACAGCCTCCGGCCCTCCCGCCGGGGCCAGGATCTCCAGGCTCATGAATGAGTGTTCTGATCCCGGCCCGGCTGATACCGGGCACGGAGCATCTGGATCTCCCGTTGAAGCCGTTCGTTCTCCCGCACCATCTCGTCGGCTTGCAGACGCGCTTTGGCGGCATCCTCCAGGTAGTCCTTGATCTGAAGGCGGAGATTGTCGGCCGAATCGGATGCCTTACGGCTTTCATCGCAGAAGTCAAGCGCCGCCAGCACGGCCGCCGCCGTCACCGAGCTGCTGGGGTTGCCCCTTAGGATATCCTCAATGCGGCGGTCTACGGTATCGCCCATCTCCCGGATATAGCCTTCGTTTTCCTCCGATATCACAATGTACTCCGATCCCCGGATGTTGAGACGGACGCGGTTTTTCTTATTGACAGGATTCATAAATCAATCCATCCTCTCTGCTTTCCATGTTTTTATCCCGAGTTTTCTCTGCTTTTCTGTTGAAGAAGAATCATCAAAACAGTCCCATTTGCCGCCCAAAAGACGGGGAGACATCCCTTCAACCTCTCTATTAAAACGTCGATACCCTGCGTGATGCCTATGTTGTTTCTAACCCAAATGGAAAGACGGCCGTCTTACAGGACGTCCGACTCCGGCAAATTCAACAGCCATACAAACCTATTATAATATGAATCGCTCCAGCATAAAAGTCTTTTTCAAAAATTAACGCGACAATTCAGCTAATTTCCCTTCCCGATTTCCTCGCACAATCCACAAACCGAATCAATCCATACACAACAATACTCTTTCTGAGGCGTATGGTTGAAAAAATACCCATTTCATGGTATCCTAAATAAATAGCATCCATT
This sequence comes from Solibaculum mannosilyticum, assembly GCF_015140235.1. Taxonomy (GTDB): domain Bacteria; phylum Bacillota; class Clostridia; order Oscillospirales; family Acutalibacteraceae; genus Solibaculum; species Solibaculum mannosilyticum. The sequence goes on along the minus strand of NZ_AP023321.1, from coordinate 22,535 downwards.
TCTGGGCGATCCCTTAACAGAACATTGGAATCTGAATTTTTGGAGGCATGCTGCATGAAGGTCAATCAAACCATTACCAAACAGCAGTTTCGTGACGCGCTCCGGCAGAAATTATCTCATCATTTTGGAGTGCAGCCGGAAAACGCCGATTATGACACATATTATCGAGCCCTGGGCTTGCTGGTGCGGGATATCCTGCAGGACAAACGCAAGAACTTCAACGACCAGGTTCGGGAAAAAGAAGGCAAACAGGTTTATTATCTCTGTATGGAATTCCTGATGGGCCGTTCTCTTAAGAATAATCTTTATAACCTGGGCCTGGAGGATATTGCCCGGGAAGTACTGTCTGATTTTGATATCAAGCTGGAAAATATCTATAAAAGGGAACCCGACGCCGGCCTCGGCAACGGCGGTTTGGGACGTCTGGCCGCCTGTTTCTTAGACGGCCTGGCTACCGGCGATTACGCTGCAATGGGATATTCGCTGCGCTATGAGTTCGGCATTTTCCGTCAGAAACTGGTGGACGGCTGGCAGACCGAGCTGCCCGATGCCTGGCTGCCCGGAGGCGATGTGTGGCTGGTCAAACGTCCCAACCACACGGTGGAAATCAAGTTCGACGGCCATATTAAGGAATCCTGGGACGGTAATTACCATCATGTGGAACAGGTGGATTACAATGCAGTGGAAGCCGTCCCTTACGATATGTACGTCCCCGGCGCCGACGGCAAGGGTGTGGCGGTGCTGCGCCTTTGGTCGGCCTGTGCCCCGGGCCTGGATATGAACCTCTTCAACCAGGGCGACTACATCCGTGCTGTGGAGCGGGACGCCATGGCTGAAGTCATCACCAAGGTCCTCTATCCCTCCGACAACCACCGGGAGGGCAAGAGTTTGCGCCTGCGCCAGCAGTATTTCCTGGTGTCGGCTTCCATTCAGGATATCATCCACCGCCATCTGTCCCAGTACGGCTCCTTGAGCAATCTGCCGGACAAAGTGGCCATCCAGCTCAACGATACCCATCCCGCCCTGGCCATCCCCGAACTGATGCGCATCATGCTGGACGAGTGCGGCATGGGCTGGGAGGAAGCTTGGGATCTGGTGACCCGTACGGTGGCCTATACCAACCACACCGTCATGGCTGAAGCCCTGGAAGTTTGGCCGGAAGATTTGTTCCAGAGCCTCCTGCCTCGGATCCATCAGATCGTTCAGGAGATCAACCGCCGCGCCAGCGAGGAAATGATGATGAAAACCGGCGGCAATTCCCAGAAGGTCAGCAATATGGCCATCATCAGCTACGGTATGGTCAAGATGGCCAACTTAAGCGTCATCGGTTCCCATTCGGTCAACGGCGTATCCCAGCTGCACAGCCAGATCCTTAAGGATACGGTGTTCCACGACTTCTATACCCTCTATCCGGAGAAGTTTAAAAATGTCACAAACGGCATCGCTTACCGCCGTTGGCTGTGCCAGTCGAACCCTGAACTGACCCAGCTCCTCACAAAACTCATCGGCCCCGGATTTACTACGGATGCCTCTCAGCTCCAGAAATTCGGCAAGTTTGAAAATGATAAAACCGTCCTCGCCGAGCTGGAAACCATCAAACGAAACAATAAAGTCCGTCTTTCCAACACCATCCAGAGACAAAGCGGCATCTTGGTGGATCCGGATTCTATTTTCGACGTCCAGGTCAAGCGCCTGCATGAATACAAACGCCAGCATCTCAACGCTTTGCACATCCTCGCCCTTTACCAGTATATTAAAGAGAACCCCAATGCCGACGTCAAACCCCATACCTTCATCTTCGGCGCCAAGGCTGCTCCGGGTTATTATCTGGCAAAACAGATCATCCAGATGATCTGTAAGATCGGCCAGATGCTGGAAAAAGATCCGCAGGTCCGGGATCTCATCAAGATCGTGTATCTGGAGGATTACCGCGTCACGGTGGCAGAAGAATTGATGCCGGCTGCCGATGTCAGTGAACAGATCTCCCTGGCTGGTACTGAGGCTTCCGGCACCGGAAATATGAAACTGATGATCAACGGCGCTATCACTTTGGGTACGTTGGACGGCGCCAATGTGGAAATCCATCGGGCGGTGGGCGACGACAACATCGTGTTGTTTGGCCTCAAGGCCGATGAAGTGGATAGCCTTAAGGCCAGCGGTTATAATCCCATGGTGTATTACAACAACAATGCTTATCTGCGCGGCGCTATCGATATGTTGAGCCGCGGTATCGAGGGAACGGACTTTAATGACATCCGCAATTCCCTCATGAACAAGGATCCTTATATGGTTATGGCCGATTTTGAAGATTATCATCGGGCGCATCAGTATATCAACCAAATTTATGGCGACCGCGATACCTGGAACAAAATGTCCCTGCACAACATCGCTGGGGCAGGTATCTTCAGCGCCGACCGCTCCATTGCCGAGTACGCCGGCAATATCTGGCATGCCCAACCCATTCTGACCAAAGAGGATTAACCAGATCAATAAAGGCCCTTATCCTGCCGTTTTCTTCGAGATATGCGACAGGACCTGGGCCTTTCCCCCCGTTTAGACTGTTATTGGGGCATTGGTACCCTTGCTGCAAAAGCTTTCATTACCGTGCTCCCTGGTTTCCCTTTCTCTATCGGGAGTCGGGCGGTATGGCTGCGAGCTTTGCCCTCTCTCTAAAATTTGTCTGTTCAAAGCTTTTGTTACCGTGCTCCCTGGTTTCCCTTTCTCTCCCGGGAGTCGGGCGGTATGGCTGCGAGCTTTGCCCTCTCTCTAAAATTTGTCTGTTCAAAGCTTTCGTTACCGTGCTCCCTGGTTTCCTTTTCTCTCCCGGGAGTCGGGCGGTATGGCTGCGAGCTTTGCCCTCTCTCTAAAATTTGTCTGTTCAAAGCTTTCGTTACCGTGCTCCCTGGTTTCCTTTTCTCTATCGGGAGTCGGGCGGTATGGCTGCGGGCTTTGCCCGCCAAAAGGATGTGAAAAATGTGACTCCACCCAAACGCGTGGCCGCTATCCACGACTTATCCGGGTTTGGGAAATGCTCGCTGACTGAGATTCTCCCTATTCTGGCTGCGTCCGGTATCGAATGCAGCGCTTTGCCTACTGCTGTCTTATCCACCCACACCGGCGGTTTTTCTGGATTTACCTACCGGGATTTGACCCAAGATATGCCCGCTATGGCGCGGCATTGGAAAAATATCGGCGTCCGATTTGACGCTATCTATACCGGTTTTCTTGGTTCAGAGGACCAAATCCAAATTGTATCGGATATCATTGATCTCCTGGGAGATGAGGATGGTCTTGTTCTGATCGACCCCGTGATGGGGGATGAAGGAAACCTTTACCAGACCTATACACCAGCCATGGCTCGAGGTGTCGCCCGGTTGTGCGGCAAGGCTGACGTCATTGTCCCCAACCTGACCGAGGCCGCTTTCCTGCTGGATGAGCCTTATCGGGAAGGCCCCTACGATCATGCGTACATACAAGGCGTCGCCAGGCGACTGTGTGCCTTAGGTCCCAAAAAAGTTGTCCTCACTGGGGTATATTATCGGGAAGACGAGCTGGGCGCCGCCACCCTGGATTCCCAGACTGATGAATTCTCCTTTTACAGCCAGAAGGCCGTCCCCGGATTTTATCACGGTACCGGCGATATTTTCAGCAGCGTCCTGCTCTGCGGGCTGTTAAACGGTTTATCTCTGCCCGCCGCCGCGGCCCTGGCGGTGGACTTCACCCATAACTGTATCCAGCGCACCTATGAGGCCAGCATCGATCAGCGCTTCGGCGTGTTATTTGAGCAAGCCATCCCCCGCCTAATCCAGAGATTTGGCCTTTTCCCGTCAACCGATCCTCAAAGCCGCTGAGAAGAATGCATGTTCTCATAATAGCAACCAAAAGGATTCCCCCGGTAATTTCTTATCCGGGGGAATCCTTTTTATATCGCTAAATTGATATAAATTTTCTTTTTCTCTTGTGCCAGTCTTGCAAATTTTACTGCTCCACCGGAAGACCTAGTAATATAAGTTACTACAAGATCAGATTGTTCTACCATCTATTTATTCCGATATAAGATTGCAAGCTTCGGTGGAGCGTTACAAATTGTAATAGGAAATATCATATGAGAAAAATCAGTTTCAGAAAATTGTATATTTTCATTTGGAACATAAGCCAACACAATAAAATAATGAATCTGTGGATATTGGCTACTCAGATCCTTCAAAATACTTTGCACATAAAAATCAAAATACCCATGATTCCCTACATAAAACTGTTCCACTGAATAATGGATGATTAAATCCTCCAACACTGCTTTTAATTTTGGGATAACAGCAGGTGGACAATCGTGATGGCCAAAAAAAGTACAAATCATTCTTTTCTCTCCTTCTGGGATATATCGTAATTATATCATAGATCTTCTGTATTTGCGATATATCCCACACGATTTAACGAAAACTTGGGTACACTTTTTATTACGATATATCGTGATAAAAAGGGGGATTCTATTTGAATACAAAGCAAGCTGTGGCAGCACGCATTCTTGATCTTTGCAATCAAAGGGATCTCGCTATTAATACACTGGCGAATCTTTCTGGCGTATCTCCTTCTACGGTCTACAGTATCCTTGGTGAAAAGAGTCAGAACCCTGGTATTGTCTCCCTGAAGAAAATCTGCGACGGTCTGGACATAAGTCTCCGGGAGTTTTTTGACTGCGATTTGTTCGATCATTTGGAACAAGAAATAAAATAAAAGCACTCACTGTTTTGGTGAGTGCTTTTTATCTGCATCAGATCCCATTGTAATTGATAGTAAAAGAGGAGGAAGGGGTTATGGAATATTCCGAACTCTATGTGGGACGCATTCGCAGCCTATGCCACAAGCGCGGTATTTCAATCAATAAATTGGCCGCTATGAGTGATGTGAAACAATCTACCCTGGATAACATTATCCGAGGCGTTACCAGAAATCCTCGTGTCAAAACACTTCATAAAATCGCTATTGCATTCAATATGACCCTTTCGGAATTTCTGGATTTTGATTCACTAAACAACTATTCTTTTGACGATGATTCGGATGAGACGTTTTGACACTCTTTCTAATAAAAAATGGAGAGCCTTGGGCGAAACAGTCGCCTGAGGCTCTTTGTTTGTGCCGCTTATCCAAAATGCGTGCAAAAAGTTGTCCATCTTTTTTGGACGCCTCTCCTGGTTTTTACATTATTTGTAATTTCCCGTTCTTATAATGGGAGATACAACTTGTCCGCTCCCAAAGAACGGGCAAACAACAAATCAACAGGTGGTGGTGTTTCCATGAAAGAACGAGTTTTGCGCCGGCCTCTGGCGGGAAAGGCGCTGCCACGTCAATGGGTGCGGGTCATTGAGACGTGTTGTCTGACGGTGTTGGGATTCCTGCTCTCCCAGGCCACGGTATTCGACAGTTTAGCGCCCTTCGGCATCGCCTTCGCCGCCTCGGTGCCCAAGGGACGGGTCAACATCTTTGTGGCGGCAGGCGTGGCGATGGGAACCATCGTCCCGGGCGGCGCGGGACAGCCCCTCCGGTACCTGGCGGCGCTGGCGACGGTGCTTGCCATTCAGTGGATCTTCGGCCCCTTCAAAAGAATGGTGCGTCATCCGGCTTATGCGCCCATCTCGGCCTTTATCGCCATGGCTGCTACGGGCGCCGCCTTGCTGCCGGTGTATGGGACAGGCGTATCTTCCTTGTTGTCGGTGGGGGCGGAATCCCTCCTCTGCGGCGGATCGGCCTTTTTCTTCGCCGTCAGCCTGCGCATCCTGTGGGAGGGCAGGCGAATTACCACGCTATCCCGTCAGGAGCTGTGCAGTGTTGTGGTATCGGCGGCGGCCATCCTGGTGGCCTTGTCCCGCCTGGACATCGCCGGCATCTCCGTAGGACGCATCCTGGCGGTGCTGATGGTGCTATTGGCCGCCTTTTACGGACGTGAATCCTGCGGTTCCATCGCCGGCGTGGCGACGGGACTCATCATGAGCCTCAGCAGCGCCGATATGTCCCATCTCGGCGGCGCCTATGCCGTCGGCGGCCTGATGGCCGGATTGTTCTCCCCGCTCAACCGTTTGGCCAGCGCCTTGGCCTTCATCGTGTCTAACGGCATTGTAGCCGTCCGCGTGGGGGGATCCCCTGCGGTGTATGCGGGGTTATTTGAAGTCATGATCGCTTCGGTGCTGTTTATCTTGTTCCCGGCCGACTGGGGCGCCAGCTTGCGCAAGGTCCTGGATCCCAAGGTGACGGCCATTCCGGTTACGGAAGGGCTTCGCAAATCGGTGGTCATGCGTTTGCAGTTTGCGTCCAAGTCGTTGGGAGAGATCTCCCAGTCGGTGGATGCCGCGTCCAAAAAGCTGCGCAAGATGACCACTCCCAATCTGGATACCACCTTCTCCCAGGCGACCGACCGTGTATGCCGTAACTGCGGGCTCAGCATGTTCTGCTGGGGCCCGGCTTGTTACGATACCCAAAACGCCGTCAATGATTTTACCTCCATCCTGCGCAAAAACGGGCACATCGAACGTTCCGATATCCCGGCCTATTTTTCCAAGCGATGCTGCCATGTGGACGAGTTCCTGCGGGAGATCAACGCGAGTTATCGGGATTATGCCGTCCGGGAGGCGGCCGAACGCCGGGTGGCGGAGGTGCGCGGCGCGGTGGTGGATCAGTTCGAAGGCATGGCCGATATGATCGGTGAGCTGGCCGACCAGCTGGAGGAGGCCCAATCCTTCGATCAGCCCTGCGCCAACCGGGTAGCGGAGGTCCTCAGTGAGTTTAACCTGCCGCCGGCCGACGTCAGCTGTCTTCTGGACCGGTTTGAACGCATGACGGTCACGGCGGTTGTGACGGGCTACGACATGCAATCGGTTTCCCTGCGCAAGCTGACTCAGGCGGTAGGGGAGGCCTGTGATCGGGTATTTGAAATGCCGGGTGTTGCATCTGTCCACGGCCAGACCCGTCTGACCTTCTGCCAACAGGCGGTGTACCGGCTGTCCATCGGATGCGCCCAGCGGTCCTATCAGGACGGGCCCTTGTGCGGCGATTCCTGTGAAAGCTTCTTCGACGGCCAAGGCCGCGCCATCCTCATGATCAGCGACGGCATGGGCTCCGGTGGACGCGCCGCAGTGGAGGGCGTCATGACCACCTCTCTCTTGGGACAACTTATTAAAGCGGGGTTTGGGTTTGACAATTCCCTGGGCGTGGTCAATTCAGCTCTCATGTGCAAGTCCCGGGACGAGGCGTTGTCCACCTTGGACGTAGCTTGTTTCGACCTCTATACCGGCCATCTCCAGCTGATGAAGGCCGGCGCCCCCCTGACCCTGATCCGCAAAAACGGCAAGGTTCTCTCATGCGACACGGCCTCTTTGCCGGTGGGGATCCTGCGGGACATCTCCTTTGAACATTCGGAGCTCCGGCTCAGGGAAGGAGATATTATCCTGATGGTGTCCGACGGGGCCATTTGCAGCGGCACCGACTGGATGGAGGCCGAACTGACAGCCGCCGGACAGTTTACCGCCCAACAGCTGGCCGAACGCATTGTGGAACAGGCCCGTCTGAGACGTCTGGACGGCAAGGACGACGATATTACCGCTCTGGTCGGTATCGTAAAAAAAGGCGTCTAACCGGGTCCAGGCAGTGCCTGGAGCCACGCCGCCCTTTTACCGGTATGAGGGCCGATCTCGGTTGACACGGCAACTGGGGATTGGCGCATAGGCTTCGCTTTTTTACCATCTGCGCAGGCTGTTCATCTTCCCGCCATCAGAAAATTTGGCAATAAGAAAAGGCTGGACCAAAATGGTCCAGCCTTTTCTGGCTTGAGGGGTGCTTTGAGGAGGGTAGAACATGTACCCGTCTGACCGGTGCGGCTCCGTTCATTTCTTTGGGTACAAGTGTAGTATATCGTTTGACATTGTCGGCATTGTGAATATGTTATGAATATTCTTTTAATTTTCTAAGCCCCTTCTCATATAGGTGAGAACATACCACAAAAAATCAAATAGAAAATAAACGGAATTAAAAACATTTGTTTGATTTTATCGCCGGAGTATGCTATAATGTCTACAAAACTAGGAAATGTTCTCGATCCACAGAGGAGGAACCTACTATGAAATCCCTAAGCCAATCCCAGGCGATGGTCTATGACTTTATTCGCCAGCGCATCCAAGAGGACGGCATCCCCCCATCTGTGCGGGAAATTTGTGAGCGCACTGGTATTAAGTCCACCTCCACCGTCCATTACCATCTCGGCGCTTTGGAGAGCGCCGGCTACATCACCAGAGATCACGGCCGCAACCGTTCCATTAAGCTGACGCAGGAAACATCCCGATTTGTCCCGCTGCTGGGCCGTGTCACAGCCGGCCAGCCTATTATGGCGGTGGAGGAAATCGAGGAGTATATCCCTTTCCCCGGATCCCGCAAAAAGGGATGCGATCTTTTTGCTCTGCGGGTGCAGGGTGAAAGTATGATCGAAGCCGGTATCTTAGACGGCGATATTGTTGTGGTGGAAAAAGTGCCTTCCGCTCAAAACGGCGACATCGTAGTGGCCTTGGTGGAAGGGGAAAACGCCACGGTTAAACGGTTTTATAAGGAAGACGGTCATTTCCGTCTCCAGCCGGAGAATCCCACCATGGATCCCATCATTGTGGATCAGGTGGACATCCTGGGGCAAGTCATCGCTTGCCTGCGGTTTTACAATTGATGGACAAAACAAACGCCTGGCAACCAGATCAATCTGGTTGCCAGGCGTAGCTTTTTTGCTTTTATTTGAATTTGACGGCTGTGCCGTAAGCCATCACTTCAGCAGCTCCTGACGTAATGGTGCTGGATGCAAAACGCACATCTACAATGGCATCGGCACCCATCTCTTGGGCATTCTCGATCATGCGCTGAATGGCGATTTCTCGGGATTTATTGAGCATATCGGTGTATCCCTTAAGCTCTCCTCCCACCAGATTCTTAAATCCGGCGGCGATATCGCTGCCGATGTTCTTGGAAAAAACAGTGGCTCCTCTCACCATTCCCAGGGTTGCTAATTCGCGGTCGCTGATATAACTGGTTGTTACCAATACCATCATGATTTCCTCCTTATCTCTTAGATACCGCTTCCTCTACCGACCGGGAAGCCTTTCTTCCCAGTCCACGTCAATTATAGCCCGGCTTTGTGGCGAATTCAATCGATCCTCCTTATTTTTCTCCACACTTTACTTTTCCTGTCCTCAGCATTACAATTAACATGATTCTCTAAAGAGTACCTGATGTATCTTATGCAGAACATTCCAGAAAAAGAAGGATGTGTGTTTTTCATGATGGATCTTACTGAAAAAACCGTTTCCCAAGAGTATCCCTACAAAGGCCGCATCATCAACATGCGCGTCGATCAGATTCTGCTCCCAAACGGACAACCTGCCTCCCGGGAAGTGGTGGAACATCCGGGAGGGGTCTGCATCGCGGCCCTGACCGATGAGGATGAAGTGCTGTTTGTCCGCCAGTTCCGCTATCCCTATCATGAGGTGGTGCTGGAGGTCCCGGCCGGCAAACGATCCCCGGGAGAAGATCCTCTGGAGTGCGGCAAACGGGAGCTCAAGGAAGAAACCGGCGCCTGTGCCGATCAATATCTGTCCTTGGGCACGTTGTACCCTTCCCCGGGTTACTGTGAGGAGGTTATTTATTTGTACGCCTGCCGCATCACAAGCAGCGGGGAATCGTGTCCGGACGACGATGAGTTCCTGGAGGTGGAGCGCATCCCGCTGGACAAAGCGGTGGAAATGGTGCTCCAAAATCAGATCAGTGATGCCAAAACACAGGTTTGTATCTTGAAGCTGGCTCTCCTCCATAGTCGGGGAAAGATTTAAACAATTCCACAGAGTTTTCCACAATGGATATCCGACCGGTGGAAAGGTCGGACGTCCATTGTGTTTTTTTTGCCTTTTTTCAGGAAATACCCCCTCCTATAGTGCTGGCCACTCGCTGGACGCCTAAATCTTTCCCAGAGAGTTTTCCACATTTTCCACAGAGTTTTCAAAGGCCCGTTTAAAACTGAGAGGAAAACTCAGAACGCATTTCCCTGTTTTCTTCTCCCAAACCTGATTTTTCATCAGGGAGCTTGGACGGCATATGGTGCGCCTAAGCCGCCTTTTATCGGAACCATTCGGTCTTTTGAATCTGATTTCATTCCATTATAATATAAGACAGCCGCCTGGACTTCTATCCAGGCGGCTGTTGATTTTTACCTATCCTCTTGTATCCTGCCATCCCATGAGAGCGCAAATGGCTCGGGCTACGCCGTCCTCTTCGTTGGACTTCGCCACGTGACTGGCGGCTTCCCGCACCTGCTTGGGGGCGTTTGCCATGGCAAATCCCATACCCGTGGCGGCCAGCATATCCATATCGTTAAAGTGATCCCCAAAGGACACCGATTGCTCCACCGGGATGCCCTTGATGCGGCACAATTCCTTGACCGCTCCCGATTTCGAGGCCGATTCGTCCATGACCTCCAAATAAGTGGCTTTGGACCGATAGATCCGCAGCCCTTCAAACCGCCGCTTTAGATCCTGCTCCAACGCCTCGATGCGCGGCGCCTCATCCATCAGCAACAGCTTATGGACAACTTGCACGCCTTTTAAAAGATCATCCATCCGACCCTCTTCCGGCGTCACTTGGGTAATGTGCATTTCCTGCCGGATCCATGGATCGGATTGGTCGTCCACAAGCCACTGATCGCCCGTATAGACGCTGCAACAGGCTCCTTGGGTATCGACATAGGATTTTATAAGGAGCGCCTTAGAAGGGCAAAACCCAAGGCTTAGGAGCGGTTCGCCCTTTTCGTCCAGGATGAGGCCGCCGCTGTAGGCCACGATGGGTTGGGTGATGCCCAGCTGGCGTTGGACGGTATAGATCCCTCGCGGCATGCGGGCCGACACCAGTACAAACGGCCTCCCTTGCCGGCAAAGACGCTGGATGGTCTCCACCGTCTTCGGGCTTGGCTGATGACGTTTGTTTAGAATCGTACCGTCGATATCACTGAATACGATTTTAATTTCCATATTACGGCTCCTGGGATTCTCCCGCTGTCTCATCCTCCTGGACGCTGTCGGCAGACTCCGCCTCTTCTTCCAGATCGGACGCCTCCTGCGGCTCGTCCTCCACCGGCTGGGTTTCCTCATCGTCCTCATGGGGGGTACGGGCCAAGGTCACCAGACGGTCACCGCTGTCCGGATCGATGCGCATGACCCTCACGCCTTTGGCCGGACGGGCGTAGATGCTGATATCGCTGACGGCCACGCGGATAATGATGCCGTTGGAGGCGATCATCATGACGTCGTCATCCTCGTCCACCACCTTGATGCCGGCCACCTTGCCGTACAGCGATGTACGGTAGTTGATGATTCCCTTGCCGCCGCGGGTTTGCAGACGGTAATCGGAAATCTGACTGCGGCGGCCGTAACCGGTTTCCGTGACGGTCAGCAGCGTACCTCCCTCACGGGTACGGGCCATGCCAACCACCTCGTCGCCCTCCGCTAGATGGATTGCCTTGACGCCCCGGGCCGCACGGCCCATGGGACGGACGTCGTTTTCATCGAACCGGATGGCCATACCGCCCTTGGTAGCCACGATAAGACGGTTTTCACCGCTTGTCAGGCGCACCCATGCCAGCTCGTCCCCCTCGTTGAGCTCCAGGGCGATGATGCCGTTTTTACGGACATTCCCAAACAAGCTCAAGTCGCACCGCTTGATGATGCCCTGACGGGTGACCATGACGATATATCCCTTGTCGTCCCCTGTGACGCGGATCATGGCGTTGACCCGTTCGCCCTGGGACAAGGGGAGAAGATTGGCCATATTGAGGCCCTTGGACGTCCGGGAGCCCTCCGGGACTTCATAGCCCTTGAGACGGTACACACGGCCGATGTTGGTAAAGAACATGACGGTATCGTGGGTGGAGCAGACAAACATCTCATCCACATAGTCCTCTTCCCGCTGCGTCATGCCCGAGATACCGCGGCCGCCGCGGCGTTGGGTGCGGTAAGTATCCACCGGCAGGCGTTTGATGTATCCAAACCGGGTGAGGGTGAGGACGCACTCCTCCTCCTCGATCAGATCCTCGATGTCCACCTCTCCGCTGATGGCCGTGATATGGGTGCGACGGGGATTGTTGTACTTGTCCCTGAGGACGCACACTTCCTCCCGCACGATATTGAGACGGCGTTCTTCGCTGGCCAGAATATCCTTGAAATTGGCGATTTTGATCTCCAATTCCTCCAGTTCGCCCTCCAGCTTCTCTCGCTCCAGTCCGGTGAGACGTCCCAAGGTCATCTGCACAATGGCAGTGGCCTGGATCTCGTCGAATTCAAACCGATCCATCAGGTTCTGCTTGCCTTCCGGGATGCTCTTGGAGGATCGCAGGATGCTGACCACTTCATCGATGAAGTCCAACGCCTTGCAGAGAGCCTCCAGGATGTGGGCCCTCTCCTGGGCTTTGCGCAGATCAAATTGGGTGCGGCGGGTGATGACCTCAAGCTGGAATTGGATATAGTGCTCCAAAAGCTCCTTGAGGGTCAAAACCTTGGGCTGTCCATTTGCCAGCGCCAGGTTGATGACGCCGAAGGTCACCTGCATCTGGGTGTAGGTGAAAAGCTGGTTTAACACCACTTGGGGATTGGCCTCCCGCTTTAGGTCCATGACGATGCGCATACCTTCGCGGTCGGAATGGTCGTCTACGTTCTGGAGGCCGTCGATGCGCTTTTCCTTGATGAGCTCGGCGATGGACTGCACCAGTCTGGCCTTGTTGACCTGATAGGGCAGTTCGGTGACGACAATCTGGAACCGGCCATTGTGGGATTCCACAATATCCGCCTTGGCGCGCACCAAGATGCGGCCGCGTCCGGTGCCGTAGGCCGCCCGGATGCCCGACCGGCCCATGATGATGCCGCCGGTAGGGAAGTCGGGGCCTTGGATATATTCCATCAGCTCGTTGAGGGTGGCGTCCGGATTCTCGATGAGCAGGCAGATGGCGTCGATCACCTCACCCAGATTGTGGGGCGGCATGTTGGTGGCCATACCGACGGCGATACCGGTGGACCCATTGACCAGGAGGTTGGGGAACCGGGAGGGCAGAACCTGGGGCTCTTTTAAACGGTCGTCGTAGTTGGAGGTAAAATCCACCGTGTCCTTTTCAATGTCGGTGAGCATCTCGGTGGCGATTTTGCTCATTCTGGCCTCGGTATAACGGTAGGCAGCGGGGGGATCTCCATCCACAGAGCCAAAGTTGCCGTGACCGTCCACCAGGATATACCGCATGGAGAAATCCTGAGCCATGCGCACCAGGGCGTCGTACACCGACGCGTCGCCGTGGGGATGGTATCGGCCCAGCACGGCGCCGACGGTATCGGCGCATTTGCGATAAGCACGATCCGGCCACAGGGAATTTTCATGCATGGTGTAGAGGATGCGCCGATGTACCGGCTTAAGTCCGTCCCGCACGTCGGGCAGCGCCCGGCTCACGATGACCGACATGGAGTAGTCCAGATAGGACTTTCGCATCTCCTTCTCGATATCCACTTGGATAACCTTGTTCATCTCGTTAACACCTCGTATCGTATTGCCGTCGCCCCGGCCGGATCCTTCTTTCCATCCGCCGGGGTGGGGGAAACACCTCTATGTTGGGAAACGCGGCCCAGCTCCCGTCTCAAGCCGGGAAGTCAGCCGGTTGAATTGCCTTAGCTTTACACAACGGCCCTATCCTATGCAAACCGGACATACCGGCCGCCGCACGTTATGGAAAAGGTTTTTCTAAGCCATGCGGCCTGATTCTCATCCAGCACGCGTTTGGGGATCATCCACTGGTACTGATCGCCGGCCGACAACAAAAAGAGCTTGTCATCCTCCAGCACAAAGGGCAGGCTTTCCAGGGGAAACGCTGCATCAAGGCCGTCCGACTGCACTGTCATGCGGTCTTGATACACCGTTATCTGCACGCTGTTCTTTTGGTTCTCGCTTTTTTCAAACACCGATCTGGCCCTGCTTCGTCTCACCATGGGCTGGATCATATCGGTCCACGCCAGGCAGACAATGCCCACGATCATTATCAAGTTAAAAAGGACAATGCCGGCCATCGACCGGGGGAAGAACAATAAAAATCCCAGCCCGGCCAGGAACAACAGGCATCCTGCCGCCCGAAGGAGGATGCCCGCTTTGGGGTTTGCCCGATACCGGCTGCTGAGCATCACGGTTTGAACATATTCCTCCTGCTCCGGCAAAAAGCTCACCGAGACGCAGGCTTCTCCCTCTTCTTGGAACTCATGTACCGGTTCTGCCATCTCGTTTACGCTCCTTTGTTAAAAGATCTGCCAAAATCTTTTCTGCCGGGGAAGGATGTCATCTTGTGGTACCGTTTGCCCATTTCCTTTCGGATCCTGCTGTGAAGTTCTCCTGCAAAATCCCCCAAGTCTTCTTTGGGGATCATATAACTCAAACCGCTCCGGTCGGGTACAAAAAGGAACAAGTCGTCGTTCTCCAGGCATTGGATCATCTTGGAATAGTAAGCGGTGATATCTATACCTGTACCGCTCAGTTCAAAACGGTCTTTGTAAAACCGTACAAATCGAATCTGTTTGGTCACGAGGCCGGTGTTATAATCCTCCCTCGCCCTTACGGCAAAGCGGGTGGGGAGCAAACTGGTGAAAATAAAAACGGAATAAATGACGCAGAATGTTAAGAAAAAAAGAAGTCCATATTCTACTGTAGAGGCTTCGCCATTTGCAGCATACATTTCAACAAACCATTTTGTAGTGAAAAATAAGACAATAAAATCCACCAACATCACAAAAGGCGTGTGCCGTAAAATGCCGATGCGCCGCTGTACATCCAGAGTCCCGTTGATATAGTGACGTTGGGTGATATGAATTTGTCTTTCTTCTATGAGATCCTTGGCTTTGGGTTCCATAGGCCAAATCCCCCTCCATCAATCGGTTCGTCCAGCCCCGTCATTAGAACGAATCCCGTCCTCTGGCCAGACGTCTGACAATTTCCTCTTTGCTCTCTTCCGGGAAGGCGCGTTCCGGCAAAATGAGCAGATTGCGGTCGTCCATCCAGAAGAGATACAAATTTTTGTCGTGCTCAATGCGGGTGGCCCGCTCTAAGGATACCATTCCCATGCTGTCGCCGTCCACCTTGCCGGCCTCGATGCGGTCGGGGAACAGGCGTACCTGGATGGGTTGCCCGTCAAAAGCCTGCTTCGCCTGGCTGCGGATCCCCAATGCCGGCACCAGCCATATGGCCAGGATGATAAGCACGCACAGGGTGATCAAAAAGGCGCCCATGCCGATGTAATTGGGGTCAATGGTGATGTTGTAAATGGTGATGGCCATGACCACTACCATCAGTGCAGTGCGCACCCACTGTCCTACGCCCACCGACTTAAACACCCGGGCGATGCGCAGAGCGTCTACAATCTCCTGCTGCTGCAGGGTATAGATCAGATAAATACAATTTTCCTCGTCCTCGTGGGCAAGGGGGACTTGTTCCTCATGATCCGACTCTTTCTGGGGCTGGATGTCCTCCAGCGCTTCAAACAGTTCCTGCTTCTCAAGCTCGTAATCTTGATCCTGGGAATGCTCTTTTTCCATATTCGATCCCCTTTCCGGGCGCGATACCATTCGGCCAAACCGCCCTTGACGTTTTCTTTAAATGTCCAAATTCTGGACGTATTTGGCATTTTGCTCGATGAATTCACGGCGGGGATCCACTTTGTCCCCCATCAGGATGGTGAAAATCTCATTGGCTGCCACGGCATCCTCCATCTCCACCTGTAGAATGGTCCGGTTCTCCGGATTCATGGTGGTCTCCCACAGCTGCTCCGAATCCATCTCACCGAGACCTTTGTACCGCTGTACATCGGCATTGCCGCCGAATTCCGCGATGTATTGGTCCCGCTCCTCGTCCGAGAAGGCGTACCGCACCTGCTTGCCCTTCTTCACCTGGAACAGGGGAGGCTGGGCGATGAAAATATGCCCTTCCTCGATAAGAGGGCGCATGAAACGGAAGAAAAAGGTGAGGAGCAGGGTCCGGATATGGGATCCGTCCACATCGGCATCGGCCATGATGATAACCTTGCCGTAACGCAGCTTCTCAATATCGAATTCCTCGCCGATACCGCAGCCCAAAGCCATGACAACCGGCATGAGTTTTTCGTTGTTGTATACTTTGTCAAGCCTTGCCTTCTCCACGTTTAACATCTTGCCCCATAGGGGAAGGATGGCTTGGAACCGGCGGTCACGTCCCGACTTGGCCGAACCGCCTGCCGAGTCTCCCTCGACGATGTAAATCTCTGTGTTTTCGGAATCCCTGTCCTGACAATCGGCCAGCTTGCCGGGAAGTCCTCCCGAGGACAAGGCCGTCTTGCGGCGGGCCAGCTCCCTTGCCCTTCTGGCCGCCTCACGGGCCACCGATGCCGCCACCGCTTTTTCAAAGATCATGCCGGCTACATTGGGATTTTCCTCAAAGTAGGTCATGAGCTTGTCGTACACCATGCGGCTGACCATAGTCTGGACTTCGGTATTGCCCAATCTCGCCTTGGTCTGGCCCTCAAACTGGGCCTCCTTGAGCTTGACGCTGATGATGGCGGTAATTCCTTCCCGGACATCCTCAGCCGAAAGCTTTTCCTCCTCCTTGAGCAGCTTGAACCGATGTCCATACTCGTTAAAGACACGGGTCAAAGCCGATTTAAAACCGGTTTCATGCGTACCGCCGTCCACAGTATGAACGTCGTTCGCAAAGGAGAGAATGGTCTCCTCAAAACTGTCGCTGTACCGGAGGGCAACCTCAGCGGTGGAATCCTCGTCCTCACAGGTGATGTAGATGACGTCCGGATGAACAGGGGTGACCTTGGTGCGCTCCTGGATGTATTCCACAAAGCTTCGGATGCCGCCTTCATAACACATGGAGTCGGTGATGATATTCTCTTCTTCCCGCTTGTCCACCAGCTTGATGTGCAGACCGGCGTTTAAGAAGGCCTGCTCCCGCAGACGGCGCTGCAATACCTCAAAGCGATATACTGTAGTATCGGTAAAAATAGAGGCGTCCGGCTGAAAGGTGACGGTGGTTCCGGTTTCGGTGGTATCCCCTACGATGTGTAAGTCGTCCACCGCCGGGCCTCGTTCAAATCGCTGATGATAGATGTGCTGTCCGTCCCTGACCTCTACCTCCAGCCAATCCGACAGGGCGTTGACCACCGATGCACCCACGCCGTGCAAGCCGCTGGACATCTTATATCCGCCGCCGCCGAATTTACCGCCGGCGTGCAGGACGGTGAACACCACCGTCACAGCCGGGATGCCCATCTTAGGCTGGATGCCCACCGGGATGCCGCGGCCGTCGTCGGTGACGCGGATGATCTCTCCGGGCAGAATCTCCACCAGAATATTTTTGCAGAATCCAGCCATAGCTTCGTCGATGGCGTTGTCCACTACCTCGTACACAAGGTGATGAAGACCCCGTTCACCGGTGGAGCCGATGTACATACCAGGGCGTTTGCGGACAGCCTCTAAGCCTTCCAGCACCTGTATTTGATTGCCGTCGTACTTTTCCTCTTCGGGTCTATTTTGAATATCCAATGGCAAACCCTCCATTGCATTTGATTTCCCAGGCAATGCCTGGCGGGCAGTGCCCGCTTCCACTTCGCGCTTTTGATTTTTATCGAATACTGACATGATTCATTCCCGCGGCTGGGGATGGGATAGGGTAAATTCAATAGCCCGGGCACCGTGTCCACAAAGTATTAGCCCTTCCCCCGGCCCCAGGGCGTCATGGGTCCAGGCTTTGCCTGGCGGACATTGTCCGTCCCGATCGTTTTAACAGGGTGGAGGAGGATATTTGGGAGATATATACAATCTGCCGCCCTGTCCTCTGGCAGGCACATACCACAAAGGACTTGGGCAGCTCGGTGGACACCGTCACAGCCCTTCCTTCCTGTTCGGCCTTGGTCAGGTACCTGCGTGTTTCCTTGGAGACGGTAGAGGTATCCAAATCAAAAATACCCACAATGTCTCTGGTTCTCACCACAACGTCCTGACCCAAATGGAGATACACAGCTCATTCCTCCTTGAAGAGGCCCGGACGGATCATCCCTCCAGATACCTCAAACACTTCCCCCTCTGTCAGACGCACCACCGGCGCCGGGTCACAGCAGGTGACAAATACCTGACCCGCCCCCGCGTGGTTCAAAATCGTATCCTGCCGTCTGGGATCCAACTCACTCATAACATCGTCCAGCAAAAGCACCGGTTGTTCTCCTGTGATGCCCTTGAGCACATCAGCTTCCGCCATCTTGAGGGACAACACAATCGACCGCTGTTGGCCTTGGGATCCATAATTTTTAGCCGGCTTCCCATCTAAAAGAAGCTTTAGATCATCCCGATGGGGACCTACGGTGGTGTATCCCGCGGCAATGTCATCCTTACGGCTCTGTTTCAAAGCCTCTTCAATGGACTTATCCCATGGAACCCCCTGTGCTTTGGAATGATACGCAATATAAAGGGCTTCCTTGTCTCCGGACATCTCCCCGTAAAGAGCGGCTGCTGTGGGAGCCAGACGCTCCAAGTACCGCATCCGGATGGAACAAATCTGGCCGCCGTAGCTGCTGAGAAAATGCTCCCAAATGTCCAAGGTATCGAGAAGCTGGGAGTGAAACGCCACATCCTTCAACAACATATTCCGCTGATGAAGGCATCGATGGTATTCCCCCAGCAAAGAGGCGTATTTGGGCCACACCTGACAGATGGCCTGATCCAAGAACCGGCGGCGTCCTTCCGGGCCCTCCTTAACCAAGGAGAGATGCCCCGGCGCAAACACCACCGCGCAAAACTGCCCATTCAAAACCGAGACAGGGGAGGGACCTACCCCATTTAATAAAGCTTGTTTGCCGTCCCCTATCTGAAGCTGGGCCTCCTGATCCCGGCCCTGGGCTTTAAACTGAAGCGTAAGGGAGGCTTTTTTCTCCTCAAATCGGATGAGTTCGGCATCCTTGGCCCCGCGGAAGCTCCTGGAACCGGTGAACATCCACAAAGCCTCCAAAAGATTGGTTTTGCCCTGGGCATTGTCCCCGTACAGGATGTTGACCCCCTGTCCAAAAGAGAGGGAAAAATCCAAAAGGTTTCGGAATCCCTTGCCTTCCAAATGGGTTACCGTCATACAGAGACAACCTCAATGCTCATCTCATCGGTACAGGCGGTATCCCCCGGATGCATCTTTTTGCCCCGCATGGTGCATACCTCTCCATTGACCTGCACCGCCCCCGACTGAATCATCAATTTTGCCTGACCGCCGGTGGAGGCGGCACCGGCTAATTTTAATAAATTATCCAGCTTGATAAAAGGGGTGTCGATGCTTACTTTCTCATATCTCATTTTTGAGCCTCACTGGCAGCACCAGGAAGAGAAAATGTTCTCCCTCCACTGGCAGCACCTTCATGGGTGCCACCGGTCCGCTGAGAACCACACGCACTTCATCGCTTTCCGATGCCCTGAGTGCATCCAACAGATATTTATGGTTAAAGCCGATTTCCACCCGATCGCCTTCCAAAGAGGCCTCCACCTGATCCCGCACTTTGCCGGCGGTTGTGACGCAGCTGATACGGATCTCATCCTCTTCAAAAATGCAGCGGACCGGGCTCTTCAACCGGTCTGAAATCAACAGGGAGGCTCGTTCAATGCTGTCGATGAGCGCCCTTGTCTTGACGCGCACCTGCGTATTGCCGCCCTGGGGAACCGATTTTTTATAATCCAAGAATTCGCCGTCCAACAGCCTGGACACCACGGAATATCGATTGATGGAGAAAAAGATATGGCGTGTTCCTACCGTGATGGTCACCGGCTGGTCGTCGTCTCCCAGCAGGCGCAGCACTTCGCTGAGGGTTTTGCCCGGCGCCACAAAACGGAAATTGCTGTCCACCGTCACGGGTTCCTCCCGTATTGCAAGACGGTAACCGTCCAAAGCCACCAGCCGGATCAGATTTTGTTCTAATTCAAACAGTACTCCCGTATAAATGGGTTTATTATCGGTCTGGGCCACAGCGAACAGGGTTTGCCGCAGCATGCCGGCCAATAAATTCTGGGGCAGTGTGACTTCTGTCCCATCCTTGAGGGAGGGCAGCTCGGCAAATTCCGCCGCAGGTGTTCCCATAATGGAAAATTCCGCTTGTCCGCCTTGGATGATGATGAGATTCTTCTCATCGGTCTGAATGGAGACATTGTCGCTGTCCATTTTGCGTATAATGTCCACAAAGAGGCGGGCCGATACCACCAAAGCTCCTTCTTCTTGTACGGTGGCTTCAATGGAGGTGACAATTCCCAGTTCCAAGTCGAAACCGGACAAGCTGAGTTCTCCCTCTCTGGTCTCCAATAAAATGCCTTCCAGAGCCGGAATGGACGATTTTGTGGATACCGCTCGCTGCACACTGGTGGCGGCGTCCAATAATGGTTGACGTTGGCAGGTGATCTGCATACTCTCACCCTTTCTAAGGAATGGTAGGATTACTTGTTTTAGTATTAGTAGTAGAGGCGGTGCAAACGGTGGAAAAGGTCGAAGAAGCACCGTTATACGGGAATTTGAGCTGTCCGCCCATCGTGGACAAAAACGTGAATAAAAATTCATTGTTTCACGCGGGGGTTACAGCTCTTAACGCGCTGTGGAAAGAAAAAAGTGGAAAGTGAAAAAATCCTTGGAAAAATAGAGGAATTATGTAAACAAACGAAACCGATTTCTTCCACTGTACTTTGCACATCCTGCGTATACGGTGAAAAAATGGGAAAACAAATGTCAAAAAAGGGCGCAAAACCGCATAAGAAGGGTGTTTGACGGCCCTTTTCTCCCATCTGTTCGTTTGGAAAAGTAAGAGGAAACAAGGTGGGAAAAAGAGAAGAAAAATCGGTTTCCACAAAACAACTGCCTTTTCCACGTGGAAAACATTGGGGAAATTGTGGAAAACTAAAAAAGGAAAAGGGAGGGCCTGACTAGTGAAACTTTGTTCACCAGACCAAAGCCCATACGGTTGCCGATGATTGTTTACAGCTCTTCTCTTTTCAAAAAGGAACCCGGGATCTTATTTTTCCCGGATATTTTTAATGATGTCGTCAATGGTGGCGCGGTAGGAGGGATCCTTTTGCATGTTCTTCTCCACCTGCTGGATGGCGTAATTGATGGTGGAGTGATCCCGGCCGCCGAACTTCTCGCCGATGGCCGATTGGGACATCTGTGTGATCTCCCGGACCACATAGATGGCGATTTGGCGGGCGTTGGAGATCTGAGCTGAACGCTTGTTGGATTTGATCTCCTCCGGGGTGACCATACAAGTGCGGGATACCTCGGTCAAAATGCGGTCGATGGTCACTGGGATAGGCTGATTGTCGTTGAGCACGTCCCGGATGGCATTTTGGGCCGACAAAATAGACGGGGCTTCCCCGGCAAGCTGCTGGTAGGCCTTCATCTTCTTGACGGCTCCCTCCAGCTGGCGGATGTTGGTCTTCAAGCGGTTTGCGATGAACATACAAAGCTCGTCCGGGATGGCGATGTCCAACGCCTCGGCTTTGCGCTTGATAATGGCCACACGGGTCTCCAGGTCCGGGGGTTGGACGTCGGCCAGAAGTCCCCATTCAAACCGGGTGCGCAGCCGTTCCTCCAGTGTTGCGATCTCCTTGGGCGGACGGTCGGATACCAGCACAATCTGTTTGCCGGCCTGGAAGAGGCTGTCAAACGTATGGAAGAATTCCTCCTGGGTTTGCAGTTTGCCGGCGATAAACTGGATGTCGTCCACCAACAGGACATCGGCCTGACGGTATTTATTGTGGAACGAGTTGGTAGTTTTGTTGTAAATAGCTTCCACCAATTCGTTGGTAAAATCATCGCCTTTGATGTACACAATATTGATGTCGTTAAAATTCTTATAAATTTCATTGCAGATGGCGTACAGCAGATGGGTCTTGCCCAGCCCTGATCCACCGTAAATAAACAGGGGATTGTAAGCGCCGGCCGGATTGGTGGCCACCGCCTGGCTTGCAGCATAGGCGAATTTATTGGACGCTCCCACAATAAAATTATCAAAGGTATACTCCAAAGTGGAACGGTCGCCGTTTAACACCTTGGTTTGACGGGGCGGCTGGTCTTCCGACGGGGAAGCCTGCCCCTCTTTCTGATCCTCCTCGGTGATCAGCACAATGGGAGGCTGGAATCCCAGAGTCTGCTCAAAGGCCGAATTGAGAAGATCCATATAGTTTTTCTCAATGATATCCTTCTGAAAACGAGTGCGGACCGAAAGCACAGCCTGTCCATCCTCGAGGCTGACCGGCTTGATGATTTTGATCCAGACATTGAAGGCCACTTCGTGCATATGGTCCTTGCAATAATCGCTGACACTCTTCCATGCGTCTAAAAATGATTCCATTCAAGTTCCCCCACGATACCAAAGTAGTGTGTACTGGAAAGGGGATACCTGTCAAAGACGGCAAAATCCCCTGATACGTATCTCACATTATAACACATTC